>NZ_CP113243.1:0-53167 GCF_029635775.1 Vibrio misgurnus | reverse complement strand
TGTTTTTACCTATCAGTCACATGATGAACTTTATGATATTTGCTATGGTTGTGAAGTGCGTATAATCTAAACTCCTAGTGATTTATGGCGCAAAAAAGTCAAACAACCAATATATAACCAGTATGCCCATCACAAAATAGAACAATAAATCCAGGCTTGAACTTACTATCTACTGTGACAAACTTCATAACTTTATAGGTTTTCATTTTATTGTGAAAAAAATTACAAGAAAAAGTGACCAACTTCACTCAAACCTGAAGTGTTTGACAAAATACACTGCATAACTATTTGAAAGATAAAAGTAAAGAGCTTAACAAAGGAAGTGATTCATCTTCACCAAGATTTTGATAACTTCTTCAATTCGAAGTTGAAAGCCAAATATCCACAATTCAAACGCAGACATGGCAAGCAGTCGAGCTACCACTGTATGGGCGTAAAGGTGCTAGACGGCGCAATCAAACTACCGAAAATGAAACCTGTAGAGGCTAATATTCACCGTGAGATTGCGGGTGTGGTTAAAAGCATCACTGTAAGCCTGAGTAAAACAGGTAAATTCTACGCATTAATCCTTGTGAATGATGGAACGGAAGCTTCAGTACTACTCCACACGGTAAGAAAGATGACAGGTGTCGATCTGGGGTTGCCTCACTTTGCGATTGAGTCAAACGGCAGAAAGACAGCTAACCCAAAATTTGTAAAACGTGCTGAGAAGAATCTCAGATGTAAGCAGCGTCAGCTATCCAGAAAAGCAAAAGGCAGTGCTAATCGTGCAAAAGCTCGAATGCTTGTGCTGATTTTCAACACAAACTCTCTCGAACTCTCGTTGACGAAAACCAAGCGGTGATAGTCGAGACATTGAAATCGGCAAACATGATGAAAAACCGCAAACTGGCAAAGCAGATAGCCGATGTCTCATGGCATAGCTTTGTCGTTAAGTTGGAATACAAAGCTAAAGAACAAGGCAAGCACCTCGTAAAACTTGATCAATGGTATGCAAGTTCTAAAACTTGCCATTGTTGCGGTCATAAAATGGAAGAAATGCCCTTATCAGTTCGCAAATGGGATTGTCCGTCTTGCGGTACTACGGATATTGATCGCGACTTAAATACCGCCCTTAATATTCGTGATAAAGGCATTCTAGAATTAAAGGCGGTTGGACGGTCGTTTCTGCTTATGGAAGCTGCGTAAGTCTCAATACTATCGAGCAACGGCTAACGAAATAATAAGCATCGCCCGATAGGGCGGTGAGTCGTCACTTAAGTGTCCAAAGTTAGTGGCTCGGATTAAGTGATATAACATATAAAAAGTTGTCAATGTTCAGCCTGAACATTGGCTTTTTTTGCCTTACGACTTCTGGCCATCGCTGAATTTTCAATGGTAATGTGCTGTCCATATCGAAGCACCATCGTATCACTTCGCCAGCGTCCAGCCTGACGAACCTGAAGTGAATCATAACCTTGCTCTAGCAGATCTTGGGCGGCACCGACTCGCGCGCTATGTCCAGTGAAAGGGCGGTGAGTGGATTTTATGATAGAGAGAGGCAGACTCGGATCGACATGAGGATGAAGATCTAACCACGCTTTCAAAAAAATCCGATCAAGAGCGCGCGTTGAGAGCGGCTGATGCGAAGCGGAGTTGTCCTGCTCATTCACTTTAGGCGCTATCACCTTGCCGCTTCGGTGGATCGCCCGAAAAAGATAGCCTCCCTCAGCAAAGCTGATCCCAGTAACCATTAGGTATGCCTGCACAAAGGACATGCACTGCGCACTTAAATGGGTCCAGTCCTGGCCGTCCCCACTCTGATTGGTTTTGGTAAAAGGGATCCGCAGGGAAGCGCTACCATCGGGTTTGACTTTAAAATGCTCCAGTCGGATCCGCACCAACTCCGACACTCGCATCATGGTTTCATAGGCCACGTACAAAACGGCCAGATCACGCAGCGTTGAGGCCGATGGGCTACTGCCGTACAACGCAATTAACCGGTCCAGATCGGCATCTCGAAATGGGGTGGCTTGCCGAATATACTCATCCTCCACGCGAACCTTATGCTTAATGATGCCTCGAAACGAGTTTTTTACCCGTAAATCTAAGGTGGTGTTAGGGCAACCCGCCGCCATGAGCGTCGTGCCAATCGCCCACAGCTCGACACTCAGCGTATTACGATGACAGCACGTCGAGCGAAACTGTAAATACTCGCGGATCTGCGAGGGTGAAGACGGTAAAGCATGCTTCATCATTTGCTCACACCACGACACATAGCGCCCCCATGCTTGCTTGAGGCGTTTTTGTGTGCTTGGCGAAAACATCGTTTGCTCTTGCTCAAATTCACGCAGCAACGCTTGGGCACAACGTTGGAACGGATCGTTTTGCGCAATGGTTTCATAACTCCAGCCCAGCTCAATCGCCTGTTGGATTGCGCGTTGCACGTTTTCGGGATCGGGTGCACCGGCTGAGGCAGGTAAGTGGAATGGTGACGATATCGGTAATGACATTAACGCTCTTCCTTGATAAGCCAAAAGGATCACAGGCTTTATTATGTATAAATATACAGCTTTTGCAATAACTTCGGAGAATGTCACTTCTCCGAAGTTATGATTTACGCGTTTTACAAAAATAAAAAGAAGAAGAGAAAATGCTCGGGTGGTAGATAGAAATGAAAGTGTTACGCCGTAGCGTTAGATGGCCACGGATCTGATTTTTTCCCTACTGGAAAGGTACAAAGGGAAAAACATTAGAGCCTTTTCCAGAAAAATCGGATATTGGAACAGTGTTTCCTAAAACTTGATTGTAATAACACCATTATTCCAGAACAAATTACCCTACTTTTCGCCATTTTTAATGGGTGTTTTCGTAAGGTTGATGGTTTTGTGGAACTATGATCAGTATCTAATACCAGATGAAAACGCGAGTAATGTGTAATCAGTTGTGTAATAATTGGTTCAAAGAGTCCAGAAAGGCGCATCAACATGTCAGACTACAAAAAGTTGAACAATCACCCGTTAGAACTTGTTCTCGTAGAGGTGAGATACTCACCAATTCTAAATGTGAAGAAATACATCCCAGAACTACACGATCAACTTCGTGGAGATTTTCCGAACTTCAACACTGTAGTTGATAAAACGGTGAACTTTAATAATGACCAAGTAGACTTTTCAAACATAGAAAGATGGCTATTTACGTCCAAAGATGGTCAACGCGTCGTTGACATTGATCAGAATAGAGTTGTTTATGCAACGACTAAGTACGATCGGTTTGATGGGTTTCAGGCAGATGTTCAACAGATAGTTGAGGTCTTGAAAAATATTGTTAATCCATCGATTTACACTAGGGTGGGCCTACGTTATTGCGATAACATTCCATCGTTAGATGGGGGGGATACTGGCTTATCAGAGTTAGTCGTTCCTCAGTTGCTGTTTGATGATACATTTAGCAATATCGGTCAAAAAGGCTTTAAGCGTCAAGAATACTTAATTGCAACAGGAACAACACACCTTGTAATAAGAACCGTTCAGACAGTTACGCCCAATGTCCTACCTGAAGATCTCATTTCAATAGGCTTGAAAGTCAAAGCCGATGAAACCGCTAAATTGAGACTTCTTTTAGATTTTGATCACTTCTGGCAAGATCCAAATAACCCAAAAGACTTTGAAGTTGATAATATTCTAGAAACATTGTCTGGTTTACACGAGGCTTCGAGAGAAGCATTTTGGAATGCGACAACTCCGTATGCAAGGGATGAAATATGGTTGTAGCAGATCACGTATACGTTGACTATGACGCAATTGAAATCAATAAGTTAGCAGTTTCTGGTCAGCATGCCGTTCAATCAGCGGCCCATAGTACGTATCAACGTCCTAGCGCTACGGAGATTTTTGATCTTATTAATTATCGCTCAGGACAGCATAAGTATTGGACCCATACTAAGACAGATTTCCACGATGTTCTTGTTGAAGTTAGTTCGACAGACACTTTGATTAAGTCACCTCAGCAGAATCTATTAGTTAAACGCTTGAACGAGTTAAAAAGCAGCCTTGGATTAGCAGATGAAGAATTAGCGAGTATTTTAAAAACAACTCGTAAAACACTTCATAATTGGCAGCAGGGCAGCACTAAACCAAACAAAACAAAACTGTTACGTTTGGTAGCTCAACATAAGCTTTTGAGCGAGTGGATAAGTAATGGTTATCCAGACATTGCCACATTGGATATTGAAGATAAGAGCCAGGTCTTGAATAAGTTGCAACAAGATGATGTTGATATTAGTGACGTCTTGTATTTCGGCTCTGGATTAATGTTGACTAGTGATTTTGATGCGATCGATGATCCCTTTGCTTAGGTAGGTGATATGAACTTTGGAAGTACTTTAGAGGCCAAAGGTTGGTTGCAAGGCTGCATTATTCCAAAGGAGCAAGCTGTTGTTTTATTGGAAAATGAAAAGACTACGTGCATAGATGTCAATAAGGCTGAGTTAGTAGGCGATCACTTTGTGCTTGTCGTTGCCTCTCAGTCTTGTGATATAGCGAGGGATGAGGTTCCTTCGGTACAGTTGCTTGTTGCGAGGGTTATCGAAGTTAGAGACCCTCACAAAAGTTACAACGCCCATCCTAGAATTCTTGATACTCACGTAACTCAAGTTCTCGAAGATGAGCTGCACGAGCTTTCACTCAGAGTTAGCATATTGGAGAAAGTCTTTACTCCCAAAGAAAACCTGATTGATATCGACTATCTTGATGGTATCTTTTGGGGTATCCAAGAAGAAAGAAGTTACAGGAACTGGCTGGGAGAGCACTATGATAGGCCTGCTTTGCCAACCTCTTTTAATGATCTTTTGAAGCGCTCAGAGAAAAAACTAAAGACAACTGCGAAACAATCTAATGATCATCTATATGGGATTTACATTCGCCTCAACCCAAATCGTGAGCTTGTTGAAGGTGAGCACTATGATGTGCAATTATTAGGCGCGTTGACTCATGACGGTGATGTTCAAACTGCTCAGAATAGAATTAATCGCTACAAGGAAATCCTTGATGGGGCAGGTATCAATGTTACTCATGCTCTCGTTAAAGAAAAAAAGCAGATTAGCATGGCGATGCTGGAGGGGATGACTAGATTCCATTGGGACTATTTGTCTTATCGAAACAATACCGAGGAATTTCCTGCTGAAGTAAGCCCTGGAATCTAGATACAAGCATTACGAGCAATCGTTTCTCACATAGGTTGTAGCTCTTACATTGGGGGGTGTAGTGGTACGGTGAATTTGGTCACTTAATTAGAGGTGATATTATCATCTCATAAGTTAATAGGTGACATTATGACAAAACGTACAAGACGGCTATTTAGTGCCGAATTCAAACTGGAAGCGGCACAATTAGTGCTCGATCAAAACTACTCAGTGACTGAAGCGGCTCAAGCCATGAATGTAGGTAAATCTACGATGGATAAGTGGGTTCGCCAATTAAAACAAGAGCGCCAAGGCAAAGCACCTAAAGCGTCACCAATGACGCCTGAGCAAATTGAAATTCGTGAATTAAAAAAGAAGCTCGCTCGTCTTGAAGAGCATAATGAAATATTAAAAAAAGCCACGGCTCTCTTGATGTCGGACTCACTGAACAATTCTTGATGATCAAGAAACTCAAGCAGAGCCACAGCATAAAAACATTATGCGAAGTCTTCAATGTTCATCGAAGCAGTTATAACTATTGGCTGAAACGGCCAACAGAAATAAAGGCGGAAACCGTAAAACTTCGCAGTTTGATTAGCGAAGCTTATGCGGCAAGCAATGGTTCTGCGGGAGCAAGAACCATTGCCGATATCGTAACAAACCAAGGCGTGAGTCTGAGTCGTTACCGAGCAACAAAGCTGATGAAAACGCTGGGATTAGTGAGTTGCCAAGTCCCAAAACATCGTTACCGTAAAGCCTCACAAGAGCATATTGAAATCCCGAATCACTTAGATCGTCAGTTTGCTGTCACTGCACCAAATGAAGTCTGGGTGGGTGACGTGACCTATATTTGGACGGGAAATCGTTGGATGTATTTAGCAGTAGTCATCGACCTTTTTGCTCGAAAAGTGATTGGTTGGGCAATGTCAGTATCACCTGATACACGATTAACAGGCAAAGCGCTTTCGATGGCTTATGAGTCTCGTGGAAAGCCTAAAGGCGTCATGTTCCACAGTGATCAAGGCAGTCACTATACGAGTCGTCAATACCGTCAATTACTGTGGCGTTTTCAAATAAAACAAAGTTTATCTCGCCGAGGAAATTGCTGGGATAATGCGCCGATGGAGCGCTTCTTTAGAAGCTTGAAAACGGAATGGGTTCCAACGGTAGGTTATCGTAGCTTTGCAGAGGCTCAACAAGAGATCATCCGCTACATTATTGGATATTATAGCCAGCTCAGGCCCCATCAGTATAACGGTGGCTTGACACCCAATGAGTCAGAACGATTGTATTGGGAAAACTCTAAAACCGTGGCTAATTTTAGTTGACCACTACAGGGGCTACATTTATAAAAGCAGTAGTTACTTAATGGACCTCAGCCTTCTTTATGGCCTTGAGATAAAACAGGTAGCTGTTGGCTGACTATTTTTAGCCACTCTTCGCAAGGAGTAGTTGTATGGGTTCGACCTTGTTCTTGGACCTCTAGGTCAATTGACGGTTTAGGCATATTTATCTCCAAACTGAATTAAATTCTAAGGCGACAACTATGCTGACACGGGGGGAAACGAGCGATCGCAATCACCGAAATACGCACGTGAGGTAAAAGCCCCAGCCATAGGGCGAACTTTAAGAGCAGACATAGACAAATCCTTATTTGCGTTTTTTAGGGAAACCCGCTGAATAGTTAGGAACAGCAGGTGAAGAACTGCAATGACGAGAGCCAAGAGCAGGTTCAGGTAGTTTGGGGGTTTTGTTAAGACCGTAACGGTCAACTCTGCGAATCATAAATTACCACATGTAGTAAAAAGCGACAGGTAAAAGCAGAACCCAAAGGATCGGCAATGTGTGAACAAGTACCAATCAAGGGTGCGAGAAAAGACCAACTGACAGAGCTAGACAAAAAAGCTTAAAGACCAGCATGGAAAACAAAAAGTAAAGCGCACCAAAGTAAGCCCGAGAATTCATGAGTGGAACCCCATAGCAGCAAGCATTAGGTCGGTCTTCAAAGACCGAGCAAAGCGACAATGCTCAACAATAGCAAAAGTAGCAGCGTGATGAGCCTCAGCCTCAGCGAGAAGACGAAGACGCTCAGCAAGATAGACATGCTTATCAACAAGCAAGCAACTCATACAACGAGCGGATTCAGAGCAAGAGTAACAGCCCAGTTCAATTTCGTGGCCATCAGAAATGGGAACCGCAACATCACGAAACTTCTCATGGAGATAGCAAGCAAGCGAATTAACAAAGAGGCAATTGGAAACATCCTCGATATAGTCCTCAAGGTCAAAAATAAACGGGTCAAGAGTGGAAGCGGTAGTGTCAGTAGTCATAGTTACTCCAAATGTAAATGTATGGATTATTTACGGAACTCAAGCCAAGAGGCATCGTTAGTGTATTCAGCGTAACGGGTATAAACCCAGTTGCGAAGGTTTTCGATGACAAAGTGTTCTGCCAAAAACTGAACCATAGAATCGTTGAATTAAATCCATCTCCTGTCCGGTTAAATAATTTAAGTTTTAAAGAATCTTCCAATCGATCTATACGCCTCGAAACTGTCGCGTAATTTACATTCAATCTATTAGCTGCTGTACTTACCTTGCCCGACTCATAAAGAACTAAGAAAAACTTCAAATCATCCCAGTTACTATTGTCCACTGATTCCCCCTTAAATTAATTGTCATCAAGGTCGGGCTAGCTCGTGTATGGTAGAAAGCCACACAGCTAGCAATACAAACAAAGTAGAGCTTTCACTTTGCCTTGTAAGGTGCGTGTTGACTGTGGATGCTGCATAAGTCTCGATACTATCGAGCAACGGCTGACCAAATAAGAAGTATCGCCCTATTATAGCAGTGATAAGTCACTGCAAAATCAATCTTCTTGGTATCTCTCAAGCACAGTGGCAATCGCTTGATCTAGTTCCTGTTGAACATCCTTTGGTAAACGACCAAACTCATACGAGAAATTACGACCTTTAACTCTCTTACGCGCAAAGACTCCTTGACTGTTGAATTGAGCGAGAGGCATTACTGCATGGTGCTCTTTTTCTTTCTTAAATTCTGTAATTTTAAGCTCTGCTTTAATAGCAGAAATAGTGGCTAACTTTGCATCATCTTGTGTTTGTTCAGCCTGAACATTGACAACTTTTTGATGGACTTTTTCTACAAATTTGGCAAGTAGAGCTTGGTCACTGGCGAATAATTTCATAACACTATCTAGCAAGGTATAGTCGCTATGAGATAGAAGATTGACAACAGGAAATAGCGAAATTAGTTGCTCATCAATACTTGCTGCTTTCAATGCTTTACTTACAGCTGGGCGACTCATCGACATGATTTTTGCCACATCTTCTTGAGTATATTGCCCGCTATTTATAATTGCCTTGCACTGCAAACCGATTTCACGCTGGTTGTGTTCTTTTGCTGTTTGCAGCTGTTTAGCTAATGCCTTCGCATCTGAATAAGACAACTCATCTTGGGTAACTAGAATACGAAATTCTTTAATTTTACCCTCTTGTAATAAAACCCAAGCACGTCGACGTGACCCGTCTAATACATCGATTTTTCCATTCTGCTCACGGCCTACCGCTGGATAAAACTGCTGAAACTCGAGCGATTCTAAATCAGACAACGACTCTTTGGTTAAACGAGATTGATCACGTCCATTAACTTCAAACGTCACATCTGTATTATCGCGTAATTGATCATATGACAATGTGACTTCATTAAATGTAGCCTCAGCTCCTGACTGAAGTTGCCACACAACGCTATTACCTACAGACGTAATCCCAAAAGTTTGTTGTAGATACTGCGAAACACTTTCTCCAGCATTATTAAGCTCATGCGACAGTTGCCGAGTTAAACTTTCAATATTAGCTTTAGCTGCTGAAACCAGCGCTTGTTGCGAACCAGGAGCATTCCCTAGTGGGCTACCACCACGTTTTTTTGCCATTATTGTTGATCCTCTCGCCAAACATTAACAATATCGCGCAAAATTTGGCTCGTGACTTCGTAACCATTTTGCTGCGCACTTTGAAAAGTACCTTTGCTTTTGGGGTACTCACTCTTCGACATATCGAATACCGTTGACAGAAGAGAAGAAGCCTGACGAATTGCCTCACTATGCTTAAACTCTTTTGAGTAAAGATAAGAAGCAAAATGGTCATACAGGCTATTCATCAGCTCGGTCGTAGTCGAACCATCCCTATGATTAGTAAGCAATATTTTCATAAAATCATAGCCAGGGTGGTTTGCATTGGCCAACAAAGCCCAAACTTGGGGGATATAGCTAAAATAAGAGCAGGTCGCATCAATATCGTTTTCAGTGATAGAAAGAGGGAAAACAACACTTGATGCGGCAAAATAGGCATTATAGGTGGCATAGCCTAGAGATGGGGGGGTATCAATTAAGATGATATCAAATTCATCACGCACAGCGTCGATAATTTCATTCAGAATAGAATAGGGAAATGGAAGTTGATGACCAAACACCTGCTCATGAAACCAGCCCTCAATCGCTCGATCTGTTTGTGAGGCAGGTAAGATACGCAAGTTTGGTATTGTAGTATTTAAAAAAGAATCTGATACCACTTCTGCAAATGTCTCACCGTCTTCCAAGTCGAAGTTACGCATCATTAAATCACCAACAGACAAACAACCTTCCTGCTCAGCTTCTGGTGCGTAATACATTGACAGAGTGGCTTGGCCATCCATATCAATAAGTCCAACCCGATACTCTTGATGAAATTCAGTGGCGAGCCCAGAGGCAATAGTTGCGGCTGAAACTGTCTTACCTACACCACCTTTCTGGTTCTGAATTACAATAACTTGCATTTTTTGACGATTATTGCGAACAAATTTTGTTTCTTTACGAAGAGCCGTGGGTAGCAAATCACGTACACTATACATTTCTTCAATATTAATCGACCACTGAGAATCCTGATGACGGCGAGGGTCAATACCCGCATTAGCAACATATTTGTCGAGTGTTTTTGCATCGATATCTAGATAACTAGTTGCTTCTGCACGAGTAAAGTTGCGTAACTCTTTACGATGATTGGCCAACAAACGCTGATTTCGGCGTTTGATATACCCATCAGCTCCCTTCTTAAGCTCTTGAAATACAGCTGTTGTCTGTTTGGTGTCCATCTCTAACTCCACAATGGGTTTGTAAAAAGCATATCCTTTAATTTTAAAGGTGTATATCAAAAAATGAAGTATAATAAAAAATCTGATTAGACTAATCGTATACGCCCCATAATCCCACGGGGCGATATTGTTCGTGTTTGAAGTTCCAAGGTAGGAGTGCATCGATATCTGGCTCAGCTTTCGCGTAAGCGGTAAGTAAACCAGTGACACCTTATTCCACGTGGTTCAGGTCGACATTCCATGGCCTCAGATCCCCCCAGTGTCAGGATAGTTGTCGCCTCATTTTTTCGTACTATTGGACAGGAGGCGGAAGTTAGGTTTAAGTGAGACAGTATCCTGAAGCACATAAAAAATCAGTCGTTATTAAGTTGATGAAAAGCGGTTTATTATTGCGTCAGTTTTCACAGAGAGAAGGTATCAGCCTGTCTACTCTGTATGGTTGGAGGGAAAAGCATGCAGAGGTCGATTTCAGTTTGACGAAAGTAATGTTCCAGATGATTGGTCCGCGGAACGCTTCCGTTTCGAACGACCGTGGTGACGAAAAATAAAGAGGTGCTTCTGGTATGCTGGGATTCATCCAGATGACGTTTTGGTGGTTGATCTCTCCGTCCAAGCCGAACACGGTGACATTGTCATCGTAGGTATCCACGGTGAACTCACAGCAATTGAGACCATGCGTCAAGCATGTCTCCAAAAACCAAGCGTATAAACCGATTGATTACAATAGCCCCCAATTAATACGGACACCCATTAGTTAAGCAATAGGCTTAGACCTATCTTTAAGGAGTGTTTATAGTCCGCATTGAAATTTTTACTGGCGAACAGTTAATAACAGGAGAAAATAATGTCACTTAAGGCTATAGCAGCAGAACTTGGTATTTCTGTCACCACTGTCAGCCGAGCACTGGGTGGATTTTCTGATGTCTCACCAGAGACCCGTATGCGTGTGGAAATAGAGGCACAGCGTCGCGGCTACCGCCCAAATACACAAGCAAGACGTCTCAAAACCGGTAAAATCGATGCAGTTGGCTTAGTATTTCCTGAGCATACCGTACCATTTAACAGCAGTGTGTTTATGGATATGGTTAGTTGTATAAGTCGTGAGCTGGCCAGTCATGACATTGATTTATTGCTGATAGCTGATGATGAGGGGGCCGACAGTCACAGCTATATGCGCTTGGTCAAAAGCCGTCGGGTAGATGCTCTTATTGTGGCTCACACGTTGGATAACGATCCGCGCTTAATACAGCTTCTTGAGGCTGGAATACCGTTTCTAGCTCTTGGTCAGGTGCTGTCTGGTCTTCCTTGTGCCTGGTTTGACTTTGATAATCACGCAGGAACATGGCTGGCCACGCAGCATCTGATTGCACTTGGCCATCAGCGAATTGCATTACTTAGTGAGGATAGTTCTCATGCCTATGTTATGGCTCGACGCCAAGGATGGCGTGATGCCCTAAGTCAACATAATCTACCGGATACTTGGTTGCGTTTAATCTCTCCTACTCGCCGCGCTGGTTACCAAACGGTGAACACATTAATGTCACTCCCATTTCCACCGACAGCCATTATTACTGATAGCGACCTGAGTGGTGATGGCGCTGCCATATCGTTGCTCTTATCTGGTCACTTATCTGGAGAGCATGCCCCCTCTCTCGTCGTCTACGATGGCTTACCGCAAGACAGTATTATTGAATTGGATGTAGCTTCAGTTCTTCAATCAACACGAAGTCGTGTCGGCCGCCAGATTGCTGACATGGTGCATGAACTCATCAAAGGTGCTTCTCCTGAAACATTGCAAGTGCTCTGGCAGCCGGAATTTTATCCCGGAAAAACGACATTTTCGCCTTAATTTTAACCAGATCACACATCCGAAACGTTTTGGTTGATACCCGAAACGTTTCGGATCAATAGTAGGGCATACTCGAAAACGGAGATGCCTTATGGATCCTATATACCGCCGACTGAGCTGCCCCCATTCAAATCTGATCATTAAAACTCATCCATATGCAGAGATAGTTTGGTGGGGCCCAACTCTGCAACAGTTTAATCCCAATGATTGTATTAGCCTTGAACGGCCAATTGCGAATGGTCGTCTAGATACAGATATACCATTGACGCTAATGGCCGAGAACGGGCTGGGGCTTTTTGGCTCACCAGGAATCGAGGGACACCGCAACGGGCTCGATTCTTCTCCAGTATTCAGTACAGTCATGGTCGCTCAGACCGGAGAAAATCTCACTCTAACCAGTGAGGACTCCGTTGCTGGGCTGCGGATTGTAAGTGAATTTATGCTGACATCCTCAGGTGTACTGAAAATGCGGCATGCTCTAACTAATCTCCGTGACGGCGACTGGCAGGTTACCCGTTTCGCGATCACTTTACCTGTGCCTGAGCGCGCGGGAGAAGTGATGGCCTTTCACGGACGCTGGATACGTGAATTTCAGCCGCATCGTGTCCGACTAACACATGATGGTTTTGTACTGGAGAATCGTCGGGGTCGAACGTCTCATGAGCATTTTCCTGCGCTGATTTCGGGTACATCAGGTTTCTCTGAACAACAAGGCGAGGTGTGGGCTGCACATCTGGGCTGGAGCGGCAACCACCGCATGAAATGTGAGGTCAAAACAGACGGGCGGCGTTATCTGCAGGCGGAAGCTCTGTGGATGCCTGGAGAAAAAGTGCTTAAGCAGGATGAAACCCTTTACACACCTTGGTTGTATGCCTGTCACTCCGCTAACGGTCTTAATGGCATGAGCCAGCAATATCACCGTTTTTTGCGTGATGAAGTCATTCACTTCCCAGATCAAAAACCCAGACCTGTGCACCTAAATACTTGGGAGGGTATTTATTTTGACCACAACCCTGACTACATCATGCAGATGGCTACGCGTGCAGCAGAACTTGGTGTTGAGCGATTTATTATTGACGATGGCTGGTTTAAAGGTCGTGAGGATGATCATGCAGCCTTAGGTGACTGGTATCTTGATGAACAGAAATATCCAGACGGACTTATGCCAGTGATTAACCATGTGAAATCTCTCGGCATGGAATTTGGTATCTGGTTGGAGCCTGAAATGATCAATCCAGACTCTGATCTCTTTCGCCAGCATCCCGACTGGGTGCTATCAATGCCAGGCTACACGCAACCAACAGGGAGACACCAGTACGTTCTCAACCTGAATATTCCAGAGGCTTTTACCTATATTTATGAACGTTTTTTATGGCTGCTGGGTGAACACCCTGTTGACTATGTGAAATGGGATATGAACCGTGAGCTCGTTCAAGCCGGGCATGAGGGCCGAGCAGCAATAGATGCGCAAACCTACCAATTTTATCGGTTATTGGATCTCTTACGCGAACGGTTTCCTTTGGTCGAATTTGAATCCTGCGCTTCTGGTGGTGGTCGCATCGACTTCGAGGTATTGACTCGTACACACCGCTTCTGGGCCTCAGATAACAATGATGCTCTAGAGCGATGCACCATACAGCGTGGCATGAGTTACTTTTTCCCGCCTGAGGTTATGGGTGCACACATTGGTAGTCACCGTTGCCATGCCACCTTCCGGCAGCACAGTATTGCTTTTCGCGGCTTGACGGCTCTGTTTGGTCATATGGGCTTGGAACTGGATCCTGTGACCGCAAGTGAAGATGAATCTGCCGGTTATTCTCGTTATGCAGCGCTCTACAAAAAATGGCGGAAGCTTATTCACACTGGCACCATGTGGCGGGTCGATATGCCAGATGTAGCAACGCAAGTTCAAGGCGTGGTTAGCTTAGATCAAGCCGAAGCGCTTTTTCTGGTGAGCCAACTCGCGATGTCAGATAACTCCTTGCCGGGAGCTCTGCGTATTCCAGGACTAGAAGCACAGGCCCGTTATCGGATCAGAGTTGCTGATCATCCCGATATTCAACTGGTTGGTGAAGGGGGGCATTCCATGCGTAAGTTACCAGGCTGGATGTGCTTGGACACCAACCTCAGCGGGGAGTGGCTGGCTCAGGCGGGCATTCAGCTTCCCATACTAGATCCGGAAAGCGCCATGTTAATTGCTCTTGAGCGTTTGGTATAACATGACCAGGGCCGGTTTCGGCCCTCTCAACTCTGTCCCGAGAGGATAAAAATAATGAAAACCCATAGTACCCATAAAAAAAACGATTTCTGGATTTTCGGTCTGTTCTTTTTTCTTTACTTTTTCATTATGGCAACCTGTTTTCCTTTCTTGCCCGTCTGGCTGTCTGATGTTGTTGGGCTGAGTAAAACAGATACTGGGATTGTTTTTTCATGCCTATCACTGTTTGCTATCAGCTTCCAGCCGCTGCTAGGTATAATTTCAGATCGTCTTGGCTTAAAAAAACACCTTATGTGGATCATCAGCCTGCTGTTAGTACTGTTTGCTCCTTTTTTTCTGTACGTTTTTGCACCGCTCTTGCGTTTTAACATTTGGGCTGGAGCGTTGAGTGGCGGATTTTATATCGGCTTTGTTTTTTCAGCGGGTGCTGGTGCCATTGAAGCGTATATTGAACGTGTCAGCCGTAACAGCGGATTTGAATACGGGAAGGCAAGAATGTTCGGTTGCCTAGGATGGGCACTCTGTGCCACCACAGCAGGACTGCTCTTCAACATCGATCCGTCCCTAGTGTTCTGGATGGGCTCCTTCTGCGCTTTATTGCTGGTCCTTTTATTGGCGTTAGCTCGCCCAGGAACGAGTCAAACTGCGCTAGTCATGAATGCGTTAGGAGCTAACTCCCCCATAATTTCTGGCAAAATGGTATTGAATTTATTTCGAATGCGTCAGATGTGGATGTTTATGCTTTACATGATTGGTGTGGCCTGCATTTATGATGTGTTTGACCAGCAGTTTGCGACATTCTTCCGCTCATTTTTTGATACGCCGGAGGCGGGAATTCGAGCATTTGGTTTTGCCACTACTGCTGGCGAGATTTGCAATGCCATTATTATGTTCTGTTCTCCTTGGATCATTAACCGTATCGGAGCTAAAAACACGCTGCTTGTTGCAGGACTGATTATGGCTATCCGCATCACTGGATCGGCCTTTGCTACCACAGCAACGGAAGTGGTGATATTAAAAATGCTGCATGCCCTAGAGGTACCATTTCTGTTGGTCGGTGCATTCAAGTACATCTCTGGTGTATTTGATACTCGGCTATCAGCATCCATTTATCTGATCGGATTTCAGTTCTCTAAACAACTGGCAGCGATATTTCTCTCTATCTTTGCCGGCCACTTATACGATCGCATGGGATTTCAGAGCACCTATCTTGTTCTGGGGGGGATCGTCTGTGCAGTTACCTTAATCTCAGTGTTTACCCTGAGTAAGCCCCGTAACTCTGCAACTTCATCAACAAAAACTGCAATAGCAAAGGTGGCCCGCGCATGAAACAACGTATTGCCGCTGCGCACTCAGCTCTTGATACTCTTCTTAGCCGTCGTGGTGTGACTTGGTATCCATCATTCCATTTGGCTCCACCTGCAGGATGGATGAATGATCCGAACGGGCTTATTTATTTTGGTGGTCGCTATCACGCATTTTTTCAACACCACCCAGCAAGCGAGCATCAAGGTTCTATACACTGGGGACATGCTACCAGTATTGATATGTTGCATTGGCAACACGAGCCGATTGCACTAGCTCCAGGAGATGAACATGACCGAGATGGTTGTTTTTCCGGTTGTGCTGTGAACGATGATGGAGTGCTGTCTCTAGTCTACACCGGCCATATCTGTTTAGAAGATATGGGGGAGAACAGTATTATCCGTGAAGTACAGTGTTTAGCAACGAGCCGTGACGGTATTAATTTTGAGAAGCAGGGATGCGTGCTAACCCCACCAGAAGGTATTATGCATTTTCGAGACCCTAAAATCTGGCGGGAAAATGGATTTTGGTGGATGGTTATTGGTGCTCGAGATGCTTCTGATATAGGTCAGGTGCTACTGTATCGCGGCACGTCACTACGGGAGTGGCGTCTGGAGAGGGTGCTCGCACACTCGACCTATGGAACAAGCTATATGTGGGAATGTCCGGATTTTTTCCACTGTGGCGATTACCACTGGCTAATGTTTTCGCCACAAGGTATGAAAGAGAAAGGATTCCATTTTCGTAACCGTTTTCAGAGTGGTGTGTTGCCTGGCCACTGGCGGCCAGGTTCTTCGTTTGCCTTGGCTGGTGAATTCGAAGAATTAGATCACGGTCATGATTTCTATGCCCCGCAATCTTTTGTCGCTGATGACGGGAGGCGTATTATAATGGCTTGGATGAATATGTGGGATTCCCCTATGCCAACCAAGCGTGAAGCGTGGGCTGGCTGCCTAACCCTACCGAGAGAGCTTTATGAACGCAATGGCCGTTTGTGTCAGCGTCCGATTCAAGAGGTTAAATCCTTACGTCAGGAGCGCCAACCCTTGCAATTTGATAAGTTTTGCGGCACACAATTGCTCGCTGAAGACGCGAAGGCTGTAGAGTTAGAATTGACATGGCATGCCGGTGACAGTCAAGCCGAACACTATGGAATCCGTTTAGGTGAGGGGCTCAGGTTGTATGTGGATAACCAAGCCGGTCGGTTGGTACTCTGGCGTTACTACGCAGATGAAGGACTAGATGGTTATCGTAGTATAGCCCTACCTGACGAAGCACACCTGACGCTTCGGATCTTTTTAGACCTTTCTTCGGTAGAAGTCTTTGTTAACGACGGGTATGCGACTTTGTCTAGCCGCATTTATCCACAGCCTGGAAATCGTCAGTTATCACTGTATTCTGCGCATGGAGAGACTGCGCTGCTCGATGGATCTCTGTGGACGCTGGCTTGAAGAAAGCTTTTATAAAGCTGTCTTTTGTGGCCAATTAACTTAAGGGGATATTACCGAATCAAAGCTTTAACGGGCTTCAAGGTTATCCCC
The DNA here is from genome assembly GCF_029635775.1 of Vibrio misgurnus. NCBI lineage: Bacteria > Pseudomonadati > Pseudomonadota > Gammaproteobacteria > Vibrionales > Vibrionaceae > Vibrio > Vibrio misgurnus. The sequence goes on along the minus strand of NZ_CP113243.1, from coordinate 35,949 downwards.
TTGAATCAGCAAGTTTTCATTATCGATATCGCCGTAGGACAGTTCTGGAATTTCCAGATGCTTCATGGCATGGTTTTGTGGTGAAGCTGGAGTACAAAGCGAAAGGGCAAGGGAAGCATTTGGTCAAATTGGATCAGTGGTTCGCCAGCTCTAAAACGTGTCATTGCTGCGGTGACAAAGTTGAAGAAATGCCGTTATCGGTTCGGCCCGTCTTGCGGAACATCGGATATAGATCGGGATATAAATGCCGCTCTTAATATCCGCGATAAAGGTATTTTGGAATTAAAAGCGGCGGGACTCGCTGTTACTGCTTGTGGAGGCTTGCGTAAACCTCGTCACGAACGAGTTGCAGCCAGCGAAACAAGAAGCCTCGCCCGATAAGGGCGGGGAGAAGTCACTCGCGCTATTTGTCTTTTTTGAGTATTGCCTTGAGGGCTGAAATATTAGCAAGTGTGCCTTCGGCTTCTTTTAAACGGCGGCGTTGCTGGGCAAAGCGGTCAAATTCCAGTTTCGCCTTATCATCTGCGTCTTTCTTGGAGATTTTTCCCGCTCCGCTTAATACGTCTCTATCATTAAAACTTAAAAACTGGTCAAGCTTATCGGCCCAATCTTGTAAGAACACTTGTTTGCGACGCAGCGCTTGATCTTCGGCAAAGTCGAGCCACATATTGACAATGCGATTAAGCTCTTTGATTTCGTCTTCACGCAAATAGTTCTTGGCAACAATAACGTCAGTCTTGCGAACTTCATCGCCTTTATAGCTGGTTAAGCCCATATCCGGCTTACTGGCATCCACACGGCTGGCAATAAGCTCAGCAGCAGTCATATGCGTACAAGCATAATGCAGCTTGTTCTGAATGGTTTGGAAGAAGCGGTTAGTCTCTTGGTTAGATGGCTCGTAATCGGCAGCCATGGTAAAGATTTCTTTCACTCGCAGATAAACGCGACGCTCACTAGCGCGGATATCACGAATGCGTTCCAGCATCTCGTCAAAGTAGTCAGGCACCGCAGAGTGTCCAACGGGGGGATTTTTGAGGCGCTCGTCATCCATGGCAAATCCCTTAATCAGGTATTCTTTCAGGACTTGCGTTGCCCATTGGCGGAACTGTGTTCCACGCTGCGAACGAACTCTGTAACCAACAGACAGAATGGCATCGAGATTATAGTGGTCGATCTCGCGAGATACTTGGCGAATACCTTCCAATCGAACTATCCGGAATTTCCGGATGGTTGCGTTTTGTACAAGCTCACCCTCGTTGTAGATATTGATTAGATGCTCATTGATTGTGCGAACGTCTTTATCATAAAGCTCAGCCATCGCAGCTTGTGAAAGCCACAAGGTGTCAGACTCAAAACGACACTCAACGCGGGTTTGACCGTCAGCACTGGTGAAAAGAACAAACTCACCTTGAGGGGCTTGTGGGATGTTATCGGTCATTGAATCTCCTTTTACTCCGGCTTGGCTATATAGAGTTGACTCTTTGATATAGAGTTGCACAACTGCCGAGAAACAAGTTTTGATGATTAATTGTTCCAGTTCACAAGAGCAAAAACATAAAATCAAGCACAAATTAGCTAAGTTAGCTATCAGTTCAGGTAAAAGCTGAGAAATAGGAATGAAAAAGCAGATTTTTCTGGCGATACGTCAGACATTAAGTGGAGCTCCACGCAACCAGTACATGGCTGAGTTACACCTGCAAATGATCAAGTACGCTGACGAGCTTCAAGACATTACGGCGAAAGAGTTTTGCGAAGAGGTCGGCTTAAAGCCCAGCTACGGCACAGAATTTAGCAAAATGAGAAACCTTACCAGCCGATTAAAACACGCTGGTCTAGACGTAGACAAGATTTGAGGCATCTTATATCCCCGCCCGCATTGGGCGAGGGTTTACGGCGTTTTTGCTAAGTTGAACCAGCTATGGTACCGATATCAATGTCGGTACCATCGTTCTCAAGTCTGTCATTTATACTGCCAAAACACCATCGAAGAGTCACTTTGAGATTTCGACTCAACTGGCGCATCGAAAAGCAACCCAAAAGCGCTCTTGCTCACAGCCCACCGCGTGCTACCCCATGGGCTTTCACATGTAAAAGTTCATCAGCCCTCAAGCGCTTCAAACTGACCAAATCCCACAATCATCTAGAAATTTCCGTCACAATCCCATCAAAAGAAATAATCGACACTCAGGTCCCACAATGATTGGAGTACAACGCCCTACATCCCCACCAAAACAATAAAGCAACGAAAATAATCCGTGACAACTGTCAACGATCACCGAAAACTGATCCACTTTTAGCTTAAAAGCGATCAATCAAAATTGATCCACCCTTTTACTCAGGTATTGCTCCTGAATGTCGTTTATCTTTCAATCTATAACTATGGGTAATCACCCCTTAAATTAATTGACGCTAAAAGTGGAATTTTTCATAAAATGAATGCTGCTTAATATTTGACAGCCACCTTGAAAAGCACCGATTCGGTGGCATGAATGCATGATTGATAGCTCGTCTAAAAGAGATTGAAGCCGAAAATGTTCGCTTCAAAAAAATGTATTCTGAAGAGATTTTAAAAGCAGAAATTAGTCATGAAATGATGGTAAAAAAGTAGTAAAGCCGTTCGCAGCTAACAACTGAAATCTGCTTTAGAATCGAAATTATCAAGCATCAATTCATCACTGCATTTGAATGACAACATGCACGTTGCAACCTACAAAATCGTGTTTCAAAACCGGCTCGCGTATGACATTTTATGGGCTCTTAAGGAGCTCGATACAGTGCTCTTTAATCTTCATCTTTGCGATAAATAGCCATTCTTCCTGCTCGTGACATCGCGGATAAAAGAGCCAGCTTACGCAAACAATATCGTCAAACTCTGCAGATGGTGAACCTCTGGAAGAGCTCAGCAATCACGCGTGATGATATGGCTCATAACACACAAAGAGTCACAAAAACGTTTGAACTGAATTCAGAAATCAACTTAACCAAAGAGGTATTATTGCTTGACGTTCGGGCGGATAGCGCACCGAACATTTAAACCAGAAAAGGGAACGTGCTGGACAAAACTACGCACGCTAAAATCCTTGAGCTGTATGGTTAAGCTAACCTTACCGTACATCTAAAAAATGCCACCTATTAGGTGGCATTTTCATACTCTCACCACTACTCAAAAAGCCAAGTAAGACCCAGAAACTTACCTTCACCAGCGACTAGATTTAACCCAGAAAGCACCCTGCATTCAACCTGAAAACTCCCCATGTCTGATCTGGGTAACTCCCCACATTCGACCTGAAAGCTCCCCATATTCGATGTGGGTAACTCCCCACATTTGACCTGGAACTCCCCACGTTCGATGTGGGTAACTCCCCACATTCGACCTGGAACTCCCCATATTCGATGTGGGTAACTCCCCACATTCGACCTGGAACTCCCCATATTCGATGTGGGTAACTCCCCACATTCGACCTGAAAGCTCCCCATATTCGATGTGGGTAACTCCCCACATTCGACCTGAAAGCTCCCCATATTCAATGTGGGTAACTCCCCACATTTGACCTGAAAGCTCCCCATATTCAATGTGGGTAACTCCCCACATTTGATGTGGGGGGGGGTGTTCATTTTGGGTGGGTGTTTTCACTATATATAAATATATAAAGATAAGCTATTTATGGGGCGACCTCACCTCGGTGATGGGCCACATAAAACATAAATAGCTTTTTAGGCTTTTCCTGCCAAAAATGCGGGACTGCAAAAGCGACACTTTTGGCGCGCTGACGTTTAGTTGATAAGTAAATGCGGAGGAATACTAATGCGCGCACCGAAAACAACATCTCAGATCCTTGCGACTATCACGTCATTGGCGATTGCTATAAACGCCAATGCTAGCGAACCGGCTACAACGGATGTATCAAAAAAACTATACGTCCAAACCGGTGGCTACACGCAGCTAAAAGTTGATACAAATCTAGAGCAAAAATACCCGCTACTAGAAGTGCGATCACTTGAAATGCCAGCATCAATAAAATACATCGGCCAAGGCTTAAACTATATCCTTTCTCTTTCTGGTTACCGACTGAGTGCATTAAGAGAAACCGACACAGAAACACTCTCACTCTACTCAATGAAACTGCCGTTAACGAACCGGACTTTTACGACAGCAAACACTCTTCAGGTTGTACAGACATTGGTTGGTGTTGGGTTTGATGTTGAGGTCAATGAAATCTCAAGAACGGTTCAAATCAAAGCGAAGGAAAACAAATAATGAGTCGCGAAAAAGAACCCATTCACTCAAGCCAATCAAATCACCCCACACCCGTGGATAAAACCACGCCCCCGAATGAGTCAGAAACGGCAGCGGCGGAAGCTAAAGATGGAATAGAGTTAACAGTTAGTGACATAAACGTCGATGACGAACCGGAAATAAAACTTACAATCACCGACGATGTTGACGATGACGATCAATTAATATCGAACAACAAAGAAAAGAAACGCCGCGGACTAACATCAAAAATAGCTTTATGGGCTGGACTAGTCACTCTTATTGCCTCAGGGGCGGGGGTGACACTTTATCTAATCCAATCAGATAAAACGAGTTATCTGGATTTCACAAACAGCGACAATGGAACGTCTTCGATCTCCGACCAGCAACTGCTTAGATTAAACATGGAGATCGACAAATTAAAAGGGGATATGTTGAATTTGGCCAGCCTACCAGAGCAGTACCGGGCGCTAAACGAGCAGAATGAACTCATGAAAACGACCATAGAACAACTTAAGAACGAACTGCGCGCAGAGGTTGAAGCGTTTTACGCCAACTCAAAAGAACGCGAGCAACGTATTGCTGCAATTCAATCCACGTTAAACAAAGTGATAAATGATCACAAAGGGGATCGTGACGAGCTGGAAAAGCTCCGCATGGAGCTGGCTCAAATCAATGAAGTACAAGATACCGAAATTGAACGAATAAAAAACAAGATGGGCACTTTAAAAAAGCTCTCCGATAGCCAAGCGAATTTACCCATTGCGCCTTATATCCCAGCTATGAATGATGGGCTTTACGGCGCAATGGGTAAGTTAGAGCGGGAATCGTTGTCACTCCGGTGAAATCTACGGTAGATTTTGATGCTATTCGTTCGCTCGCGCCGGATTTGATGTACCAACTATTGGATGTTGCTGATTTTTTAAAAGAGATTGGTGCAGGCATCTGCCCAGCACTCATAAAGGCCCCTAAATGAGCGCAGAGCGTGAATTAAATGAATAGCTACGAGACTGTATTGCGAATTAAAAATAACACCCTTAGCGCGCATTACAGAGCGTTTATATCGACACTCAGATTTAATTAGCAATTTCGCTATTAAGCGACAATTATCTAGCACTCTTGTAGTCGAGCTGACACTGAAACTCGAACCACGCTCGATGAGGTTCATTGAGTTCAAACGTAACTTCGGTCGCACGTTTTCTAGGTTTAACCACACTGCTGATAAAAGATCTTTAATCTTCTTAAAAAAATATGAAGAAATATGATATTTACTTGCAACTGTGGATTTGTGTGTTAACTCAACGAGTTATCCACAATCCACAGGCTATATAATCCTATATAATAGATCTATAAGATCTTTATAAAGGATCTATAAAGATCTATAGGTGTGAATAAACCCATTAATATCATAAGGTTAGTGGCCTAACAGTCACTTAATTTTAGTGCTGTGGTTACATTTTTTTAGTTTAATCTCCTTTTGAGGTCACATTAAATTAGTCCAAGGTCACATTATTTTAGTTTGATTGATCTTTTTTTTAGTCTGACGGTCACATATTTTTAGTATTTGTCATGAACTTGCCCACATGGCTACATAAATTTAGTGTCCATTGTATATTTACTGGTAAATGGTCACATGTTTTTAGTAATCTAACCCCGTAGACTAAAAATATGTGACCATAGGCACAGCGATAATGACCAATACTTCTGATAAACGTTATCAGGTTACGACCGAAAACCCGAACGAATTGCCTCAGCAGTTTTTCAAGAAAAGCCACGAACTAGTGTTCAGTCAACTGGGCCTATCAGCGCGTGAACACGACATGATGGCGCTGTTTCTTTCCCGTCTTCACAAAGATCACTGGATCGACTTTCTGGAAAAGCGCGATATTTATGCTCCGCGCTACACTTTCAGCTCTGATGTTCTCAAGGAGTGGTTTGGACTAAGCTCCAAACAGCTCTATCCGACATTGCGTCCGGTGGCCGAGCGTCTGTCCAGTCGTAAGGTTGGAGTGAATAACGACAAGGAACAGGAGTTTGATTTCATTCCTCTGTTTGCACGGGTAAAGTATCAGAAAGGAGAGTTGTCTATTGTGCCAAACTCTGAACTTATTAATGCTTATATCGATTATTCCGCCGGTCATGCGCAGATCAATCACAAAGCTTTCAGAAGCCTTAAGTCTGAGCACTCAAAACGTCTCTATACGCTTCTCTCGCGCTTTAAAGACAAAGGAACGCTCCATCCCCAGTCGATAGAGACGTTACACGGTCTCTATGGCCTTCTGGACGAAAAAGGACAGCTTTTGAAAAGTAGTTACACCCAGAACAAGGTATTTATCGACCGCTGCATTAAGAAACCAATCAGAGAAATGCTGGACTGCCCAGAAGTCAGCAAGGAGATAGAGTTTCATACTGATGCGGAAACCGGTAATCTTGGTTTCGCACCGTTGATGCGGGGGAGGCGGATGATGGCTATACAGTTCCTTTACCGATGGAAAACCGATATAGGGAAAGCTGAGAAAGCAGAACGTAAGGCGCTTGAGCTGGAAAAGGTACCGGATAACCCTATGCTGGTTCTAGCGCGTGAAGCTTGGAACATTGTGATGGCATGGCCGCATAAAGGCCAATTGAATGACAAGCATAATTTGGCTCTACAATCGGTCGAGTTGGGCATCATTACTATGCCGCAGGATATGCCACTGGATTCTGGGTTTATGGCTAAGCTGGCCAGAGCAAGATAAAATGTAAGCGCCTCAAAAAGTCCTGATGGCAATGGCTTAAACCGATCTCAGGTTAACTACACAATTTAAACGCGCACTAGGGCATATAATTTGCCCTAGTGGTCGATGGTATGTATTTTGTTATGGCTCGCCGGACTAAGCTGGAGCGGTGACAAAGCTAATTTGTACTTATATTATGGTTGGATGAACTCTAACTTTTTACCTTCGGAGTAGATCGCAGGAACAAATTTAGTTCGCCAGAAGTAACTACTAGTCTTCCTACAGGTAAAGCAAGGCCAATCTTCCACTTTTTCCACAGTCACAACATTTGCTTTAGGAAGCGATGGTAGGTAGAGAAGGTAGCCTTTGGGTAGTCTCGCAGTTAGATCTAATAAGTACTGTTCATATCCTTCGATACCTTCGTAACCAATTACAACACCATCAAGGAAACTTTTGAATCCCCCAATATCCCCATCTACCCGAGATTCTCTGACAGTCACATATTGTTGTTCATAAGGGACCAAATTGGTACGTCCTAACTCAAACTCACCTTTTTCACGATAGTAATCATTATGGTAAAAGCCGAACAGGCGTAAATCATCATTCAAAGTGTATGCTGTTGATTCATGGAGTTTCGCGCCCGTAAGTGTTGCTTTCCCTTCTTCCCTAAGCACTACTTTTTTGAAGGTGTTGCCTTTTTCTTCTAACAGAGTCTTAGCTGTATTTTGTATTATTTCACTCGCATGATTCTTCGCCTCGATACCATTTTCAAATTGGGTCGCATCAAGCGCAACGATCCAGTGTGGATACGACGCTACATGATTACTGTTGGCGATAGCGGCTGCAGTGCCACCGGCAAGATCAATCACACCAGTTAAATTACCTGTCGCCAGGCTCAACGCTCCAAAAAATAAGGATGCTCCGCCACCTGAAGATTTAGTCAACGCAGTTTTTGCTTCTGCAATTTCTTCTTGAGTAAAGTCTTTAAGCGGGCTTTTTACCGTTTTGAATCCGTGTTTGTATGACTTGGTAAGAAATGTTTGATTGGCTATATTTAATGCTTCACTATGCTTAGCGTTGTATGCGATAGGTTCGACGACTTCAGGTGGGTTAGCACATCCAGCAAGCAACAATACAGATAGTGAGAACATGACTTTCCATGCTTTCAATGTGGCACTCCTTATTAATTGATTAAATTATTGATTAATATGGAATAAAATAACTAAAATCTGCATCATAGTCCATTATTGAAATGATCTTTGATCTTATCCATATTCAATAAATCCACAATTTACATGAGCTATTATGTAAGCGGCCAATAGTCGGTATAGGTCAAATTGAGTCAGGGTATACTCCCGTTTTTCTCTTGAATGTTAACTATGGTAAGGCTAATCAAGCTATTCACAAGCAATACGAAAGTCGTCTAGTGAAGTAGTGGCGATTCATGGCGGTTTTTTATTAACTCGACTTAGAGATAACATTTTTTTGTTGTTTTAACATGGTGTACAATGTACTCATTCAATGCAAATGGAACTACACAGTGCCCCATGCAATAGAGTTTATTGAGACACCAATATTTACTCGTCAGATAAAGCAGATCGCTACGGATGACGAGCTCAAAGAACTCCAGAAAACGCTGATTGAATCACCGGATAAAGGCGATCTCATAAGGCATACTGGCGGATTGAGAAAGATAAGAATGGCGACTGGTATACAAGGGAAAAGTGGCAGTGCACGGGTCATTTACTTTCTAGCTACTGACGAGATTATATATTTGGTTATGGCCTACCCGAAAAGCACGAAAGACAGCCTGACGGATGCTGAAAAAGCTGACCTGAAGAAGCTGACGAAATTACTGAAAGGCGAGGTATAGTATGAATTTTTTTGAAGAGCTGAAAGCGTCACTTGAAGAAGCTGTCGAGATCAAAAATAGCGTTAAAGAGCCTGCTCGTGTTGTGCGTTACGAACTGGCTGATGTTAAGGCTATTCGTTCCCAGCTTAATGTGACGCAGGATGAAATGGCGAAGGTACTTGGTACTAGCCTTGATACCATTAAAAGCTGGGAAACAGGTAGGCGTAATCCAACCGGATTAGCGGCAAAGGTGTTGGCGACCATTCAGACTAACCCTAAATTCTTTCTGGAGCTTGCTTCGCATTAAGGTGTTGTGACGGAAGGGTTCGACAGAAGCTGTTGTTTGAGTGTAACTTTGGCAACAGCAGAAAAAACAAAACCTCGAATCACATCATCAACTTGGCGGAAGGTCATGTGAGTTCAGGGTTCAGGAATAAATCCTAAATTGAGTTCAACACATGGATCACTAACCTCAAGCTGAAGCTCGCGTTCTCTGTGATTTAGAAGCACCGCCCTGAAGGGCGGTGAGTAGTCAGCGATACACTTCTAGCTTAGTTATTTTCGCATCGGTGATGTTCGCTCTCACCGTGGAAGTCTGAACCCCCACTCCATTTTGATTGCCCGTTTTCGGTTGCCATTTGCATGAACCGCCACCGCTAGCTGAACTGGGCATCCGAATGTTATTGCTTGCTTTGAATGATATAAAGGCGCTGGCGAATGCTGAACAGGGGGACGACTGTGAATGGCCTGCAGACGCCCCCTAGCTGTGTCCCAAGATATTGCAGCGAAAGTATTACTTCTATTTTTACCATCGTAATAGGAAACAACACCTGTAGTGGCTGTGCTCTCCAAAGTAAGCGTACCACTACAGTCCATCCCAGCTCCAAGATGTGGTGATGAGTGCAGTTAATCTGGTAGACGTGGTTGTGTGAGTAGAATAAAGTTTCATACTTAAATGGCAGCGATCAGCGTACGCTGCCATTTAAAAACGTTTATGTCCAAAAATTACTTAGAATTGTCGTTGTGGTGAGCTTGCTCTCTGTACAAAGAAAAGAGGCTTATGTTCCAGCTTCTTTTAACTATCCACACTGTAATTGTATATTTAGCTCTTAACGCTTGGTTTAAGTCACATTCCCTTTCGCCTGAAGATATTGAATTAAAGGCGCATAATCGCCGGCATCAGCTTGGCGTAAGCTCGCAATGTACTCACCCCGCTCTTGGCTTTGTTTATCCAAATCTGTATTGGACCAAACTAAAGGTTTTTGTCTGAGTAGTACCATTCGTATGTAGTCCGTCATCACGCGCGAGTGACGTCCGTTGCCGTTAGGAAAAGGGTGAATTTTAACTAACCTGTGCTGTATCCGGGCCGAGAGTTCTAGGTTGTCATAGTGTTCAAACTCAATCCAGCATTTGATGTCTTCCAGTAAGTTGTGTAAATCTGGCCGGATATTCAGCGGATCGACACCAATGTTTAACTCTCGGTGACGGTAGCTGCCGGCCCATTCCCACACATCACCAAACAAACGTTGATGCAACTCTTCCACAAACGCCATAGAAAGAATGTCATTCATACTGGTTTTAGGCGTTGAGGCTAACCAACTCAACCCTTGTAGGATGTTGGCATTTTCAAGCTCATTAAGCTCTTCGCGAGTCGTGATGTGATCAAATTTCAGCCCGGCAACATCATCGGTATTTAGTTGGGTTGCGCCCTCTGGTTCAACAAACAGACTCATTGGTATTTCTCCTGCAAACTGACTTTCCACAAATCTCGGGTGCTGCCCGTTTTAATCTCATTGGCTAATTGAACCAGCGCTTGCTGTTGTTGCTCTGAGGTTAACTGCTGTGCTTCTAAAAACATCGATTGGTGGCTCATGGCCAAACGCTGCTTGGCCAACTCCATAGCGCGCGCTTCTATCATGTCATCAATCGACTGACGCGGAACAATCGCATAAACCAGTTCGGCATCGAGCCCGCTCGCCAGTTGTTTAAGTTGTTTGAGTGTGATGGTTTCATCGGCTTCTTTACGCTCCAATATGGAGACTTGATTACGAGAGATATTAAGACGTTCACCTAATTGCGTGCCCGACATCCCCAAGGCCTCACGGATACTGCGCACCCAACCATTTTTCGGCGGTTTAGGCACAGATAAATCGAGTAAAGCGCTGATTTTTGCTTTGACTTGCTTGAGTGCAACGGCATAGACACCGGATTTTTTCATAACTCTGTATCTCTAAATAAATACACCACAACGTAAATAGTATCTAATTTTGCATACGTTGTAATGGTTGTTGTATCTAATTTTCAATACAAAGCAAGGGTAAATGTATCGATAAAAAATACACTACTTATTTGGCTATCTGTTTACTGGACAATGGTCGTGTCAAATTCATCTTGCTAGAATGGGAAGTGAACGGTTTAGGTTGATTTAGAATGGGGGGTTGTTTTGGGAAGTACACAATCCAGACTTCTGCTCTGAATGATTTCTGTCCAGAAACGTGTTTGAATGGGGCCAATCAATCTGTGGATGCTCAAGACAACCAGTATGATGCTTTATTACTCAGCTGTAGCGTGACTCAGATTTTGTAGTAGGAATTAGTATGAATCTTTATTTCTGGGTGAGTATCATTTAGAACGGTACAAACAGGGTTACTTGACTGCTTAGTATGAAACATTATTCCTCCTACACCTGCTTTATAAGCATCCTGGATAAGACAAACCCTATCTTGATTGAGCTTTGTTATGCTTTCGGTCGCCTGGGCTGAGAGCGAATTTACAGAGTCGGCGGCGACGAACACGGTAACAAGAAGTAACAGGCGAATTTTTTTAACAGCATGCAAATTGGGCCTTATATGGGTTCGACTTTTTCTTTGAGTTTTTTCAATGAGCGATTTCGGATCTTTATGATTGCAGAATAGGACTTCCCAATTTGATTGGATAACTCCTTGGGGGACAGTTCATCGGTATTATTTAAGCCATAGAGAGCATCAAGACAGGCTTTTTCGGTGTTCGATAAGTCTTCGCACCACGATTGTATTTGATGGGCTAACATTTTTAAATGCGTCGCTTCCTCCAAATCGGAGCTATCGGCCAAGAGAAGTCCGTCTTGAGAGTAATGCTCTATCGTTTCTAAATCAGCATCAAACGACAGGTCCGGTTGCAAACGCGAGATCAGTCGATCTTTTGTGTGCGGTGGGAGCGCTTCACTGGAGTCTTCTTGTTTTATCAGTTTTATCGCCTCATAAAATTCCGCATGGGGCTTTTTGACTACAGACTCTCTTGCGCTGACATACGATTTTAAACGATTAAGGATCCAATGCTCAGCATACGTTGAGTACCGAAAGCCTTTAGTCGGGTCGAATTTTCCTATTGCAATCGTTAATCCCAAATTGGCCTCGCATACTAAGTCAGCCAAATCTATTAAGGGATAGATCTTGGCATAGTGATGAGCGTGTTTTAGGGCGATTTTTAAGTTCGACTCAACAATGAGTTGGCGTACTTGTGGCTCTCTTAAACGTGGATACAGAGCCTCTTCTTCCTCTCGACTGATAGAGTGGCGTTGATTGACTTCCGAAAAGTATCTGGTTAATGCTTCTTCCATTGCCTTGTACATCCCGACTTCATTTAAACTAGCCCCACAGTACGCAGCGGGCTGCTGATTTACTAAACTTGATACCTCTATAACGGTGCTGTTTAGTTAATCGGGAGCAAAAAGGTTGCCAATAATGTGGATGTTAATTTCTTGTATTAACAGGATGTTCTCTTGTTGCGGTTAGGTTGGCGATTTATTGATGTGAGCGCGGATGTGGCAAGTAAAAAACCCTGCATTTGCAGGGTTTGGGATTGAATGATTGACGTTAACGCTGAGGCTTATTGGCGCTTTCTCAAGCAAAGCACTACACCTAACAGCAAGCTCCAAAAGCCCATTGAGCCACCACCACCGCTGCCGCCACTCGTTGAGTTGTCTCCGCCGTTATTGTTATTGTCGCCGTTGTTGTTGCCTTGGTCTTCGTCATCGGCTTTCACTTCAACACTCAGCGAAATAGGTAGTGAGGTATCGCTATTGTCGCCAAGATGCAGCGTAGCTTGATTCGCCCCCTCAAAGGTCACGGTGATTTCACAAGATTGCGTTGGTTTGAGCGTGGTATCACAGCCACTTACCGTTTCATTCACCGCTCCCACCAGATAAGGGGCGAGAGTTTGGTCAATGTCGGTTAAGTTTTGCACCGCAAAGGTGGTAGTCATCGGCGGTACAATAACCTCTTCACTTTCCACTTCGACAACAAAATCCAACTGCTTTGGTGCGGTAATCGCGTTAATTTTTGAGGCGATATGAGGCAAATACCAGCCCAAGTGAGTGAATTGGCTAAATTCAGGGGTGCCAGTATAAGACACTGTGCGAATCGCCAAGGCAATAATTTTATTGGGTTCCAGCTCCAGAGGAGTGCCGGAGTCGCCAGTGTCTGGCGTGGCACCTTTCACATCAGGCACTAGAGCAGTGAAATCGTAATAACCGTATATGCAGTTGCGGGTTATATCGGCAGCGCTACAGCGCTCTAATGTCTCCTCTAGCTGAGCTTGATAGCGCAAAAAATTGGGAATGTAATTCACATCACTAATCATGGTGCCAGTTGCCCACTCAGGAGGCTTGGTGAGCCAATTTAAATAGACTTTCTGCATGGTTTGTGGTTTTTGGCCGGTTTCGTCCCGACCCCAGCCTTTAAACAGCATACGCTGATTGGCTTGTGCATTAAAGGTTTGGGTGGTTCGGTCAAAAGCTGGCGTGATCGCTGCGTGAGAGGTTTGAGAAACCGCCGTGGCGAGCTTGATCAATGCGATGTCATGAAAATTGGCCCCGCGAAAGCTATCCGATTGAAATCTATTATCTTGCCGACTCCACTCAAAACTTGGGTTTTGCGCTTTTAAATACTCATATTCAGCGCGAGCTTCTTGGTAGAGCAACGCATAGTCCGCATCCTCTTTTAATAAATTGAGAACTTGGTAGGTGGTCGTTGTGGTCTTGGGGGCATTAAACGCCGTGCCTTGATAAACTTTGATGTTATTGCTGGCTCCGGCATCGATCCACCAGTCATAAACCCATGTGAGGTTTTCTCGGCGCTGATCACCCACGCAGTGGGCGGCAGTTAAGATATATTCGCCCGCAATCAATAATCCACCACAAGTCGTGGTGCCTTTTCCATCGTGAGCCTCAAAGCGTACAATGTAATCGCTGTATTCGTCTTCGGAAACATCTTCACCCATGCGCACTGCGTGAGAGTTAAACGCCACAATTGAAGCCAAAAGGCTTAGGGTAAATAACGATTTTTTCATGAATGCAATGTCCTTGTTGTCATAGTTAAAGCTATCGTAAGCCCTTTTTCGTTAAAGCAAGCCTTAACTCTCCCGATAGTGTATGAATTTTTTACATTAAGTGGCTTACCCGTGAATAAGCCACGCTAAACCGTATATCGTTGCTATTAGGGGGAACCGCAGAATTCGGAAAAAATCGTACGCTAAGCTAACGGTGTTCTCGTGACAGCTCTTTGACTAGGCTTTCTAAGGCCATTCTGATAGCCCTGACTTCCTGAAAAGCCATGGCTAAAATTTGTGCGGCTAAAAGGGATAACCGATGGTAAAGTAAGTTATCCCTGTCGAGATACTGAAAAGCGTTATCCTCGTTTTTCCCAAAACTGTTTTGCCAGTTCGCTCAGAGCGCTAGTTAACTGAGCGACAGATTTCGCACTTTGCAAATTATTCTGCCCGGTCTGTACATTGGTATCAGCAGCATCGCGTATATTGATAATACTGCGGTTTATGTCTTCACTTACTGCTCCCTGCTGCTCGACCGCAGTCGCTATTTGCGCGTTCATGTCGGTAATTTCGTTAACGCGTTGGCCAATTCCATCAAGAGCTGTAGCTGCTTCCTCTGCGTGAGCTACACTCGTGTGCGCTTGCCGACTACTTTGCTCCATGACTGTAACAGCGGATTGCGCTCGCTCTTGTAGAGCGCTGATCATGCTTTGAATATCCGTTGTCGATTGCTGTGTGCGAGCAGCAAGACTGCGAACCTCATCGGCGACAACAGCAAAACCACGCCCCTGCTCACCAGCACGCGCGGCCTCAATTGCTGCGTTGAGTGCCAACAAATTCGTTTGCTCGGCGATCCCTCGTATAACGTCAAGAACTTTTGATATCTCGTTACTTTGACCTTCAAGCTCATGAATAACCTGAGTGGCTTGCCTAATTTCACCTTCAAGGGCAGTGATTGACTGGCTTGTGTGGGCTACCAGACGCTGGCCAGATGCCGTCTCAGTGTCTGCTCTTCCGGCCGCATCTGCAGCATGCTGTGCATTGCTCGCAACCTCTTGAATGCTTGCCACCATTTGGTTTACTGCCGTTGCTATTTGATCTGTCTCTGCCTGCTGCTCAACTGTAAGTACATTGCTTGACTCAATATCCTTTAGTAGGCCTCGGGTGTGTTCGCTAAGCCGATTTGATGCATCACCTATGCGACCTACTATGGCGCCTGTTTCAGCTTGCATCATTCGTAAAGCAAACTCTATTTGGCCAAACTCATCGGTGCGCCCAGTGTAGAGGGATTGACTTAATGGGTTATTGGAAATATTCCTGGCTCTTTCAACCAGTCTTCCAAGAGGAGAGAGAATAGCCAAAACACTAACAGAGCTTAAGCTTCCTGACATTAAAGTGGCTAACAATAAGCTGCTTATTGATGTATCAGTAAGCATGCCGGCAGCCATTGCGCTTGATATAATACTACCCCATATGAGCAAGAGTATTTTCACGGAAAAGCTAGCAGCCAATTTCGGCCTCGCGGCCTTCCCGCTTCTCAATTGAGCATATAATTTTTCCGCAGCCAAAACCTGCTCAGGTTCAGGCTTGGTCCTTACAGACTGGTATTCAACAATCGAACCATTCTTAGCTATTGGCGTTACATAAGCACTTACCCAATAGTGGTCGCCATTTTTACAGCGATTTTTTACTAGCCCCATCCATGAGCGGCCAGATTTTAATGTACTCCACATATGCTCAAATGCAGCAGGCGGCATATCTGGGTGTCTTACGATGTTGTGAGGCTGGCCTAATAGTTCTTCCTCAGTGAAACCACTGATTTTAATGAAGTCAGGATTAACGTACGTGATATGGCTTTGAGGGGAGGTAGTCGAAAGAATATTGGCATCTTTTGGGAGTTCTAAGTTTCGACCCGTCACTGGTAAATTCTGGCGCATAAGAACCTCAAGGGTTGGCTGTTTTATTTTATTGTTTTCGGCATTAAGCCCAATTTCTTGAGCGTTACGATAAAGCTAGCATGGAAACGATAGGTGCAAGCAAGTTAAGGGTTGCATCGCGCATGTCAATCTAGGCTATACCCTAACTTGATGTCAGGCAGGGCCGCGCCGCTTCGTCAGAATAGAGTCTGCTTTCCCATTTTTTGACACATGCCCGCGAAGGTTATAGATTTCAGCCTGACAGAAATGGGCTTTGAGGCACAACGGAACAGAAAGTGCACTTAAGCCGCCTTCAACCAAGGAGACATCGTGCAGGGGCACCGCATCGGCTACGTCCGGGTCAGCAGCTTTGACCAGAACCCGGAACGCCAGCTGGAACAAACCCAGGTGAGCAAGGTGTTCACCGACAAGGCATCGGGCAAGGACACCCAGCGCCCCCAGCTCGAAGCGCTGCTGAGCTTCGTCCGCGAAGGCGATACAGTGGTGGTGCACAGCATGGATCGGCTGGCCCGCAACCTCGATGACCTGCGTCGCTTGGTACAGAAGCTGACTCAGCGCGGCGTGCGCATCGAGTTCCTGAAGGAGGGCCTGGTGTTCACTGGCGAGGACTCGCCGATGGCCAACCTGATGCTGTCGGTGATGGGGGCCTTCGCTGAGTTCGAGCGCGCCCTGATCCGCGAGCGGCAGCGTGAGGGCATCGCCTTGGCCAAGCAGCGTGGCGCGTACCGGGGCCGCAAGAAAGCCCTGTCCGATGAGCAGGCTGCTACCCTGCGGCAGCGAGCGACGGCCGGCGAGCCCAAGGCGCAGCTTGCCCGCGAGTTCAACATCAGCCGGGAAACCCTCTACCAGTACCTCCGCACGGACGACTGACACATGCCGCGTCGCTTGATCCTCTCGGCCACGGAGCGGGACACCCTGCTTGCGCTGCCGGAAAGCCAGGATGACCTGATCCGCTACTACACCTTCAACGACTCCGACCTGTCGCTGATCCGCCAGCGACGCGGCGACGCCAACCGCCTCGGCTTCGCCGTGCAGCTCTGCCTGCTGCGCTACCCCGGTTACGCGCTGGGAACCGACAGCGAGCTGCCCGAGCCGGTCATCCTGTGGGTGGCGAAGCAAGTCCAGGCCGAGCCGGCGAGCTGGGCAAAGTACGGCGAGCGCGACGTGACCCGTCGCGAGCATGCCCAGGAACTGCGCACCTACCTGCAACTGGCCCCGTTCGGCCTGTCCGACTTCCGCGCCCTGGTGCGCGAGCTAACCGAGCTGGCCCAGCAGACCGACAAAGGCTTGCTGCTGGCCGGTCAGGCCCTGGAGAGCCTACGGCAGAAACGACGCATCCTGCCGGCGCTGAGCGTGATTGACCGGGCCTGCTCGGAAGCCATTGCGCGAGCCAATCGGCGGGTCTACCGCGCCCTGGTCGAACCACTCACGGACTCGCATCGGGCCAAGCTGGACGAGCTGTTGAAGCTCAAGGCCGGCAGCAGCATCACCTGGTTGACCTGGCTGCGCCAGGCACCGCTGAAACCCAACTCTCGGCACATGCTGGAACACATCGAGCGGCTGAAGACATTTCAGTTGGTGGACTTGCCCGAAGGCCTGGGCCGGCACATCCACCAGAACCGCCTGCTCAAGCTGGCCCGCGAGGGTGGGCAGATGACGCCCAAAGACCTCGGTAAGTTCGAGCCGCAGCGCCGCTACGCGACCCTGGCCGCCGTGGTGCTGGAGAGCACCGCGACCGTGATCGATGAGCTGGTCGATCTGCATGACCGCATCCTGGTCAAGCTGTTCAGCGGCGCGAAGCACAAGCATCAGCAGCAGTTCCAGAAGCAGGGCAAGGCGATCAACGACAAGGTGCGCCTGTACTCCAGGATCGGCCAGGCGCTGCTGGAAGCGAAGGAAAGCGGCAGCGACCCCTATGCCGCCATCGAGGCGGTGATTCCCTGGGACGAGTTCACCGAGAGCGTCAGCGAGGCCGAGCTGCTGGCCCGGCCGGAAGGCTTCGACCACCTGCACCTGGTCGGCGAGAACTTCGCCACCCTGCGCCGTTACACGCCGGCCTTGCTGGAGGTGCTGGAACTGCGCGCCGCGCCGGCCGCGCAAGGCGTGCTGGCAGCCGTGCAGACCCTGCGTGAGATGAACGCCGACAACCTGCGCAAGGTGCCGGCCGATGCACCCACGGCCTTCATCAAGCCGCGCTGGAAGCCGCTGGTGATCACCCCGGAAGGCCTCGACCGGAAATTCTACGAAATCTGCGCCCTGTCCGAGCTGAAGAACGCCCTGCGCTCCGGCGACATCTGGGTCAAGGGCTCGCGGCAGTTCCGCGACTTCGACGACTACCTGCTGCCGGCCGAGAAGTTCGCCGCACTCAAGCGCGAGCAGGCCCTGCCCCTGGCGATCAACCCGAACAGCGACCAGTACCTGGAAGAGCGTTTGCAGCTGCTGGACGAGCAGTTGGCCACCGTCACCCGCCTGGCCAAGGACAACGAGCTGCCCGATGCCATCCTCACCGAGTCAGGGCTGAAAATCACCCCGCTGGATGCGGCGGTGCCGGATCGGGCGCAGGCGCTGATCGACCAAACCAGCCAGTTACTGCCGCGCATCAAGATCACCGAACTGCTGATGGACGTGGACGACTGGACGGGCTTCAGCCGCCACTTCACCCACTTGAAGGACGGGGCCGAGGCCAAAGACAGGACGTTGCTGCTGTCCGCAATCCTCGGTGATGCGATCAACCTCGGGCTGACCAAGATGGCCGAGTCGAGCCCCGGCCTGACCTACGCCAAGCTGTCCTGGCTGCAAGCCTGGCACATCCGCGACGAAACCTATTCGGCGGCCTTGGCCGAGCTGGTCAACCACCAGTATCGCCACGCCTTTGCCGCCCACTGGGGCGACGGCACGACCTCATCCTCCGATGGCCAGCGCTTCCGCGCGGGTGGCCGGGGCGAGAGCACCGGGCACGTCAACCCGAAGTACGGTAGCGAGCCGGGACGGCTGTTCTATACCCATATCTCCGACCAGTACGCGCCGTTCAGCACCCGCGTGGTGAATGTCGGCGTCCGCGATTCCACCTATGTGCTCGACGGCCTGCTGTACCACGAGTCCGACCTGCGGATCGAGGAGCACTACACCGACACGGCCGGCTTCACCGATCACGTCTTTGCCCTGATGCACCTGCTAGGCTTCCGCTTCGCGCC
This sequence comes from Vibrio misgurnus, assembly GCF_029635775.1. Lineage (NCBI taxonomy): Bacteria > Pseudomonadati > Pseudomonadota > Gammaproteobacteria > Vibrionales > Vibrionaceae > Vibrio > Vibrio misgurnus. The sequence goes on along the minus strand of NZ_CP113243.1, from coordinate 16,687 downwards.
GCGCATCCGCGACCTCGGCGAAACCAAGCTGTACGTGCCGCAGGGCGTGCAAGCCTACCCGACGTTGCGCCCGCTGATCGGCGGCACCCTGAACATCAAGCACGTGCGTGCCCACTGGGACGACATCCTGCGCCTGGCCAGCTCGATCAAGCAGGGCACCGTCACCGCCTCGCTGATGCTGCGCAAGCTCGGCAGCTACCCGCGCCAGAACGGACTGGCCGTGGCCCTGCGCGAGCTGGGCCGGATCGAGCGCACGCTGTTCATCCTGGACTGGCTGCAAAGTGTTGAACTGCGCCGCCGCGTGCATGCCGGCCTGAACAAAGGTGAGGCGCGCAACTCGCTGGCCAGGGCGGTGTTCTTCAACCGCCTTGGGGAAATCAGGGATCGGAGCTTCGAGCAGCAGCGCTACCGGGCCAGCGGCCTCAACCTGGTGACGGCGGCTATCGTGCTGTGGAACACGGTGTACCTGGAACGCGCCACCCAGGGGTTGGTCGAGGCCGGCAAGCCGGTGGACGGCGAGCTGCTGCAATTCCTGTCGCCGCTGGGCTGGGAGCACATCAACCTAACCGGCGATTACGTCTGGCGGCAGAGCCGCAGACTGGAAGACGGGAAGTTTCGGCCCTTACGGATGCCCGGAAAACCTTAGCGTACGATTTTTTCCGAATTCTGCGGGCTCCCCTATCTCATCTGCGCAAGGCAGAACGTGAAGACGGCCGCCCTGGACCTCGCCCGCGAGCGCCAGGCGCACGAGGCCGGCGCGCGGACCCGCGCCACGGCCCACGAGCGGACGCCGCAGCAGGAGCGCCAGAAGGCCGCCAGAGAGGCCGAGCGCGGCCGTGAGGCTTGGACGCTAGGGCAGGGCATGAAAAAGCCCGTAGCGGGCTGCTACGGGCGTCTGACGCGGTGGAAAGGGGGAGGGGATGTTGTCTACATGGCTCTGCTGTAGTGAGTGGGTTGCGCTCCGGCAGCGGTCCTGATCAATCGTCACCCTTTCTCGGTCCTTCAACGTTCCTGACAACGAGCCTCCTTTTCGCCAATCCATCGACAATCACCGCGAGTCCCTGCTCGAACGCTGCGTCCGGACCGGCTTCGTCGAAGGCGTCTATCGCGGCCCGCAACAGCGGCGAGAGCGGAGCCTGTTCAACGGTGCCGCCGCGCTCGCCGGCATCGCTGTCGCCGGCCTGCTCCTCAAGCACGGCCCCAACAGTGAAGTAGCTGATTGTCATCAGCGCATTGACGGCGTCCCCGGCCGAAAAACCCGCCTCGCAGAGGAAGCGAAGCTGCGCGTCGGCCGTTTCCATCTGCGGTGCGCCCGGTCGCGTGCCGGCATGGATGCGCGCGCCATCGCGGTAGGCGAGCAGCGCCTGCCTGAAGCTGCGGGCATTCCCGATCAGAAATGAGCGCCAGTCGTCGTCGGCTCTCGGCACCGAATGCGTATGATTCTCCGCCAGCATGGCTTCGGCCAGTGCGTCGAGCAGCGCCCGCTTGTTCCTGAAGTGCCAGTAAAGCGCCGGCTGCTGAACCCCCAACCGTTCCGCCAGTTTGCGTGTCGTCAGACCGTCTACGCCGACCTCGTTCAACAGGTCCAGGGCGGCACGGATCACTGTATTCGGCTGCAACTTTGTCATGCTTGACACTTTATCACTGATAAACATAATATGTCCACCAACTTATCAGTGATAAAGAATCCGCGCGTTCAATCGGACCAGCGGAGGCTGGTCCGGAGGCCAGACGTGAAACCCAACAGACCCCTGATCGTAATTCTGAGCACTGTCGCGCTCGACGCTGTCGGCATCGGCCTGATTATGCCGGTGCTGCCGGGCCTCCTGCGCGATCTGGTTCACTCGAACGACGTCACCGCCCACTATGGCATTCTGCTGGCGCTGTATGCGTTGATGCAATTTGCCTGCGCACCTGTGCTGGGCGCGCTGTCGGATCGTTTCGGGCGGCGGCCGGTCTTGCTCGTCTCGCTGGCCGGCGCTGCTGTCGACTACGCCATCATGGCGACGGCGCCTTTCCTTTGGGTTCTCTATATCGGGCGGATCGTGGCCGGCATCACCGGGGCGACTGGGGCGGTAGCCGGCGCTTATATTGCCGATATCACTGATGGCGATGAGCGCGCGCGGCACTTCGGCTTCATGAGCGCCTGTTTCGGGTTCGGGATGGTCGCGGGACCTGTGCTCGGTGGGCTGATGGGCGGTTTCTCCCCCCACGCTCCGTTCTTCGCCGCGGCAGCCTTGAACGGCCTCAATTTCCTGACGGGCTGTTTCCTTTTGCCGGAGTCGCACAAAGGCGAACGCCGGCCGTTACGCCGGGAGGCTCTCAACCCGCTCGCTTCGTTCCGGTGGGCCCGGGGCATGACCGTCGTCGCCGCCCTGATGGCGGTCTTCTTCATCATGCAACTTGTCGGACAGGTGCCGGCCGCGCTTTGGGTCATTTTCGGCGAGGATCGCTTTCACTGGGACGCGACCACGATCGGCATTTCGCTTGCCGCATTTGGCATTCTGCATTCACTCGCCCAGGCAATGATCACCGGCCCTGTAGCCGCCCGGCTCGGCGAAAGGCGGGCACTCATGCTCGGAATGATTGCCGACGGCACAGGCTACATCCTGCTTGCCTTCGCGACACGGGGATGGATGGCGTTCCCGATCATGGTCCTGCTTGCTTCGGGTGGCATCGGAATGCCGGCGCTGCAAGCAATGTTGTCCAGGCAGGTGGATGAGGAACGTCAGGGGCAGCTGCAAGGCTCACTGGCGGCGCTCACCAGCCTGACCTCGATCGTCGGACCCCTCCTCTTCACGGCGATCTATGCGGCTTCTATAACAACGTGGAACGGGTGGGCATGGATTGCAGGCGCTGCCCTCTACTTGCTCTGCCTGCCGGCGCTGCGTCGCGGGCTTTGGAGCGGCGCAGGGCAACGAGCCGATCGCTGATCGTGGAAACGATAGGCCTATGCCATGCGGGTCAAGGCGACTTCCGGCAAGCTATACGCGCCCTAGGAGTGCGGTTGGAACGTTGGCCCAGCCAGATACTCCCGATCACGAGCAGGACGCCGATGATTTGAAGCGCACTCAGCGTCTGATCCAAGAACAACCATCCTAGCAACACGGCGGTCCCCGGGCTGAGAAAGCCCAGTAAGGAAACAACTGTAGGTTCGAGTCGCGAGATCCCCCGGAACCAAAGGAAGTAGGTTAAACCCGCTCCGATCAGGCCGAGCCACGCCAGGCCGAGAACATTGGTTCCTGTAGGCATCGGGATTGGCGGATCAAACACTAAAGCTACTGGAACGAGCAGAAGTCCTCCGGCCGCCAGTTGCCAGGCGGTAAAGGTGAGCAGAGGCACGGGAGGTTGCCACTTGCGGGTCAGCACGGTTCCGAACGCCATGGAAACCGCCCCCGCCAGGCCCGCTGCGACGCCGACAGGATCTAGCGCTGCGTTTGGTGTCAACACCAACAGCGCCACGCCCGCAGTTCCGCAAATAGCCCCCAGGACCGCCATCAATCGTATCGGGCTACCTAGCAGAGCGGCAGAGATGAACACGACCATCAGCGGCTGCACAGCGCCTACCGTCGCCGCGACCCCGCCCGGCAGGCGGTAGACCGAAATAAACAACAAGCTCCAGAATAGCGAAATATTAAGTGCGCCGAGGATGAAGATGCGCATCCACCAGATTCCCGTTGGAATCTGTCGGACGATCATCACGAGCAATAAACCCGCCGGCAACGCCCGCAGCATCGCGACCGTCATCGGTGAGAAGTTCGGCAGGTATTGGGTGGTGACAATGTAGGTGCTGCCCCAAATGGCAGGTGCTATCGCTGTGAACAATAAATCGGGCGTGCGTAATGACATGCGATTACAAGACCTCCGCTACGGCGATGGGTTTTTGAGAGTTGCAGGCGCCGCGATGACCGCACCCTGACTTGGACTGGCCCTGCCTCGCACCAATCCACCTGCGGCTATGGCCGCGATCATGCGAGGCCCGAAAATTACACGACCTGTACACGTCCGCCGAACCCGGAACGCAACAGAGCTTCGTGGGCATCCCGATCCGGGTCGTAGCAGCAGTCCTGGACCAAACGCACGTCGTAGTCCGCATCACTAGCCCAGGCGACGCTTGAAAGAACAACGCCGGTGGTGCTTATCCCGGCCATGACAAGCGTGCTTACGCCGCGCGTCCGAAGGTCGGCGTCGAGCGCCGTGCCATAAAAGACGCTGGCTCGCGGACATGCATAGAAAAGGTCGCCCCGTTCGATCGCAAGCCCTTCGACGGGCAGACCGGTGCGAAATCGTCCGCTCGGGAGATACGGTGAGATTTGGCGATTCGTCGCCGGCGGCGCATGTTCATACTCTTCGCCGAGCGAAAAGTTGGGGAACAGCACGGGCCGGCCGCGCAAGGCGTGCTGGCAGCCGTGCAGACCCTGCGTGAGATGAACGCCGACAACCTGCGCAAGGTGCCGGCCGATGCACCCACGGCCTTCATCAAGCCGCGCTGGAAGCCGCTGGTGATCACCCCGGAAGGCCTCGACCGGAAATTCTACGAAATCTGCGCCCTGTCCGAGCTGAAGAACGCCCTGCGCTCCGGCGACATCTGGGTCAAGGGCTCGCGGCAGTTCCGCGACTTCGACGACTACCTGCTGCCGGCCGAGAAGTTCGCCGCACTCAAGCGCGAGCAGGCCCTGCCCCTGGCGATCAACCCGAACAGCGACCAGTACCTGGAAGAGCGTTTGCAGCTGCTGGACGAGCAGTTGGCGGGGTCTGACGCTCAGTGGAACGAAAACTCACGTTAAGCAACGTTTTCTGCCTCTGACGCCTCTTTTAATGGTCTCAGATGTCCTTTGGTCACCAGTTCTGCCAGCGTGAAGGAATAATGGCCGAGCATATTGATATGTCCGTGGCAAAGCGGGGAGAGGCGTGCGATATCTTCATCATTCAGTGTTTCACCCTGCGCCCGGAGATGATCCAGGGCTGCCTGCATATAAATAGTGTTCCATAACACGACGGCGTTAGTGACCAGCCCCAGTGTGCCCAGTTGATCTTCCTGACCGTCGGTATATCGTTTTCTTATCTCACCTTTTTGACCGTGACAGATGGCTCTGGCAACGGCATGGCGACTTTCTCCCCGATTAAGCTGGGTCAGAATGCGCCGGCGGTAATCTTCATCATCAATATAATTAAGCAGATACAGCGTTTTGTTGATGCGCCCCACTTCAATGATTGCCTGAGTCAGTCCGGAAGGACGTTCACTTTTCAGCAATGAACGGACCAGCACTGAAACCTGTACTTTGCCCAGCTTCAGGGAGCCAGCGGTCCGGATCATTTCGTCCCACTGAAGGACTATTTTTCGGGGATCTGATTGCCCTCTGGCAATATCATTCAGCACGCCATAGTCGGCATCATGGTCCATTCGCCAGAAAACCGAAGCACCGGCATCAGCCAGGCGTGGAGAAAACTGGTATCCCAGCAGCCAGAAAAGGCCAAAGACAAGTTCGCTGGCACCTGCTGTATCGGTCATAATTTCGGTTGGATTCAGCCCGGTCTCCTGTTCCAGAAGACCTTCCAGCACAAAGATAGAGTCCCTCAGCGTCCCCGGTATAACGATGCCATGAAAGCCGGAATACTGATCGGACACAAAGTTGTACCAGGTGATCCCTCTGTTATTACCAAAGTATTTGCGGTTCGGTCCGGCATTGATTGTTCTGACTGGCGTAACAAAGCGCATTCCATCTGCAGATGCCACTTCTCCTCCACCCCATATCTGTGCCAGTGGCAGCGTTGCCTGAAAATCAACCAGTCTGGCATTAGCGCTGGTGATAGTTTCAGCCCGCAGATAGTTCGCTTTTGTCCAGTTCAGCCGGTGTCGGGTCAGTGCAGGAACATTTGATCTGATCAGTGGTTCCAGACCGATATTGCAGGCTTCAGCCATCAGCACGGCGCTGATGCTGACGGGCAGATCATCAACTCTGGCACTGGCTTCACTAGCATGGAAAAACTCATCAGCAAATCCGGTATGGGCGTTAATTTCGAGCAGCAACTCCGTTAAATCCACCGGAGGGAGTAGATCACTGATCATTTTGCTCAGTCGTTTCGGCACTGTTGCAAATAGTCGGTGGTGATAAACTTATCATCCCCTTTTGCTGATGGAGCTGCACATGAACCCATTCAAAGGCCGGCATTTTCAGCGTGACATCATTCTGTGGGCCGTACGCTGGTACTGCAAATACGGCATCAGTTACCGTGAGCTGCAGGAGATGCTGGCTGAACGCGGAGTGAATGTCGATCACTCCACGATTTACCGCTGGGTTCAGCGTTATGCGCCTGAAATGGAAAAACGGCTGCGCTGGTACTGGCGTAACCCTTCCGATCTTTGCCCGTGGCACATGGATGAAACCTACGTGAAGGTCAATGGCCGCTGGGCGTATCTGTACCGGGCCGTCGACAGCCGGGGCCGCACTGTCGATTTTTATCTCTCCTCCCGTCGTAACAGCAAAGCTGCATACCGGTTTCTGGGTAAAATCCTCAACAACGTGAAGAAGTGGCAGATCCCGCGATTCATCAACACGGATAAAGCGCCCGCCTATGGTCGCGCGCTTGCTCTGCTCAAACGCGAAGGCCGGTGCCCGTCTGACGTTGAACACCGACAGATTAAGTACCGGAACAACGTGATTGAATGCGATCATGGCAAACTGAAACGGATAATCGGCGCCACGCTGGGATTTAAATCCATGAAGACGGCTTACGCCACCATCAAAGGTATTGAGGTGATGCGTGCACTACGCAAAGGCCAGGCCTCAGCATTTTATTATGGTGATCCCCTGGGCGAAATGCGCCTGGTAAGCAGAGTTTTTGAAATGTAAGGCCTTTGAATAAGACAAAAGGCTGCCTCATCGCTAACTTTGCAACAGTGCCAAATAAGAGGTTATCCATGAAAAATGACGCTCGGCGGCTATCTATTTTGTCAACCGATGAAATAGATGAACTGTTTGGATTACCTCATTTTTCAGATGATGATCGTCGATTATATTTTGACTTAAGTGCTAAAGAGCGAGAGCTATTTGACAATACCCGAACGTTTTCTGTGGCAGCCCATTTAGTATTGCAACTGGGCTATTTCAAAGCCAAACGGCAGTTTTTCAGTTATGAACAAGAATCATCAGTATTGAATGACTTGGATTACATTACCGCACTGTACTTTCCCACCAAAACGCTTTCAAGACTGAAAAGTCCCTCGAGACCGATTAGAGCAGAACAACAACGAGCAATTCTTGATTTATTCCAGTATAAGCAATGTGATAATGAGGTAAAAGTTGATTTGGAAGATAAAGCACAGCGGGTTGCGATGTTATCGACACAACCTATCTTTATCTTTCGTGAATTAACTCAATACTTAGCATTACACCGTATTGTCATGCCCCGTTACCGGTATATGCAAGAGATGATTGGTAGAGTGGTGGCTTATGAACGCACCCGTATTGCTCGATTACTTAGCACTTGCATGACTTCACTCATCGATCAGCAATTAGCGGCTTTGCTTCGGGCAGAATCAGGATTGTTTCGCGTCAGCGCATTAAAACATGAAGCTAAAGATTTTAGTTATAAAGAATTGCGACACGAAGTAGCACGGAGGCAGTTTTTCCAGCCTCTACATGAGTTTGCCAAGCAGTTCCTCATAACAGCGGGGATCTCCAATGAAAGCGGCAAGTATTATGCTTCTATGGTTAAGTTTTATACCACTTATAAACTTCAACGCATGAAAAAAGAGACGGCTCAGTTATATCTGCTGTTTTTTGCTTTTCATCGGTTTCAGCAAATTAATGACAACTTAATTGAAGCATTGCTCTATTGGGTCGATCAATATGAGAAACAGGCCAAGCGTGCCGCTGAAGAAGCAATGAATAATGCGGTTACCAATGCAGCGAAAAATTTACAGGCTGCGGGTCATGTATTGAGCCTGTTTACGGATGACACCATCACCGATGACACACCTTTTTCCGTTATTAAAGAAAAAGCCTATGCATTGCTTGAACAAGAGAGATTCCCATTAGTTGCTGATTACTTACGCAATATTGCTTTCGACAAAACGGCATTTGAATGGTCACATTACACAAAATTATCCGCCACATTCAAACGTAACTTAAGGCAACTTTTTACTGATCTGGATTTTGCCGGACGTGTAGAAGACTCTCCTTTGCTTGAAGCTATCGGGTTTTTACAAAACTTGTTGCGCACAGAAAAATCACCAAGGCAAACTGACCCTAATGCATTTCCGACTGAGATTATTCCTAAAGGTTTACGCCGATATTTGTTTAGTAAAGAGGGTAAAACATTTAAAACGCTAGATGTAGATCGCTATGAGTTTTTGGTCTATCGCCTACTACGCAACTCACTGGAAGCGGGTGATGTGTACGTTAAACATAGTAATGAATTTCGCCGCTTTGAAGATGACTTAATAAGCGATCTTAGATGGCAGGATAAAGAACGAGTATTGCAAGATATTAGTGCACCCATTTTATTGGTCCCTATCCAAGATACTCTGGCTGTATTTCATACTATGCTAGCAGCACGTTATAGTGCGATTAACCAACATATTTCTGATGGGGTCAACAAACATATTAAAGTCATTGGGGCTGCCGAAAAGCGTCGTTGGAAGCTGCTTTATCCGAGCAGTGATGAATCCGTTATTAGCGATTTTTACAGCCAGTTACCAGGAATTGGTATTGCGGATCTACTGTGGTTTGTTGCGGGTAATACTGGATTTTTAAATGCATTTACCCATGTATTAGATCGTTATGTAAAGCATGAAGCTGATCCTCGTGAAATTTTCGCCTGTATTGTTGCGATGGGAACAAACATGGGGTTAGCAAAAATGGCTGAAGTTTCAGGTCTTAGCTCAGCATCAATGGCGGGAACGTCTAGAAATTATCTACGCTTGGAGACGTTGCGAGCGGCTAATGATGCGATTAGTAATGCAACCAGCCAGCTACCCGCATTTCATCTCTATGATATTCAGGACACACTTCATTCAAGTAGCGATGGCCAGCGGATGGAAACGCAAATAAACACCCTTAACGCTCGATATTCTCCTAAGTATTTTGGTTTACAGAAAGGTGTCAGCGCCTACACGTTGGTTGCAAATCATGTTCCTATAAATGCAAAGATTATTGGGACTCACGAACATGAAAGCCATTACGTTTTCGATTTATTGCATAACAATACCTCTGATATAAAGCCAGAACGGCATTCCACTGACACCCATGGCACCAATCAGGTTAATTTTTGGATTTTGCATGCATTTGGATATCATTTTGCACCTCGTTATCGTGATTTGCATAAGAAAATGGATACGTTAGTCGGCTCACAACATCCCAATGAGTGTGGTGACTGGCTAATAAAGCCTGCCCGAAAAACCAACGATGAATTGATTGAACGTGAATGGCCCAATATTCAACGTATCATGGCATCACTAGCCCAAAAAGATGTTACTCAAGCCACGATTGTTCGCAAACTCTCGAGCTATTCGCGTCAGAATCAGACCAAGAAAGCATTATGGGAGTTGGAAAACATATGCCGAACGCTATACATTCTCGACTTTGTCGACGATGTGGGCTTACGTCAATGTGTACAAAAAGCATTAAATCGTGGTGAAGCCTATCATCGTCTCAGGCGAGCAGTTGCATTTGTTAACGGTGGAAAATTCAGAGTAAAAACGGAAGAGGAGCAACAAATTTGGAATGAATGCTCTCGGCTCATCACCAACGCGGTCATTTACTACAACACCGTGCTGCTATCTCGTGTCTATGAACAAAAGCAAACAGTAGGAGATCAAAATGCACTAGCTCAGCTTCACAGTATTTCGCCCGTTGCATGGCAGCACATTAATATGTATGGCAATTTTGAGTTTAGTCCATCAACCTCAAAAATAGATATCGATGCATTGGTTGCTCGATATGCTGAACCAGAATATTGGCAACAAGCGTTGACGGAGAACGAGAATTCAAGTGATGAATTTTAGAGCTTAAAGCTAACTTTACATTTTTGGCGCGTTGGGCAAATTTAGCCACAGTGGGATAAAATTACACGATAGAACCGATACTAATTAGCGATTTCGCCGTAAGCGGTAAATAACCCCCACATTTTAATAAAACCAAGGCTTTGTCATAGTGTCTTTTCAACGGAGGCGAAAGGCATGACCACCCGAGAGATCGTCGCCACTACAAAGAAATGTACGAGGCTGATGTACAACAGCGCACTTGCATCAAAACAAGTCCCATCTGTCTTGTGCCGACGAAAGACTTTCTAAGACATTACAGGTTCGGAGAATATAAATAGGATAACCAAGTTAGAATTGGTTTCTAACTTGGTTATTTAAGATGGTGTTAACACTGAGTACTGAAATGATTAACCCTGAGAGACATGTTTCGCCGCGACCTCATTTGCAAAAGCAACAGCATCATGTAGATCTCTATGTTTATTTAATTCAGAGCAAAGTGCTCCCATAAAGCAATCACCAGCACCATGAGTGCTCACTAGTTTAACCGGTATAGCGGGTAGAGAACCTGGGCATGCACCAATTTCAGCATACGCAACCCCATGTTCACCAGCAGTGACTACCACTTTTTTAAATCTCGAAGTTAGTTCAGCGGCAGCTTCTTTTGCAGAGTCAAGAGATTCAACGGATATACCCGATAGATCACGCGCTTCCACCGCATTGACAACCATGAGATCAACATAAACAAAAACGGGACAACACTTATCAGTCACCGGAGCTGCATTCATGCAAACTTCAATGCCTCGCTTTTTGGCTTCCGCGGCAGCTTTTAAATTGGTTTTAGGTGAAATTTCGTTTTGGAGAATGAGCATGGATACATCAGCCCAGAGACTATCTGACTCAAAAATTTCTTCTGGTATTAATTTATTTGAGTTGGAGGCAACTACTGCCGAATAATCGCCCGAATCATCAGAAATAGCGACGCTCATACCACTGTTTTCATTTTCAAGAACAGAGACATACTGAGCATCGACTGATGATGCTTTTAGCGTGTTAAGTAGAAACTCACCATTGGCATCATTCCCTATAGCTCCTGCAAACCTAACTGATTCACCGTTCTTAGCCGCAGATATGGCTTGATTACCTCCCTTACCACCAAATTTGTATGCTACTTTATTACCGAGTACTGTTTCTCCCTTTTCTGGTTGGTGAGATACAGTAATCATAATGTCGTAATGAAGACTTCCTGCTACCAATATTACGCTCATAATTATAATTCCCTCAAATGTGAAACGGCTTGCTGTGTTTTGTTATAGTTACGCTCAGCCGCTTCAATATCTTCTCGAGCAATAGCAACAAATAAAGCATCGATGATGTTTAGCTGCGCGATTCGTGATGCGGCATTTTCACCTAACAAATGAGAGCCCTGCGAAGTTGATTGCAAAACGACGTCCGAGACATTCACTAATGGAGACTGATCGTAATTTGTAAGAGCAATAATCTTCGCACCATTTTTTTTGGCAAGTGATGCGGGATCTACAACTGTTCGGGTATTGCCTGAATGGCTGATTGCTACAATAGCATCGTCATCATTCAGCACAGAAGCTGACATCAGCATCATGTGGGAGTCATCATAGACAGTTGACTTAATACCTATTTTTAACAATTTATGGCAAAAGTCCCTCGCTACTGAGCTTGACCCGCCAACACCATAAATACCGATAAACTTAGCTTTAAAAAGAATTTTAGCTGCCCGATTAAACTCACTAACATCAAGAATACTGCTGGTTTCTTCGATTGCCTGGATACTGGTCCTGAACACTTTATCCAAAACCTCGGCAGAGCTATCATCAGATTTTACTTCGGAATGAAGATTCGCTACCTCGAGCTGTTTGTATCGTGCCACATTGTCCCGAAAGTCCCGAAAGCCAGTGAAATCGAGCTTCTTGGTTACCTTAACAACCATCGCTTCACTCACACCGTTATTGTGTGCAACGTCTCTTAACGGTGTTGCCTTATTAAAACTTTTATCTGCCATAATCGCATCAGCGACTTTTCTTTCTAAGGGAGTCAGTTGAGGCAACCGACTCCGAATTTGTGCACCTATTGCGCTAATATCTTGCATTAGTTCACCTTAGTTACCACGTGTAGCTCTATCCACCAGCATCGCGAAGATAATAATTACACCGGTTGCTGCTAACTGCCAGAATGCCTGAACGTTCATTAACGTAAGTCCATTTCGTAGTGCACCCAGTATGATTGCCCCAATAATGGTTCCGACGATTGACCCTTTTCCGCCCATGAGAGATGCACCACCGATTGCGGCGGCGGCAATCGCATCTAATTCCCAAAGTTGCCCCATTGTTGGTTCTGCTGCGCCTAGTCGACCCACAAGAATCAATGACGATAATGCAGCAAGTACACCCGAAATAACGTACACGGCAACTTTGGTGTGTTTTACAGGAACACCTGCTACTCGTGCTGCTTCTGCGTTACCACCGATTGATAAAATATAGATGCCAAGAGGTGTCTTGTTCATTACGACCCATAAAGTAACAGCGACAGCGGCAACAATTAGTACTGGTACAGGGATGCCCATTAAATCGCCATTAATAAATGATCTAAATTCTAGCGGTACACCAAATACTGGGTTACCACCGGTATATATCAAAGCAATCGCACGGAATAAAGATAATCCACCAAGTGTTACAATGAATGCTTGAAGTCCGGCATAAGCCACTAGGAAGCCGCTAAACACACCACATAGTGCGCCCACACATAAGGTTCCAATGATGGCAATCGGTAATGGAACGCCAGAGATCATCAAAGTTGCGCCTAATACAGCGGAAAGGGCAGCGGTAGGACCAACAGAAAGGTCAATACCCCCTGAAATGATGACGAGCGTCATACCCAGTGCAATCAGTGCATTTAATGAAGACTGTTGGAGAATATTCATTAAATTTGGAACAGTAAAAAAGACAGGCGACAGAATGGAAAATGATCCAACAATCAGTAGTAATCCAATTAGAGTGCCGGCATCACGAACGTTAAATTTAAAAACTGGAATTTTGAATGTTTTTTGTTCAGATATTTTGTTTTCGATAGTGCTCATGTTCTTATCCTATTAATGCTTTGGGCCAAAGTCGTTAATCGCTGCTTGGGCGATATTCTCTTCGTTGATGTGCTCCCCTACGAGTTCCGCAGCAACACGTCCTTCTCGCATGACCAACACTCGATCAGATACTCGTATGATTTCTGGCATTTCAGACGATACGACAATGATCGCTTTTCCTTTTTGTGCGAGCTTTTCGATAAGATTGTATATTTCTGACTTAGCCCCAACATCGATCCCACGGGTTGGTTCGTCGAAAAGGAATACGCGACAGTCCGCGGCGACCCAACGTCCAATAATTCCCTTTTGTTGATTCCCCCCCGACAAATCACCAATGTGTTTATTAATGTCCAAAGGTCGCAAATTCAGCTCAGACATAATTTGGTAAACTTTTTCGCTAAGTTTGTTTTGTTGAATCAGCCCCGACGATGTGAAGTTCTTCATAGAAGGTAGGGCAACATTGACCTTAATAGCTTGATCTTTAACGATGCCTTCTTTCTTACGATCTTCTGGTACCAGACCTATCCCGGCTTTTATGGAACTTTGAACAGAATGTTTTTCTATCAAGTTACCATCAACATAGATTTCTCCAGAGGTCTTAGGGTCAATCCCAGCGATAAGCTTAAGTAGTTCTGAGCGTCCTGCGCCAACTAATCCAGCAATTCCGAGCACTTCACCCGCTTTTACGCTCAAGTTAACCGGCGACACTGAACCTTCGCGTCCAAGATTTTCTATGCGAAGAATCTCTTTATCGGAAACATAAGACTGATGGTCGACAGCTTCGATTTCGCGGCCAATCATTTTTGATACGATGGTATCAGGCGTCTCATCACAAATATTGACTACGCCAACTTGTCTACCATCACGAAGGATGGTCGCTCGGTCGCAGATTCGGAAGATTTCATCCATTTTATGTGAAACATAAATCAGCCCAACGCCCATGAGTTTTAAATCAGCAATGATTTCAGCCAATCTTTCAAACTCTGTTGGAGTTAGACTAGATGTCGGTTCATCCATTGCAAGAACCTTTGCGTCATCCATGAGAGCTCTTGCGATCTCAACTATTTGCTGCTGTGCGACTCTTAGTTCTTTGATTGGGGCATTAGGATCAATCGAATCATCTAACTGACGTAATACGTCCTTAGCTTTACTCAATTGTGCTTCTTTATCGATAAAGAGTCCTTTGCCTTTGGTAATATCACGGCCCAAAAACATATTTTGAACCACGGTAAGCTCAGGAACGAGTTGTAATTCCTGATGAATCATGGCGATTCCGGCTTGTCGTGCCGAAAGTGGAGATTTCATATCGACTAATTTACCGTCGACTTTGACACTTCCTGACGTTGCTTCACGAACCCCAGATAGCACGTTTAAAAGTGTTGATTTACCCGCGCCGTTTTCGCCAATCAGTGCGTGTACCTCACCAGGTAGTACGGAAAAATTGACACCCTCAATGGCGGCTATCTTCCCATATACTTTGGTTACACCTGTCATACACAACCGTTCCATAGCTTCCCCCTTGCCTAATTACTTTTTAACAAATCACGCAATTCTTGAGAGTTCTCAATAGCGAACTTGTTAATATTGTCTTTTGTAATCAGTGCTTGAGGTGTGGATACGACACGTGGGAGTTTCTGTCCACCCAATAGACGAAGGGATACTTCCATTGCCACTTCTCCGGTTAAGACAGGGAAGCTGTCTACTGTACCAGTCAACTCACCGCGACGAATGGAAGCATAAGCATCCGAGATACCATCAGTACCAAAAACTGCAACTTGGTCAGATTTTTTCTGTGCACGAACAGCTTCAACACAACCCAATGCCATGCCGTCATTGTTGTTATAAAAACCAATCAAATCCGGGTGCTGTTGGAGGATTGTAGTACAGGCATTGTAAGCATTTTCACGACTCCAGTTAGCCGGAACACTTGCGACCAATTGGAATTTGTCGTTTGCTTCGATAGTTTCACGAAAACCTTGTGTACGTTGACCTGCAGCGAACACACCAGCTTGGCCTTCAATGACAGCAACTTTACCGCCTTGTTTATGATGATCAATAAACCACTGAGCAACACGAACGCCGTTATCTTTCTGAACGTTACCGACATAGTTCGTTGCAGTAGGCATAACCGCATCATTAACGTTTACAACAACGACACCAGCTTTTTTAGCCGTCATCGAAGCGGGCTCTAGGTTAGCATCTGTTTGAGGAGAGACTAAAAGACCGTTGAATCCTTGAGCAATCAGTGTTTCCGCAATGGATAGCTGACCTAATTGGTCGTCTTCATTCGCTGCAGCTTGGTACACAACGGTCACACCGTGTGCATCAGCATACTTTTTGTAGCCTTCACCCAATGAGCGCCAATATTCATTGGTCAGTGTTTTAGAAACACCGCCCAATTTCATTTTGCTTTCAAAAGTTGGGACATCGCCAAATTTTGTTTGTAGCTCAGACCAGTCAATACGGTCTGTTTCGGTATCAGAGTTCAAAGGTGGCAGATTTGCGAAGGCTGTTGTAGATACCAACAATCCAGCAATTAAAGGGGTAAGATGTTTTTTCATTATTTTAATTTCCTTGTAGGGTATGAATTAATTTTAATGATATTTTTATTATTTAGCGTACATGATGTCGTCAACGATATACTGCGCGGCAACGGCATCCTGTTTGGAAATCGCTTCCTTGAGTTCTTTGGATTGGTCTAATAAATCACAAAGGCCCAACAAGCGTTTAACGGTTGCAATGTTGAGTTCAGCTTCACGAACTGGGTCTAGTCCGCTTGCATCTGGGAAAGTGTCAAAGTAGTAAGCTCCTTGGTATCCATCGCGTTTCATCTGCCACAAGAATTCTAATGTTGCACGAGAGTTCACTGATGCAACCATAAGTCCGTCATCACGTTTACCCCAACCGTCATTCACATCTAATCCGTAAAGGTTTGAACGTCTTGCTACCATAGCAGCCGCATACGCTGGAATTTCATTGGCGTATAGGACATGAGCAAAATCTAAAGTGATACCTAGATTTGGGCATCCAGCTTCTTCTACCGCTAGCAAACAAGTAGTTACATTCGGGAAAATGGCATAAGCGCGAGGTTCGTTTGGTTTGTATTCAATACTAATTTGAAAATCAGGTGCGTATTCGGCGACTTCTCGAAGGGCGCTCACCGCATCTTCCCAGATTTTTTTATAATCAGCTTGAAAACAATAATCAAAACCATCTTGTCCCATCCAAAGCGTCATGAGATTTGTGCCAAATTCTCTGCCAGCGTCAATACCAGCTTTAGTCAGCTCAATCGCTTCACGGCGGATTTTTGGATCTGGGTTTGTAAATGCACCGATCTTGAATTTTGGGTCATCCCAACGCATTTGAACGCCATTTACGCGTAAACCAGCCGCTTCAATTTGCTGTTTCATGGTTGGAATATCGGTCGTGATGTGTTGAGGGTAATTCAAGTCAAGGTGAGTTAGGCCCTCAACCGTGCCTGCTCTTTCAATCATTTGAGCAACTGTCGGTTTCGTTTTTTGACCAGGCCAATAAAGGTGAGAGCCTGATGAAAATGAGTTCAATCGTGTAGCAAATTTAAGTTCAGTCAT
>NZ_CP113242.1:0-680248 GCF_029635775.1 Vibrio misgurnus | reverse complement strand
TAATGCGATTGATGTCGACATCATTTCACTTCACTGTCTGAATTTGACGCCATCATATACCGAAACCGACTGCAGTTGCAGCTTACAGCACATTGGCCAGCCGCTTATTTGTTTCATTCCAGCGTGTTAGATCATTTATTAATCCTTGAGCTTCCAAAAACCATCAATCGAAATAAATGGCCTGTAATTTGCTTACGATTACGGTATCTTTGCCACCTATTTGATTGAATGCGGACACCATCATGATGCGCAATACACTGCCATTTTCCTTACTCCTTGCCCTCGTGCTTGCTACCCCAACGTGGGCGAATAACTTTAATTACAACTTTGTTGAGTTTAGAACCGCGATGAGTCCACAATCTGGCGGCGCTGAATTCAGTACTTACTTTACCAATAACTCACATTTTATCGCCCGCATCGATTCTCAGTTTGAAAGCGATTGGGATATTGCCGGCGGCATTGGCTTTAACGGCCCAGTGAGTCCCTTTGCTGATGTGTATGGGCAACTGTTAGTTCACCATATCCGTACACCAAAAGAATTAGGTGGTAACAACGATACTCAGATGGAACTCAATGTCGGTACTCGTGTTTGGTTGACCAATCAAGTAGAAGGCCATGCACGGATTGGCCGTTTAGATGATCATTCGGTCGTAATTGCCGGCGTGCGTTTTCACTCCACTGATCAGTTAGCCCTCAGTGCAGAAGTACGTAATGCCGGAGTATGGGGACCACAAATTGGCATGGGCGTACGTTTCCAATTCTAATTTCAGCGTATCTGTTGGGCCAATGCTATACCCAAACAACTTGGAGTTGCAGGTAGGCGGCAAGTGAGTGAATCCCCATGAGCATAGGCAAACTATGTAATTGGGGTGAACAAACGTAGCCAACACCGCTGCAGCTTCAAATAGGAAGGGGATATTAAGCCTACCACTACGGATCATAGATTCCATTAAGTAGCAAGTTGATCGCTTTGCATCGTTTAACCATCACGTTTATGCAACTATCGGCATTTCAAAGTGGTCAAGCGTACGAATTACGGTGTATAACTTAAGCAATCATCAAAGCAAATGAAGAGTTGGACATGGCTGTCGGTTCGAATGATCTGCATAAATTGGCATTACTGCTAAAACCCGGAATGAAAGTCTCGGCCGAGATCCAATTTGGTCCCGAAGATACTTACATTTTTCACACCGCACTAGTTGGCCACAAGATCGAGCAATACATTGTGCTGGAATTTCCACAGGGCTGTTATGAAGCACTGGTGATGCGCAAGCTGAATAACGTGCAGATTATATTAAGGGGCATATGTGACACTGAACTCGGCCATATTTTGGCGTTTAAGAGTTCAATAATACAAGCCAGCTCGAAACCCTTCTGTGTGCTGTTTTTACGACCACCTAAACACTTTGCTACCAAAGCGATCCGTAGCCATGAACGCTACAAATTGGCTATCCCAGCAGAGCTCAATCAAGGCAACAAAAGTTATACTGGTAGCTTAATTGACTTTTCGGTTTCCGGTTGCGGAGTGTTCATTGCGGGGGAGAATGAGTTAAACAAAGGCACAGGTGTATCGATTAACAGTGAACTGGATCCTTTACTGCCAACGCACATCGACAGCCATATTGTTAATATTCGTCGCCAGCCCAACGGACATTTGATCGGTATTCAATTTGCCCAGCCGATCCAATTAACTGAGAGCTTGAAAAAACAGATTTTAGAGCAAGCTTTTCTCGCCGGCTCGCTGTAACACGTTGTGCTCAATCGATACTATCTTGTTGGCCAGCGCGGTCATCGCCGATCTGCCATCTACGTTGCAACAGTGCGAATGCAAGCTCACCCTGCACCAGTGCTTCTTTTTGTGCTTTCGGCAGTCGTTTAATGCGGTATTCGACTTGTAAGGCGGCACGTTTTCCTTCCGGCACCGCCGCCGACCAAACCAATTTGAGCGGACCTTTACCACGCAGTGCTTTGGCACCACGGCCTTGTTGATGCAGGGCAAAGCGGCGCTCAAGATTGGTGGTAATACCGCAATACAGTGCATTACCTGCAGTACGGACGAAATAGACAAACCAAGCTGGTGCAGACATTAGGCTAAATACTGCTCGACTAGCCCACGCAGCTCGGCGACTTCTGCACGTAGTGCGGCCACTTCCAGCTCTAACTGTGTCAATTGTGTCGCTGGCACAGCCTCAAGCTCTGCACTGGCAGCAAACTCAGCCACATCCACCGCGCCACAAAATAGGTGCTGATAACGTGATTCACGCTTACCGGGTTCACGGGCTAATTTAACCACCAAAGCACCAGACGCTCGGTTCGCTAACCGCTCAAGTACCGCTTCAGTTTGTTTGACGTCGCTAAATTCACACAAACGGTTACTGCGGGTGCGCAATTCACCAGGGGTTTGCGCGCCACGCAGCAGTAAACAGCAAATTAGGCCTAACTCTTGTGGATCAAGTTTTAAATCGCCAAATTCAGTATTGCAAAAACGGTGCTGATATTTACTGGTGCGACTGTTAAAGCTGCTTTCATCACTGGCTAAACGGCGCGTAATTAATCCAGCGACCGTATCTTGAACTTCGGCCTCACTCAGTGACAACACGGGTTCACGGTTACTTTTTTGATTACAAGCGATAGTGAGACTATTGAGCGTTAGTGGATAATGGTCTGGAGTGGTAATTTCTTTTTCAATCAAGCAACCAATCACACGGGCTTCAAGTGGCGAGAGTTGGATATTCATCGTACGGTCCTTTTACTGGCGGGCTAGTTCACCATCCGTTAATTAAACTATCGGTTAATTAAACAATTGGTTGATTAAACCAGCCGTTGATTAAGTTTTGGCATCTTCAATATGGCGTTCATCGCATTGATTTTGCACACTTTAGTGATCGAGTAGCCAAGCTAGTCGGATCAATTGGCCATCTTCATCAAGCATGGCGATTTTAGTGCGCTTTAGTTCAATTTCCGTCAATTCAAGTTGCTGACGCTGTTGCAGGTAAGCTTGCCCTAGCTTAGTTACGCCAGTTTCACTGGTTCGCGGCGTTGGAGACACCAAAATATCAGAGGTATGCATGGTAGTGGAGTCTATAATCGTCAATGGTGCACATCATATAGCGCTTATTTTGTGATGTACAACCAACAACCAGACTAAGTGGCGATTAATTGCTCAAGTTAAGCTACGTATTGATCTTAAGTCTGTTATGAAGAGAGTTGTTGTGCTTTAATCTTTGCAGTTGCCTTAAAAGTAGGAAAAGGAACCTATGAACAGCGTATTTGAAATTGTGAGCTTGGCTCGTCGTAAAAATAAACTTCAACGTGAACTCGATGATAACGAGAAAAAAGTTCGTGATAACCGTAAACGCGTTGAGCTTCTGGTTAACCTGTTGGACTACATTAAACCCAACATGAGCCATGAAGAGATCCTAACTATCATCAAAAACATGAAATCAGACTACGAAGATCGTGTTGATGATCACATCATCAAAAGTGCTGAGATTTCGAAAGAGCGCCGTGACCTCAGTCGTCGCATTAAAGATCTGACAGAGCACGATAAGCAGATGACTCAAGGCAAGAAAGCCTAAAAATTCCAGACCCACCTTATGGTGGGTCTGATTTTTTACTCGTTCACTGACTCAAGCTTGATTACTCTTCGTCGTGTAACTCAGCCCAAGCTTGCGCACATTTCACCGCTCGTTTCCAACCGCGATAGCGACGTTGACGCTTCTCTTCATCATGATGAGGGGTAAAGCTGCGATCAATTTCCGCTTTGCCTTGCAATTCATCCAAATTATCCCAGAACCCAACCGCCAGCCCAGCAAGATAAGCAGCGCCTAAAGCCGTTACTTCGGTCACTTTGGGGCGATGCACTTCGGTATCCAACACATCGGCTTGGAACTGCATTAAGAAATTATTGGCCACTGCGCCACCATCAACCCGTAACGCAGAAAGTTTGATCCCAGAATCCGCTTGCATCGCATCCAGTACATCGCGAGTCTGGTAGGCAATACTTTCCAGTGTGGCACGAATAATATGGTTGGAATTGACCCCACGGGTTAAACCAACAATCGTACCGCGAGCATAAGCATCCCAATAGGGCGCACCCAATCCGGTAAATGCTGGCACCACATACACGCCATTCGAGGTATCCATTTTGGTAGCAAAATATTCTGAATCACAGGCATCAGAAATCAGCTTAAGCTCATCACGCAACCATTGAATCGAAGCGCCGCCCATAAATACCGCACCTTCTAAAGCATAAGCGGGCTCCCCACGCGGACCACAAGCCAAGGTGGTAAGCAATCCATTACGGGAAGTCACTTTTTCTTGCCCAGTGTTCATCAATAGGAAGCAGCCGGTACCGTAGGTATTTTTTGCCTGCCCCGCTTGTACGCACATTTGGCCATACAATGCCGCTTGTTGATCGCCGGCAATGCCTGCGATAGGAATACGCGTACCACCTTTACCACCAATGTTGGTTTGACCATACACTTCGGATGATTTTCTCACTTGTGGCATCATCGACAGTGGAATATCGAATTCGGCCAAGATTTTCTCATCCCACTGTAATGTATTGATATTAAACAGCATGGTCCGTGAAGCATTGGTGTAATCCGTCACGTGCACCCGGCCTTGAGTCATTTTCCACACTAGCCAAGTATCGACCGTACCAAACAACAGTTGGCCAGCTTCGGCCTGCTCACGCGCACCTGCAACATTGTCCAGAATCCATTTAATTTTGCTACCGGAGAAATAGGGGTCGAGCACTAAGCCGGTATTGTCACGGATGTAATCTTCTAAGCCACGCGCTTTGAGCTTTTCACAAATCGCCGCAGTACGTCGGCACTGCCATACAATCGCGTTACACACCGGTTTACCGGTTTCTTTATTCCAGACTATGGTGGTCTCACGCTGGTTGGTGATACCGATCGCGGCGACTTGATCACTGCGGATCCCCGCTTTACCTAGCGCTTCGACTAAGGTTGAACTTTGCGTAGCATAAATTTCTAATGGATCGTGCTCCACCCACCCCGCTTGTGGGTAGATTTGGGTAAATTCACGCTGAGAAACGCTCACAATATTGGCATCATGATCTAACACCACAGCACGTGAGCTAGTGGTGCCTTGATCAAGCGCGACAATGTATTTTTGCTCAGTCATGTTCTATTCCTTCTCGTTTCACGTAATAAGTTATCAATATTTTTATTTTATGTTCGCTAGATATGAGCTTCTTCGCCCTCTTCTGCGCAATCACACTGGTTAGGAATGGTACAACCAGTGCCGACTTTCGGCAGATAGACGGCAATAAATTTGGGATACGCCCAAGCACCGAAGCAAGCGCCTAAGATCGGTGCAACAATCGGTACAATGAAATACGGAATGTCTTGCGCGCCAGTCAGCGCATAATCCCATCCGGCAAAATACGCGAACAGCTTAGGACCAAAATCACGCGCCGGATTCATCGCAAAGCCAGTCAATGGACCTAATGAGCCACCGATCACCGCAATTAAAAGTCCAATCAGCAATGGATTAAGCGCATTACGATGTGCGCCATTATTCTCATCACCCAAAGCTAGGATCCCAAACATCAGTACCGCAGTAATGGTGAATTCAACCGCAATCGCCCCGAGAAAAGAGAGTGATGGGTGTGAATAAGTGGAGAAAATACCCGCGGTGGCTAACGCTTCTTGGCTACTACGTACAAAATTGTGGGCGATTTCGTAATCAGTAAAAAGATTGCTGTACAAACTGTAAACCAAGGCCGCAGAGCAGAATGCGCCAGCCACTTGAGCGAGGATATAAGGCAGCACTTTCGCTTTATCAAAACCGTGAAATACCGCCAATGCGATGGTCACCGCAGGATTGATATGTGCGCCAGATACCCCAGCGGTGCAGTAAATCGCAATTGCTACGCCCAAGCCCCAGACAATGCTGATTTCCCATTGTCCGAATTGCGCCCCGGTTAATACCAGTGCCGCCACACAACCGACACCAAATAGGATCAATAGTCCGGTGCCGATAAACTCGGCGATACACTGCCCCAGCAGAGTATGTTGCTTTGTTTGCTTCATAGTCAGAGTCCTTTTATTATATTGCGACCATAGCCCTATCTTTTAGCAAGAGTCTCCAACCATTATTCCATTTGCAGCATAGTTGGCTGATATATTGCTTTTTATGGTAGATGCCAAATTGGCATCTACATCAATTGGCTGTGATGGCAAGAATGTGAGCCGTTATTGGATGAACAACTGAATTGTTCGCCATTAATCTGGCACAAAAAAAACACCTCGAAAACAAACAACCTCGATTAATGAGTGTTCGAACACAGATTTGTTGCCTAAAGATTCGATTTTTGTTAAATAACGCATCATTTTCAGTGATGATCGAATCGATAACCGAATCAATAACCGATTGGTTTCAGTGCATAGACCTGCCTTTCATCCACAATCAGTAAAAATCAGCAACCTGTTTAATCATGGATAAATTCAATATATATCAACAAGTAAAAACAGATTTTTCACTTATTGCTGGCCATTATTCCTATCCAATCCGTTCACGCCTTCCGTTCATAACACATTTAAGTTATCCATCATTAACAAACGACTCATAGCACAAATCATCATTCGATGATTCAAAAAATATTCGTTCGCGCTTTTGTGAGCGAAATATCGAACATAAAAAGAAAACAATGCCACACTCAATGCATGTATTTTGGTGACATAAGGTTTAACTTATGACGGCTTATCCAACCATTGAAACTGAGGTCGTGATTATTGGCGGCGGAGCCACTGGTACCGGTATCTTGCGTGATTGCGCCTTGCGCGGCCTACGTTGCGTGTTAGTAGAAAGAGATGATATCGCTGCCGGCACCACCGGCCGTAATCACGGTTTGCTACACTCCGGCGCTCGCTACGCGGTCACAGACATCGAATCAGCGCGCGAATGTATTCAAGAAAATAAAATCCTCAAATCAATTGCTCGTCACTGCGTGGAAGCCACTGATGGCCTATTTATCACCCTGCCAGAAGATGATTTGAGCTTTCAAGATCGCTTTATGCAAGCTTGTACTAGCGCAGGTATTGCAACCGAGCGTTTAACCCGCAAACAAGCACTATTGCTAGAGCCGAACGTTAACCCAGCCTTACTTGGTGCGGTTAAAGTGCCCGACGGCACACTCGACCCGTTCCGGCTGTGTGCCGCAAATATGTTGGATGCCAAGGAGCATGGCGCACGCTTATTCAATCGCACTATCGTCATTGCGCTGATTCGGCAAGGCGATACGGTGCGTGGCGTGCGCTGCCAAAATTTAGCCAATGGCAGCAAATTTGATATTTTTGCTCAGCAAGTGATTAACGCCGCGGGCATTTGGGGACAAAACATCTGCGAATATGCCGATCTCAATATCAAAATGTTTCCAGCCAAAGGTTCCTTGCTGATCTTAGATTATCGGATTAACAATCTGGTGATTAATCGCTGCCGCAAGCCTTCTGATGCGGATATTTTAGTGCCGGGCGATACCATTTCGCTGATCGGGACCACCTCAGAGCATATTGATTATGATCAGATAGATAACCTACAAGTCACCGAACGTGAAGTCGATATTTTGCTGGCAGAAGGGGCCAAACTTGCACCGATCATGGCCAATACACGGGTACTGCGCGCTTATGCCGGCGTGCGTCCCTTAGTGGCGGTCGATGACGATGGCAGTGGCCGCAATATCAGCCGCGGCATTGTATTGCTGGATCATGAGCAGCGCGATGGCCTAAAAGGCTTCACCACCATTACTGGCGGCAAGCTGATGACTTACCGTTTAATGGCCGAATGGGCCACTGATCTGGTCGCGAAAAAACTCGGCAATACTCAAGCTTGCCAGACCCATTTACGCCCTTTGCCGGGCTCTCAACAGCCCCCGAAACCGATTAAAAAAACCGCCAGCATTGCCAAACCAATACTTGCTAAACCCGTTTATGAATCAGCCATTTACCGTCACGGAGAACGGGCGGCCAGCTTTTTAGCGGACGATGCCAAGAGCCAAGCGGTGATTTGTGAATGCGAAATGGTCACCGCAGGCGAGATTGAATACGCCATTAAACACCTTGCGGTGAATAATTTGGTTGATCTCCGCCGCCGCACTCGTTTAGGCATGGGGCCTTGTCAGGGTGAGCTGTGTAGCTACCGCGCCGCCAGCCTGTTTAGTGAGTACGGGCAAGTTTCGGGTTGTCAATCCAGTCATCTATTGGTCGATTTTCTCGAAGAGCGCTGGAAAGGGATTAAACCGATTTTTTGGGGTGATGCGCTGCGCGAAGCGGAATTTAGCTATTGGATTTATCAAGGCTTGCTCGGGGCCAGCGAGTTACCTGACTTAGACTCAGCCACGGAGAAACAACAATGATGCATTATGATGTGGCCGTCATCGGTGGCGGGATTGCCGGATATTGTGCCGCGCTGCGCGCGCTGCAAGCTGGAAAAAAAGTAGTGTTAATCAACCAAGGGCAAAGTGCGCTGCATTTCTCCTCGGGTTCAATTGATGTACTGGGTCGCCTGCCTGATGGTAGTTTAGTCGATAAGCCTTTTGAGGCTTTTGCCGCGCTGCAACAGCAAGCCCCTGAGCACCCTTACATCAAGGTCGGACGTCAAACCAGCGAACAAGGTTTGCTGTGGTTTCAACGCACGTTACAGCAAGCGCAGGTTCCGTTACATCATCAAGCGGATGGTGCAAATCATTGGCGCATCACGCCACTGGGCAGCTTGAGAAATAGCTGGCTATCACAACCGTTTGTCTATCCCTATCGCGGCCAAGCAGATTTTGCTCGTATCATAGTGATCACGATTGAAGGCTATCGTGATTTCCAACCAGCCATGCTGTGCGATAACTTAGCCCAGCGCCCAGAACTGGCACACACTCCGATTATTGCCGCATCAGTCACTCTGCCGGGGCTTAGTGAGCTGCGCGGTAATCCTTATGAACTGCGCTCAATTGATCTGGCCCGTTTACTGCGCCAAACCTCAGCATGGCAAGCGCTGTGTCAACAACTGATCCAACTTGCACAACCAGACGATCTGGTGATCATGCCCGCCATCACTGGCAACGGCGATGGGCTACAACTGATGAGCGAACTGCAGCAAGTGACTCAACTGCGTTTTCATGAAGTGCCAACCATGCCGCCATCATTACTCGGGATCCGGATTGAAGATGCGCTACAACGCAGTTTTATTCAAGCCGGTGGGGTGCAGCTCAAAGGCGATAAAGTCGTTAATGGGATATTTGATGGCACTCGCCTCAATGCCATTTACACTCAAAATCTGCGCGATTTTCCACTCACCGCGCAACACTATGTCATGGCGACCGGCAGCTACTTTAGCCAAGGTTTACACGCTTCACAACATACGATCCAAGAGCCGATTTTCGATCTGGAGGTACAACAAACCGGCGAGCGGGCGTTATGGCGCGATACCCAGTTTATCGCTACCCAATCACACCCTTTTATGACGTTTGGAGTCAAAACCGATCGCCATTTGCATCCAACCCGTCAAGGCACCACGATTGAAAACCTGTGGTGCTGCGGAGCCATGTTAAGTGGCTATGATCCGGTCTTTGAAAGCTGTGGCGGTGGGGTGGCGATTGCCACCGCCTATCATGCTCTAGAGCAGATTTTAGCGCGTGACACTGCGGCACCAACCGAGGAGGTTTAATGATGAGCTTTATCCACTCCGCCCCCCAAAACACCAGTTTTGACCAATGCATTAAATGTACGGTGTGTACGGTTTATTGCCCGGTTGCCAAAGCCAACCCTGATTATCCGGGCCCCAAACAGTGTGGCCCAGACGGCGAACGCTTACGCATCAAAAGTGCTGAATATTATGATGATGCGCTCAAGCTGTGTACTAACTGCAAACGCTGTGAAACCGCTTGCCCCTCCGGCGTAAAAATTGGGGATATAATCGCCGTTGCGCGGGGTAAATATGGCAAAAAACCGCTCAATCCTAAATTGGTGCGTGATTTTGTGCTCAGCCATACCGATCTGTTTGGCTCACTGGCTACCCCTTTTGCGCCTTTAGTCAACGCAGCCACCTCGCTGCCATTGGTCAAAAAACTGATGCACAAAACGATTGGCGTACATGATCATAAAACCCTCCCCAAATATTCACACGGCACTTTTCGGCGCTGGTTTAAACAAAATTGTACCAGCCAGCCGCTCTACTCACGCCAAGTGGCTTATTTTCATGGCTGCTACGTTAACTACAATCATCCACAACTGGGCAAAGACTTGGTCCGCGTGATGAATGCGATGAATATTGGCGTGCGCTTACTCGACAGTGAAAAATGCTGTGGTGTACCGTTGATCGCCAACGGCTTTCATAATAAAGCGCGCAATAACGCGCTGCACAACGTCAAGCAGCTCACCGCGATGGTCAATAATTACCACGCGCCAGTGATCTCGACCTCCTCCACCTGCTCTTTTACACTGCAGCAAGAGTACCCGCATGTACTGGGGGTAGATAACAGCCAAGTGGCGGATCAAATTCATTACGTCACCCGTTTTCTACTCAAAGAATTCATGAGTGGTAATGCACCGCAAATGAAGCCGGTACACAAAAAAGTGCTGTATCACACCCCTTGCCATTTAGAACGCAGCGGTAATGTGATGTTCACCATTGAGCTGCTGAAAATGATCCCCGGCTTAGAGCTGGTGGTGCTCGATAGCCAATGTTGTGGACTCGCCGGAACTTACGGATTTAAAGAGGAGAACTACGCGGTATCGAAACAAATTGGCTCACACCTATTTGAGGCAATCCAAACATCCGATGCCGACTATGCCATCACAGATTGCGAAACCTGTAAGTGGCAAATTGAAGAAAATGCTCATCTCACAACCCTGCACCCTGTAACTCTACTGGCGATGGCACTCGCCGACTAAATCTCGCGATAAAAATACCGGGGCAATCAACACGCTCCCCATGAACATAGGTAATCTGTGTGAATGGGGAGCATAAATGCCAACAACGCTATAGCCTTGCTAACTCGTAGTAGGATATACTTGGGCGGTATTTTTACAGACCTCATATCAAATGATCATCAAGCCAATTATATTCAGATGCTGAAAAATACAATTGCCACCTTTATTAATCAAATCTCATCTATATTAAATTTCACTATGTTAACTCTATTAAAGCACTGAATAATTATGATACATACCAAATAGACTTAAAAATAATATATTTTTAATCATTCATGCTAGCTTACCGCCCCTGTAATCATTTAGTATATGCACTAAATCTTCTTTCCCTATCATGGATAAGAGACACTGGTTATTAATGGTGAGTTTTACGATTCTTATTGATTGATATAACATGCTTTTTCATTTAGAAAAAAGTTTAATTAAACCATGAATATTTTCAATATCTAAGACAATGCAAGCTAAAATTCAGCAATATTTTTATGACCAACAAAAGAACATAGGCTTTGTTATGTGGAATATCAAAAATAGCCAGAGAATGATTACAACGGTTTTATTGGCTGCCCATTTATTTTATCCCGGTCAGACTCATTCCGCTGATATCGAACTGGCTAAGCTTGATAGCGTATTGCATAACTTAGAAGATGCAGATCTTCATCTTGCTGATTATTCAGCTCAGATTGCATTACTTGGCACACAGCAAGCTACCTATCCACTATCTTTAAAAATGCGTCTGCATCACCTTGAATGTGAAGCTATCCCTGAACGCACCAAACACGCCTATGCAGCAGCAATAGCAATTGCTGATCAACAACTCGAAATCGCCCAACGCCTTGGCGATAAACAAGCACAATCTGGTTATCTGGCCTGCCGTGGCCGTATGCATTATGGGTTGGGCAATAAACAAGCTGCTATCGATGATAATCAACAGGCTCTAGACTTAGCATTAGAAGTGCATGACCTTTATTTACAAGCTAAAATTAACAGCCAATTAGGTTTGATTAATGCAAGTCAAGGCTTGATGCTAAAAGCATTAAAACAATTTAATCTTGCTCAAGAGCAATTTAATCATCAAGGTTATGACCAATCAGCTTGGCGACAACAAGCTTATATCGCCAATACCTATCGCCGCCTAGGAAACTATGAATACGCGGCAGAGTTGTTCAATCAACTACTCACTCATTATAAACAAGTTAATGACATAAATAGCGTTAATGATACTCGTATCTATCTCGCGATTGTGTACACCAAGATGAAGCAGTACTCACTAGCAATCGCTGAACTTGAATTAGCAGATCAGTATTTCAGTGCAATACCCCGCTGGTATGATGTGGTTGAAATTCGCTTGCTGTGGGCCGAAGCGCTACTCATGCAAAGGCAAACACAATTAGCCATCGATAAACTAACCAATGTTCGATCTATTGATAACTCGTATTTTGATAAGATGTCATTCGGCATTTTGGATCTACTAACTGGGTTAGCTTATAGTCAACAAGGGCAACATAAAGACGCGCTAGCATTCGTGACCAAAGCCATTCCAGTGCTAGAGCAAGATGGCCATCAAGAGTTAATGACCATCGCCTATAAATTAAGTGCAGAATTACTCAATAACTTGGGGCAATATCAAGCAAGCGTGCTCATGTATCAAACATTTATTGAAACCAATAGCCAATTAGAGCTAGACCTCAGAAATCACGCCTCCCAATTAGCCGAATTGGAACAAACATTGTCACAATTGCGCGAACATAACATCGAACTACAACATCAGCAGCAGTTAAAACAGCAAATAAATGATAGCCAGTTAAAAATCCAACGTTGGCGTAACACTACGTTTGCTTTATTCATTCTCTTATTATTTGCAATTCTAGGTTTTCAACTGCGTAGCAATTATCGTTGGAAGAAACTCTCTGAAACTGATGAATTAACTGGTCTTTATAATCGACGTAAAATAATGGCACTGGCACGTCATCATTATACTCTCTCACAAAAGTCTGCTACATCTTTAGCGGTGTTATTAATCGACATTGATTTTTTTAAAAAAATTAATGATCTTCATGGTCATAAACGTGGCGATGAAATCTTAGTTGAAGTCGCCCATACGATCCGTGATTGCATGGATACTGGTGATATGGTGGGTCGCAGTGGTGGTGAGGAATTTCTAGTCATCTTAACCAATCAGATTCATCATGATGCCGTCTCGACAGCCGAAAAGATCCGCACTATGGTGGCTAATTTACCTTCAAACGTTTCGGTCAGTATTGGCATCGCTCAGCTTGAGCAAGACAGTGATGTGGAGCAGATCATTCATCGAGCCGATATAGCAATGTATCAGGCGAAGCAACAAGGTCGTAATCAAGTCGCCATTGCACGTCCAAACTCCTAGATCTAAGCTTAATGGTGGAAACAAAGCGTGCTTTAAAAGACAGATTGCCGTCTAAGATCATATCTAACAATCAAATCATCTAACGGCGACTTTTACCGCTATAATTCACCATCAAATACTTAAGTTGACCATTAAGAGTCAACCTGTCAGCCAAAGAGAGGAAGTCATGTCTACATTTAATACTCGTTGCCCAATTTGCCATGCACTCAATCGGGTGCCTGTCGCACGGGTTAACCAGAACCCTACTTGCGGTAAATGCCACGATGCATTACTTGATGGCGCACCCATTGAAGGCACTGAGGCTAATTTTTCCGCCTTGCTACACAGTGATGTGCCATTAGTGATCGACTTTTGGGCACCTTGGTGCAATCCCTGTGTTGGGTTCGCGCCAGTATTTAGCGCATCAGCGAGCGAACGTAAAGGGCAAGTGCGTTTCATTAAAATTGATACCGAAGCCCAGCAAAGCCTTGCCGCCCATTTCCAAATTCGCAGCATTCCGACCATCATGCTGTTTAAAAATGGTCAACGGGTCGAAATGCTCAGTGGCGCACTGGCCAAGTCTCAATTTGACCAATGGCTAAACCAAGCTCTAACCAAGTAAAAGCCGTCGTTTATCCGCCGTTTAGTGACATGCGTAGTTAAATCAGCGCCCACTTGACGGCGGTTAGCCAAGATTGCGGTTCAACAAGCAAAGCTTATCGTCAAGAACATTTTTTTTCATTTTACTCAGTTGAATATTCATTCGATATTCGCGCCAATAGTTTGTTGTCTCGAGGTCTGCGATGGAAATCCCTGCAACTGTACAAAACCGTATTGCGGTCCCCGTGTTAGCGTTAACCCTGTATGCGATTGCTGCCGGCTACTTGATGAGCCTGGTCCCTTTAATGCTGCCGTACTATCAGCTAGAAGCGAGCTTGGCCAGTTGGCTAGCCAGTGGATTTTACGCCGGATTGTTAGCCGGGGCTTTAGTGGCAGAGCCAGTGGTCAATCGGTTAGGACATCGCTATGCCTTTATTGGCTGTTTAAGCCTATTACAGCTCTCGATTATCGTGATGCCTCTATTACCCTACACTAGCGTTTGGCTTATTGCCCGTTTAGTGGCAGGAATTGCTGTGGCTGGGATCTTTGTGGTGGTCGAATCTTGGCTGCTACATGGTGATGAACAAGGGCGAGCCAAACGGCTAGGGATTTATATGGTCGCACTGTATGGCGGTACCGCATTAGGACAAATGGCGATTGGACCGTTGGGGGTTGCCGGACTCCTGCCTTTTATTGCCATCATTGCTCTGTTGTTGATCGCTTGTCTAGTGCTCATTTATGGCCATACCGATCAACCGTCTACTCAGCAAGCCAGCTCACTGTCACTGCAGCAAATGAGCAAGCTGAGTCAACCTGCGATGATCGGCTGCTTAGTATCAGGGCTCACTTTAGGGGCTATTTATGGTTTGATGCCGGTTGAGCTAAGCCAGCGCGGTATTGCCCATAGTGAACTTGGCAACTTGATGGCGCTGGTCATTTTAGGCGGCATGGCGGTACAGCCACTGGTACCTTGGCTATCTCAATTTTTAGGCCGCACATTACAAATGGCGCTGTTTTGTTTACTCGGTAGCGCAGCGATTGCACTCACCGCAGTTGATAATTCGTTATGGGCACTTGGCGTTGGGTTATTTGTACTTGGCATGGCAACCTTTGCTCTCTACCCCATCGCAATTAATTTAGGCTGCGACAAATTAGCAGCCAATTACATCGTATCAGCCACTCAAGTGATGCTGCTCAGCTACAGCGTGGGCTCGGTGATTGGACCGCTGTGCGCCGATCGGTTTATGCAAGCTCGTCATGGCTTGATGGGTTATCTATTTGCAATTTTGCTCACCACTTGTCTGTATATGCTGATCAACAGTGTCAGCAACAAGCGTCAATGGGTCGCAGGGGAATAGGCTTTCGCGGGTAACTAAAAAATAAAACAACGAGGAACAATCGAGAAATGATGGAGGCGCGTCCCGGAGTCGAACCGAGGTTCACGGATTTGCAATCCGCTGCATGGCCACTCTGCCAACGCGCCTAAGTGAGATGTCTTGTGTTAAGCAATGATGGTGCCCCGGGCCGGACTTGAACCGGCACGACTCGAAAGTCGAGGGATTTTAAATCCCTTGTGTCTACCGATTTCACCACCAGGGCAACGCATACTGCGATGGAAGACACCATCAGCTGTGCGGCTTCACCGCGACAACGAGGCGTACTTTAACGGATTAAGATTTTTGGTCAATAACAAATTGCATCATCAGCGTCTGACCGCGCAAGATTTCGACCATCAGGTATAAAACACACTCAACTCGCTGTTTTTACGCACAGTTATTAAGGCTTGCCACTAGCAAGCCCGGTTAGTCACCGTTTAGGCGTAAGCGCCCGCTGCATAGTGCAACTCGTAACTGTGACTGTAAATCTCCAAAATATTGCCAAACGGATCTTCCATATAGATCATGCGATACTGTTTTTCACCCGGATAATAAAAACGTGGGGCAGCCATACGTTTTTTACCACCAGCGGCAACAATTTTTTCTGCCAATCCTTCAACATCAGGATCTTGCACACAGAAGTGAAAAATACCGGTTTTCCAATATTCAAAGTTATTTTCAGGGTTTTGCTGATTTTTAAACTCAAATAGCTCAACACCAATCCGATCACCCGTTGATAAATGGGCAATGCGAAATTTCTCCCAGCCCTTACCAAATACATCCGTACACATTTCACCGATCGCGGAATCATCTTCCACAATCTCAGTCGGTGGCATGATCAGATACCAACCAAGCACCTCAGTATAAAATTTGACGGCTGCAGATAAATCAGGAACCGAAATACCAATATGGGAAAAAGAACGTGGATAAGTTGTCATAATTACTCTCGCTTGTTAGTTCAGTGGCAACGAGAGAAAGCATAAAGCGCCAGCTAGTAAAACAAAAATAATCGTTTATCATTGTTTTAATAATTATTCGTTATGGCAATAGCATGCTCAATCCAATCTGGTTACAAACTTTCAAAACCTTAGTCGATACTCGGCATTTCACCAAAACCGCAGAAAAGCTGTTTATGACCCAGCCGGGAGTAACCCAGCACATCCGCAAGTTAGAGCAGGCGTGCCAACAACCATTAATTCATCGCATCAACAAAAGTTTTGAGCTAACCGATCAAGGGCGCTTGGTGTATGAGTATGCCACTCAACTGGCCAAAAATGAGCACTATTTGCTTGAGCAGATCCACGACAACGAACCCTTTTCAGGTAGTTATCGGATTGCTTGCTCTGGCTCACTCTCGTTGCTGATCTACCCACAGTTGCTGGCCATTCAACAGCGCCACCCTAAACTGCGCATTGAACTGGAAGCCGCACCGAATCATCGTATTCTGAGTGCGATCAAAGAGGGACAAATCGATATCGGTATTGTGACCTCACAACCCAGTCACGGAGTGTTTGACAGTGAAGTTTTAGGAGAAGAGCCGCTGTGCTTAGTGCTACCACACACTTGCCATCCAAACCCGAACGAGCTAGCTGAGTGTCTACACCAACTCGGATTGATTCGCCATCCAGATATTGACCATTATCTCTCGCTCTATTTAGCCAAAAGTACCAACTCGACTCTGAGCACTCTGCACAGTGAAAGCTTCGCAGTAGCCGGCTATGTTAATCAAATCCAACAAATTTTGTTGCCCGTTGCACAAGGCTTGGGATTTACTGTGTTACCTAAATCTGCGCTGGAGAGTTTCTTGCTGCGTGAGCAGATCACGGTGTACCAAAACCCAGTGCCGGTCACCGAAACCCTGTATTTAGTCAAAAAAAGGCAGCGTGATTTACCGCAGCGCTTTGCGAACATCAATCAGCAACTCAAGTTATGGATCGCAGATTACAACCAATCTTAACCGATAACGCAAAAGCACAAGCACACCAAGAAAAATTGCGAGGATAGTCAATGGTTAGTTGGGGGTTATTAACTGCCGCTTAATAGCTTTCAAATGCTAAGGCTTTTTGCTCGATGCGGCGGAAAACCAGAGTGAACACGCCATTGATGGTTAAATAGAATGCTCCGGCGACCCCAAACACGGTCAAGGTATCGTAGGTTTGCGCATTGATGCGCTGCGCGTAGCCCATTAGATCCATAATGGTGATGGTACTGGCCAGCGAAGTGCCTTTAAACACCAGAATGACTTCATTGGAATAAGCAGGGACGGCACGGCGCAGCGCATACGGCAACAGCACTCGCAGCGTGGCGAGTTTATTCATGCCTAACGCGCGGCACGCTTGCCACTGCCCATCAGGGATCGCATCAAACGCGCCTTTAAACAGTTGGGTACTGTAGGCTGCGGTATTGAGAGCCAAGGCCAACATAGCGCAGAACCAAGGTTGGCTGAGCCACACCCAGAATAGGCTTTCACGGATCCAGACAAACTGACCGGGGCCGTAGTAGACCAAGAAAATCTGTACCAGCAACGGAGTACCGGTAAACAGAGTAATTAAAGCACGGCTAAAC
This sequence comes from Vibrio misgurnus, assembly GCF_029635775.1. NCBI lineage: Bacteria > Pseudomonadati > Pseudomonadota > Gammaproteobacteria > Vibrionales > Vibrionaceae > Vibrio > Vibrio misgurnus. The sequence continues at coordinate 662,393 of NZ_CP113242.1, read as the reverse complement.
CAGTGTAGCGCCGGTGTACGCAGCACTAGGCTTACCGTCATCAATAGTGACAGTATGCAACCCACCAACAGTGAAACCGCCGTCAGTTGTAAACTGGTGGCTAAGCCTTCCAACAGTTGCCATAAGTGTTGCTGCTTCATACGCTGGCTCCTTGGTTATGGCCCATTCCCTGTACCGAGAATTTATGATCAATCACTTTCACCGCGCGCTGGGTAATTAAGGTGATCACCAAATACACTGCCGCTGCTGTCGCGTACCAAGTAAAGGCTTCATGAGTGGCGGCGGACGCCAACTGTGCTTGCTTGAGCAGATCGGTAACCCCAATCAAAGAAACCAGTGCAGTATCTTTAAGCAGTACCAACCATTGATTCATTAAACCGGGTAATGCGTGACGGATGGCTTGGGGTAAGACAATTCGAAAAAAAGCATGGGATGGTGCAATCCCTAACGCACTCGCCGCTTCACGCTGACCTCGCCCTACCGCTTTAAGTGCGCCACGTAAGGTTTGTGAGGCATAAGAGGCAAAAATCAGCGCGAGCGCAATCACCCCAGAGATAAACGGACTGAGCTCAATAAATTCACCGGTGATCAGAAACAGCACTTGGGTCGAACCAAAATAGATAAACAGCACCACTAACAGTTCAGGTAAACCACGGATCACCGTGACCAAGAGTGTGGTTGGCCATTTGACCCATTTAAGTTTCGCCATTTCACCACTGGCAAACAGCAGTGCCAATAGTAAACCGACCAGCAAACTGGTCAACGCGATGTGTAACGTCATCCAGCTCGCTTGTACCAGTGATAAAGAGTAGCCCGTTAGCCCCATATTAGTTTCCGAAATACTTATTAAAGATCGCGGCGTATTCGCCATTCTCTTGCACCGCTGCCAACGCCGTGTTCAGTTGGTCAAGCAACGCTTGGTTATCTTTATTCACCGCAATCCCAAAACCATTGCCAAAGTATTGTGCGTTGGTTACCCGATCACCGACGTAATCCAGTGGGCTATCGGCTTTAAACCACTCAGCAACCACTGCGGTATCGCCAAATACCGAGTCAATCCGGCCATTTTTCATATCGATGAAAGCATCTTGGTAGCTGGAATAAGGCACCGCAACCACGCCCGGTAACTGCTCAAGTAGGAAGCTTTGATGAGTAGAGCCGTTTTGCACCCCGACCCGTTTGCCTTGGAGAGCCGCTTGATCGGCCACTTTACCCGCCAATGATACAAAAGCCGCCGAGTTATCGTAGTACGGCGCCGTGAAATTGACCTGCTCAAGACGCGCCTCAGTAATATCCATCGCTGAAATAGCCGCATCATAACGCTTGAATTTCAGCGCTGGGATCAAACTATCAAACGCTTGATTATGAAAGCTACATTTGGCTTGCAGTTGCTTACACAACGCATTGGCCAAATCAACATCGAAACCTTGGATTTGGTTATTGGCATCCATGTATTCAAATGGCGCGTAAGTCGCTTCCATGACAAATTTGATCTCTTGCTGCGCTGCAGCACTGGCTGAAACCAAACCAATTAAAGACGCAAGTAGGATCTTGTTCATTGTAATACTCCATGTATATTGCGAAATCTGGCACATCAATCGCCAGCATCTGTGGGTTAAATTAGCTAACTTATTGAATTAGGTTTATGCAAACTTAATCAATTAAATTCAAGCATTTAAGCTCAATCTTTAAGCACCACCGATAACCATCAGTGGGTCAAATATTCAGCAAACTGTGGGGTTTGCGGGTGATGAAACGCCGCTGCCGTACCGTGTTCGATCATGCGACCTTGTTCAAGATACAGCACATGACTAGCGATTTTTTTGGCAAAATCGACCTCATGAGTCACCACCACTTGCGTGATGCCAGTGCGGCTCAACTCTTGGATGATTTTCACCACTTGATTGGTGATTTCAGGGTCAAGCGCAGCGGTCGGTTCATCAAACAGCAGCACATCCGGTTTCATCATTAGCGCACGGGCAATCGCTACCCGTTGCTGCTGACCACCGGAAAGATGCAGTGGCCATGCATTGGCTTTATCGGCCAATTGCAAAGTAGTCAGAATATCCATCGCTTGCTGCTTGGCTTGTGCTTTGGCTATTCCTGCGACCTTGATTGGCGCTTCAATCAGATTTTCCAATACGGTCATGTGTGGCCATAGATGGTACTGCTGAAACACCATGCCCACTTTACGCCGCAGTGCCAACCCCTGCTGCTCAGAAGGTCGTTGAGCAAAATCAAACTGTTGATTGGCAATATGCAGTTGACCACTGTCGGCGCTTTCTAACAGATTGAGTACCCGCAGCAACGAACTTTTACCGGCACCACTTGGGCCAAGCAGTACCAAAGTTTCCCCTTTAGCACATTCAAAGCTAATGTTGTGCAGCACCTGGGTGGTGCCATAAGACTTATTAATTGCGTTAACTCGAATACTCATGCTGACATACTGCATTAATTATCACCTGTGCTTGATACTACTATGAATGTATTTTTATGCAATAAAAATGTATAAAACCAAAGCCAACCAACTTTTTGTATAAAAAAACGCCACAACAATAGCAAGAATAACTGGTTACAAGCCAATTACCATTTTTTGATTAAACGACCAAGCAAACTTGGGTGATAGCTCCAACAGTGATCAAACATGGTGAGCAGTTGTGGATTACCATATTTGGACAAACTGATCGCGTGAAAACGGTTTTTCCGCGCTTTGATCGCCGCCACTTGTGCTAACAACTCCTCGCTTTGTTTTGGCGCAATAAAATCAGAGACCACGACCAGATCACTATTGCGATAAGTCTCACCGTTCATCAGTTCAAGCGCTTTTAAGATCACCGGTTCAAAATCGGTACCGCCGTGAAAGGTATAACTGAGAAAATCACTCGCTTCACGCAGCCCATCTTGGCGGGTTAATTCGTAGGTAATTAATTCGGAGGAAAACAGCATCACATAACAATCACGATTTTCAGCCAGCGCAATTTGCATCAACCCATACGCCATCGCTTTAGCACACTGCTCAGGAAAACCCGCCATCGAACCGGATGCATCAATACACACCACAAACGGGCCTTTTTCGATCTCAAGCTGCTTATGATCTGGGCGCTGCGCACGCACTTGGCGTAAAGTGCGTGATTTACCTTGCATGCGGTAATTCATCAAACGTTTGTCAATAAGGTGTTGATAAAAAACCACTTCCAGTTCTGGGTAAGCCAAAAACAGGGTTTCGTTGGGCAGCAATTTACTCAGATCATCACTTTCATGGATACCAACAATATCGTCAGTCGCCTGATCTGAGCGCTGCTCTACCATTTGTAATACTTCGGTAGGCGCGCGCTTAAGATCAGGATCATCATTCTGCCCGGCCATACGCCCGAGCTGCTCAGCAATTTGCTGTAACGTCTGGTGCTTTTTAAGAAAATCCGCATAACGTTTGATGGTACTCAAATCGCTACGACTTAATTTCGCTGCCGCCATATCCCATAAACGCCCGATAATGGCAGCATCCCCAGCCGCAGTGACATTATCCATATTGCGCAGAGTTTCCATCCGTTGATAAAGCTCAGCCAACATCCGCTCTTTACTCTCTTTCAGTTCAAGTAACTGCGCTTGACGGATCGCCTCTGACAAAGATTTATACCACTGATCACAAAAGAAATGAGGGAACATCGGGTTATGGTGGAGCTGCTCTTTCTCTAGCAAACGCCGCGCCTGCAGATAAAAGCTTGAATCGCCCTCCAACTGCTTGAGCAGATCGGGCGTCTGTGCAAAAAAAGTCGCCTCATCCCAATGGATCACTTTTTGGTACAGCGCCAATTCAGTTTGAAAGCGTTCAGTTTCGCATACTTTGGTCATACGGCGACGCACGTTGGTCTGCCATTTTAATAGATGATTTTTTACCGAGGCCGCCACTCCACGATTGTCAGCCATCATCATCACTTGTGAACGCCCAATCAAATCATTGACTGCAGTATCGATCAGCCCTGATTCGGCAATACTTAACACCAGATTGAACGCATCGACTCCCAGCATCACACTTCCTTAGGCGAAAAATTGGTTGAGATTGCGAATGCGCATAACGCTACGCTCACATTCACTTTGCGTTGCTTGCCAATATTGTTGTAGTTCATGCAAAGTAGCTTCCATTGCCGTCGGCAACTCAGGATCGATAAAACTGTGCGGCAACGCGGCATGAAATTTAGCGCGCACGTGACGTAAATGATGTTCAGCATGGGTTAACTGCGCCATGGCTTGATCCGCTTTGGCCAACCAGTTTTGATACAAGGTCTCTTCCAAGCCTTGTTTGGTGACTAGAGCGACCAATACCGAGCGATTGGCAATATCCTTAATCACCAAATTACGCTTGCCATCCAGATCAAAGCGTAAGCGGCACAAATTGGTATTGTGATTCACATAACCGTAAGCGCTACCCTGTCCCTCTTTGATGATGCGCTCTAACTCTATTTTCGGTACATAAACCCAACGACTGTCTCCTTTCTCGCCTTCCGAGACCGACATATTGCTTTGCAACAACACCAGTTTGATCAGATCGTTGGTAACGCCTACGCTGTATTTTTTCGCATCGGCAAGATCATATTGATGATGAATTTGCTTTTTAATTAAGCTGTTTGATGTTTCGAGCGACAGCAGCATGGCAAATTCTGACTCTAATTCTTCTTGAATTTGCGCCAACTCAAGCCGGCATACATCCAGTTGCTGTTCCACTTCCGCTTGGTCAAACGCATAACGCAGCGCAAATTCGCGGATCACATCATGCACCACTTGGTGTGACTGCGGAGTGTTCCACAAACAATTCTCCAGCAGCAGCAGATCAAGGGGATTAATTTCATCACGCCCATTAAAAAAGGCACTCGCCTTCAATAATTTGGCCGCTTTTTTCCAACGGCGATCAGAAACATACATCTCTAAATCAGAACTCGCGTGCGCTTGTGAGCGTTGTTCAACCATGCTTTTCAGTTGATAAAGCTTCTCAAACACCGGATCGGTTAACTCCAGCTTATCCAACTGAATTTGCCACTGATGATACTCTTGATCGGTGATCGCTAACCCAGCCGGAATTTTTGCCTCTTGGGCGGTACCGACCGTCAGCATCGATTTGAAGTTTTGCTTATTTTGGATCCGATTAACAAAAATCCGCACTAATAGACGATCATACAGTGCATCTAACCCACTATCTTCACTTGGTAATTCATTGGAAGCGGTCACCAGCAAACGCATCGGAACGGGCTGAATATCACTGCCATTTTTAAAGGTTTTTTCGTTAACCACCGTCAATAAGGTATTGAGGATCGCCGGTCCCGCTTTCCAGATCTCATCCAGAAACACCACCTGCGCGGTCGGTAAATAACCTTGGGTCAAACGTAAATAACGCCCATTATCTTTTAACTCTTGGATGCTTAGCGGCCCAAACACCTCTTCTGGCGTGGAAAAACGGGTCATCAAATATTCAAAATAGCTACTATTATCAAAAGCTTGAATCAAACGCTTGGCAATTAAACTTTTGGCAATCCCCGGGGGGCCAAGTAAAAACACACTCTCGCCAGCTAACGCGGTCAGTAAGCAGAGTTTGATGGTGTTCTCTCGCTCATACACGCCATCAGAGAGCGCTTTGGCCAGCTTATTAATGCGCTCGCAAAGCAGCGCTTTTTGCGCGTGAGAGCCGATGGTCAATGGCTGCATCTCTTTATACCTCAAACAAAACACCCAATTGGGTCAAATCAATGGAACAAGCGGCGACTCTATAGAATTATTGTCTATTTGTTACAAAGTGTATTTTTTATTGTGCCCTTATAGCAGATCTCATTTATTGCAAACAACAGGTAATCATTGATTGCACCGATCATTGCTCAACTTGTCACCAATCACCCAATCACGCTATCAAAAGCAGAATTTATGCTTGGGGATGCCACTTAAGGTAGGTTAAGGTAGCGGTTTCATTATCAGTGTTATAAAACGCCGCTTATGAGCAAAATCATCCATCAATGGAAAAATATCGCGTTAGTTGAGGAAGAGATTTTGCTTCCCAATGGCTACACGGTAACTCATACCACGCTAGCGCATCCCGGCGCTGCGGTGATCTTGCCCTTGACCGCACAAGGTGAAATCGTCGCCATTCGTCAATATCGCCCTTCACTAAAAAAATGGTTGATTGAGCTCCCCGCTGGCACACTGGAACCCGATGAATTGCCACTCGCCTGCGCACAACGTGAACTCGAAGAAGAGACCGGCTTTAGTGCTGCGCAATTTATTGAACTCGGCCAAGTGACCCCGCTCGCTGGCTTCTGCGATGAAATTCAACACCTGTTTGTCGCCAAACAACTGAGCAAAACCGCGCGTTATTGCTGTGATGAAGACGAAGTGATTGAAGTGCTACTGCTTAGCCCTGCCGTATTGGAAAGTAAAATCATCAGCGGCGAAATCACCGATGCCAAAACCATTGCTTGTTTAAGTAAAGCCAAACTTTGCGGATATTTATAGGAGATAAGATGAATTTTCGATTGAATAAAGCCACGCGATTTCGCCATCCACTAACCCATATCGCGCTGACACTGGGCGTAGCCCTGATAGTCAACCCGGCGTTGGCGAGTGGTGATGCGCAGCTCGGTGAGCAAAAAGTCTCAAGCTGCCTGTTTTGTCATGCCAAAGATGATGAAGCCAGTCACTCCCGTTACCCCAACCTGAACGGCAAAAGTGCGCCAGAGCTGTATCAAGCGATGAAAGAGTACCAGCTCGGTGAGCGCAGTGGCCCAATGGCAGAAATGATGAAAGCTCAGCTACGCCGTTTCAACGATCAAGATTTGCACGACGTTGCTACATTTTACGCCACCACACCGTGAATATTCCTCCTATACTCGATTTTTGCTCTGATGGCGGTGAAAAAACCGAGTAAATCTGGTAAACAATGGGGCATCTTAGCGAGCACCATAGGTTAAGTTGACATGCTTGAGAAAAAACAAGGGCGGCGCAGTGCACAAGATGCCCAAAAAACGCGCTATCACATTATCACTATTGCGGCAGAGCTGTTTTGTGAACTCGGCTATTCGCGGGTTTCTTTGCGCCATATCAGTGAAAAAGCTGGGGTATCGCACAGTTTGATCCGCCACCATTTGGGCAGTAAAGAAAAAATCTGGCACAGCATTAGCGATGGTTTGCATCTGTATATGGTGCGTTATATGCAAACCGTGCTGCAAGCGATGCCGGCCGACACCCCCGTCAATGTTAAACTTTATACCTTTATCATGCGTATGTTGGCCCATGGCTTAGTGATTAAGCAACCGATCCAACTGATTGCCGATGCGGTACGCCAAGAAGATAAATTACTGGACTATTTTCTGGATACCTCCGGCGACATCGAAAATCTGATTGAGTTACTGGCCAGCGAATATAACCGTCAGCATCCGGAATCACCGATCCTGCTGTGGGAAATCAAATGGCAAATGATCATGTACACCCATAGTGCCGCCAGTTTAACCCCGTTTATGCGCGCCACTTGGGCGCCGGAGATTGAAGAGTTATCCGCTTGCTTACTCAAGCATTGGCAACTGTTTAACTCATTGATGATACAAAAATTTCATGTCAGCCAGCCCTATATTATGCAGCCAACATCGGTTGAAGAGCTGGTCTACACATTAAATTGCGATTGGCGTGATTTCTATACGGAAGAGCCCGAGTCGCACTAAGCGTGCTGCAGCCAACGGATCGGCTGGCATAAAGCAGCCAGGCGCATCTTGTATTGATCACTCAAGATGCGCCTTGGTCTATGGTATTACCCTTGGTGGATTACTATTTTTGCATGACCTTTGAGAAAACTTCGCCACTGCTCACGATCAGCGTGCTTTTTTACCGCGCTGAGCATGAATTTTTAACTGCGCCTTAAGCTTACGCTTCTCAGCAGAGCGGCCACCCGCGCGTGGCGAATTCTCGTCACGCACTATCGGGCTAGGTTCAAAGCCTGATAGCCACTCTTGTGGCAAACGAGTATTGAGTAAGCGTTCAATCGCTTCCAATTGCCCCTGCTCATCATGCGCCAGTAATGACACGGCTAAACCCGCTTGACCCGCTCGGCCAGTACGCCCAATGCGGTGTACGTAATCTTCCGCTTTAAATGGCATGTCATAGTTAACCACTTGCTCAAGCTGCGCAATATCTAAACCACGCGCTGCCACATCGGTTGCAATCAACGCACGCACCTTACCGGCTTTAAAATCATCTAAGGCTTTTTGCCGCGCCCCTTGGCTTTTATCGCCATTGATCGAGACCGCTTTGATACCATCGAGCTTTAACTCGTCGGCCAGTGCATCACTGCCCTGGCGAGTTTTGGTAAACACTAACACTTGCTGCCAATTTTTCGAGCCAATTAAATAGGCCAACAACTCACGCTTACGTTTTTTATCGACCGGATAAACCATCTGCTGCACCGTTGCTGCAGTAGAGTTCGATGGGGTGACTTGCACTTCCAACGGATCGCGCATAATGCGATACGCCACTGCTTTGATTTTGCTATCAAAGGTGGCCGAGAAAAACAGCGTTTGCCGCAGTGGTGACAAACGGCGTAACACACGCTGAATATCCGGCATAAACCCCATATCCAACATGCGATCCGCTTCATCGAGCACCAAGACTTCCACTTTACCTAAAAAGAGCGATTTAACGTGCGCGTGATCGAGTAAGCGCCCCGGTGTCGCAATTAAAATATCCACCCCACCACGCAGATGGTTAAGCTGCACCTTCATACTGGTTCCGCCATAAACGGCGACAATTTTTAACTCGGTACCTTGCGCATAAGCTTGCATGCTTTCAAGCACTTGCTGGGCTAATTCGCGGGTGGGCACTAGCACTAACGCACGCACTTCTTTGCTATTGACTTCACGCGACCACGGCTCAGTCACAAAGCGCTGAATTATAGGTAAACCAAACGCCGCGGTTTTGCCGGTTCCGGTTTGCGCCCCAGCTAACACATCTTTACCTTGCAACACATGCGGAATGGCTTGCTGTTGGATCGGAGTGGGATCCACGATTCCCAGCCCACTTAATGTGGTGAGCAGATCAGGATCTAAGCCTAATTGCGAAAAAGTGATCGGGGTGGATGACATAGTGCGTACCTATTGAACTTTTGGGGCGCGGATTGTAACAAAGTGCGTAGCGTTTGGCTTTCTCTAAAATGGCAGATCAGACTGCGCAATCAAGATGTCACAACAAGTATCTAGCAGAGCAAGCCCGTGCAGTATCATACGCACAATGTAAACATTAAATTACACGCATGGATTTTAAAATTTACAAACTGATTGACGCAAATCGAAACTCACTACAGAATAGGCAAAATTTAGTGTAAATAGATGACTTAATTGCTTGCGTTTCGTACAAAACACTAAGCGTAAGTTTAAATAACGTATAAAAGAGTTTACAGATGACACAATCAAAGCTTTTAGGCAGTACTTTGATTATCGCAGGCACCACGATTGGTGCAGGAATGCTAGCCTTGCCTCTAGCTTCCGCGGGGATCGGTTTCACGACATCATTAATAATCATGCTCGGATTGTGGATGCTGATGGCATTTACCGCGCTATTAATGGTGGAGATTCACCAATACGCCGAGCAAGATGCCACGCTACACACCTTGGCGAAACAAATTTTAGGTGACAAAGGGAAGTGGGTGGCCACTTTTGCCATGCTATTTCTGTTTTACTCACTGTGCGCGGCCTACATTGCCGGAGGCGGTGCACAATTTACCCAACGGATTGCCCATTTCAGCGGCATGACCGTCGCGAGTTCAAGTGGCACTTTGCTGTTTACGATCCTAGTCGCATTAGTGGTCACGATTGGTACCAGCACCGTGGATCGGGTCAACCGGGTGTTATTTGCCGGCAAAATGATCGCGATGATCGCGGTGCTGTTTTTCCTGGCACCGAATGTGTCACACACTTACCTATTAAGCATGCCAATTGAACAAGGTTTGATTGTGGCCGCGATTCCAGTAATTTTTACCTCTTTTGGCTTTCACGGTAGCATTCCGGCCATCGTCAATTATTTAGATGGCGACACACCGGCACTGCGTAAAGCGATTTTACTTGGCTCGGCGATCCCGTTGGTGATCTACATTTTCTGGCAAATTGTCACACTCGGCGTGGTGAGCCAATCAACCCTACTCGACAATATGGGGTTAACCGCACTGATTGGCGTGCTGGCAACCACTGTCAATCAATCTCATCTGGGTAACTTGATTGGCGTATTTGCTGACTTGGCGTTGCTCACTTCATTTTTAGGCGTGAGTCTTGGTTTGTTCGAATTTCTGGGCGATTCACTGCGCAGTAAACAAGGCAAAATTAACCGTCCACTGACCTCGATCATCACATTTTTACCACCACTGGTGTTTGCACTGTTTTACCCACAAGGGTTTATTATGGCGCTTGGCTACGCCGCGATTGCATTAGCGATTTTGGCGATTTTCTTACCGTTAGCGATGGTGATCAAAGTGCGCCAGCAAGCCAGCAGCACTGATTACCAAGTCAATGGTGGTAATGCAGCGCTATTGATCACCGGCTCGGTTGGGGTACTGATCATTGGTACGCAGTTGCTGATTACTTTTGGAGTGCTACCAGCGCTGGGTTAATATTATCGATTGCGCAGTTTGATAAAAAACGCCCATCACTCACGATGGGCGTTTTTATATCACTAAGTCAATCGGCGGATGATCAGTTTACTGCTGCGTACCACCTATACCGAAACAACTTGGAGTTGCAGGTAGGCGGCAAGTGAGAGAGTCCCCATGAGCATAGGAAAACTATGTGATTGGGGTGAACGAACGTCGCCAACACCGCTGCAGCTTCAAGTAGGAAGGGTATATTCTGACGGATAACCTTGTGGGTTATTAGACTGCCAACGCCAAGTATCTTGCGTCATCTCATCTAAAGTGCGAGTGGCTTGCCAACCTAACTGCTGCGCGGCTTTGGTTGGATCAGCCCAGCATTCCGCAATATCACCAGCTCGACGTTCAACCAGCTGGTAAGGCACTGCACGCCCTGCTGCCGTTTCAAAGGCTTTGACCATTTCCAGTACACTGTAACCCTTTCCGGTACCGAGATTGTAAATATGCAATCCAGCTTGGGTTCCAACTTTTTGCAATGCTGCAATATGGCCATCGGCAAGATCCATTACATGGATATAGTCACGCACCCCAGTCCCATCTTTGGTGGGGTAATCACTGCCAAACACCGATAAATGCTCGCGACGCCCCACCGCTACCTGCGCCACAAACGGCATTAGGTTATTAGGAATGCCTTGCGGATCTTCCCCCAATAAGCCAGATGGATGGGAACCAACCGGGTTGAAATAGCGCAGCAAGGTAATGCTCCAGTCAGGATTAGCTTGCTGAAAATCGTTCAAACACTCTTCGACCATCAATTTACTGCGCCCATACGGATTAGTAGCACTGGTTGGGAAAGACTCAGTGATCGGCACACTGGCTGGATCGCCATACACGGTGGCTGAGGAGCTAAAAATCAAAGACTTCACACCCGCCTCACGCATCGCCGCGACCAACACCAACGAGCCATGTACGTTATTATCATAATATTCCAGTGGCTTTTGAACCGACTCCCCGACCGCTTTTAGGCCAGCAAAATGGATCACGGCTTCAATCTGCTGCTGTTGCATCACTTCCACCAGCAGCGTTTGATCACGCACATCACCCAGTACAAATTGTGGCCGCACGCCAGTAACTTGCTCAATGCGAGCCAGCACCGTCGCCTTACTGTTATATAGATTATCCAAGATCACTGGCGTCATCCCAGCTTGGATCATTTGAATACAGGTGTGACTGCCGATATAGCCCATGCCACCAGTAACCAATACTTTCATCACTCGACTCCTTGATATGTGTGGGGAGTGTAACTTTTTATTTATCACCAACCGACGGCTGCGGTTTACCGCGTAAGCAGCAGCCATTAGATCAATCTTCGCATCGGTTAACGCTCGTCAGCCTGATGCCTAATGATACCCATTTAATTCGCCGATCCGCTAATGGGTCATGCGGCCTGATTACGCCTACGGCTTACCACCATACACTTTGGCTAATGCGACCGGATAGCCACGCGCTTGACTTAAGCTAAGCGCATGCTGTTCAACTTGCTCTGCGGTTAACGCGAGGCTAACCGGATGCTCTGCTTCGATGGCAAGTTGCTGCTCGGACGGGTGTAATTGCCAGTGAGCCACCAGTTGCCGTGCCGCACGCAGTGCCGATGAGCCTTTCACCACCTCCAGCCGTGCATAATGATTCGCTTCAAAGCTCACATCTGCCGCACGTAACGTTACATCATCACCGGGAATTTGCTGTGCTCCAAACAGTGGAGTGGCCGCCCACTGTGCACTGGAAAAAGCGGGCACAAAACGGGACATATGCTCTACTGCACTTTGCGTGCGCTGCTGCTGAGCCGATAACGGCCAGCCGTGCTCAATTTTGTGTTGTAAATAACTTGGTAACTGTGGCTGTGCAGAGGTTGGACTAGAGCTCACCAAACCATCATCAAACAAGGTGATTGCTTGTGTCATGCCATGCAGTTGAAAGGTTCCATCGGCATAAGGGGTTAACTGTGCCATACCAGCGTCACTGCCACGTGGGCCGTGGAAAATAACCTCCGGCCACCATTGATGGCAATCAGGCCATTGAGTGACGTAAGCCGCTTTAAACTCGACCAAACGCTGGCGTTGATGACCCGCCATATCATCAATACGACCGGTTTCAAAACCACAAGCATTCACCAGGTAATCCACCGTTTGCTGCTGTTGCTGGCCTTGATCATCGGTATAAGTCAGTTGCCACTGATGATGGTGATATTGAGCATCGATCAGCTCACAACGGGTCATCACTTGACAATTAGGCAATTCCGCCAGTGTCAGCTCAACACTGGCCGCGAGCCGAAATACACTCCAACCATACTCTTGGACTAACACCACCGGATATTTGAGCTGATCTAAATCAACATGCTGTGCAAAAGGCACCATCCAATCATCATCACAACGCGGCGGATTTGCTTGGCAAGTTTTTGCCAAATGTTCTAATTCGTCCCGCTGATAAGCACGATAGTAGTGTTCGACCTCGCCGAGCACTTGATTGGCGCCATCATGTTCAACTAAAGTTCGATAGGCATTTTGAATGGTCATTAAGCGCGCCAAAATCGCTTGTGGTTCACCGGGATCAGATTTGGGCACTGTGATAATGGTAGGACGAACATTCAAGGTATGAGGATAAAGACGCACGGTTTCAATTGATTGCTCAAGCAACTCAATACACTGCTGCTCTGAAATTTCCCGATATAGATTACCACCAGCATGTAAATGGCAAATCGGTGGCCCATTAACTAAGCCCGCGCCTTTTTCAATCAGTAATACATTGAGCCCAAGCTCAGCTAAGTGCACCGCGGCCGTTGCCCCGGCGATACCACCACCTATAATCGCAATTCGGCGTTCTTGAGATCGCAATGTCATATTTTCCCTACAGTTACATCTAGGCCAACTAACATAGTCGCTATTCTAGAGGCTGTGAAAGGTTAAGCAAATCACATTTTCCAATCAAATCATCACCCGCCTCATTGCTGCGACAACTCGACTAGCCTGAGTTTTTAAAGTCAGCTTAATCATCGTAAAGCAAGCAAATTTTAGCTCGAAAAAAATCAAAAAAATGCTTGACGGAGATTTGCTATTTTTCGGTTTTACCCATTTTGTGTATAACCAAAACTCGCAAACCTCGGTCACTACGGGGCTAGCACCGAGCCAGTGCTAAACCACCACTTTACTTATCCCAAAAGTTATCCACTGATTTTGTGGATAACTAAACCATTTACTCAAGCGACTAATCGTACAACGCTTGATTGACGGGGGCTAACAGCCGTTTCAGTAAGCGACTCACCACCGCAGCCAGTGTGCAAAACGTAAGTGTTGGCAACACTAACCACAGTCCAATATGTAAGTTAGGGGCCAAGTTAAACCCCCAATGCATAACAGCAGCCACCACTACATCTGCGCTGACACTGGCAACTAAACCGGCGATCAGCGCCATCAAACCATATTCAGCCCAAATGGTTTGTAGCACTCGACGTCGGCTCGCGCCTAAAGTGCGATAAAGGCGAATTTCCTGCTGGCGTTGAGTTAAACTTAAACGCAATAAAATGAAGATCAGCAACATCCCTGCCACCACACCAAGCGCAGCCAGCACAGTGATCGACCACACGATTTGGGTCAACAACGCTTGGATTTTAGCCCCCATAGCACGAATGTCGATTAAACTCACCGTCGGATGCTGACGTGCTAACTGACCGAGCAACACATCATGCTCCGGAGAGAGGCGAAAGCTGATCAAATAACTGACCGGCAGTTGCTGCACCACATCAGGACTCAAGATGAAATAGAAGTTGGGTTGCATGGTGCGCCATTCGACCTGACGAATAGTGTTAACCTGGGCGCTAACCCGCTGGCTATTGATCACAAAAGTCAGCGTATCACCCAATTTAAGACCAAGATCACGCGCCACTTGTTGCTCTACCGACACACCTTGTTGGCTATGCCACTCACCTTGTAAAATCGGATTATAATCGGGCAGTTGCTGCGCCCAAGTCAGGTTTAACTCACGGCGTAGTGCATTTGAGCTTTGCTCACCCGCGGGAGTATATTGATTCGCAGGCTGACCGTTAATCTCACTCAAACGGCCACGCATAATCGGATAAGCACTTGAGCGCTCAATATTGGCCGCATCTAATGCCGCCAGATAACTGGCTTTTTCCGTTTCACTAATATTCAGTGCAAAAGCATTAGCTGCGTTTGCTGGTAACGTTCGTTGCCAATCCGCCAGCAAATCGGTGCGCACCAGCCAAATGATCGCAAGCAGCATCAAAGACAGTGCTAACGCGCCAAACTGCAAGCCACTGGCTGTCGCGGATCGATTAATCCGACTCAATGCTAATACCATTGCAGGGTTGAGGGGTAATTTAGCCATTAAACGCGTGATCAGCATACTGAGTATCGCCAACAGCACAAACAGCGCTAGCATACCAAGCAGCACTACCCAAATCAGCGGATTTTGCCAATACACCAATAACATCGGCACCACAGGCACCATGATCAGCAGCAGAGTACGTTGCCAACTGACTCGAGTTGATACGGGTTGCAATACCGCGGCAGCACTGATGTTCAACAGCCGCCCAAGGGGAATACCAAGAGCTGGTACCGCAATCAGTAAACAACTTATCAGTGCGATCCACCATGGGCGCCAACCATAACTCGGTAGCGGGCTGGGCAATAAATCGCGCAGTGGTATGCGTAATAAAAATTCCAATCCGATTCCCATCGCACTACCCAGCACTAGCGCACACACCAGCAGCAAACCCACTTGCAGCCCTAACCAGCGGTAAAGCCAGCGCCGACTCGCACCAAGACTTTTTAACATCGCAATCGTGTGCATACGTGTTGCGGCATAGTGCTGACAAGTCAGCACTAAAGTAGTCGCCGCCATTAAGATCACGATCGCCACCGTCATGGACAAATATTGTTGACTGCGCTCAAACACTTGATTGGTTTGGCTGCCACTCTCTTGGTCCTGCCAGCGATCGCTCGCAGTTAAACTTACCGCTTGTTTAATGCCCGCCAGAGTCTGCGGCTCACCAACCATAAACAGGCTAAATTGCACCCGACTGCCGGGCTGAATAGCCCCCGTTTTAGCCACATCAGCGAGATGAATATAAACGGTGGGCATTGGCTGAAAGGGGTTAAAGCTCAGCCCTGGCTCTGCACTAATTTCGCCACTGACCATAAAATCCGCATCGCCCAGTGCCACATGATCCCCAATCGTGACACCGAGCTGATCTTTCACCCGCGGCTCTAACCACAACTGATTAACCTGCACATGATGCAGTTGTTTTTGACCATCGCTTAAGCGCATCTCACCACGCAGTGGATAAGCACTATCCACCGCCTTAACCGTAACCAGTTGCATGCCATGATCACTAAATGCCATGGTCGCAAAACTGGTCAATTGTGCGGTCTGTATCGCGGACTGTGCACTTAAAGTAAGTAAGGATTGTGGCAGTGGATTGGACGAAACAAACACCGTATCTGCGGTCAACGCCTCACGCCCTTGCTTAACGATCACTTGCTCCATTCTTTGCGCCAGCGCGGTTAATGCAAAAATAGCGGCGACAATCAGCGTAAGCGCCACAGCCACTGGCCATAACTGACCATGGCGAATTTCACCTAGGCTCCAACTGAGTAACCGCCGCACATGAGCAACCGACGACAATCGCTTCATACGCGCTCCTCCAGCTCACCCGCGTGCATAAAAAAGCGCCGCTGACAACGTTGTGCCAGTTGCGGATCATGGGTGATCAAAACGAGGGTAGTCGCATGATCACGATTTAGTTCAAACAGCAAATCAATCACTTTGGCGGCAGTGGCTTGATCAAGATTACCGGTTGGTTCATCAGCAAACAGCAGTTGTGGACGAGTCATAAACGCGCGGGCAAGTGCAACACGCTGCTGCTCGCCGCCCGATAATTGCGCGGGAACATGGTGCATGCGCTCAGCTAATCCAACCGCTTGCAGCAAGCTTTGCCCCCGGGCACGATCTTCCATTTCACCGCGCAATAAACACGGTAAGGTGACATTTTCCAACGCGGATAAACTTGGGATCAGCAGAAAACTTTGGAAAACAAAACCAATTGACTCACGACGCAGCGCCGCGCGCGCTTCATCATCCAATTGTGATAGCGGCTGACCGAGCAGATACACTTCACCATCAGTTGGTGTGTCTAAACCGGCGAGCAGCGTCATTAAGGTTGATTTACCCGCACCAGAAGCACCCACAATCGCAACACTTTCTCCCGCCTCAATCGACAGATTCACCTGGTGAAGGATTGTTAAATGTTGCTGATTGGTAGAGACTGATTTAGATAATGATTGCGCTAAGATAACGGATGTAGACATGATTCGATGGATTTCCTTATGGTTGCTAATGCTGTTTTCTGCTACTGCTAGCAGTAACACCTTATTAATACTCGGCGACAGTTTAAGCGCTGGCTATGCCATGCCCATTGAGCAAGCGTGGCCAAGCTTACTGACCGAAGCTTTGGGTGAAAAAGGCCAAACACTCTCGGTGGTTAATGCCAGCATCTCGGGCGATACTACGGGTAACGGCCTTGAACGCTTACCCGCGTTGCTTACTCAACATCAACCCGATCTGGTATTAATTGAACTTGGCGCCAATGATGGCTTACGTGGTTTTCCACTACACACGGTTAGCCAAAATTTAAGTACCATGATTGAACAGATCCAAGCACATAATGCAACCGCCCTGTTAATGCAGATCCGCATCCCTCCCAATTATGGCAAACGCTACAGCGAGGGTTTTGCGCAGATCTACCCAAGCTTAGCGGAACAATTTTCCATTCCACTCCTGTCATTTTTTCTTGAACAAGTGATCGTAAAGCCAGAGTGGATGATGGCCGATGGCTTACATCCTAAACCTGAGGCACAACCTTGGATTGCCGATTTTGTCGCTGAGCAACTCAGTGAGCATTTATAACCATTCACTCATTTAATGGCTTAGCTCAATAAAATTTACTTAGCTTTACGCTATTTTCGAGCAATTGACCACATCATAGGTGACATTATGCACATCAAGCCACTCATTCAGGGCGTTGTGGCGCGCAGCGCTCATCCTTATGGCTGCGAGCAAGCCATCCTTAATCAAATCCAATACGTCAAACAGGCAAAGCCTATTCGCTCAGGCCCTAAACGTGTCTTGATCCTTGGCGCATCATCAGGTTTTGGCTTAGCCGCACGAATTGCGCTCACATTTGGTGGTGCACAGGCCGATACTATTGGCGTTTCTTTAGAGCGAGCTCCAAGCGAAAATCAAACCGGCAGTGCGGGTTACTACAACAATCACTTTTTTAAACAGCACGCTGAGCAAGCGGGGCGTATCGCCGTCAATCTGAGTGGTGATGTGTTTTCTACCGAAATGCGCGAACAAGTGATTGAGGCGATTGAAACCTACTTTGAAGGCGAAGTGGATTTGATCATCTACAGCATTGCCAGTGGCATGCGCCGCCAAACCAATGGTGAATATTGGCGTTCGGCCATCAAGCCGATTGGTGAGCCAGTCTCTGGTGCATCAATCATGCTCGATAGCGACACTTGGACAGAAACCTGCTTAGAGCCAGCCACTGAACAGGAAATCGAGGCCACGTTGCGCGTCATGGGCGGTGATGATTGGCAAAACTGGATTGATACGTTAATTAACGCTGAGTCACTGGCTGAAGGGTGTAAAACCATTGCATTTTCTTATGTTGGCCCACCCGCCACCCATCCGATTTACCTCGATGGGACGTTAGGTCGGGCTAAAATCGATCTTCATCAAACCAGCCATGCGCTTAACCTCAAACTGGCTAATTTTAATGGCGCAGCCTATGCCGTGGTGTGTAAAGCACTGGTCACCAAAGCCAGCGTTTTTATTCCCGGCTTAAGCCCCTATTTGATCGCGCTCTATCAAGTGATGAAAAATAAAGGTACCCATGAAGGCTGCATTGAACAGATGCAGCGCTTATTGAGCGAGAAATTGTATGGCCGCAATCCGCCACCCGTCGACAGTGAACGCTTGATCCGCATGGATGATTGGGAGATGAACCCAGATACTCAAGCACAAGTCGCCGCCTGTTTAGCGCAACTCAACGCCAGCAATTTTCAACAATTGGGCGATTATACCGGGTTTAAACAAGAGTTTATGCAACTCAACGGCTTTGGCTTTACTGAGATTGATTACCAGCAACCGGTTAATCTCAGTGCCTTTATTAACCAAAACGACCCGAATTTACTTTGAATATGCGCTGCGTTGGTGCCTCGATACTCACCGTGCTGATGCGCACCAACCGGTTAACCTACCGCAGGGCGCATCATTGCTTTACTCTTAGTTGGGCGCTACCTATAATCGCGCTCCTCTTTTTCTTTCCCTATGAGCGATAATCGAGATGGATCGACTAATTGCAACTCTGAAAAAACTTGAAAAGCAGAACTATCGTGCTTATCAGCAGATCAAAGGCCAGTATGACTTTACTGACTTTACGCTATTCATCGATCATGTTCAGTCTGATCCATACGCTTCCGCCTCTCGCCTGCGCGCCACCCGTGCTTGGTCATTGACCGGTTTAGAATGGCTTAAAGAAAAATCACCCACTTATCAAATGGCTGCGCGTGATTTTATTGCACGCGCCTTTGCAGAATTTGCCAAACAAGACAACAGTTTATCCATTGCATTCAGCGGTCAAACCGTACTTGATAGCACTGCCGTGCTGTTTAACGAACAGGGTATTGAACTGCGCTTTCGCATGAGTCTGCCTGCCGAAGGGCGTGATATTCTGGCCAAGAAGGCCCTGAATATTCTCACTTTCCATCTGCCAAAATACATCCGCCGCGCCACATTAGAACGTGAATTGAATAAAGCCGCACTGCTGCATCACTGCGCTGTGGTAGAAGATCAGCAAGCGATGCGCGCCCAACTTGACGATCTTGGCTTGGTCGCTTTTGTCGCCAATGGCAGTATTCTGCCCCGTTTAGCCGGTAACTGTGATTTGCCGATGAAAGAAGCGGTACCGTTTCAAACTCCAGCATCATTGCAAGTCACCCTTAGTACACCCAACCAAGGTGAATTAACTGGCATGGGTATCCCACAAGGCATCACTTTGATTGTTGGTGGTGGCTTCCACGGTAAATCGACCTTACTCACTGCGCTAGAACGTTCGGTGTACAACCATATTCCGGGCGATGGCCGTGAGCGGATGGTGACGGATGGCAAAGCAATGAAAATTCGCGCCGAAGAAGGGCGCTGTGTACACAATCTCAATTTGTCGAACTACATTAACCATTTACCGATGGCGAAAGATACGACCGATTTCAGCACTCAAGATGCTTCAGGCTCAACTTCACAATCCGCGTGGTTACAAGAATCTATTGAAGCGGGCGCGACCACCTTAATGATCGATGAAGACACCTCGGCGACCAACTTTATGATCCGTGATGAGCGGATGCAGGCACTGGTCAGTAAAGGTGCAGAGCCAATCACACCACTAGTGGATCGCATTGGTCAATTGCGTGACGATTTAGGTATTTCCACCTTAGTGGTGATGGGAGGATCCGGTGACTATCTGGATGTGGCAGATACCGTGATCCAGATGCACGATTATCAACCGGTTGATGTGACAGCCAAAGCGCGTGAAGTGATCGCTCAACATCCGACGCTACGTCGTAACGAATGTGAAACCCCACTTGCCACCTTTGCTCCACGCGCGTTAAATTGCGCCACGTTGCAAAAACTGCTGCTAGAAGGTAAGTTCCGCGTTTCAGCCAAAGGGTTAGATGCACTACGTTTTGGTAAAGAATTCACCGATATTTCTGCGCTTGAACAGTTGCAAAGCTCCAGCGAAGTGAATGCGATGGGTTGGCTATGGTTCCAACTGGCGCAGTTACCAGGCTGGACAGAAAACCCAGCTCAAGCAATGAGCAAAATGCTGGAAGGCGACTGGCACCTTGCAATGCCTAATCATGGTGATTTAGCCAAACCGCGGATTTTAGATGCGATGGCGGCTCTCAACCGGATGCGCAAAGCACAATTTAAAGCTTAAACAAACTAACAGGCCAAAAGGCTTGTGCTCTGCAATGTCAGCGCCCTAGCCTATTACTCACGACTCAAACATAACACGCTCAATGGCTGGGTTATGTTTGAGTAATATTTGGCTAGTCATTGGTAGATGAATCGGTATTTATGAATATTCATTCCTAAGAATATTCCACGCTTCACATAAGATGCGAAACCGTTCAGCACTGCCGTTGTCTCGATCAGGGTGCCAGCGCAAAGCCAGCCGTCGCCACGTTTTACGGATCTCTAGCGCGTTAGCCGCTTCGCTCAGTTCAAACAGACGCAAGGCTTGGCTGCGAGTCAATGTTTTACCATTATCGCTGCCCACCGAGTGCCGATAACGCGTCCAGAATTCATTCAGCAAGCGTTTCACTTCCCCTTCATCCGCTTCATAGTTGACCCATTGGGTGTAGTAATCACGCAGCGGATCATGCATATCAATCGACTGAAATTGACGGCCCATCATCGGTGCTAACACAATATCCATCGCTTCCACTTGCAGCCACTTTTGGGGATGCAGCGTTTCTTGTAGCTGAAACAGCGCATTCATGATCAAAAAATTGCGCTTAAACAGATCTTTTTCTGGTTGGGGATCAAGCACTGGCATCATACCTAACCCACTTAAATGCGCCGCTAAAGTGTGAACTTTCCAGCCTGAGGGTTTATGTTTCAACACATCAAAAATCGGCCATACCAGCGGATTTTCCATATACGTTTGAAATGTTGTAGCCAGTTGATGACACTCTGCCATGAGGCTCCTATTGCGAGAGACCATAATTGGCCAACAATCTAACCGATTTATGAGATCGGTGAAAATACAAATAGTGAATCTGTGAAGCCCACTCCGCGGTGGATGATTGGTCTTGCATGCAAGTACCAAGGGCGCTTTGGCGGCGAGATGATCCGTTTATTTGACAGAAACACTCAGAAATAGGAGCACTCGCTTGAGGGGCTAGCGAGAAGATGGCATCGCGACTTTGAGTGGCGGAGATTGCCTATCACTTAACCATTGCACTAACTGCTGTAAATGCGCTAACACGATGACTTGCTGGCAACGACTACGATTTTGAGGATTTAACGGGCTAAGCTGAAAAGTGATCACCCCTGCATTAATCCCCGCCGCCACCCCTTTGGCGGTATCGTCAATATAGATGCACTCTTCAAGCGTAAACCCCATATTCATCGCACAATAACGGATCAAATCCGGCTCAGGCTTCCAGCTATTAGCATCAAAAGCAGAGAAAATTCGCCCCTGAAAATAGCGCTCTAAGCCAGCTAAACTCAGAGTCAGGGCAATTTTTTCTCGCGGCGCATTGGATACCGCACAAAATTCAATCTGATGATGCTGTAGATAATCAAGCAATTCTTGAGCACCAGACATCGGTACTAATTGGCGTTGAAACATCTCCGCTACTACTGCTCGGTAACGCTGCTCAAGCAGGTCAATATCGGCCGAGATGTGGGCAAATTGGCAAGTGCTGTGCAGAACATCAGCAATTTTACCCCCAGCGAAGTGTTCAACCACTTGTGAATAACTTAAGGCAACACCAAGTTCACCAAACACCTGCACTAACGCCTCACAGCACAAACGTTCGCTATCAACTAAAGTACCTTCGCAGTCAAAAATTACGCATTTCACTCTGGATGCTGTCATCACGTCTCCTTTATTCTCTTGGCAGTGTATCTCTCACTGCCACGCGAAAAAGGTGCGAGTTAACAGAATCACAGAAATCGGAGCATTGGCTTACGTAACTTCAACCAACATCACTTTTTTCGGATGAAAACCGTCAATCCAACTCAAGAAAGGGTACCGCGCTGCTAGCGGTCAGCGTTTTCCACTTAGCGTACAATGCCTGAGCAAACACTGCAGGATCAACAAAAGGCGTATTGGCTTTCACTACCAGATCCGACAACAGCACCGTACCTTGGTGCTCGGTAACCATGCCTGCCGCGACAGGCTCACCCAAATGAAATCCAACAAACAGCTGACAAGGTGGGGCATAGATGATTTGCGTGAAAAATTCGACTAACAGCGACTGTTGCTGTGGATCGGTACAGCGCGTCGCCTGTAACAAAGCAAACCAAACGGTTAAGCGATGGAAATCAACCAGATAAATTTCTTGTTGTAACGACTCATCACTGGCTTGTACTGGCAACGGTATCACGTGCGTGTTTTGGCTCAAAGCCTGGTAAATATCGCGCCCTTGTAAACTTTCGGTGGTTGGAAATTCAACATCGACTTGACTGAGTAACCACTGATTTTTGATCGCAACCACAGGTGAGGAGGAATGATTCATAGCGGGCTTCTTCTTGGTTGGTGACGCAACATGCTTAATGACGGTTGCATTAGAGGCAGCATACTCATCCCACCCCGCTGCGACAAGCTTTAATCCCTTGTAAGCTGGCATTGAGAGGTGAATGATCTCACCAAATGCTCGCTGTGGCTGTATTACGAGCAGAAAATCCGTATGATGTCGCCACGAAAACGGTACGCTACAGCAGCATATGATGCTTAGCGCAATCGGCGCGATCTTGTCAATTTGTTGCGCTGACCTTGTGAGTATGGTGAGCGAACACTCGCCAGTGCCATTTTGCGAGCCATGTTTAGCCTAATCAGGAGTTAAAATGAAAAAATGCCTAGCTACGATGTTTATCATCGCCCTACTCACCGGCTGTTCTGACAATGAAGTGGGAGACGTATCGCTTGGGATTTTCACACTCAAAGATGTACACTCCATTACCAATACTATAACATAACAATTTAAACCGATAAAATCAATGTATGATATAATGTAATAAGCTACATAAATACAAGGAGATACAAATGAATAATATGCTAAAAGCGGCATTGATAACCGCTCTTCTATCTGGGTGCTCTGATAGCGAAGTTGGTGACGTATCGCTTGGCGTTTTCACCTTAAAGGACATAAAGGTGTTAAATTTAGATGATGAGAAAGTCCCAGGAGTGACTTGTCATATCGCTTCTATTGAGGCAAATTTTAGTCTTTCTGACCCTAGTGACAGTTCTATTTCTTGTCGTCAGACTGGTGATATTACTCCTGAGATGATTGCAACTATCGACAAAAGTAAATCTGGTGAGGTTGTATTCAAACAGTCGAAAAGTATTTTCTTCAAATCTATGAAAGTAAGGCGTATCTATGATGCGGATAATCAAACCTTACTCTACCTCTCATATACCACTAAGGAGACTGACGGTAGTTTCAAACATAGTCTTTCTACTGTGCCTCTTTGGGGAACGTCTGCTTATGTTCAACCAATCAAAGCCAATATTGCCAATTAAAAACCGTGAACCTTCTACTCTTGGCACAATCAGTTCTACATCATAGGTGTATATGTTCATGTAAAGGATATCCGAATGTCTTCATTAATCGTATACATCAACAACACCAAAGTTGGCCATCTAACCAAGCTAAACGATGGCAAACTGCAATTTTGCTATGACGAGAATTGGTTAAATCAACCGAGAGCCTACCCTATTTCACTATCTCTCCCACTTCATTGCCAGTCACACAAAGGTGACCCTGTAGCAAATTATTTTGATAATCTGTTGCCAGATTTAACTTCAACACGTAAGAACATACAGCGTCGCTATAGCACCGACTCAACAGACGTTTTTGATTTATTGCATGCAATCGGCCGCGATTGCGTTGGCTCTCTCTCATTGCTGCCAGCAAATGAAGTACATAATGGTCTTGCTTCAACACGGCTGGAACCTCTTTCAGTTCGTAATTTACACAATATAGTTACGGCTCATGAGTATCAGTTCCCTCTTGGCATGTCCAATAAGCACGACTTCCGCTTCACAATATCTGGGGCGCAAGAGAAAACTGCGCTTCTTAAAATCAAAAATGATTGGTTTTTACCCAGTTTGGATTACCCAAGCACTCACATTCTCAAATTTCCGATCGGCTTTATTCAGCAGCCAGCGGCAACACTTGATATGACGGGGAGCGTTGAAAATGAGTATTTCTGTATAAAACTTGCAGAAGCAATGGGCTTCCAAGTTCCAAAGATTGAGATCTTAGAAGTTCAAGGAATGAAAGCTCTAGTTATTGAACGTTTCGATAGACACTGTTCAC
This sequence comes from Vibrio misgurnus, assembly GCF_029635775.1. Lineage (NCBI taxonomy): Bacteria > Pseudomonadati > Pseudomonadota > Gammaproteobacteria > Vibrionales > Vibrionaceae > Vibrio > Vibrio misgurnus. The sequence continues at coordinate 637,601 of NZ_CP113242.1, read as the reverse complement.
AAGATGAAAACTCACTTATTCGATTGGCTCAAGAGGACATGTGCCAAGTATTCTCGCTTCCCTCACGATTGAAATATCAGAGTGATGGTGGTGTTGGTATTAAAGAAATCATGCAGCTACTTAGTCGTTCTAGATGCGCAGACAACGACTGCGACGATTTTATGTGCTTTCAAGTATTTCAATGGTTGATCGGTGCAACCGACGGGCATGCAAAAAACTTTTCAATTTTTATTGAGGCCAATGGAACTTATAGACTAACCCCCTTCTACGACATTATGTCAGCCTTCCCCACATCAAGTGGCAGAGGCATTAACACACGTAAACTAAAACTAGCGATGGCTCTCAAATCCACTTCAAGTGGCAATAAGTGGCATTTAGAAAAAATCTATCCGCGTCACTTTATTGCAACAGCAGAAACTGTTGGTTTCTGCACAGTTCGAATGCAAGAGATACTTGACGAGTTTGTTGACTCTTTTCCGATTGCTATTGAGCAAACCGTTAACCAGCTACCCAACAACTTTCCTGCTCATATCATAGATTCCATTGTCAGCAACGCTCTTCGGATCCTTGTCAAAATAAAGCTCTAGCCTATCAGTCGGTGCCAGTTTTTTGCTGGATGCATTGAACTCTTTCATAGATTACTCCTTGCGAAGAAACATCATATACATGCAGCTTTAGTAAATCACTTGCCCTTAGTTTGCTATCAATGGCTAAGTTCAATAGCGCAAGCTGCATTAGGTCGCTTTCAAGCTCTAGCCTAGTTCTAATTCGCCAAATTTCTTCCAACTTGAATAGTCGTTTAATGCCGCTGCGTTTTCCCGAAGATAACTTTCTCATGTTGACCGCCTCTTCGATATTGTTGGTCAACATAAAGTCTGGCTATAAACTGAAACTGTTCCAACCTTGATAGCCATCGATCAAGCAGTCGTTCAGGGTGATCAGAATCATCCGTGGACATAAGTGTGTTGTGATTTTACGCTGTAACACGCCTCTGGAAGAAGAGTTCAACTCTCGCTAACTAAACCTAAACCTAAACCAGTGATACCTATCCTCTAATAATCCTTTGATACAGCGCTACGATTGGCTCGTCATTATTTCTTATATAAATGTCAGCAATTTTTGTTGCAATAACCTGTCCGACCTGACCTAGCGAAATTATATTCTTAAATATTGTTTCTAAAGGGTCTAGATCATACATATAGAATGGCTTTGATAATGTTTCTATCCAAATGTCTGCAACATCCGAGGCATAGCCTTCACTCAACCTCGCCATTTCTTGCATAAACGACATACCATTGTGAGCGTCATTAATATAAGGAGCGACTGCCATCAACCAAGCTTTAGTATCCACATTCAGCTCTTCAATGTATTCCGCCCACAAAGCTAGCTTGGATGCCAAAGGCTTTTTATCAGAATCTTTTTGATTTATTAGATCAACTAAATCAGGCCATAAAGCAAATACTAACTCTTTGGTCTTTTCTACATTTTGGTCTCTTATAGACCATAAAAACCAAACAACTTTGCTTAACTCACTTTCTTTTTGTCTAACTAAAAAAAGTCTCAACAAGCTTCCATCATCAAGTTGCTCTCTTTTTTGAAGATATGCAATACATGCGTACTCTATATAGCGACCTTTAACCTTATCTGACAGGCTTTCATCATCTAGTAGTGCGGGATAATATTTTTTTTCTTTAAAATGAGCATGAATTTCTGGAATTAACCAACCTACATATGAATAGGCTTGTAAAGCACATCGCCATTGAAGAGAGTTTGTTTCACCAAACATTGGCTCAATATTTTGCACAGTCCAGTCTTTAGATAGATAAAGAAAGTTACGCACATACATTAATAGAATTGTAATAAACTCATATTCACCAGCAGCCTGTGGCTTGCTCAGTTCATTATCGAAAATTGGCTGATAACCAGCCCATATTCGTTTGTGCTCTTCTGAATCTTTACCAACGTTTCTGGATTGGTATAGAGCTAATTTGACGTAAGCCTCTAGGCATCGACCTCTTGGACTATTAATGGTGATAAATACTGCATCAGAGTCATCATTAAAATCTTCACCAGATTCTTTGTTAAGAATTAGCTCAAGCGTGTTTTTAACATCGTGTGTTAACTCAAGCTCAAAAGCGCGTTCATCATTTTCACATCCTGATTCAACTAATCGACAATATGAACTGATCACCCAGTGTTTGTCACCAATGAACGGGCCTGAATCAGTATTATCAACAGAATCCCAAAAAGAAGCTTCATTGAACAATTTAGCAGCAAAGTTAATAATTTTAGGCCAAAGTTCGTTCCACGGTCGCTGTGCTTTATCTGTCCATAACTTGAAGTAAGCTGAGAATATTTTATGCAAATAATGTGGCTTAAGCTCAATGAATGCATCCAAGTTATTAAGGAGTTCACAACTATCGAGTAAAACTAGCTCCTCAAACGTATTAACTAAACCCTCAATGCTCGGTTCATTGAAGTGTCCAACTTCTTTATACTCGTTTAAGAAATGTATCAACGAATCAATGTCTTCAAGCATAACTGCAAGTTCAGATACAGACAGTGGAGATACATCTACCGCAACGCCACCGCTCATATAACATGAAAAGTCGGGATGATCTGGCTCCACACCTGTAATATCAACACAAGCTTGATACTTCGCTTGCGTCACTCCATTTTCATCTTTGATTGCGGCAAACCAATTTGACTGCTTGTAAGCAGTTGGTTTGTCTAATAGCACTCCAGTGTCTTCATCCGTTACATTCAACGATTCTATCGTTTCAATAACTGATTGTTGCTGCTCTGCTTGTAGTGAAGAAAAATTCTTGTGGATAAAATGCCAAAGCTCATGGCGATACTTATCGTTAAAATGATTAGGCTGAATAACTAAAGTTACCACTTGCTGTTCAAGTTTTTCAAAACATTCACCAGCAATATAGATAGCGACACGCTTAATCGTTTGGTAATCACCGTTGATTAACTCTGTAAGTTTGTCATTAGCCTTATTATCAGAATCTTTTTTTACGTAACCTAACAAAGCGTCTCTAAAAAGCTTTAAAACAATATCATCTGTGTGATTGTGTCTGCTGTTTTGCTTATGCTCAGGTATCGCATTTCGCCAAACATTGGACCATTTATCATTGCGATTAATATTGAGTACTTCTTTGAGTTTTTGCTCACATAAGTTTACTGCTAGTAAGCCTAACGTTTCACCGAGAGTTGAAGCATTCTCTTCTACAAATTTTCCTGCTTGATAGTCATCAAAGCCCAATACGGCTTCATGTTTTTTGTCTGCGTATCTACCTTCAATACTGTGAATTTTAAATAACTTGTCCAACAAAAACATGGCGAATGAAACCGACTGTTCAGTATTAATATCAATCAGTTCTAACATCCACTCACTGATTTCTTTATTAACAAGATAGCGGTCAAATTTATCGTTTAGCCAGTCGCTAACACAGCCAAGATCGTCAAGGTTGATAACCTCTAAAGGTATATTTCTAAGAACCTTACTGAATTGCCACCATGTCCTGTAGTTAGAACGCTCGTTTGCCATAGCATATTGAGTCACTTTCTTTATCAGGCTTAAATATTTTCGTGCCATTTCGACATCACTTCCATCTCTTAATTTAAGAGATGACGAAACAAGATATTCAGTGATGGGCCATGAAGGAATTTGAAAAGTGTTATCAGCCGTCTTAAATGGCACAGGGTTTAGTTCTGGTGAAAATAGGCCGCTATCTTTAAATGCATCAAACCATATTAGGCTATCAACTTTTTTAAAAAGCCAAGGTTGTAAAGCTGGGTCATCTATTACTCTCTGTAAAGCACTTCGCTGCTTCGCACTTAATTCATTACTCATCCAGTTCTGCCTCTAACGCAGCTAACTTGTCAGCAAGGGCTAAGTCTTTAAACTCAAGTTCATCGCACCACTTTTTGATAATGGCTTGCTGTTGTGCATAATCTTCATGATCTCGTGGAAAAACGATCAGTTGTGCATTAAATGATTGCTCATAGTAAGCTTTCAATTTGTTAAATAGCGGCTCTTCCGCATTGAAGAAGCCTTGTAGTATAAACAGTCGCTTCTGAGGTTCTTCTTTCTGGTTACTAGACTTCAATATATATTCAAGTATTTCAGTTTCTTCCAATCCATAACCAAGAAATAGAACGACTTTCGTGGAAAAAAGGTGGGTGAGGAAATTAGGAACTTCATCGGAGACGTAGTGCTCCAAGTAATCCTTAGTTGTAACAATCATACTTGATGGATCATCTACACAACCATGCAGGTGAATCACTGCCCCTCTTGTATCTAGTTTTGCGTTTAATAAATCTTCACGTTTGAAGCTACGCCAACTGGTTTCTGGTTTACCTTGAGATATTGTTGGTTTGATCAGCTTATCGTAGTTTGTAGTTACAAAGGTACAATCATATTTGTTTATAAAATCATAGACATCACACCAAGGCTCACCTAATTCAAATATTTTTTTATAGTCAACTTTTGCACCATTATCCTCATCTAAAATTTTGGCAATTGACAAACGTTTCCTTGGGTCTGGAAGAGCATTAATTAATGACTTTTCATGGTGATCGATAACTTCGTTTTTAACAAGCTGATTTACCACAGCATCGGCAAATCCATCCCATGATGGATGGCCTGCCATTCTTGATATACCTGCACCTATGAATAAGACCAAATTTCCCGCTTTCGCAGCCTCGATTATTTCATCTGGTAACTTAGGTTCTGGTCTTAGAGCCGCCATTAATCTACCTTTACTTTCCCTGTTAGAAAATCTTGCATCAGGCCCTTCCATCTTAACGCTTTAAAAAAATGACTTTAATTATCAGTTAATTTACATGATTTTTAGCATAGATAAAGCATAGTATGTGAATATGAAGTCTTTAGGACATAAAATTTGAGTAATGATCCCATACACGCTTTTTTGAACCTAAACAGGTATCAACTTTTAGAACTCAATCATTTGTCTTGTAACTTGTTTTGGGGCGTGCGACGTGAGGTCGTATGAAGCGCTATTCACCGCTCAACGAGTGAACCATCTGTATCACCAGATGAACCTAGGACTCTGAATAAAGTAGCGAGTCTGACAATGTAACGAAGGTTGGTATTTGCCAATCGGGATCGAAATCGTGAGAGGACGATCCTCCTGATAACCACATAAATCGGGTGAGTGCAGTTTGACTTAGGTGGTTAAAGTCATGCCTTGCAGCATGACAAATACAAATGTAACGCTTCTAGATAAGTTTATAGTTAATGGCTTTATGAAAGTGAGAGGTGCCATTATCTACGTTTTCTAATTTCATACCACAATACGGGCAATGAATGATGTTAAAAGCAGTTTGCCAGAGAAGCTCACCGACTTCATTCAGTTCATGACTCAGTTCTAAATCCATTTCTGATGCAGATTCAGAAACAAACAAGAACCATTGCTTATTCGTCGTGTAGTGATCTGTGTAGTGCACTTGAACATCTGACGGAAGATTTTCACAGTGATGTTGCTTTGTCATTATGTTTCCCCCTCTTTTAAAAGAAGCAAAAAGATTCAGTTTCTTTCACATGTGCGATTTCTTTCGATTTCCAACGATTACAACCATAAAGACCTGGAACTCGATTTTCCTTCTTAACTACGCTTGTAAAATCAATTGTAGAAGCTTTGCTCTCTGAACGATTTGTTCTAGAGTGATAATGTTCATTAAATCTTTTGCCAAAATGAGACCTTCTAATTTTGAGTGTGCCATTCTGTTCTTCGACGGTCAATTTATTTGCTTTTAGCATAGCTTCCTCGTCTGAGATCTCATAGTTAACAAAAACTTTTAAATCATTTTTATACTGTTTGTTCGAAACATTTGAATTTGGATTTTCATATACGTACTTGCGGCGATTAGTTAAAAGCATTTAAATTCCTGCATTGTTGTTTAAATTGACATTACTAAACCACATTAAAATTAGATTGTAAATATATAAAATGAAATATAAACAAAGTTTATAACATTTAATTGTTAATTGCTTTCACACTTTTTAAAACTGTTTTAAAATTGACGTCCTATGAACGTAACAGCTTATGAGAACAAAACAATGACACTTACAGAAAAGCAACAAGCAGCAATAGAAATATTTAATAGTCGCAATAATATCAGAGAGTTAGATCTAACTCTAAGTGAGCTAGAGACGCTCCGAGATAGAATAAGCTTCATTATTGAAGAACTTAGCAATGAGCAAGAGTTGAAGAATGTAGAAGCAGCGATACAAGCTTTACGTCTTGTTAATGTTGAAATTCCAGACGAATTAGCAAATAAAAAAAAGGCATTAAGTGGCTCAAAGCCAAACTTGGCTACTCAACGCAAAAAAGCACCAGCTGCTAGATTTAAAATTGGCGATCAAATTTTTGAAGAAAGATCACAAGGAAAACCATCTCGTGAGTTGGCGGCAGCGATACAAAACTATAATAATGAAAACGGAACTAGTTTAACAAAGAAAGACTTTAAAACTGATGACGCTGTAGAGAAAGTTGATTAAACCGAGTTAGATTTTAATAGATTGCAAACTAAGTCGATAGTTAAACTGATTTAGTTTGCAGACTAATCAAGCATTTAAGATGAAATAGTAATTTATTAAAAAATTAATAGCTCTGTCCACTTAACAATCGTCATTCTGACTCGTAGAGTCAGTTAATAGCATGCTAGTGCATGCAAATAACGAGTATTGCAACATTAACTTAATATGGGACATAGGATTTAATTTATTATATAATATAAACATAATCCTATGTCCCCTAGAATAGAAATACAACCACATAATTAATAAGTTCATTTTCTATTTCCAACTATCGATAGAGATTAGTCACTCCCTTTTATCACCTTTCATATAACGTAGATTCAATAATTTCATGACTATAATCATCAATTAACCTATAATTACGATAAATTATTTTATAATTAATGATAATACAATTTGGATATTTAAGTCACATTCCTCTGATTTATATAGGTTAATTGTTTGACTTGAAAATTAGTTTTTATTATTGTTTTATTTTTATATATTTTTTCTTTAAGATGGATATAATAATAAAAAAGATAAAAATGGTTCCATCATGCTAAATTTAAAACCCATAAAAAACATAAAAAACCCATATAATAAAAACTGTGTACTTTTAGTGGGTACTCCTAGCGATTTGTCACTATATGAAGCATATAGAATTGATACTGCATTAACATCGGCTTCGATGGCCTCAAAATTTTACGAAGGTAAGGAAAATGTTCTAACTTGTATTCAATTAAGTAACGATGTCTCCGACGAAGACCTGATTGATGCGGCAAAAGTGGCTTGTAAAAAAAACATTGAAATTCGTTTCAAAGGTCAAACATTCTCCAATTGTCCTGTCACTTACGGTTTTAGCATTTTTTCTGGTATTTATCAAATCAAGCCAATCAAAGAGTTAAAACAGCTAGCGATCGACGAATTAATGTGCGCAGTACCTTTTTCATTAACTAAAGAAGCTGCTACATCAATGATCTACCAAAAACTCAGTATGCACTATGTAGAAGCACAAGAAACAGTCAATCGGTATAAAGACCCAATTCATAAAACTGTTCTTGAATTGACTAACTTGAAAAGTGCTAAAAATGCCTCATCAATTCATGAAATAGATTTTGCTCTAAATCGTGTAAACCTGCTTCGAGCACCAATGTCTCTGGGTAAAACCACTAAGACAATTGATATTGCAATAGATTTACTTTTCTCAAAATCCGATGCTAAGATTGTTTATATTTCTCATCTTGAAATTTTAGGAAAATCTTTTAGAAATAAAATTCAATCAAAATGCCCTAGAAACATATCTATCTGTGATCATACTGAAAGAAACATTGGAAGCCAAGAATCAGCGTCAGTATTGACAACAACAGTCAACAGTCTCCCAGCTTTACTACCTGAAGTTTTAGAAGCAGATCTAATTATCTTTGATGAATGCGAAAAAGGAATACTTGCGACAAGTGGTGATCATTTTCGAAGCATTGCTAGTAAGCATAGCAGTTATGATGCACTAAAGTATGTGGTTGAAAATGCAAAATGGTTAATTATGATGGATGCGGATATTTCTGAAAATATAAGCTGTAATTTTATTAAAAGCACTGAGATAACTGACTATGCTATCTATAACGTTGAAGACTATTCTGCTTATAAAAATAAACGTGTATTAATAAAAGATCGCTCAACTGTTCTTATGTCTCCGTTTCAGCATCGTCTATATGCTTTTGATAATTTGAAAATGATGTACCGAAAGCTAAAACTTATGGGTTACCACAAAAATAAGAGAGGTTGTTACAAAAAGGCATTAGAAGCTGGAATATTAGTAGTCTGCTCTGATACGAAATCACAGCCTGATGTGATGGCTTTTGTTTCAAATCCGAATATTGAAGCGAAAAATTATGACAAAATTTTCTACTCACCCTACATTGGATGCGGTGTGAGTATAGAGACTCTTTATTCTGATGTTATCACGATTATAAGCAATAGCGTGCTTAATCCGAATGATCTAATTCAATTAGCTCTAAGATTTAGAGCAGTGAAGGAAATCCACTTTGCGGTATCTAAAGACCGCAATGCTAGCCTGTTGCCATCAAAACCAAGGCTTAGTAATAAATTCACGTTTGATGATATGCTCGCTGTACATGAGGTGCAATCAACTATTCTGCGCTCTAACATGCCTCTTGCATTAATTAAAACCCTTGAGGCGTTAGAATTTGTTGATGTCACTATCGAGCCAAGCGATTCCTATAATCACCACATTAATAAACAATCACTAGCGACTAGAAATCGTTTCGATTCCAGAGAAGAAGCTATTGCTATAGTTGAAGCCAAAGATATCTCTGAGCCTGAAGCCATTGCCATTTCTGAGTCAGGTAAGGCTACTAATGAGGAAAAAGCATCTGCTGATAAAGCCATTTTGGCCAAGGAATTTGGTATCTCGTCAGAAAGTGTAAGTGTTGAGTTAGTTAAGTTCGACTATGTATTTAAACTAAGAAATGAGTTGCTTTCGTTAAAAAATAGTGAATCATATAAGCGAATAGTATCTCCGAAATCCAAAAAAATCATATCCTTGGCAAGCTCCGTCATTAAAATACTTGGCTTAAGTTTTACAGATAAAGTTGTCATATCTAACGAAAGCTACTTATCTGCTTACTCGTTCATGAAGAATAAAGATAATCAAGTTATTTTATCCGATTTTAATGGAGTTTCATTAAGGGTGGATAAAAAAATGAGTGAGATCACGCAGATAAAGAGAAGTGTTAATCAATTCCTTAAGATCCTAGGTTTCAGTTGCAGAAATGAAGGAAGATCTAATTCTAGGAAAAGTACAGCCGAACTTCATCCGTTTTCAAAGCTTTATTTAGATAACGCTTTAAATAAAAAATTAATGAGTTCAACTTGAATTAAGACAAGATTTTATGCAATCATCACCATTGTTTAAATAACATCTAATTTTAATCTATGAAAATGATTTTCGAAATGCAGTACCGCCGTACAGAAAAGTTCATTTATAAACGTGAAGAGATCTGCTCAATCTTTAGATGTGATGATATTGAGCAGATCATTGCAAAACACGTCTATATCGTGAGTATTGATTTTCAGCGATTTGTTTACTTGCGTTCAACATTGCCGCCTGATTTTTTTGACCAACTAGCTTTGTCACTGCGAGATGGCGAAATGTGTTACATTTCTTTTGAAGATGCCCTCTCAAGGTGGAGTGTTATCTCTCAGATCCCGATGGTTTTAATCCTTGGCACCACTGGGAAATCAGGCTTTTATAAGACAAGATTTGGTAGTATTGAGTTTGTGCATGTTCCTCATAGCCAAGAAGTAATAATGGCTAACACAACTGAACCTTTTTACACTATTCGTCTTGCAAAGAAACTCTTCGCTTTTGAAGATTTAAAACGGATTGATAGAAACATGCATCTTATCGATTACGAAGAACTCTATAACGAAGATTAAGTTTATAAAAATCAGATTTTATACATTAAAAAACATTTGACAATCACCACTTAACATATTAGCTTTGTAACTGTGTATTTTATACCCCAGTTTTACACATTTAAATTAATCTATAATAAACGAATCATTAAATCTTTTTTGGGGAGGTTTGATTTATTAAGGATTAATTTATGAGTTTTGCTATATCTAAGAATCAAAAAGCACTGTCATCACAGCCGACCTCGGCTGATACTAGCGCTATTGTTAGCTTCAACTTCAGTGCATTAAAACATCATCCTCGAACAGTTCATTTTCAAGATCCCATTGATTTATTTGTTGTCTTCGCTCAAGCCCATAGGTTTGTATGTTTATCACATGAATACTCAGAAGATAGAAATCTTTTATTAGGGCGTTTATCAAATCGATTTCTTCATCAAATTGAGAGTTTTGATGACATTCTAGATGTCGTGTTTACGATGAACAAATCGAACCTCATTAAAACACATTGCGAAGATAATCAGTTAAAGATTTATCTCAATGATGATTTATCTGACTCTGAAAGTATCATTTCTAATTGTTTTTCATTACAAGAGTGGCTTTGTCGCTTAAACCAAGGTTAATCATTATAATAATACATTTCCTCTACCCCATCGACTTTGCCAGTGCGGATGCACTGGCTTTTTTAATCACAAAACAAACTCCGTCATACAAGCATCTTTCATCTATGTTAACGATGAGTTCGACTCTGAAACCGATTTGCCTAACCCCTTCATCAACACATCAAACATCAATCCAGCAAAGCCTTTCGCTATTGCTTCATTAGATAGAAGTTTCATTGCCATCTCGTTATGTACGTCCATACTCTCGATGATGGCGTTGTTGATCGACTCTGGGAATTGACCGAGCATCGCTTGTTCTTTGGTGTTGCTGCGGAGTTGATCCATCACAACTTCATTTTCCGAGATCTTGCCTGCAATGGTATTGGCATAATTGAGCATATCATTTTCAGACAAACCATCCTCGATAAACAAATCGTTCATTCTCTGGATGATCTCGTTAAGTAGTTCAGTTTTTGGATCTTTCGGCACGGCACCAGTGCCTTCCTTTGCGGCTGGCAAGTAAGACTTTGGCTCTTCACCGATTTTCACTCCAAGCTGTAGATCGGCTTCACGCTGCTCGTGCAAGCGGTAGTGCGTCATTACCACATCGGATAAATCAATTTCATCCTCCACCACATCAAGGCGCAGCAATGGGTAAAGATGTTTGGCGAAGATACTCAGCTTTTCCAGATCATAATCATCAAAATTGACGATCTGAGACGTAAACTCGTAGAAGCGATAGAAAGAGATTAAATCTTTCTTGAACACTTCCAGAATATCTCGTGCTTCTTTGGCATGTTTGACACTGTTTTCGGCAAACTTGATTTTCTTGTCCCGCTCTTTAGGTAGAGAGTGCTCAATTTTCGCTTTAGACAGTTCCGCTTGTGCGGATTGAAGCACTTGTGTCGCTTCTTTATAGCGAACGGAGAAACGATCAACGGCAGGTTTGCACACATTGGCTAATTTAGCTTGGCTCGCTTGTTTGTTGTTATAAGCTTCAACGAATGCCTCAACCTCTCGCCACTGGTAAATGCCAACCTTATCCAACTTCTTCATCAGCTCATAAACGATGTTTGGATCGGATACACCAGCCAGCTCTGCGGTTTGGAAGTAAACCTTAAACTCTGCCAAAATTTCTTCAGGATCATTCACAAAATCGAGCACAAAGGTTTTGTCCTTGCCTTTGTAGGTACGGTTTAGCCTTGAAAGGGTCTGAATGCACTCAACACCTTTTAGTGGTTTATCGACATACATGGCCACCAGCTTGGGCTGGTCAAAACCTGTCTGGAATTTATTCGCAACCAACATCACCTGATAATCTGTGGTATCAAATGCTTTACGCATATCACGACCACGCAGATTCGGGTTCATATTGGTTTCCGTAAATGGCTGATCGGGTAAGTCAGGATCATTTACTTCGCCCGAAAAGGCCACCATTGCATTGACGTTGGTATAGCCTTTTTCTTGCACGTATTTTTCAAAGGCCAGTTTGTATCGTACGGCTTCTAAACGGCTACTGGTGACAACCATCGCTTTTGCTTCACCGCCCAGCAGATGTTTCACTTTCTCGTTAAAGTGCTCAATGATGGTTTCTACTTTTTGAGCAATGTTGTACGGGTGCAAGCGAACCCATTTCGCCATTTTCGAAGCGGCTTTTTTACTGTCCACCTCGTGATCCAAATCTGGGTTGTTGTGTGCTAATTGGTAAGCAACTCGGTAACTGGTGTAGTTTTGCAACACATCCAGAATAAACCCCTCTTCAATCGCTTGGCGCATGGAATAAACGTGGAAAGGCTCAGGCTTGTTGGTATCGCTTGCTGGCTCATCAAAGTTTGGTCTGCGACCAAAAAGCTCTAGTGTTTTCGCCTTGGGCGTAGCGGTAAAAGCAAAGTAGCTGAGCTTGTTCGAGCCTTTACGGGCTTCCAGTGACAAACGCAGCATATCTTCACTCGACAATTCAGTCTCGCCGCTGGCGCTCTCTTCACCACCTTCAAGCTGCTCGCTCATCAACACTTCACGCAATTTGCGAGCGGTTGTTCCTGTCTGGCTGGAGTGTGCTTCATCTGCAATTACAGCATAGCTTCGACCAGCGAGGGTTGAGTCTTTGCGGATCGCCTCTAAAACATGTGGGAAAGTTTGAATGGTCACGATAATGATTGAAGTGCTTGCTTTTAGCTCTCCTGCCAGTTGGCTGGATTTAGAACCTTGCGCTTCTTCTCGGTTAACACGCGCAATCATACCTTCGTTATGATCAAACTGATAAATCGTGTCCTGTAGCTGGCTATCAAGTACCGTTCGGTCAGTGATGACAATAACAGAATCAAAAACCTTATCCCCTGCCTTCTTATTAAGCTCAGGATGATCGGTGTAGTAGTGTTTTGATGCGAGTTGATGAGACAGCCACGCAATCGAGTTTGATTTGCCAGAGCCTGCACTGTGCTGGATAAGGTATTTATGCCCTGTGCCTTCACTATCCACCGTTTTAAGCAGCTTAGAGACGACCGCCCACTGGTGATAACGCGGGAAAATCATCGTTTCTTTTTGAGTGATTGAACCGTCTAGGTTTTCAACGTCTTTCACTTCAAGGTGAATGTAGCGGCCAAGGATCAGTAGCAGGTTATCTTTTTGGAAAATCTCGTTCCAAAGGTAAGACGTTGCGTAACCACCATCTTCGGGTACATCATTCCCCTTACCACCTTCGCTTGTACCTTGATCAAATGGTAGGAAAAAGGTTTTCTTGCCATCTAAGCGCGTAGTCATCGCGACATTGTATTGGCTCACGGCAAAGTGAACCAATGCACCACGTTTAAAGGTTAATAACGGCTCGGGTTTACGCGTTTTTGGGTCTTTTGGCTGCCTGTCCTTCATGTACTGGACTTTGGCGTTATCGATCGACTGCTTAAACTCAGATTTAAGCTCGCAGGTAGCAACAGGGATACCATTGACGAACAGGGTTAAATCTAAACGCCCATCATAGCCATTGGGTGAGTAAACCAGCTCTGGCACGACTCGCAGAATGTTTTGTTCATAACGGGCCGTTGCCGCTTCGTTTAAGTCGTGATCAGGCTTGAAACTACAAAGGTCAAACTTCGCTCCACGATTACTGAGTTTGTTGCGCAGCACCCACAGCGTGCCTTCATTTTTAAGTTCTTGCTCTAATGACTTGAGTAGGGCATCAGCCGTTGCATTGGGGTTACGCTCTGTTGCTGGGAAGTGCTGAGCCAACTTATCCCACTGCTCAGGCTGTGTTGCTTTGACAAAGGCAATCACATCTTCAGGGTAAAGTGCCAACGCTTTGTTGTATTTGTTCGACTCGCCCAGTAACCAACCGTGAGACTGCATTTGCTCAAGGATGTCGTTTTGAAACTGAAACTCTTTTAATGCTTTTTCTTGGTTCATTTATCCGCCCTGATTGTTGAGTCGCTGCTTGGCGTTGGCAATCGAGTGTTGTAACTTTTGCTCTAGTAATTCAACGTCTATCAGGCGGGTCAAATATTCAGCCACGTGAATATCGCTGCCTTCCATCTCGAGTAACTCAATTTGTTCTTGTTTTTTACTGGAGCATAATATTATGCCTAGCGGCGGGTTCTCACCTTCTTCGGTTTCGTATTTTTTCAACCAACTAAGGTAAAGCTCCATCTGGCTTTTGTGGCTGTGTTTGAATTTTTCTAGCTTTAAATCTATCGCCACCAAGCGCTTTAATTTACGGTTGTAAAACAGTAGATCGATGTAAAAATCATCGTTATCAATTTGGATGCGCTTTTGTCTGGCAACAAATGTAAAGCCCGCGCCTAATTCTAATAAAAACTGCTCAATGTCTCTTAGAATGGCATCTTCTAAGTCCTTTTCGAGATAGCGATCATTCAGTTCTAGAAAATCCAATATATAGGGATCTTTTAGCAGCAAGTTTTTATTGTATTGACCAGAGACTCTCAGTTCAGTTAGCTCGGCAACGATGGTTTCGTCGGGCTTTTTAGAAATGGCGGTGCGCTCAAAAAGCAATGCGCCAATGCGCTCATCAAGGGTACGGGTTGACCAACGCTCTTGCATGGCCATGCTGGTGTAAAAATCCCGTTTGAGCGGGTCGTCAATGGCGCAAAGGATAACAAAATGGCTCCAACTCAATTGTGCAGACAGCGTCTGCACAATGTGAGCATCTGTAAAAACCTCCGCAAATTTAACCATTTGGGCAAGGTTACGTTTACTCCACCCTTTACCATATTGTGCCGTGAGTTCGGTGGCTAGGGTGGCGATCACTTGTTTGCCATAATCAGCCCGCCCGCCGCCTAACACCTCTTGACGAATTCGGTTGCCGACCTGCCAATAGAGCAAGGTGATTTCATTATTAATGGCGGCGGCGGCACGCTGCTTGGCAGTGCGGATCAGCGCGGCCACCTCTTGGCTCAAGGGGAGCAGGCTATTTAAGTTACTCATCCTTCAATTCCTTGAAACTCCCAATCACGCACATCAATTTTGCCTGTTACGGCAGCTGAGATTAGGGCTGTTTTGCGCTCTTTCATTAGTTCAATAGCATCGGTTGCTTTAACTTCAAGAGCATTCAATTTGTCTTCAACATTCCGTATATGCTCTACGATTTGGTGTTGCTCTGACAATGGAGGGATTAGCTGTCTCAAGTAGACTAACCGCTCTGCTTTTATTCCAAGAGCTGTTGAGCCTGAAGCGAACATTCCTAAACTATCTTGAAAAGAAGATGACATAATGAAATATTTCAAGAAAGTGTTATCAAGCACATTCTCTTCACCTCGGAACTTAACTATTCGTTGAGCCAGTGCAATATCTGTTTTATCTATTTGAGCAACTTCTCCCAGTGGCGCTTCTGTAGTAAAAAGCACATCCCCAACCTCTGGTAAGCCTCTGCTCATAACACTGAGATACTCTTCTTCAGACACATACTCTTGCGATAGTGAATAATCAATGGTTCCCTTTTTAATATTTCTAGCTGTGATTAAAAACTTTCCGCTATCAACTTTATTTGGGGTTTTCCCTCGATAGTCAACAATAGAAGATAAAAATCTCTTAAATCCAGCAACAACCCAATGCTCAGGCACTTCACCCAACCACTCCACACCAGAATCTTTCATTGGTGCGTCAGGGTTTAACCCTTTGGTTACGGCGTGAGAGATCACCGCTTGGCGCTTTTCTTTTAACAGCTCAATCAGCTTTTCTTGCTTGGCGATTAGGATGTCGATCTTGGCGGTTTCGTGATCGAGGAAGCTGGCTATTTTTTGTTGCTCTTCCAATGGAGGCACTAGAATAGGTAGTCGTCTGAAATCTTCAAACTTCATTGATTGTCTCAAGCCACCACCCATACCATAGAATACTTTTGTTGTGTCGTAAGAATGAAGCAGACGGTAAGCAAAACGAGAATCAATAGATTGGTTAGATCTCAGTTTTAGATATGCCGATGTAATAATCCCAGTTTGTTTAACCAAGCCTACACGTAAACTTTTTTTATCATTTTGCAGGTCGGTTAATCGTAGAATTAGGTCTCCATCCCTAACAATTTGATATGTATTGAACGATTCTGGCAGTAAACCAAAATTAGTGTCTACATCTCGTTCAACGATGTGCCCATAGCTT
Organism: Vibrio misgurnus; assembly: GCF_029635775.1. Classification (NCBI taxonomy): domain Bacteria; kingdom Pseudomonadati; phylum Pseudomonadota; class Gammaproteobacteria; order Vibrionales; family Vibrionaceae; genus Vibrio; species Vibrio misgurnus. Next base: position 621,416 of record NZ_CP113242.1, on the reverse strand, counting down.
AGCGACAAGACAGTACTTTCTTGTCCTTCAATATTTTTTTTCACCGATGGGTCAAATACTGAGAAAGTCGGTTTTACAGTCCAAGAAGCTGGTATGTCACCAACCCACTCAACCCCTGAATCATTATACTCAGGATATGCTTTATAACGACCTGTCATTATGAATGCACCTCTTGCAGTAGCTGCATAATCTCAGCCGATACCGCATCCAAATCCGCACCAATTTCTTCTAATGCTCTCGGTGGTTCATACACATAAAAATGGCGGTTAAATGGGATTTCATAACCGACAATCCCCACTTCACCATCTTTAGGGTCGGTCTTGCTTTCATCAATCCACGCATTCGGCACATGCGGCAGCACTTCACGAGCAAAGTAATCGGCAACCGTTTCAGTTAGTGGCACGTTCTCGTTATCACGTAAGTCTGGGTTGGCTTCAATCTGGCCTTTTGCTTTGCATACTTCGGCTTCGTCATCGTGCTCGCCTAGGTGTTTGACGATCAGTTTTAGTTGAACTGCGCTGAGTTTAACGGCTTTTGCTGCGCTTTCTCGCTCCAGTTTAACTTTGAGTTGTTTGAGGAATTTATCACGCGATAAGTATTTTTCTTGCTCAAAGCAAGCAAGCGCATCCAGAATGGCTTGTTGAATCGTTTCATCCATTTTCGCCCAAGCGTTATCAGCTTGCAGAGCTTCAAGGCGCAGTTCGTCTTTCGGGTAAATGGCCAGTTGCAGCGGGCGCTCAACCGTAATGCGACGATAGCCAAACGCTTTATAGTCAAAGATTTTACTAAAGTCGTTTTCTACAAACTGACCATAGGTTTGCACAATTTTATCAATCGCTTCAGGTGTCAGTTCTTTGCGTTTGCTACCCAGTGATTTACGCATTGCTGCATAGAATACATTTTCATCATCACCTTCGACTTCAGACCCCCCACTGCGACCACGACCGCCAGTTTTGGCACGCTCTTTTGATGCATTGATAAGCTGAACCTTGCCTTTGCGATGAGCAGGCTTATGGCTCGATAGCACCCAAATATAAGTGGCAATACCTGTGTTGTAGAACATATCGGTAGGCAACGCCACAATGGCTTCTAGCAGGTCATTTTCCAGAATGTAGCGTCTAATTTCGCTTTCACCACTGCCCGCACCACCCGTAAAGAGTGGCGAGCCATTCAAGATAATACCAATACGTGAACCGCCCTCACTGACGGGGCGCATTTTGCTGATTAGGTGCAGCAAAAAGAGTAATGAACCGTCAGACACTCGTGGCAAGCCTGCGCCAAATCGACCTTCAAAGCCTTTTTGCGTGTGCTCATCATTGATTTGTTTTTGTATTTTCTTCCAATCAACCCCAAACGGAGGGTTTGACAGCATATAGTCAAACTTGTCGTTGCGCAGTTGATCGTTCGATAAGGTATTACCCAGTTTGATGTTATCGACCTTCTGCCCCTTGATCAGCATATCCGCTTTACAGATAGCGTAGGACTCAGGGTTTAGCTCTTGACCAAAAGCAGACAAAGAGGCTTTTTCATTCAGCTTATGAACATACTCCATACCAGACGATAAAAAGCCGCCAGTCCCAGCGGTAGGGTCATAAATTGAACGCACTAAGCCAGAACTGGTTAGTTCTTCTTCGTTGGTGAAGAGTAATGAGGTGGTTAGCTCAACAATGTCTCTTGGGGTAAAATGTTCCCCTGCGGTTTCATTACTGGATTCCGCGAAGCGTCTGATCAACTCTTCAAACACTAAGCCCATACCATAGTTGCTGATGGTATTCGGGTGAAGGTCGGTGGTCGCAAAGCGTTTTGCCACTTTGTAAAGCAGATCGGCCTCGCTCAGTTTGTCGATGGTATTGAAAAAATCGAAGTGCTCGAAAATCTCACGCGCATTAGGGCTAAACGATTGAATGTAGCTCTCTAGGTTACTTGCTACGCCTGTTTCACCAAGGCGGTTTAAATCCATTTTTGAGGTGTTGTAAAAGCTTAACTGTGCGGCGTGGGTGAGCAGTTTATCTTGCGCCTCAATCGGCATGGCTTTGACTGTTTCGTATTTTGCCAGCACCTCTGGTTTTGTGGCTTCTAGCACACACTCTAAGCGTCTTAGCAGTGTGAAAGGAAGGATAATGCGTCCGTATTGAGATTGCTTGAAGTCACCACGCAGTAGGTCAGCCACCGACCATAAAAATGCGGCTATAGAAGAGAAATTGTTGTTAGTCGTATCTTGGGACATAGGGGATCAGCACATTGAATATGAAAAAATTGTGCTGATTGTACAGGATGTTGCAGATCGGGTCAGTAATCTAGTACCGCAAAGTCAGAGCTGCCATTCAAAAATGTGGCGTTGGTAAAGTCATAGAAAAAGTGCTGTGCGCGTCCTAGGATAGTGTTTGAAGTGGCTAATGCAAACCATTGGCCAATGCACTGCGCAAGCAGTGCTGAATAAAGCGGCTTTCGCCGCATAGAACGAATGGCCATTCTCTTTACATGCATGATTGCCGCACTGTTACAACCCGTCCATCACTTCGATAAAAAATTGATCAGTTTCAACTAAGATAGCATCAAGAATTTTTGCATATGTAGACTTTCCAGAACCTGGTAATCCACGTACGAGGGTAAGTGTTTGCTTGGCCATTTTGGCGTTTCTTTTTATTAAAAAACAATTCCCTCCTCTCACCGATAAGGTTATGAATTCTTTGATATTGTTTAATTTATTTAACTCAATCTTTATACAAATTGAGATAGAGAGTGCTCAAGCTTATTAAAACGAATAAAAACCTTTTCTTAAATTATTTATTTCAATTAAAACAGTAGGTTATTGACTTGTGATTCAATTCATACCTAATAGAAACAAAGAATCGGTTTTACCCCCGATAAAGGGTAAACGACAGGCTACCCTCTATAAGGGGTAAAGATGGTCGGTATTTACTGCACTGCGAAAGCAGTGCTGATTGCGAGCGGCTAACGCCACAGGGATCGAAAGTTTAGCAATTAAAGGCATGATTAATAACAATACCTTTTATTTAAGTCATTAAATAATTGCATTTAAGTTGTTTTTAACTTCTTTATTAAATGAAGAAGCTTTAAAGTCTGAAATGGTTTTAATTAATGCAATAAATAAAAAACCAGATAAAAATATTTCGCTTTTACATTTTTCTATCTTACCTTTGAATTATTAATGGCTAGTTCAATTTAATATCTTGCTTTATCATTATCTTACTTCTGTTTAATTATACTAATTGGGAAACATCTCCCCAAGACAGCTTGAGGAGATGGTATTAAATTATTTTGATAAAGCGACCCACTTCAGATATAGGCTAGCAGCAAGATCTTCATTTTCTGTAAAGAAGAGAGGGATCCGACGATCATCATACGCAATACGTAAGCCATCGTGCTGTAGGGTACTAAACGACCAAGTAAATTGTTTGTCGGCCTCTTGTGGCACATCCATAATCAATTGAGCATTGACTACTTCCCACTTAACCACCGCATGTTCAACCCAACTTCCTCGGATATTTCTTTCCGAAACAGTAACTGTACCATCGTTGTTAAAGGCAAATTTAGATAGACTAGGCTGTGCCAAAAACGTAGTAGAATCATCCCAGAAGTGATAAAGCGTTTTACCTGTGAAATCAGCGGTAGCAATGTTGGTATCTTGAGGATAGCTATTTTCATTGATACCCAGTGTATTACTTGCCATTAAAGTCATGTCATTCTGTGGGGTAACTGAAAGGTAGAAGTCATCAGCAACAAAGAGAATTTCTTCATGCCCATCATCGGTTTGGTACCCACTGTAGGTGTATTCAATTGACATAGTTCCTGCAGGAGCACCGTTATCATCTAGCCACGATACTTTATCAGCCGAAAATGTTACCTGTAATACACCTTCATCTGCAAAATAGGAGGAATTAGTCGGGATCGAGTCATAAGTGTTACCCACAAGTAATTCTCGAGCGACTTTGGGAGCATCAGCCACATTCCCATCTTTGATGATAATCCCATCAAGATCTGTCCCTTTGTTCACTTCTGAATCAACGTGACTTTGGATATTAGCTAACTCGGTCTTTATCGTGCTGACATTAGAAGCCGATTGAGTAATATTATCTTCTAACTTAAGGGCTAAAGAGCGAGCCACTAGATGTGCCTTTTTCGCTTCGTCGGCATCGTTACCACTTTTCGCTTTTACGTAGTCTCCAGATATCAAAGCTGAATTGATATTTAGCTCGGTAGCAACTTCATCAATGGTTTTATCTTCAATAACAGCAAGTGTTGTATAAGGGTTGAGTACCATAGCACCTGCTGGTGCCGCTAATTCAAAGCTTGCTGTAATGGTGCCGCCTTTATCTGTATCAAACGTTTGGCCTGCTACAGCGCGGGCAATGAGCACATAATCTTTATCGCTTTCAGCTAGATTAATGTAGCCTTCCCCATTCGTTGTTCCCTCCAGCTTCTCATCTTCATCGGCTACCTTATTACCATTGCGGTCAACATACACTTCCGCATTGACTAAATAACCATCAATAATTTGAGCCTTTAGTGCTGAAGTATTGCTACCTGTATCGCCATCACTTCCCCCGCATCCTGTAATGATCCCTGCCAAACTCACTGCGAGTAAAGTCTTTTTATCAGTCATCTGTACTATTCCTTTTATAAATACAACATGCACCCATATGGGTGCACACTCGTATAGTACTATCTGAGATATTTCAATGCACCCATTCAGGTGCATTGAATATTATGAATCCGATCACAAAATCAAAAAATATCACGGGTGAAAATATAAAAAAGACCCGTATAGACAAAGGGTTGTCTCAGCAGGATGTTGAGCGTATTGCAACCTTACGCGGTATGGATATGACTCGTAGTAAATTGGCAAAAATTGAAACAGGTATGATACGTGTGACAGATGAAATCTTACACAACCTGGCCGTGGTTCTTAATGTTGAGGTGAATGTCTTTTTTAAAGAATAAGATTCGTGTTGATTACTCTCTTTCAGAAAATGCAGCATATGTCTGTCAGATTAGATCTGATATCAAAGCTCGTTATTTGAATCAAGCTTTTTAATTAGCATCTTCGCTTTATTTACTCTCATTTCATACGCCTTAATTCTAATATTTTCACCACAAGAATCGTCTGCACCGCGCCTAAAACGATTACAACCATAAAATGTTTCTCGATTTGGATCATTTTCGCAACGAGCCACCATCGTCCCAATTCCGCAACGTAAACAACCAATTTCAATCTCACCGCACCCAAGACATCGCCTAAAACCTTCGGCATAGATTTCTAAAGGTGAGTTGCAATGCTTACAACTATTGATTAACGTATCACAAGCGGGTGCAAAGGAGCATTTATAAAGCGTTTTATTGTGCTTGGTGGTAATTGGCCTCAGCTTACCCGTTTTACACTGACTACAACTCCATTTTGCTAATTTATCATCAACATATTGCAAACCAAACTTTGCCATTTCAGATAAGAACGGACTACTCTTTTCGCCGTCAAATAATACATAGACAAAATGTTTTTCTCTCGTTAACGCCACATAAAATAGACGCCTTTCTTCACCGTGAATAAAGTTTTCTTTATTTGGCAAAACCAAATCGATCAGCTCGTCATTTTCTCTATTCGATGGAAATGCACCTGTTTCAACACCAAACAAAATGACATAATCGGCTTCTAAGCCCTTACTGGCATGAGCAGTGACAAAATTAACGGTTAAGTATGAATACGAATATTTGTTGAGATTTATATCACTAAATTCTGGTGTATTTTCTTGGCGAAAACGACCAATGATAAGCACAGATGCCCTTGTCCCTTTATGAGCAGCCGATCGATTCAACGTTGCCAAAGCTCGCTCTAAAGCTATTAGATAAGCTTGCTTTTTTCGTTTCTTTACATCGGTAACCGATGTTAGGCTTTTCATATCATTCTTGATATCAACTAACCTAATAGCTGGAGCCTTTACCTTCTCATGAGTCACAATCTCTTTTTTTATTTGAGCAGGGTTTAACATAATAAACCGACTACTTACCTCATGTATCCTGTCATTGAATCGAAATGTTTTATCCAACGGTAGGCTTTGTTGCGTAATTCCGACGAGAAATCAAAGAGCCTAAAGTTGAGCAACTTTTATACAATACACTGAGTTTCAGGCATACCTAACCCTGTAAGCTTATTCTGAATTCGATTGACGTATGCTTATATAGTGCAACTAACTAAATACTAGATGGCTACACAGGTTATGGGACACAGAAAAATCGCAGTACTTATTGATTCCGAAAATACTCCCCACTCAAAGTTGAGCCTGATCATTGAAGAATTATCTAGCTTTGGACAAATAATCGTTAAAAGGGCATACGGCGACTTCTCTTCTGAACATTTGAAAAATTGGAAACAGCCGTTAAATGAACTAGCAATTCAAGCAAAGCAACAGTTTGCGTATACGTCTGGAAAAAATTCGACAGATTCGTTAATGATTATTGATGCAATGGATCTATTATATACCCACAGGTTTGATGCTTTTGCTTTAATTTCCAGTGACAGTGACTTCACTAGCCTTGCCACAAGGTTAAGAGAATCAGAAATACACGTCATTGGTGTCGGAAAAGCAATGACACCGACTGCGTTTAAAAACGCTTGTGATGACTTTGTAGCGATAGAGAACCTAAATCCTGACGTTGAGATTAAAGAAGTACAATCTAGCTCAGCTCAAGACGCAGAACGTGAACTCTGGCGATTAATGCACCAAGCATGGCAAAATTATAGAGATGAGACTGGTTGGGCTAAACTAGGGGAAGTCGGCAAATATTTAAAGAGATTGAAGCCAGATTTTGACCCTAGGAACTACGAATTAAAGAAACTCTCTGACTTTTTTGATAAGTATCCGACCCGCTATAGAGTCCGTAATAATAAGCGGTCTGGTATGGAATTTCAGCTGATCACAAAGGTAAGCAAATAGAAATAGCTTTCCATCTTGCCTTTTAGGCGATTTAGTAACTTTATGGCGTTAGAAATTACCAAATGCGGCTACTGCCGCAAAGAACAAGTAACCAGTCACTCTTGTGGGTCAGAACTGATTCTCTCAGGAAGCGCTGCACATATCTCTAAATTTAGTTCGACAAAGTGGTCCCAGGCATACTGTTTTGAAAACCGAGACAGATACTGTAATTCGACCCGACAAATATCTGGCCTATCTTCATAGATAGAACAGAGCTTTGTATCTAAATCGAGATGCTTACAGCACCCATCTCCCCTATCAAGAAACTTCGTTTCATCAGAGAGATGGACGTTAGAACAGCATTTACCACATTGATAGCAAGGGAATGAGTAGCTCATCAGAATTTAAATGAATCCTCTGAGCACATCATTTGATCAAATTCTTCAAAAGATTTGTATGGTAAAACAGAACCAAATTGATCACCTATCGTATTCAATGCTTCTAAACATTGATTTGGTTCCCAATCATTCACTCCCAGATCAAATGAATCAAATGCAGACATGAATAATTGTTTTCTTAATTCAAAATGCTGATCAAGTTGCTGCTGAAGTGCTAAACGATTTTGTCGAATTTGAGGAACAGCTGCAAGGCAAAGAGCTTGTATCTGACGTCTTCTCTCTTTCGCAATTTTCACTAATTGACTATCACCCAGAGCTACTAGACCTGATTGATGGATCAAATTGCCAATCATATATCCGACGCCAGCCCCGACAATGGAACCAACGACTGGGATAGGAATCATAACTTGACCAAGGGCACCATAATAGAATGACGCTGAACTGGTTATTGCGGTATGTGTAATTTCATCACTAAGTTGCTCTAGCTCTATGTCTCCTTTTAGGTAACTAATCATCGACTTACTAGAACTAATAATCCCTGAGGCAATTGCGACTGGGGCATTGCTTCTTGCTAACGCTTTTGACACTCCAGCACCTAAAAAATGCGTCGCAGAGTGTGTTATACCTTTACTTAATGCTGTTACTGTATAACCAGTCGCGTAACCTTTTGCTGTCGATATTGCAATATTTACTGTTGCTTCTCCTAGCTCACGCTCACCGTTATAAACTTGATAAAACTCTGTCACGCTACTGGTCGCCCCACTCAATGCTGCGCCTATGTTACCAGCCCTTTTCCCTGACTCATGCATATCAGCAAAGGCTGCTTCCAGTTTAGATTGATTAGCGATGACTTCTGCAACATTGGCATCGGTGGCCTTTAGCGCCTCATCATAAGTTGTGCCAGCAGATCTTACATTTCCATACTCAAGTGATTCCGTCAGGTTTCTATAAGTTTGCTCGTAGTCTTCGGCCTTAAGGGTTCCTGCTTCAATCCTCTTCTCAAGCAATTCTTTAATTTTTTCAACTTGGTCTTGAGGTGCCAATCTTTGCATTTCTTGGTATTTTTCATTGGACAATGCGAATGCACTGCGTGCAGCACTGTTACAGGATTTTGCTTGCACTTCCCTCAAGGTCTCCTTGCCGTTGGAAATGATGATGTCAACAGGATCTGTTGGAAAGCCCATACTTGCTGTAGTCTTGGCGAAAAGTTCACTATCTTTTTTTAGCGCATCCAAGTTAAATTTTATGACTTCAAGCTGTTCGAACATATGGCCTTGAGCCTTATCAGCAGCAACATTCTTCCACTTTTGAGCGAGTTCGACTAGATGTTCACTATCTTCAAAAATATTGAATGTTCTCTCTGTAAACCTCTTTGTAGCAGCGTCAGCTGTGTATCCACCCAAAATGGACACAAAATCATCTTGTTTTTTCATGATTGGAAAGCCTTGGATTAAACAAGTAGGAAGGCATTACTGCCTTCCCATTTAGTTACATTACGCAATAATTATTGCGGTTTCTTCCAACACCTTGCGAGACTCAGGTGTTAGCGTACCCTCATTGTCTATGATAGGTGCTTCAAGTAAGTTCTTTAAAACTTTTGCAGTAGACGCAGCGATCATTACACCCTTACGATCTTCTTCGGAGTACGCACTATAGTTTGTATTCGATTCTACCAACTCGTTTAATGATTGGAGCAATGGCTGAAATCTAAGCTCTAAGCTACGTAACGCTTTGTTTATTTCATCAAATCTTAGACGTATCCCACTGGTTGCCACCTTAGCTTCTTTCATCTGCTCTGAAGCTAACCTTGCCTTATCTAGATTAGAATAGGCATCTTCCTTGGCCGCCTCGGCCTTTGAGGCCATAATCATGCCGCCGACAGCAAGTACAGGCCCTGCGACAACACCGCCAAGAACCATCATTCCACCTGCCATTCCATATCCTCCAGCAGCTAGAGAGCCACCACCAAGCCAAGCGAGAGTAGCATTAGTGGCAGCAGCACCACTTAATGTACCTATAGCCGTACCTGTCGAAGCCGTTCCGAGAACGCCAACTCCACCATAGGCTGCCAAACCAGCAAGTCCGCCACTACCAAGAGCCGTGATACCATCTGAAAGAATGCTTTTTATCTCTAGTATACTGGTTTGCATCTTTGCAAGTTCTCCAGCACTCACAACTGGCAAATTTGCAGTATCATCAAAGTCATTACCTTCAAACGAAATATTCTTAATTTTTGAGAAAGTATCAACAAATGGAATTATCGACTCATCGTAAATTCTGTATTTTACTCGTCCTAAATCTTCCATAGCTTTTTGAGTTGAATCTCGTTCTACTTCTAGTGCGGATTTTGCATTATCAAACAGAACTTGTGCTCGATGGTTGACAGTTTTGGCTGTATCAAAGTCATCTTTAGCATCGAGACCCTTTTTAATACCATATCCTCCTGCAACAATAGCCGCACCTGCTAATATAAATGGTAAAGGCATCGTTATATCTCCATGAGTAAGTTGGCTTCTTTAACCAGAATCATTTGGCGTTTAACCCAGCTTTCCATGTCAATGAGTAGACTAGGTGAAATATTGAGAATTTCTGCCAAATGCCCAATAACAGCTTTCTCACTGTCTTGGTAAGTTTCGTCTGCATAAGCAACACCAATAAGTTCCAGTATAAACGCCACTTTTTGATGCTTAAATTCAAATAAGCGTCCCAGTTCGTCCAATTCGGGGTTGCTATCTAAATTCACGTTGACATCACACTGGGAGCGAATTGTTTCCAACATAAGCTCTTCTTTTTCGTCGATATGTCCATCGACAGCGATAATTTTTTTAGTAAAAGTAATCAATATTGCCTGTTGTTCACTGTTGAGATACTGAATAAACATATTTGTCCTTTCTTAAAATACGATTTAGCAGGGTAATTGAGAACGTTTAACTAACGCTACAGGTTATCTATTGCTCTCATAAGAGTTCTTGCGTGAGAACTGTCATCTAAACTAAGCTTTTCGCGCAAACGAATTAGTTGTCTTTTTGCATCTTCATCTTGGCTAAACAAGCTATGGTCTTGAAGAGCAGCAATAGCTAATGCTCGCTTCAAGGAGTTTTGAGACTCTTGCTTGTTATTTTGATGGTAGTAATCAATGCACGGTCACGGGGAGCTTTAGATATCTTTCCCCAGTTTTCCAATATTTTTTGAGTTACAGCATAGCCAGCGGCTTTAACGGCAACTTTGCCTGCACTTACCAATGAATCAAAAAGCCCATCTTTCTCTCCTTAAGTTAATGTTTCATATTCATAGTCAGTAATATCTACATCCCATATCAAGTTACCAAACCCACTAAGCCACCTATCTAATTGCTTTGACTTTATGACAGTCGCTGTCACAACGAAATAGTCTGGATGTTCTTCGATCGTTTGGTCACTCGATAGTGGCGTTTCTTTTAGATAAAAACCTGTTTGTTTAGCGATGCAGAATCGAATAGAACACTTGTCACCTTCACCAAAGCCAAAGCGCCCATCCGTATAATATTGACTGAGCTTAAACTCTTTTGGTCTCTCAAACTCAAATGTTGAGACTGTGGCTTTCTTAATGCGGTGGATAGCAATCGTTCGTTCGTTGTCATACCCATCAAAACGGCAAACTAGATATAAACGCTGACCTTGCTGCGCTAATCCGAGCGGCATCACCATTGATGATTTTTGTGTTTGGCTTGCGTTTACGTAGTCAATGGTGAGATAACGATTGTGATACAGAGCATCACTTACTTTCCTGAAAACCAAACTGTCTATTTTCGGCGGTAACAGTGGCAATGTCTCACTAACCACCGCTACCTTTTTAAGCCATTCACGATCTTTGGTACTTCCAGAGGTCGGATTCAATTGGTATTTCGCTTCTTGAAAAAAACCATCCAATGAAGAAGTAAGGTTTGCAGGTAATAAGTACTTAAGATGCTCTTGAGCTAAACTGAGTAGCAAGGCATCAACGGACGATAATTTTGGTAAAGATAAACTCTCGGAACCCTTGTTCCAGCGATAACCATAAGGCTTTGTTCGATCATCTCGCAAAATATCAAAATGATCACAAAGCATTTCAAGGCTTCTTTGTACAGACCTAAGATCTCGAAGAATCCCAACTTCTTCTAACTGGCAGTGTAGTTCACGTGCCGTCACCTGATGTGATCTGGGTATGCGCTTTAGCAATTCAAACGCGATAACTAGAGATTCGTTAGTGCTCGATCGTTTAGCCATACTTGTTCTTGCCCAACTGCTCAAAATTTAATTGCTTGATTTAAAAAAACAACAAAGGTCTTAGAGATTCATTATTGTTATGTCATTCTTTTTGATTAATTACTTATACAGCAATATGAAACTTATTGTTAAGTGCTAAGTAACACATAGAGCTAACAAGTTCACTATAACGTGCTATGAGTCAAATTGTGTCGCTCCAAATCGTTTATAAAACAACCACCCTGAGTAATAGAGCAGATTCTGACGCACAGTCAATCTGTTGTTTCATGTGACACATAATGTCGTACTTTGGTTTAAGATCACCTCTATTAAGGACACTTTTATCATCGGAGTGCACAATGTCTGTTAATACGTGTGATAAAAATCTCTCTGCTGAAACCACTGGTATCAGCACGATTACTAAGGTGACATGGCAGGATCTCATCAACCAGATACGTGTCTTAGAAGCTGAGAATAAGAGCCTCAGAGAAAAGGTGTACTCCTTAGAAAATCAGGTTCGAATAGACAGCCTAACTAAGGTTGAAACTCGTGAATATGGAATGTCATACCTAGAAATGTCTTTAAAAAATGAACAATTGGACTCACTAGGGCTAGTCTTCATAGATGTCGATCATCTTAAAATAATCAATGATACGGAAGGGCATGTGATTGGGGATGAAGTTTTGTCTTATGTCGGTAGTACACTAAAAAAATTTAAGAAACCTTACGAATCTATCTCACGATATGGCGGCGACGAGTTCCTTGCAGTGTTGCCGAATGTGTCACGTCAAGAATTAGATGATTGGTGTAAACGAGTTCATGAAACCCTCGAACGACAACAAGGGACATATACACCCCCATCGCCTCTCATCACAGTCTCTACTGGATGTCATGTATATAACATGAAAGGGCCAGAGAAACTTACATCGAAACAACTACTCAATCTAGTGGACCTAGATATGTATCAAAAGAAAAATCTTCGTTTTCGTTAACGAACCACACAAAAACCAGGAACTCTATGGGTAAACATTGAATGTGGACTAGGATTCAAACATCGGCAATGCACTGCGAGCTGTGCTGATTGGAATTGGCTTTAGATCCTATGACTGCACCTAGTTAAAAGTCGAGATACGCAACGCTCATTGCGAACAAAGGGAGAATTCAGCGCAATCACGTGATGGAAATTTTTCTTTAGAACTAAGTTACAATACCGATATCAGTTGTTCATAAGCCATCACATTCAAGAGCTTAATATTATCGTTAGTTAAAACCTGTGACAGCTCTGTTAAAAATGCAAACCAGAATCGAGGATATCTTCGACATGGTTTAATTTACCAGCTGCAACATCCAATATATACTTGCGAACGAGTTCTTCCGAGGCTATTCCAATTCTAGCTTTTATAGTTCATAGTCTACCCATGTTAATAATATTTAAGTTATCTTTAAATCTCACTATCATTATTCACTACTTTGATGACTAGCAATAAGTTTAAGGATATCAGCTGCGATATTTACTGCTTTAGTGTTGGATGGTATATCTATCTTATCTTGATATTGCACCCAAACTTCCCCGTTTTTTGCCACACGGATCATTGCAAATGTTTCGTTAAGAAATGACTTATTGACGCCAAGTTGCTCATGAATATCATCCTTCATAATCACCCCTATTACATGTTGATAGCAGAATATGATGAATACTAATCCATGATGTTCAGGAAAACAATACTATTCATCTATTAGATTACAAAGTGTCACTTGCATATAATATGAAAAGCCAGATCGTTGATCTGGCAGATATCAATGAGGTTTTATTAAAGACTGGAACACAAAGACTCTAATATCTTTCTTTCAGTGCTTAATTTTTTAACTCTATTACCAGTTTCAAAACCGTCTATTTTGCTCATGTGTTTAACAAAGCGATCAGCATTTGCTTTACTTGAAATTTTAAAATTAAACAAATTATTGTAGGTTTTAATTTTATCAGTCAATTTTTTATCATAGAAAAGCATATTCTGAAAAAGAATATCAGGCATAACGTATGCGTCTAATACTTGTTTAATTCTGTACATTGACTGATACAGATCTTGTGCTTCTACAGCAGTCAAAAGACCATCTAAAGCAAGCTTTTCAACCATATCTGCTACGTCATGAACTGGCTTTGATATCTTTGCCGCCTCTTTCTTAATTCCCGTTCTGTCAATCTCGAAGTAACCGCGGCATTCATTCACTTTTGCTTCATGATATATTCTGTAATAGTATTTATGTTTGGCTAAAAATTTTTCATAGGCCCCTCTAGTAATCTCGTACTCCCCCGACTTCACACATGCCAAAGCGTTGTTATTTATAAACTCTTCAAATGTATACTTTGGATACTCATCAATACGTTTTTGAGCAACATTAATCACCATTGTTTTGGGAGATCCATTTCTAAAATCTTCATTGTTTACATTTATATTTAATCGAAGATAAAGAGTCATGCCTTTCCTATGTCGGTACGGCGTATAATTTTTACCATCATCGTTTATGTTATCTCTTTCTTTATCTACTGCTATATTAATTGCATCTGCGTTATTAGCCATGATTAAAACCTTATCATTTATTTTTATCTTTTAATATAAGATACCAATTAAATTAATATAAGTAAAGAAACTGAAATTTGCCAAAAAAAATAATTTTAAGATATTGATCTTAAAGATCTATCTCATACAAAGGAACTAATATTTTATTATTATTGGCAGGAAAATTTGATAAATTACTTATTAACCATGATGAATCATTGATTTTTCAAGCATTAGGCAAACATTAAAAAACAATGACTAGATCATTATCTATAGATAATAAAAGATCTACATTGAATGACCAAGATAATTAATATGAAACGAGCATCTACTTATAACTAACTCTGGAAGTAACCTTTTCTAACTTACAGATAAAAAATTAATTATGAATATATTACACTATGTCAATAGCTTCTCCTTTGCTCTCAAATTTGCACTCAATCAATTCTTCAGTACAAAAAGTTTCAGCATCTTTCTGTGACTCAAATTTTTTAAGTTCCTTTAAAGAGATCACTTCTAAATTGAAATCGTTGATGAATGTTTGCATAGCTAACTTGTGTTGAATCTCGTTGTTGTTATCTCTGATAGAAGAGAACAAATCAATAAACAACTGGCGGAGAACATCAGAGAATGTGTCGCTAAGTTGTACTAAATTGATCTGAATAGCGATCGCACAAGACATTTTATTTCCACTTTGTATAAACCTTCTAGAGCGAAAATGGAATCGATCGTTCTGTAAAATCGCTTGCAGTTTATTAAAGTAAATTTTGTTAGCAGTGAACAAAACAAGTAACCAGCCGTTATCGTCAGACTGACGCTTTACGTAACTTATATGCGCTTCTCGTTTCTGCCTTTGCGATAGCAAAGCTGACTTATTAATTTCTTCTTTAAAACGCTCGAAATTGAGTGAATCAGCCGATAGTATTCCGTTTTTTATAAGCTTACCGAGGGTAAACTTGCGGTTTCCACCTAGCTGAGATGCAGAAAATCGGTGGTCGCTCAGTTTAAAGATAAGGCTAGATACTTTCCCGTCCTTCTCTCGTACTTCGACTGTGAGTTCTGGATGTTGCTTCTCTACCGCAAAGACAAATTCCGCTAGCGTTGAGCAATGATTAAGACGGTTAATCGCTCTCGAAATCAATCGTGCAACTTGCGCTTTTTTAGTTTTAACTCTTGCATTATTGATGCTTGAACTATCGTCATAGCAAATATCTATACTCGAAACTAACTGCCGCAGGCCGAACTCGATTTCAAGTTCCCTCATTACCTCTTGTGCAAGATAATAGCTATAGCTGTCAGAGACTTTCTTTCGAGTTATCATATCTATAGTGCTAGTCACGATATGTACATGCTCTTCGTCCGTATCATTATGCTTGAAAGATATATAGCGACAATTGTCGTATCCGAGTTTATCCATAAGCCTCTTGACAGTCTTTTGCCATTGAGTGTTACTCAAATGTTCGTTGGTATCTAAAGAAACTATCATGTGCTTGAACTGTTGCTTTACAGAAGGATTTAGAGCTATTGATTGCTGCATATCCGCAATGGCCTCTGACAAGTCTAATAGCTCCCCTGGTGCAGTTCTGGCTTCATGTGGAATGTGGATGATGTTGTTGGCGTATATGAACTCTGTTATTGCAGCACGCTCTTTGCTAGTACCAGCGGAATAGTTAATTAGGTTTTTCGCAACACGCTCATCGTTACCTTTTATATAATCGACAAGTATATGTACAGTCTTCTTATTGTGCTTTTTTTTCTTTTGTTCAGGTTCTTCATATATCATAGTTTGTTCTCTTTTTTTCTTGTATCAAACTTTCTAATTTTTCGATCGAAATATGCTCCTTTGCTATTTCATACGCAGTATCTTCAGTAAAGCAATTTATTAACAAGAGCCTAGTTTCTTGAAATTCTCGTTTTAATACTTCAAATGCTCGGAAAACTAGTTCTACCTCTTGTCTATCAAGCTGGCTTCCATTTTCCAGATATGAAGCAATAGAGCTGATATCTTTAAAAATATTAGATGTATTATGAAAAAAGGTTTTTGAAGCTTCAAGTACGACTGGCTTAACCACCATCGTATTATTTAACACAGATCTCATATAAGCAGATAAAGTGCTATAGCCTGATTTCTTCTTATTCTCTATTTGTGTTCTATATTCCATTTCTGTAAAGTTTATCTTCACTGATTTAGAAAACTTATCTTCATCCGATTTCCTTTGTTTAATTTTATCTTTTTTTGCAGATTGTAGTGCTTTCTCTATTTTCAATAGTTCATTTTTATCTATAGCATTGAATATATCGATGTAATCACTCATTTGCTTATGTTCCTTATTTTAATTATTGTATGTCAAATTTTTGAGCGAAGCGATAATGGCTTAATATAGCGCTAACCTCGAAGAGTGTTAGTGCAACCGAACGAATTGTGAGGGAATCGTCTGATGAGGATATTTGGGACAAATAGAACTCACAGACATAGCTTGCTTCAAAATTTATTACCTATATTATTAATTTTAAAAACACTTATTTCAACTTTTATTTTAACATACATAAACTCAATCAACAAAAATAAAAAATGAAATTACGAATAAGAAAGTTAAATAAACGTTTATAAATCAATATCATGGCTAGTTATTAATTAATATTATTTTAAAATTTACTCACTTCGTAAGTAAATTAATTATCAAAGAAACTTAAACATTAATTACTCATGAAAAGTGTTGTTCTTATAGTATAAGTAGTTAGTTATTATAAAAAATTAACAAAGGAAATAATTTATTCAATGCTAATTATTGTGTCATCCACATAGAAATAAAAAACACTCAACGTTAATATTTTACTATTTGTTCAAAGTGTTTTTAAACCGAACTTGAACTTGAACTTGAACTTGAACTTGAACTTGAACTTGAACTTGAACTTGAACTTGAACTTGAACTTGAACTTGAACTTGAACAAAAATCATACTACGGGACAGATGTAATTCAACGATGATATCAATTACCTAGTAGTTTTTAATATGATAAAAAAGCCAACATTATTTGTTGGCTTTTAATTAGATTTCAACAATCTCATTAGAGAATGCATAGTCAACCTTTCCTTTCCTAAAAAATGGTGTAGACTCTATTTCTTTGAGCGAACGAACAATCATTTCTCTATAGTCCTTTGGAGGATTATCCATTTTTTGTCGGCGATTAAACTCTTCATGCAAGATCTTCTCGAGTTTCATTACTCTACCTTTATTCTACTATTCCTTAGGCCTCCTTATGTAAAACGTATAGAATTTTCGAACTCAGTAAATATTAAACTTCACTATCATCACTGTCAAATAATATTTCAATTTAATTAAGTGATATTAAAAATAAAATATCCATGACTTAATATATTATTTATAATATCGTCTTTCGTTATATTTATATCTAAATATTCATTCTTTACATCAGAAAATAATTTACCAAATTTTGATAGTTTTTTGTGTGATTCAATGGGACTCAATCAGAAACTTACGACCTGATCTGCTACTCTATTCAGTCACCATACTCCTATGCCTAAAGCCCGTTACGAAACCACTAACCACAACAAGGGCAATCAAGCACATATTTAAGTGATCGTAATCACTCGTTTATGTTCTTTTCAGGGTTTAGGAACACCTCGTCGATATAACGCTAGCCTCTAGTTTATCTGCTCCATCTGCCTAGCTTAGCTAACCTCCTCGAAATGCATAGAGAACAGGAAAATTTCATAAGAAGTAGATCCCCCCGAGCATGCACGGGGTACTTACTGTTACAACTCATGCGGAGTTGACCAGAATCCTTCTCACCCTGGGCCTAACATAATTCGCTATAACCTGTTCATTTACGACTACGCTACTGAAAAAGTAACCTAGTGACCGAACAATGTTATCTTTCCAGTAAACCTTACTTAGTCAACTGAACGGTTTTTGCATGTTGCGTATTTCGTTGATTGCGAACACCTGAACCAGCACTTTTTTCTTTCCCTATTTTTACTCTAAGTGTTCGGATGGCGCCAGTTTTCTCATTGACCATCCTGAACGAGACGATCCATTAGAGCGTCTGCGACGGTGGCGTTGCCGATCATGTTGTACCACTACTTTACAGGTAGTTGGCTGATGACGATTGTGCTGCTGTTTTGGTAGCGGTCTTCAAGCACTTCTAACAAGTGACCCGCATGTTCTTGAGTCAGTTTTTTCATTCCCCAGTCATCGAGGATAAGCAGTGCTTTCTTAGCCAACGATTGCAGTTGCTTTTGATAGCTACCATCCAGACGACCTGCGGTCAGGTCATCGAGCAAGCGAGTTAATCGGTAGTATCTGACCGTTTGTTGTTGATCACAGGCGCTGGTTGCTGCTCTAACGCTTTGGCCGCATGACTTAAGCGCAGGGTTTTGAGTTGGTCGTTCAGTGCGTTCATATCCTTTTTCTCCTAGTGATAACAGTTCGGGCCACGAACATTGCTGTGAACAAGGTTCGGTGTGCTTGAGGTGTCTTTGCTCAGTTGCCCCTCGCGATTGTTTTTCAGCAGATTATTGATGAAGGTGTAGTTCGGTTTCGTCAGCATCAGCGCATCTTTACAGGCCTGCTCTAAGCGCGACTCGCCATGGGTTTTACTCAGATTGAGCAGCCCAAGACAGGAACGATAGGCCTGCTCTGGATGAGGCTTAACGTTCAGCATCTTATTGACGACTTCTCGCGTTGCAGGGCCGATATTGGCTCCCCAGTTGAGCAAGCGTCCAGGCGACCACTTTTGATGTTGATGGTTACTCGGCATGTGCTCTGGTTGAGTGCTGTTTCCACGTTACCTTTGGCTGCGAGGATGTTGAGCGATCAAGTTACCTTGGTGGTAGACCTGCACCTTACGGTTGGAGGCTTCCAGCTCGACATGGTGGCCAACCAGTTGATGGGGAACCGAGTAGTAGTGACGGCGATATTCGATGTGATAATCAGGCCCAACCTTGGCTCGTCTCGTTTCGGTATAGAGGTATCGCTGCTTGGGCAGCGGCTTTAATGAAGATTTATCGAGTTTGTCGAACAGCGCTTTGCGTCTCGCGCCATACTGTTTCATCTCACGTCGGTTTAACTCATCCATCAGCTGCGCTCGGATAGCGAGATTCAGCTCTTTGAAGGTATAGTTTGTAGGGGCGAGCTGGCAGCACGGCAGTTTGATAGTGATTCGCCAGTTTCTGATAGCTGTCGTTCAGTCTCGGCTCATAACGATTCGCTTTGGTGACAGCACTGCGTAGATTATCGGGGGCCAAGAGATGGGGGACGCCACAGAAGTGCTCGAAGGCATTGGCATGTGCCTCTAACCAGTAAGACTTACCTTGACTCGGGAAGGCTTCCACATAGGTGTAGTTGGACGCGCCTAAGGTCGCCACGAACATTTCGGCTTCGCTCACTTCACCTGTGTCAGGGTTCACCACTTGAAGCCGAGGCCCACAGTAATCGATAAACAGCTTATCACCTGCCACATGAAGTTGGCGCATGCTGCGCTTTTGGGTTTTGAACCAGCGAGTGAAGTGCTCGCAGAACTGAGTATAAGCGTAAGCTTGCTCTTGATATTGCTCATGATATTCCTGCCAGAGCAACATCTTCGTCATACCTTTACGTCTGAGTTCGACAGCGTATTGCGTGAACTCTGGCATGACTTTATCCTAACTGGTTTTCTTGCCGTGATACTGCGCCTGCGTGAGATCAGCATCGCTGCAACCTTCGGGTAGAGGCCAGCCAAGTTGGCTTTGTTTAAAGCGAGTCAGGAGTTCCGATATGGTGGAGGGGCCGAGTTTAAGGCAAGTGCGATGCTGCGATTTGAGAGACCGCAGTCGTACTTAAGGCGTAATACCTCTTTGATTTTGTTCATTGGAGTTCTCTTTTTAGCCATTGCGGGAATTGGAGTTTGGTTTTTGAGAGTATTTTTCGTAGCCAAGGTGCTCATCAAGCTCACATTTAATGCTGTCTCAACAGTCACCTTGGTTAACATCTTACGGAAGTTATTAAGATCAGATTCGGTCTTGATTGATTTAGCAGCTTCACGAGCAAAAGCTTCAAGTGCTTTCTTATCCATACTGTCCATCCTTAGCCTTTAAGGCTTAAGTTTAGACAGTTAAACAGAATTAAGGATAGTCTCGAATGTCTAATTGTGAGTCACCAGTTCAACAGAGTAAGATCTAGTCGTGACTACTCCATCATCGGATGCGTAAGATCGATGATGGAGTACTACAATTGATTACTATAAATGATTATCATTAATTAATGTTAATTTCTTGATTGCATCCTTCTTATTGTATACTTCACAATCAACCATATATGAAATTGTTGGAAATCTCATAAGATACACAAATAGCTCATCAATGGTTTCAAATGATTTGAACCTAGCAGGATATAGATTTTTAATATATCTAACATTGATTTCAAATAGTTGTTCAAATCCAGTTATAGAAAGCTGATCTGCTTCGAGTTGTTTGTGTATTTGAGACTTCACAGGATTCAAACTTTCTACTACTTCTGTTCTGTAGTAGTAATTTGCACCAAATTGCTCTATTAGTTCATCTAATAAGTAGTGAATAAATGTTTTGTTTTCACTTAATTCAGGTGTGTTCGAGTAGTATCGTTTCGAAACGTTTATTGCATTACGTTCAGTAGCATTGTCTATCGCTTGCTTGACTCTTTTGTAATGTTCTGAGCGATAGACGCTGTAATGTGTGACCGCCATAAAGTCCCCTCCCAAATTTTTAATCAACTATGTAACATACAAAATATGGCTAAAAAAAGACCGACATTTGTATCTGTATTTTTATCTAGATTCCAACAATACCATTGAAAAACGCATAATCAATTCGTTCACTTCGTACAAATAGTGTACTTCTACACCTTTAAGTCGGTTAACTTTTAACTTATTTAAAATATTTTTCCTTTATTCCAGACAAATGGACTTTCAAATCAAAGTTAGTAATTACTGCGTTCTTTCCTGAAAGGGAATTCCTTACTTCCTTAAACAAATGCATTATTAAATCATATGCCTCCGATTCATCGTGGTTTTCAATGTTAATCTTGATAGAGTTAAACATTAAGTCTGATGAAAATTCATCTTGATACGCATACGTGCGAATTACATAATCGTCAAAACACACAACCACAAACTTCAATAATTTTGTTGAACAAACTTCCATATGAACAACATTTTTTCTTAGTTGTTGATTTACTACTTTTCTCATCAACAATCGCTTCGAATAGTCCTCGCTTCGAAGCTCTTTTTTAATTGTTCGTTTGTCGATTGGTTTTCCTGATTTTTCATATTCTATTTCAAGGCCTTTAACCTGGTTGTCAATTTTAACAAGTTCATTTTGTACGGTAATTAGTGACGATTTATTTTTTGAAATTGAATCAAGTAATATGGTTGCATCAAGATTCTGTGTCACTATACTTTCAAAAGTTTTCTTCAAACCCTTTGCTTCTAGTAACAACTGTTCTTTTTCACTGTTCAAATAAGATTGTTTTATGCTGAGTCTTTTGAGCTTCGTTTTCAGCTTAGATTGCGTCGTAGAGAAAACAGTATAGTTTAAAGATGTGGTAAAGCGTAAAAATGCCATTTCAAAGTCTTTGTAAATAATATTCTCTGCATCACAACCATCTTTCAGAATTGCTTTTTCACATCGAAGGTACTCAAACCAATCAGCTTCCTCGCTTTTGCCAGTCTTTCTCGTACCTTTAAAGACCAGACGTCCACCACAGATACACCTCAACACTTTTGAGAAAACGTGCGTTTTGTCTTCTGGCTCTGATATTTTTTCCCTTTTATTATTCATCGCAATGACTTTTAATGCAGCTTCATATTTTTCAACGGTCACAACAGCAGGAAAGTAATTCTCCATTTCAGAAGTCGCATCTACTTTGTTTGAACGTGTTTTAAAAATACGCTCAGATTCACAAAAATATTCTTCGTCTTCTACAGTTTTAAGCGTGAATGTACCTATTGTGCTTTTGTTTTTGAACAAATTAGAGATCGCAAAAGTATGCCACTTTTCAGCTTTTCTACAGTTTCCATCTTCAAAAGTTGGGATTTTTTTTTGGTTTAGCAATTGACATATCTTCGTATGACCTAAGCCTTGAATTTTCCAATCAAAAATCTGATTGATAATTTCGGCCTTTGCTTCATCTAACGAAAATTTACTCAACGAGTCTTTTCTTGCTACTCCATTATCATCAACAAAATCATAAATGATTTCAGATTCAATAATCCATCGCGGAGTTGTTGATTGCTTTAGCCCAATATGCTTATGCTTCCCTTTCTGCGTTGGGTGATTGTAAAGATACTCTAACGTTTCTCTTCTGCGCCTATGAGCATCAGACACATATACGCTCTTAACCTCACTCTCGTAGTGCGCACTAGACATTTTGATGATTGATATAAGCATACTTTCAAGATCTGCTTCTTTACTTGAATACAAACAATCATCAATAGTTGTTACGATGTTAAATCCACGCTTTAAAATTCTAGAAAACTGCTCATAAGCAACTTCTGGATGTTGTCTAGAGAATCGATCAAATGCGTGAAAGCATAGATATATGTTCTCACGCTCTTTAAATGGCACATCTTCTAGCACGTCAAGCAATAACGCCATTTGGCCTTTTTCAAACGTCTTTGAGAGCTGACCTTGCTTTGCAAAGCCAGAAACACCCTTATCAGTGAATATGAGATCATCGCTAATATAAAGGTTGTTTTGACTTGCGTAGCGTTTCGCTTCTTCTAGCTGACGCTCTAGCGACTTTCGACCTACTTTGTCTTGCTCCGTTGTTGAGAAACGTGCATATGGGATACAGATACCGTCAAATATGCTCTTGTCATAATCAAACATAATCAATCCCTTTACCAGCGTAGAACTTACGCTTCAGACGTTGTAAAGCTTCGATAAGATCTCCATTAGAAACGACTTCAGTTTCCCCTCGTAACGAACGTTTAATCTGATGAATGTAGATAAGAAATAGTTCATAGTTAAGTTTAGAATCGTCTACTTCGTAACTGATCTTTATCGTGTTGAACATTAAATCATTTGCATAGTTTTCACCATATGCGAACGTTCTAATCACATCGTCGTGAAAGCATAAAATTACAAATTTGCTATGTTTTGAGGAACAGACCTCCATCCATTTAATCTTTGAATGTAAAAACTCGTTTAACTTCTTTCTCATCATTATCTTGGTTTCAGTCGATGAGTTTTTTATTCTCTTACTATGTTCAACTATATCAAGAAATTCAGACTCTTTTGAATCGAGAGATAGTTGTAACTTAGTGATTCTAACTTTCAGGTCATTTATTTTAGTTTCGATTAGGTCAGCACTTTTCTTTGCTTCATTTAGTGCAATAAGAACATAGTCGGCGTTGAGACCTTGACTAATTGCTGATTCAAACGTCTTTTCAAGACCTGAGTTCTTTAACTTTAACTCTTTCTTTTGTCCGTTTAGGTATGTAATTTCAGCTTGAAGGTTCTTGATTTCTGTCTCAAGTGACTTATCACCGACTAAACACACTTGTCTAAAGTCAATATGATTGACGTATTTGAAAAATGCTTGTTCTAGTTCTACATAGTTTATGTAATCATCAAAACATCCATTCTTAACCAAAGCATTATTGCATCGTAACTGCTCTCGATATACAGGTGCTTTGTTCGATCTTTTATTAATTTGGGAACGGCTATATTGAAGCGTTGCGCCGCAATAGCAACTCATAAATGTTGCGAAGATGTTTGTTCTCTCACCGATGCGCCCTAGCGGCTTTCCCTTTTTCTCTTGGAACTTAAGCACGTTTGCTAGTCTAAACACTTCTTCATCAACAACTGCTGGATAATAATTCTCTAATTTTGAAGTAACTTCTTTCTTGACTTTTTTAGTCTTAATCTCATCAGTTTCTTTACAGTGGTACTCTTCCGTTACCATCTCCTTTAACGTAATGTGACCTAGCACTTTATCTGAGGTGATGATATTTTGGACTGCGTATGGGTGCCATTTCTTAGCTTTTTTGAAACTGCCTTGCTCAAAGACTTCAACACCATCATTATTAAGTTTTTGGCAAATTCTTGTATAACCAAGCCCAGCAAGTTTCAACTCGAAGATTCTTCTTACAACTTCTGCTTTATGTTGATTAAGAGAGAATTTCTTAAACGTGTCTGTACGTTTTGAACCATCAGCAGCAATGTACTCATAAATAATATTTTCTTGATCTACCCATCTAGGTATTGACGGTTGCATCACACCTATATTCTTATGTTTACCTTTCTGAGATGGGTGGTTGTAAAGATATTCAATGACCTTTTTCTTTCTACTCAAGGCATCAGTAATATAGATCGACTTATTTAAGCTCTCTTGCCAAGCGGTTGTCATTTTGATGATAGAGATAAGCATATTCGACATACCTTTATCCCTACGATCATAGAGTTGGTTGTCTATAGTCGTGACGATTTTGAATCCACGATTCAGGATTTTGTTGAAGTGCGCCTGAGCCGCATCAGGTGACATTCGACTGAATCGGTCGAAGTTATGAAAGGTAATGTAGAAATTATCACGCTCTTCTGGAGGAACTTCTTCAAGCAGCAAAAGCATCGTTGCCATCTGCCCATTTTTAAAAGCTTTTGAAAGTTCACCTTGGTTTGAATAGCCTGAAACGCCTTTGTCAGTAAAGATGAGGTCTTCATTAATGAAGAGGTTATTACGTTTAGCGAAATCTCTCGCTTTTGATAATTGACGATCAAGAGACTTTTTACCGACTTTCGATTGCCCTTTTGTCGAAAAACGCGCATAAGGTACACATATTCCGTTGTACTTCGTTTTATCGTATCGAAACATTTCTTCTTTTAAAGTTTTTTCGCCCATCATTATAACCTACTAAAAATTAATGAGTTAAAACATCATATCAAACTTTGTAATAGTGTTGGTAATAATGTCTTTATCTAAAGATGTGAAAATTGAAAATTTAAGTGATGATATTGTCACGGGCGTGACATGTCATATTGCGTCTATTGAAGCCAATTTGAGCCTATCGGATCCCAGTGACAGTTCGATCTCGTGCCGTCAAACCGGTGAAATCACCCCAGCCATGATTGCACAAATTAATAAGAGCAAATCCGGCGAAATCGTATTTAAAAAATCCAAAAGCATTTTCTTCAAATCGATGAAAGTAAGACGGATCTATGATGCGGATAATCAAACCCTGCTCTATTTGTCTTATACCACCAAAGAAACCGATGGCAGTTTCAAGCACAGTCTATCTACCGTGCCACTTTGGGGAACCGCCGCATATGTTCAACCGACCCCACCAGCAAATTAAGTAACTCCACTCTCCGAGTGACACTCTGTATCGATGTGGCCAGTGCCTCTGCACTGGCTTATTGCTCGGTGATACTCTCACTCAAGCATCCCTTACTACGGCCTTTCTCTCCCAATTTTGGCCTGTTTTGTTCGACAGAGACGATAACGATCGTCCCATCAACCAAACCCTCGGAGCTGATCAAGCTCACTTCTTGCGGTAATAAAATGAAAGTAATCCATAGAATTTGTGATATGATCCGCGAAAATTTTCAATCCGCACTTTCAAAATGAAGTTTCCTGGCCAGCGCAAATCTAAGCACTACTTTCCAACTCACGCCCGAGATCCACTTATCAACCAACTCCAGCCTGCTCCTAAATTGCATCGACCCACCATAGTCGGCGTAGGACAAACGATTGTCGATATCGAAGCGCGCGTCGATGACGAGTTCTTAGCTCGCTACGATCTCAGTAAAGGCCACTCACTGGTGCTTGAAGAGAGCAAAGCCGATGCGCTGTATAAGGAATTGGTTGAGCGCGGATTAATCACTCATCAGTATCCGGGTGATACCATAGGTAACACACTGCACAATTACTCGGTACTGGCCGATAGCAAATCGGTGTTGCTTGGCGTGATGTCAAAAAATATTGAAGTCGGCTCTTATGCTTATCGCTATCTGTGCCGTACATCATCACGAATGAATCTCAACCACTTACAAACGGTCGATGGTCCGATTGGACGCTGCTATACGCTGATTTCACGTGATGGGGAACGCACCTTTGCGATTAATGAAGGGCATATGAATCAACTACGCCCGGAAAATATTCCAACAGAAGTATTTGAGAAAGCCTCCGCTTTGGTAGTGTCATCCTATTTGATGCGTGGCAAGCCAGAAGACCCAATGCCACAAGCGGTACAACGCGCGATTGAAATTGCCAAAGCGCGCTCAATTCCGGTGGTTCTCACCCTTGGCACCAAATATGTGATCGAAGGTAAAGCCGAGTGGTGGCAAAACTATTTAAAAGAGCACATCACTGTGGTCGCCATGAATGAAGAAGAGGGTGCAGCACTCACCGGTGAAAGCGATCCACTACTGGCTGCAGATCAAGCCCTGCAATGGGTTGATTTGGTGTTGTGTACCGCAGGTCCTGATGGCTTATATATGGCTGGCTATATTGAAGAGTCTGCCAAGCGTGAAACGGAACTGCCACTGCTCGCCGGTCATATTGCGCAATTTAATCAATATGAATTCAGCCGTGCGATGCGTAAACAAGATTGCCAACAACCCCTAAAAATATACTCTTTCATTGGTCCCTACTTAGGCGGCCCGCTGGAGATCAAAAACACCAATGGCGCTGGCGATGGCGCACTTTCAGCACTGCTGCATGATATGGCCGCCAATACCTATCACCAACGTAACGTGCCAAATTCAGCCAAGCATGAACTGCCCTATTTAACCTACTCATCACTTTCACAAGTGTGTAAATACGCCAACCGAGTCAGTTACGAAGTACTGACTCAGCACTCACCTCGCTTATCACGTGCCCTGCCTGAACGTGAAGATAGTTTAGAAGAAGCGTATTGGGACCGTTAATCGTTTAAGCGGATTGTCGTTAAAATGCCATAAGGCGACCTATTTGTGGTCGCCTTATTTTTTAGCTGCAGTAAAACTGTGCGCTGATCAAGTTATCGATAGCCACAATCACCACCGCTAAAAGGCCGCCAGCCTATAAGCAGGCAGCGCATGTTGTATAACCATCGCCAGACCCGACACAGCCTCACCTCGTGCCCCCACTTAAACCAATAAGCTAGCCAATTTTGCTGCGCTTCGGGGAGACCAAATCTTTAATATCACCACGGTGGCTATTGAGTCGCTCTATTAAAATAGATTTAAGCTCTTCTAAGTATAAGGCGATTCAAACGTTGCCGTAGAGATAAAACCTTATTGGTTTTTATCTGGTTATCTTTTTTCATTCACAGCTATCTCAACGTTGTCAATTTATACCAACAGTGCGTCGGGTTATTTCATGTCAAAAATTGGCCTACTGTTTACAACTCCCCCACGTCCAGAATTCACCATAATGTTAAAATATTGAAAACCGGTATTTTCAAGTTGAACGGACAACAACAATTCTATTTTCTTTATCGCGAAGTAACTCTTCGTGCAGTATGTCTCAACCATCACAACGCAAAAACATTACACTTTTGTAAATATTAATTGCTTCAACGAACGCCACCATATGATTACAGTTGCACTTATTGATGACCATACGATTGTTCGTTCAGGCTTCGCTCAGTTACTCAATCTTGAGCAAGATATAATGGTACAAGGTGAATATGAGAGTGCAAAAGAAGCATTTCATGCCTTGATAGGCTCTCCTGTCGATGTGGCCATCATTGATATTTCAATGCCGGATGAAAATGGTCTGAATCTGCTAGAACGCTTGCATCAGCATAACCCCAATTTCAAAGCTATCATCCTTAGTATTTATGATTCTGCTTCGTTTGTGAAAAAAGCTCTGGATGCAGGTGCACAAGGTTATCTTTCAAAACGTTGTGGCCCGAGTGAGCTGGTGAGTGCCATTCGCACCGTTGCCTCTGGCAGACGATATTTGTGCGCCGATGCTTTGGTCAACTTGAGTAATCCCGATATCAATAATGTGCTTGCCGACCTCACCAAGCGTGAAGTAGAAGTGTTTGATTTATTGGTACAAGGCAAAGAGGTGAAAGAGATCGCGCAAGCGCTGTTTCTTAGCCACAAAACCGTTCACGTTCATCGAGCCAACATTCTTAGCAAGTTAAACCTAACCAATAACGTTGATTTGATCCGCTTTGCTCTGCAGCACCATCTGCTCGCGGAAGGTTAATTATGCCGAAGCTGTTTCCACTAATTTTTGCTTTTGTTCTCTACAGTATTAGTCAATTTAGCCTATGGAACATCAGCCAATATTTGAGCCACAATCCACTACAAGCCTATCTGCTTTTTCCCACCGGCTTACGCTTGGTGGTCTATTTATTAGCACGCCCAACCCATACTTGGATTTGGTTACTGAGTGACATATTCTTGGCTGGCGCGATCTTGGTGTTGCTCCCAGAACAGTCCAGCCCTTTGATGCTGCTCATGCCTTGGGTGGTTTGGCTGGCCGCGGCCATTGCCCGCCAGCATTGGCAGAAATTAAATCTGTACTGGCAAAAGTTGCTGCTGATCGTTGCACTGGTGCTGCTGCACACCATTTTGGTTGGCCTGACTTTTACCTTGTTGGCGAAACCGCTACAAATGGGAGCGGATACGTTAATTGCCGTGAGCATCGCTTCGCTCACGGGAGGCATCGTGCTCACACCATTTTTGTATCTGGTGACCGACTACCTTCGTCACCAAACGTGGAATCCCCTCTCTCCGCAACTGATTCACCACGATGTGAAACTTAAGCCGAAAATGCTAGTGTGGAGCTTAGTGTTTTTCAGCTTAGGGCTGCTGGCTGAGCTGACGTTGCTTGAACAGATGAAACCCTTTGCCCTATTGATCATCTTGCTACCGACGATTTTTCTTGCCTATCGTTATGGTTGGCAAGGTGGCGTGTTGGCGAGCAGCTTAAACTGCATTCTGCTTGCAACTGCACGCCAGTTCAGTGGTTCATTCTCTTCGGATCAAGAGCTGCTGATTTTTATGTCGAGCCAAGCACTCGTGGGACTTGGGCTGGGTATCGCCATTAGCCGCCAGCACCAGCTTTCTTTATTGCTGCACAAAATGAACTCCCGTTTAGCCAAAGAGTTACGTGAGAAGCAAGATCTCGCGCGCCAGCTCGTCTCAGTGGAAGAACAAATCCGTAAATCGGTTGCCCGTGAACTGCATGATGAGATCGGCCAAAACATTACCGCGATTCAAATTCAATCCATGCTCGCTGAACGTTTAGCCAGTAACGATCAAGCCAAGCAAGCAGCGTCCAGCGTGCAGTCGCTCGCCATGCGTATTCATCAATCCACTCGACAACTTTTAAAGCAGTTGCGACCGCACATTTTGGATGAACTCGGGTTAGAACATGCGATTCGTCAGCTCGTGCAAGAAATGCGGTTTGCCGAACAAGGTATTACGGTTCGTCTCAATATGGGGGTGAATCCACAAAAGCTGGACGATACCACGCGGGTGACTTTGTATCGAATTGTGCAGGAATTACTGAACAATATTTCCAAGCATGCCAAAGCGAACCACGTACACATTAGCCTGTTTCCGGGTAGTGAAATGGTGCTGGAAGTCAAAGACGATGGCATTGGTTTACCCCCCGACTGGCGTGTGCGCGGACAAGGCTTAAAAGGATTGAGCGAGCGAGTCTCGGCGCTGGGCGGCCAATTAATGATGACGTCGCCCAGTTTCCAAACTGGCACGCGAATAATTGTTAACTTACCCACAAAACCGTTAACAAATGCCTAAAAACTAGGAAAATTTCCTAGATGAATACAACTCCTTCCCATGTTTTTCCGACCTTACTTGATTAGGATAAAACTCAATAAGGACAAGCAATATGAAGATTGTACCCAAGGTACAACCCATAGGAACGATGGAAATCGATCAGGCTTACCGTCACTGGCGCATTCATTTGATGATTTCCATGTATGTGGGTTATGGCGTGTTCTACCTCACACGTAAAAGCTTCAATTTTGCGATGCCGCAAATGCTCAGTGAGTTAGGACTCGATTACTCAGATTTAGGCTTTCTCGGTACGCTG
Organism: Vibrio misgurnus; assembly: GCF_029635775.1. Lineage (NCBI taxonomy): Bacteria > Pseudomonadati > Pseudomonadota > Gammaproteobacteria > Vibrionales > Vibrionaceae > Vibrio > Vibrio misgurnus. The sequence goes on along the minus strand of NZ_CP113242.1, from coordinate 591,272 downwards.
TTCTACCTCACTTACGGGGTGTCAAAATTTGTTTCGGGTTTGATGATTGACCGCTCCCGCTCTCGCTATTTCATGGGGCTGGGGTTGATAGCCACTGGCATCATCAACATGGCTTTTGGTTTAAGTTCGTCCTTGTTGGCTTTTACTTTGTTATGGACGGCGAATGCCTTTTTTCAAGGCTGGGGCTGGCCAGCGTGTGCCAAGGTGCTCACACACTGGTATTCACGTAGCGAACGGGGCTTTTGGTGGTCGATTTGGAATACTTGCCACAACTTAAGTAGCGCATTGATCCCCATCGTGATTGGTTTTATCAGCTTAACCTTTGGCTGGCGTTATGGGTTCTTGTTTGCGGGTGGGATTGCGATTTTTGTTGGGCTTTGGCTCTGTTATCGCATTCAAGAGAAGCCGACCGAAATGGGATTGCCTTCGGTCGGCGAATGGCGCGGTGATGCACTTGAACTGGAACACGAAAAAGAAGGCCAAGGACTCGCCTTCCGCGTTGCGGTTTATCGCTACGTACTGACTAATCGCTACATTTGGCTGTTGTGTGGATCTTACTTGCTGGTGTACGTGGTCAGAATTGGCATTAACGACTGGGGATCGCTCTATCTGGTTGAGCGGCACGCTTACAACATTCTCAGTGCCAATACCGCAGTAGCGATGTTTGAAGTGGGCGGATTTTTGGGCTCATTGCTTGGTGGCTGGGGTTCCGACTATTACTTTCGCGGCAACCGCGCCCCGATGAATTTGATTTTTGCATTAGGCATTTTTGCCTCCGTTGCTGCCTTATGGCTGACACCTATCGATCATTTATGGTTTTTGGCTGGCTGTTTCTTCTGCATCGGATTTTTTGTCTTCGGCCCACAAATGATGATTGGTATGGCAGCCGCAGAATGCGCAAGGAAAGATTTGGCAGGCACAGCGACCGGATTTGTTGGACTATTTAGCTATCTCGGTGCAGCTTTAGCCAGCTACCCCATGTCACTGGCTATTGAAGCATGGGACTGGGAAGGCTTCTTCTGCCTTATTACTGCGTCAGCAGCCGTGATCAGTTTACAACTGCTGCCCTTTATAAAAGCTCAGCAACCAGTGACGGAAGATGAGTGATAAACATAACCAATCTTTACCATCCAATAACGTAATTGTGCTCCACTTTATGACCTGACACAGTACCGAGCTGACAAGGACACAAGGGAGCATCAACAAGAGGGAAAACCCAATGATTGTTAATGCAAAACGCACGCTGCTGGCACTGAGTGTTCTTGGTTCGATAATGACCGCGCCGCTGGTTCATGCTGAAGGCCGTTTGGTGGTTTACTGCAGTGCAACAAACGCTATGTGTGAGGCGAGCACCAAAGCTTTTGCCGATAAATACAATGTGAAGACCTCCTTTGTACGCAACGGTTCAGGCAGTACACTCGCAAAAATTGATGCAGAGAAAAACAACCCACGAGCAGATGTTTGGTATGGCGGCACGCTTGACCCACAGTCACAAGCGGGTGAAATGGACTTACTCCAAGCTTACCAATCCCCAGAACTGGCCAACATCATGGAAGCGTTCCGTGATCCAGCCAAACGCAAAGGTAACTACTCTTCTGCAGTTTACATGGGCATTTTGGGCTTTGGTGTGAACACCGAACGCTTAGCACAAAAAGGCATTCCTATTCCGCGTTGCTGGGCGGATTTGACCAAGCCGGAATATAAAGGCGAAATTCAAATCTCCGACCCACAAAGCTCTGGCACAGCTTATACTGCACTCGCAACCTTCATTCAGTTGTGGGATGAACCAACCGCATTTGACTACTTCAAAAAGCTCGACAAAAACGTTTCTCAGTACACCAAGTCTGGAGTGACGCCGTCACGAAACTCTGCACGTGGTGAAGTGGCGATTGGTATTGGATTCCTGCATGACTACTCGCTAGAACAAGCCAAAGGTGCCCCACTCGAACTCATCTCTCCTTGTGAAGGCACTGGATACGAAATTGGTGGAGTCAGCATTATTAAAGGTGCACGCAACCTCAATAACGCCAAGCTGTTCGTTGACTGGGTATTGTCGAAAGAAGGCCAAGAAATGGCATGGAAACAAGGGGACTCCTACCAAATCTTGACTAATACTCAAGCGGAACAATCACCCTATGCGCTTGACCCGAAAGCACTCAAGCTGATCAATTACGATATGGAAACCTACGGTTCTTCTGATGAGCGTAAGCGTTTGATCACCAAGTGGGTTAACGAGATCAAAATGGGTAACTAACCCGAAATCGTAGTCGCACCGCCACTCAGTGGCGGTATTTCTCCCCTGACACTTAGTTTGCTCACAGCTTGCGGGCTGGTTAAGTGCGACTCAATATTAAGGTCTTACCATGCATGAGCCTTCTCAAGCGCTGAAACTGACACTCCACCAGCCAGTCAAAACCGATCCGGTTTTTTACTGGCTGGCTGCGGTGCTGTTTAGCTTTATTCTTCTGCCATCATTTGCTCTGGATTATGGGCTGTTTGAATCCACTCCAGATGAATTTTATGCCGCCATGGGTTGGAGTGAGCCAAACATTTCTTGGTTCTGGTTTGGCTTGCCTTTATTGCTTGTCTTTCGGCCTCGGCAAGCACAGGGGCGTCAGCACACGATTCGCCACTACCTCGACATTGCGTATTCTGGCTTCTGCATGTTGGCCATTTTGCTGAGTGCATGGCTAAGCAGTAAAGGGTTGGGTTATTCCAGTATCATTCTGTTCACTGCCCTTGGTGCTATTATGACGCTCGCCTTCGCCCGCTTGGAATACCTCGGTGGCGATCACTTTGTGATTGGCTCACTGATCAGCATCATTCTGCTGATTGTGATTTTTATTGTTTATCCGAGCATCGCCATTTTCCTGCCGATGTTTAAAGATGACATGGGCAACTGGACGGCATGGCAGTTCATGACGATCATGTCCCAGTCTCATACTCTGACCGTCATCTACAACTCAATTGCACTCGGTATTGCGGTAGGCGTTGGCGCAACCTTCTTCGGACTGATTTTTGCCATTTACACCACACGTATTGCTAAACGTTCCGCCTTTATCGCACGCGTGTTTTCCATTTTACCGATCGTGACACCGCCCTTTATTGTCGGGTTGGGTGTGACTTTAATGCTGGGTCGTTCGGGTTATATCACTGAGTTAATGGTCGATGGGTTTGGTTTACAGAAAACCAATTGGTTATATGGCTTCACGGGCATTTGGCTCGCACAGGTGCTGGCGTTTGCACCTATGTCATTCATGATTTTGGATGGCGCACTCAAGTCTCTGCATCCTTCGTTGGAAGAGGCTTCCTACACGCTCAAAGCCAACCGTTATCAAACCTTCTTTGGCATTATCATGCCGCTGCTTAAACCTGCGTTAGCCAACTCGTTTTTGATCATATTCGTGCAATCATTGGCAGATTTCAGTAACCCCTTGGTGCTGGGCGGCAGCTTTGATGTGCTCGCGACGCAAATCTATTTCTATATTGCAGGGGCGCAGTTGGATTACGCTTCAGCCAGCACACTCGGCTCGGTTCTGCTGCTGTTCTCACTCGCGATTTTTGTAGTGCAGTATCTGTGGATCGGGCAGCGCTCCTACGTCACCATTTCTGGCAAAGCCTACCGTGGCGATGTGCAAGAGATGCCTGCCTCACTGAAATTTGGCGTGACTGTGACTTTGTATGCGTGGATGATCTTTAACGTTCTGCTCTACGGCAGCATCTTCTTTGGCAGCTTTACGGTCAACTGGGGCGTCGATTACACCCTGACCTTCAAAAACTATCTCAATCTGTTTGGGAATGGCATGTCTGATGGCGCTTGGCCTTCACTGATCACCACCATGATTTATGCGGGTGTGGCGGCTCCGATTACTGCCCTGTTCGGCTTATTGATTGCTTATGTGGTAGTGAGACAGCAGTTCTACGGCAAAAAAGTGATCGAGTTTTCTACCATGCTCTGCTTTGCCGTACCCGGTACAGTAGCAGGGGTTTCCTACATCTTGGCGTTTAACGATGCGCCGATTTATTTAACTGGCACCGCCGCAATTGTGGTGATCTCGATGGTGATGCGAAACGTGCCTGTGGGGATCCGCTCTGGTATTGCAGGACTCGGGCAGCTCGATAAATCATTGGATGAAGCTTCACTCAGCTTACGTGCCAGCTCATTACAAACCATTCGCTACATCATTTTGCCACTGTTACGCCCCGCGATTCTATCCACGCTGGTGTACAGCTTTGTGCGGGCGATGACCACGGTCAGTGCCATCATCTTTCTGGTTACACCGGAAACCCGCGTTGCAACGTCCTACATTCTCAACCGAGTCGAAGATGGTGAGTACGGCATCGCTATTGCCTACGGTTCCGTGCTGATTGTCGTGATGTTAGCCATCATTTTGTTGTTCGATTTACTGGTCGGTGAAGCTCGCGTTTCTCGTTCCAAAGCCACCAATCAAGATTCTTAGGAGACATCACCGTGGAAAAACAAAACTTTGTTGTACTCAAAAACATCTGCAAACGCTTTGGTAGCAATACCGTGATTGGCAACTTGGATCTTGAGATCAAAAAAGGCAGCTTGGTTACGTTACTTGGCCCTTCCGGTTGCGGTAAAACCACCGTTTTGCGTTTGGTTGCCGGCTTAGAGAAACCGACCAGCGGGCAGATTTTCATTGATGGTGAAGATGTCACCGAACGTTCCATCCAACAACGCGATATCTGTATGGTATTTCAGTCTTACGCCCTATTCCCGCACATGTCTCTGTACGAAAACGTGGCTTATGGCTTAAAGATGCTCAAATTGCCGAGTGAAGAAGTGCATCAGCGAGTTGATGAAGCACTTAAAATTGTTGATCTCGAAGGAATGGGTGAACGTTATGTTGACCAGATTTCCGGCGGCCAGCAGCAACGTGTTGCCCTTGCCCGTGCTTTGGTACTCAAACCTAAAGTGCTGTTGTTTGATGAGCCGTTGAGTAACTTAGATGCCAACTTGCGCCGTAGCATGCGTGAAACGATTCGCGAACTGCAACAGCGCTTTGATATTACTTCGCTCTACGTGACGCACGATCAAGCAGAAGCCTTCGCGGTATCAGATACTGTTATCGTGATGAAACAGGGCGATATCATGCAAATTGGCACGCCACAAGAGTTGTATAAAGCGCCTAAGTCGATGTTTATGGCAAACTTTATGGGTGAAGCAAACATGTTCCAAGGCTATTTTGATGGGAAGCAGATCCATATTCATGGCTATGCGATTGATGCCGATCTAGAAGTAACGCGGGATAAGCCTATCGGCGAATACCAAATTGGCGTGCGACCAGAAGCCATTACCTTACATACGCAAGGCTGCGAAAACCAAGCCTGCCAAATCCTCAAATCCGCGTATATGGGTTCAATGTATGAAGTGACCGTAAAATGGCACGATCAAGAACTGCTGTTACAGCTCAATTCCGCGCAGTTTAATCACGCGTTAACTCAGCACGCTTATTTGGTATTTAACCCTCGCGGCTTATTTTTACTGCCGTTCGAAGAATAATATAGCTCTGACATTAGCCATCTTTCCCTTTTATTTTCAAAACAATCACCACCGCCCAAGGCGGTGGTTTAGGGATAACAATAAAAAACCCGCCGTAAAAACGGCGGGTTTATCAATCAACCACTAATGATTAAGCTTCGTCACGACGACGGCTTTGGCCATGGCCACGCTCGCCGCGGTAGCTACCGCTGCTTTCACCACTACGGTTACGCTCGAAACGACGCTCGCCTTCACGGAAAGGACGACCTTCACCGCTACGACCACGGCCGCCTTCGCGTCCACCTTCACGACCGCCACGGAAACCGCCTTCACGGTTGCCTTCTGGACGACGCGCGCCATCACGACGTAGAGCACCACCGTCACGACGACCACCACGAGATTCGCGGAAATCATCGAAGTCACACACTACTGCACCAACTTCTTTTTGACGAATGCGCAGTTTGCGCAGTTTATTGGTCACATCGCTCGACATTGATTTTGGCAACTGAACGAAAGTATGACCTTGCGCCAGTTTGATCGCGCCGATCGAACCTTTAGTCAGACCCAGCTCGTTCGCCAATGCGCCAACGATATCTTTTACTTGTACGCCTTGGTCACGGCCAACTTGCAGTTGGTAAGTGTTCCAATCGTGGTTCTCTTGATCACGGCCACCAAACTCACGACGCGCTGGACGATCACCATCACGGCGGTCATCACGACGCTCACGACGACGTGATTTTTCACGCTCCATCGCTTCGATCATTGGGTCTGCACCAACGTAGAACAGTGGACGTTTACCTTGCTGACGCTTAAGCAGGATCGCCGCCAGTGTGGTTGAATCGATTTCCAGAGAAGCTTGCAGCTTTTCAATCAAATCGGTAAAGCGCTCTAGTGAGCTGTGTTCTTTATCTTCAGCCAGTTCAAGACCCAGCTTATTCAGACGAGACTCAGCTACTTTATCGCGATGCGGCAGTTGAATTTCTTCCATTGAAGAACGAGTTACACGCTCAATGGTACGCAGCATGCGAATTTGGTTAGTACGCACTAACAGGATCGCTTTACCTTTACGTCCAGCACGACCAGTACGGCCGATACGGTGGATGTAAGATTCCACATCAAACGGAATGTCGTAGTTAAATACGTGAGTGATACGTGGAACATCAAGGCCACGAGCCACAACGTCAGTCGCGACCAGAATATCAATCACACCTTGTTTGATATGATCAACAGTGCGCTCACGCAGTGATTGAGGAATATCACCGTGCAGAGCCGCCGCTTTAAAGCCACGGGCACACAACCAATCCGCTAGGCGCTCGGTATCTTGACGAGTACGCACGAATACGATTGAAGCATCGGTTTCTTCGGTTTCCAGCAGACGCGCCATCGCTTCGTCTTTTTCAACACCTTTTACTACCCAGTATTGCTGCTCAACTTTTGCAACAGTTTGGTTAGAACCCGCTACGTCGATGCTCTCTGGGTTACGTAGGTAACGTTCAACGATGTCTTTTACCATTGGTGGCATAGTCGCAGAGAACAACACACGTTGTGCTGATTCAGGCGCTTGCTCCATGATCCAAGTTACGTCATCCACGAAGCCCATTTTGAGCATTTCGTCTGCTTCATCAAGGATGAAGGTATGACATTCGTCAAGGTGTAGACGATCACGTGTGATCAGATCTTTTACACGACCAGGAGTACCAACCACAATGTGCGCACCTGATTTCAGTGCGCGCATTTGATCAAGAATTGAAGCACCACCGTAGATCTCAAGAACTTTAAGACCTTTGATGTTTTTGCCAAGGTTTTTGACTTCTGCTGCAACTTGGATCGCCAGTTCACGAGTTGGAGCCATAACGATAGCTTGTGGCTTGTATTGTGACAGATCAAGTTTGTTGAGCAGAGGCAAAGAGAATGCCGCTGTTTTACCAGTACCGGTTTGCGCTTTACCTAGTGCATCACGGCCATCAAGCAGAAAAGGAATTGCCGCTGCTTGAATTGGCGTTGGTGATACGAAGCCCATTTCGTTTAGGGCAGAAAGGATGTCGCTGTTCAGTGCTAAATCACTGAATTGAATTGCAGTATCTTGCATGGGGATCCCACTAAATGAAGAAATAACCAAGGTCCCACGTGCTTTACCATTCCAACCAATCCAATGAATTGCTGAGTCCGTTCAGATGCGGATAAGTATTAAAACGCATCAAGCCGCTAGGGACATATAAGGGACGCGGATTATTCCTTAAACGCATAAAAAAAGCCAGAAAAAATTGAATTTCATCACAAAATTTTCTTAGCAAAGGAAAAATGGCGTCTGATTAACCGAAAAAACCATAAAAACTGAGAAACTGCTGATATTTTCAGCGTGCAAATCGGCTGCAAATCCCATCCAATCTCACGTTTTCGGTAGTAATCCACCTCTTCAATGATTATAGTTGTGCCCAACTTAAACGGTTAGATAAATAAAATGTTCCAAGACAATCCGCTCCTCGCGCAGCTTAAACAGCAAATCCAAGAAACCCTGCCTAAAAAAGAAGGCACCATCAAAGCCAGCGACAAAGGTTTTGGCTTCCTCGAAGTGGATAGTAAGACTAGCTACTTTGTTCCACCTCCATATATGAAGAAGTGCCTGCATGGTGACAAAGTCATGGCGTTCATCCGTACCGAGAATGAACGTGAAGTCGCCGAGCCTGTAGAGTTGGTCGAACAATCGCTGACGCGCTTCATTGGCCGCGTAAAACTGTTTAAAGGCAAACTGAATGTTGCGCCGGATCATCCACAACTCAAAAAGATGGCACTCAAGGCGAAAGCCAAAAAAGGCCTTAACGGAACAGATCTGCAAGAAGGTGATTGGGTGGTGGCGCAGCTCATCCACCATCCCCTGAAGGGTGATAACGGTTTCTTTGCCGAAATTACGCATAAAATCACCGATGCGGATGATAAAATTGCACCTTGGTGGGTTACGCTGGCGGAAAATGATCTGCCCAATAGCGAACCGGCCGGAATTGACGACTGGCAACTAAAAGATGACGCTGATTTGGTGCGTGAAGATCTGACTGACCTGCCATTTGTCACCATCGATGGTCAATCGACCAAAGATATGGACGATGCGCTGTACGCGCAGCAGTTGCCTAACGATGATTTTGCGTTAACCATCGCGATTGCCGATCCAACCGCTTATATCACGCCAGAAGATGAGATGGACAAAGTCGCCCGCGAGCGTGGCTTTACCATCTACTTGCCAGGGCGCAACATTCCAATGCTGCCACGTGATCTGGCCGATGAGCTTTGCTCGTTAATGGAAAACCAAGTTCGCCCTGCGCTGTGCTGCTCGGTAACCATCAGTAAAGATGGCGTAATTGGCGATGACATTCGCTTCTTTGCCGCCAACATCAAATCCCATGCACGCTTGGTGTATGACCATGTTTCTGACTGGTTGGAGACTGGCCACTCTGAGCAATGGCAACCGAGTACCGAGATTGCCCAAGTAGTCCGCGATCTTTACGCCTTTTCACAAGCACGTGCGAATTGGCGCGAAACCCACGCCGTAGTGTTCCCTGTTCGCCCAGATTATCGTTTCGAACTGAGCGCAGATAACGATGTGGTGGCCATTCATGCCGATATGCGCCGCTCGGCAAACCGCTTGGTGGAAGAGTCGATGATCACCGCCAATATTTGTGCAGGTCAAACCCTGCAAGCAACTTTTGGCTTTGGCGTATTCAATACTCACGCTGGTTTCAAAGCTGAAAAATTGGCCGATGTAGTTGAATTAATGGCCGCGCACGGTGCACCGGATGCCGATGTGGAAACACTGACCAGTGTCGCTGGCTTTGCTGCTCTGCGCCGTTGGCTAGCGACCCAACAGACCAGCTATCTCGATAACCGGATCCGTAAGAGCCAAAGCTACAGCGAAATTGGCAACCAGCCACTGCCGCATTTTGCGATGGGGCTTGATGTCTACGCGACTTGGACATCTCCAATCCGTAAATATGGCGATATGATCAACCACCGTTTACTCAAAGCGCACATTTTGGGTAAAGCTCCAGTGCAAACGCCAGATGAAACGGTGGGTGAAGAGCTTGCGCTGCATCGTAAACACCACAAAATTGCAGAGCGTAATGTCGCCGATTGGCTCTATGCGCGCACACTGGCGGATGAACCGGCCAAAGAGACTCGCTTCCAAGCCGAAATCTTTGATATCAACCGTGCGGGCATGCGCGTACGTTTACTGGAAAACGGCGCAATGACCTTTATTCCGGGTGCGCTGATCTTGGCCAATAAAGAGCGTCTCGAATGTAACGGCGAAACCGGCACGGTACTGATTGATAAACAAGTGGTGTATCAATTGGGTGATGTATTGGAAATTGTGCTGACAGAAGTGAATCAGGAAAATCGCAGCTTAGTTGGTAAACCTACCCAAGTGTTTGCGGATGCCGCCGTTGAAGTTGCTTCTCCAGTTGTCGAGCAGAGTGAGCCACAAGCGTAAGGTACGCTGACCACTCCCCCAGTGATCACAAGGCATTCTTCGGAATGCCTTTCTTTTATCTCGCCTTATCTCGCGCTTCCCTTTTTTATCTCACATTGTTTTTTATCTCACAGAATGTGCTTACTGCGCGATTAGCCCCAGAAATAGCTTTTCGGATCTTTTTCCACTTCACGGATCATCGCGGTCAAATCATGGCTGCGCGCTAAAAAAGGATAAGGGATCCAAGGCTCATCGCCTACAGCGGCATCCGAATCATAAGCATAGAGCTCCCACTGGTTTGACTCTGGTTGCCAAATAATTTTCGCGACCAAGCTTTGATAATCACACTGGGTTGAATCTAACTTGTAGTGGCACCAAATAAACTGCACACCATGATCAATCACCTCAAAGCTCGCTTTCCCAAGCTCAGCCGGCAGGCTTTGATTGCGATAGTTGCACAGTAGCTCAGCGCGGCGCTCAAGCTGTTTTTGCTGCAGATGAACAATCATTTTAACCTCACCACTCAATCAAGGTTGCTCGTATGGCTAACGGTACACCACCATTCTATGCTTGCAAGATGATTTAACAGTAACCATTTTCGATCAATTCCAACGTGATATCGCTAACTCTACGCATAAATTCACATTTTTGTCATACGCTTCAGGTAAGCTGGTTAAGATATTTTTTTGATAATACGGGAGCAACTCTATGTTTAAAATGGCACTTGCCGCCGTTTGCGCAGTTTTCTTTTCTATCAGCACGATGACATTTTCTGTGCAAGCAAGTGAAATTAACGTTTCAGGTTCCACTTCCGTGGCCAGAATCATGGATATACTGGCAGAAGAGTACAACAAGGCGCATCCTGCAACTTATGTTGCCGTACAAGGCGTCGGTTCAACGGCAGGCATCTCACTATTACAAAAAGGGGTGGCGGACATTGCAATGACCTCACGTTACCTGACCGAAAGTGAGGCGCAAAATGATCTGCACAGTTTTACGCTGGCGTTTGATGGTTTAGCCATTGTGGTTAACCAAACCAATCCAATCACCAATTTAAGCCGCGAGCAGCTTTACGGCATCTACAAGGGCCAAATCACTAACTGGAAACAAGTCGGTGGTCATGATCAGAAGATTGCCTTGGTCACTCGGGAGGCCTCTTCCGGCTCGCGCTACAGCTTTGAAAGCTTGATGGGATTGACCAAAACAGTCAATAATCGCCAAGTGTCTGACGTTACTCCAACCGCTTTAGTGGTGAATAGCAACAGCATGGTGAAAACCTTAGTCAACCACAATACCCAAGCGATTGGCTTTATCTCGATTGGTTCGGTCGATAAATCGATTAAGGCCATCCAGTTTGAAAAAACCGAACCCAGCGCAGATAACATCGCTAAACACAGCTACCAACTCTCACGCCCTTTCTTGATTTTGCACTACCCAGAGAAAGCAAGTGAGCAGACCAAGCAATTCATTGCCTTTTTACAATCTGAACCAACCAAAAAATTGATTGTGGAATATGGCTATATTATGCCAAGCAATGAAGAGTAACTTGCCGGATTAAGAAGTGTTCGGAGCAAAAAAGACTAAGGAGAGCTTGTGCTCTCCTTAGTTGAATTTGATTTGTTGTCGTTTGTGATCGTTAGCCACTAAAAATGCAGTTGGATCACTGAAACCACCACACAGCCAGGGCGGCGCACACCTTCAATTTCAACCTTAATTTCACGTTCAATCTCAAGACCTTTTTTGATCGGCGTGACTTTTGATAACGTACTCACCGCCCGCACGCGGTTGCCCGCTTTAACTGGGTATGGGAAACGCACGGAATTAAGGCCAATGTTGACCACCATTTTGGCACTCGGGAATAGCGAATTCTCTTCATCAACACTGTCGGTCAATTTCGGCAATAACGCTAGCGTCAAAAAGCCATGCGCGATGGTCGTTTTAAAGGGAGATTCCACTGCAGCACGCTCAGGATTGGTATGGATCCACTGCATATCTTCGGTGACAGCACCAAACTGATTAATGCGCGATTGATCGACCAGCAACCATTCACCCGTGTGGATCACTTCACCCACTTGATGTTGTAGCTGATCATACACTTGTTGTGCTTGAGGATTGAGCACAATCGGCTCTGGGATGGGAGTCTCTTCATTGGCTGGCAAATGCAAATCTTTCACCCAAGCAAATAGCGGGCGACGATGGGTTTTGCTCAAAATATCATCCCAGTATTCACGTACTGAAGGTGACATCCACTGTTTAAACTCAGTGTGCTTAACCAAATGTTCAGCTCGATGCTTTAGCAGATCAGCGACTCTCATCACAACCTCATTCTTAACCAAGAAGAAATATAAACGTCCTAATTTTGAAGTACTTCACAGTAAGCTGCAATGACTTTCGGGCGTACAGGCGTATTCTGTAAGCAACAAGCTAAATAAAAACAACAAGTTAACAATAAAACATTATTTTATTAGTCTTATCTCGATGAAAGTAATTACACCTTTCATTTTAGCTGCCAATCTCAAAATTGTTGGTGATTCGATCACTATGTTTGAGCCTGAAATCATGTAGGCAAAATCTGACCTTACACCAAGCATTCCCATAGAAAACACGATAATCATTTACATTTAATATCAATCAGTTAAATGTAAAATCATCATGATGAGAGTTTGATTCCATAAATTGGGCACTCAGTGGCTTTCTGGGCTTAATTTGGTTAAATTTGCGCTTGATCACATTTCGGCAAACCACTTGAAAAAGTGGGACGCAAAACCACCGGTCTGTGGCGTTCAAGCCGCTCGTTCAAACACAGGCTTGATCGCTATGATAGCGGGGTTGCCAGCACAGTTTCACTGCGTTGTCGGCTTGCGTTGCTGAATGAACAAAAAAATAACGCCTGACTATCGATCAGGCACAATATGTCAGCCAACAAAAAAGAGTTTGTGATGAAAAAGCAACCTATAATGACCGCTATTACTTTAGCATTATCGGCAATCAGTGGTATCGCCTATGGCCATGGTTATGTGTCAGCAGTGGAAAACGGCGTCGCGGAAGGACGTGTCGCATTGTGTAAATATGCCGCCAATGACAGCGGTGAGAAAAACACCAACTGCGGCGCAATTCAATATGAGCCACAAAGTGTTGAAGGACCGGAAGGTTTCCCAATCTCAGGACCGCGTGATGGCAAAATCGCCAGCGCAGAAAGCGCACTGGCCGCTGCACTTGATGAGCAAACTGCGGATCGTTGGGTAAAACGCCCAATTCAAGCCGGTCCACAAAACTTTGAGTGGACGTTTACCGCCAACCACGTCACCAAAGATTGGAAATACTACATCACCAAACCGGATTGGAACGCCAACCAAGCCCTATCACGTGATTCTTTTGATCTAAACCCATTTTGTGTGATTGAAGGCAATATGGTGCAACCGCCGAAATTGGTTAGCCATGAGTGTATTGTGCCTGAGCGCGAAGGCTACCATGTGATCCTTGCGGTGTGGGATGTGGGTGATACGGCGGCGGCGTTTTACAACGTCATCGATGTCAAATTTGCTGGCGATAGCCCAGTGATCCCAGATTGGCAACAAGGTGGGCAGATCATCCCAACCATGGACCTGAGTATTGGTGATACCGTATTTACTCGTGTATTTGATGCTGCCGGTGAAAACCCAGCTTACCGCACTGAGCTTAAAATCGATTCGCAAACGCTGACCCAAGCCAACCAGTGGTCTTATGCTTTAGCCAGTAAAATCAACCAAACCCAAACTCAGCTACGAGCTGGCCAGCTCAATGGTGATCAGTTTGTGCCAGTATACGGCACTAACCCAATCTATCTAAAAGATTCGAGTGGCTTACAACGGGTTGAAATCGGTTATCACATCGAAGCACCACAGCCAGAATATTCGCTCACCGTATCCGGTTTAGCTGCCAACTACCAGATTGGTGAACAACCGGTGCAACTGGATCTGACGCTTGAAGCGCAAGGTGACATGACCGCAGAACTGACGGTGTATAATCATCATCAGACACCATTAGCAAGCTGGAGCCAAGCCATTAACGATGGTGAAGTAAAATCAGTGCAATTGACACTCAGCGAAGCCAAAGCTGGCCACCATATGCTGGTGTCTCGCAGCAAAGATCGCGATGGCAACTTGCAATATCAACAAACCCTAGATTTCATGCTGGTCGAGCCACAAACGCCACCTAGCGAAGGGGATTATGACTTTGTCTTCCCTCACGGTTTAGATCAATACGTTGATGGCAGCAAAGTGCTGGCTGAAGATGGCGCCATTTACCAATGTAAGCCATGGCCATACTCAGGTTACTGCCAACAGTGGACTACCAATGCGACTCAGTACCAACCAGGTACGGGTAGTCATTGGGAAATGGCGTGGGACAAACTGTAATCCCGCTCTAAAACACAAAATCCCCCAGCCAAGGCCGGGGGATTTTTTATGCCAAGCGGCAAGTGCCACAATTGGCGTTCAGCCAACAGTTAGCCACTCAATCCTGACGGAGTGTTACTCTTCTTCTATCTCACACTCAGTACAACTTTGCAGGGCAATGTCGTGCTCAAACACAATACTCTCGTCACCATCTGCCAGTAGTTCAGCAATTTCATCGGCAACTTCTTGCTCATCTTCCGCATCCACCTGATCCACCAGCTCTTGTTCTGAATAACCAAAGAAATTCAGTAACAAGTAATCCCGCGCTTGCGATTCACTGCAAGTCACGTTTACGGCTAAATCCGGCTCAAGGTTGTCTTGGGCAATCAACTCTGCAACCTGAGCTAAGACTTCCTCTTTCATCGCGGCAGTTAACCAACCAAGATCGGTACTGACTTTGGTGTTTTTACAGTTAAAACAAGGCAGCTGTTCAAAGTAATAGTGAAAATCAGTCATAGATCATTTCTTCTTTAACGTGTTGAGTGATCCGATTATGCGCGATTTTTGGCAAAATACTATCTCAATCCGCCTTAAGTGTCGCAGCCAGCAGTGCTGTAACGCAAAATCCCTCAGCCAAGGCTGAGGGATTTGTTCTGCTTTACCATACGAAATGGCACGAGCCCAACTTAGCCATGTTGATTTTGTTTATAACGATCGAAGATCACCGCCGCGAGTAAGATGATGCCGCGTACCACATATTGTGAGAAAGGTGACATATTCAGCAGGTTCATCGCATTTTCGACCGTGCCCAAAATCAGCACCCCAGCAATCACATAGGAGACTTTACCAATCCCACCTTTCAGTGAAACGCCACCCAAGACACAAGCCGAAATCACCACCAGTTCAAGACCAACCGAAGTCATTGGCTGACCACTGGTCATGCGTGCTGCCAAAATGACTCCAGCCAATGCCGAGATAAATCCCGACACCGTAAAGATGATCATCTTGGTTTTCACCACATTAACTCCAGCCAACCGTGCCGCCTCCTCGTTGCCACCAATTGCTAACGTATTGCGCCCATAGACGGTGCGATTGAGCAAAAAAGCGAACACAGCAAAAGTGATCATGGTTAACCAAATCGGGGTCGGAATACCGAAAATTGATGAATTACCTAAGGCAAAAAAGTTCTCTTCGGTGATCCCGACCGCTTTACCATCAGAGATGATATAGCCCAAACCACGCGCAATTTGCATCGTGGCTAGCGTCGTGATCAAAGCGTTGATTTGTAGTTTGGCAATCACAAAACCGTTGAGTAGCCCAAATGCCACTCCAGACAGTAGACCAGCACCAATCCCAAGCACCACACTACTGGTGGCGTTGATCGCCACCGCAGTCACCACGCCAGAGCAAGCAACAATTGACGCAACCGATAAATCCAAATCACCACACGCAAGGCAAAACAACATCGCACATGCCACCATGCCACTCATCGAAATGGCGAGCCCTAACCCTTTCATGTTGATAAAGGTCGCAAAGTAAGGCACGAAAAATGCGCACAACAAAAACAGGCCGGCAAACACCATCAGCATTCCGAAGCGATCCCAAATACCGGCAAAACTCAAGGTACGTTTCTCATCTTGCGGTGTGAGTATTTTTGTAGAACTCGTTATAGACATAATGATACTCCTTAATGTTAAGCGGCTGCCGCATCGTCCTGATCAAGCATGGCCAGACGAAGTGCGGTTTGTTCGTTAAACTGCTGACGAGTTAATTCGCCAGCCACTGCACCTTCTTTCATCACCAAGATCCGATCAGAAATACCCAACACTTCTGGTAAATCACTGGAAACAACCAGCACCGTTACCCCATTTTCTGCCAGCTTAAAAATCAGTTCATAAATTTCGGATTTCGCTCCGACATCGATCCCGCGCGTCGGCTCATCGAGTAAAATCACACTCATCGCGGTTGATAACCAGCGTCCCAGAATCACTTTTTGCTGATTACCACCAGACAACTTGCCTACCGGTTGATCTAAAGATGCCGCTTTAATATTTAACGCCTCTTTTTGCTTAGTCGCGTTAGAGGTTTCCCAAGCAAAATCGATCAAACTACTCAGTTTTAAGTGCCATGGTCGAGCACTGATATTGGTGTTTTCTTGCAGCGACATAATCGGCACGATGCCATCAGCTTTGCGGTCTTCGGAACACAGCGTGATCCCTAGACGAATCGCATCGCGCGGACTTTTCACGCTGACTTTGACATCGTGTAGATAAAGATCGCCAGCGGTTTTTCTATCCGCACCAAAGATCAGGCGGGTCAACTCGGTACGACCCGCACCGACTAGGCCAAATAGTCCAAGAATTTCCCCTTGCTGAATATCTAAAGATACTGGGGCACTTAAGCCTGGGCCTTCAACGTTGGCTAAACGCAAACCACTTTCGCCTAACTTACGTGGTCGGTAGTTGTAAATATCATTAATTTCACGCCCAACCATTAAAGCCACTAAACGATCATGGGTCAGCTCTGACATCGCATAGAATGACTGCACATGTTGGCCATCTTTGAAAATAGTGATCGCATCGCACAGCTCGAAAATTTCTTCCATACGGTGTGAAACATATAAAATGATTTTGCCGTCATCACGCAGTTCACGGATCACTTTGAACAGGTTTTGGATTTCACGTTGTGACAAGCTACTGGTCGGCTCATCAAAGGCAATAATTTGTGCATTGCGGCTGAGTGCTTTGGCAATTTCCACCATTTGCCATTGACCGATCGACAACGCTTTCAATGGACAAGCAGGATCGAAAGTTTCACCTAAACGCTGCAGTTGAACTCGTGCATTGCGGTTAAGGGTTTCGGTATCGACTCGGCCACCTTTGGTCGGCAATTGCCCAAGGTAAATGTTCTCCGCCACGGTCAGTTCAGGAACTAAGTTGAGCTCTTGATAAATAATCGCGATGCCGTGCTCAAGCGCATCATTGGTTGAATTGAGCACAACGGGTTGCCCATCAATCGCGATTTGACCTTCGGTCGGCTGATGCAAACCGCTTAACGTTTTCAGTAAGGTTGATTTGCCAGCCCCATTTTCCCCCATTAAAGCGTGAATACTGCCGGCATCCGCGCGAAAACTGACATTGTGCAGAGCCTTCACACCCGGAAAATGTTTAGAGATATTTCGAAATTCAAGATAAGACGGGGACGTTGCCATAACATACTCTCCGTAAATGAGTGGATGACGGCCAGTGTGACCGTCATCGCCAATCGGCTTATAGCCCTTTTTTCGCTAGTTCAGCTTTGAAGTTGTCACGGGTGATCAGTACCACATCGGTCACTTCCACAAACTTCTCGGGTTCAAGATCCTCTTTCACCCATTTGTAGAGCGATTCAATACTTTTATAGCCATGCACATCTGGGCTAGGCAGTAATGAGCCATAGAAACCGGTCGGTTGCGACTTGGCCAGTTCATTCACCGCATCGACTCCATTGATGCCAACACCAATCACGTTATTGGCATTAAAGCCTTGGCCTTCAGTGGCACGCACTCCGCCGAGAACGGTGTTATCGTTCATGCCCACAATCAACCATTGCTTCACATTCGGGTATTGCACTAGCAGAGAGTTGGCCGCATCCAGTGCTCCTGGAATATCATTGGTTTTGGTCGGTACGCGGTAGATTTGGCTTTCAGGGAAACCTGCTTGTTTCAACGCCGCGATAGAGCCGCTGACTCGGCGACGTGCGGTATCCAACTCATCGGCGGTGATCGCCATCACAGCCGTGGTTGAGACATCCCAATTACGCTTTTGCATTTCCTGGTACAGCTCAAGCCCTTGGCGCTCACCAATCGCGGTAGCGGCCATCATAACCAATGGCACCTCGGTCATCGGCTCGCCTTGTGCGTTGAGGAACTGATCATCCACTGTGACCACTTTGAGATCATAACTTTTGGCTTTAGCCATGATCGCAGGACCTAACTTAGGATCTGGCGTACAAATGACAAATCCTTTCGCCCCTTGCGCGGCTAATGTATCAATCGCATTGAGGGTTTTCTCGCCATCCGGTACCGCCATTTTTATCACTTGAAAGCCCAAATCCTTACCGGCTTTTTCCGCAAATGACCATTCAGTTTGAAACCACGGCTCTTCAGGTTGCTTAACGAGGTAACCTAGTCTCGTATCATCATTGGAACCAAAAAATGCATTGGCTGAGGCACTGAGTACGGTAACGCCAGATAGAGCAGCGATTGTGAGTAGTTTTTTTAGTTTCATTGTTATCCATCCACTGGTAGAGGTGAGTGTTCGCTATTCATAGTTGTAGATTTAACAAGATTTATTAGTGACCCTAATCACAGTCAAAAAATGTAGCGTTTTTATCCATTAATTTAGCCATAGAGGATATGACTCAGCTCGCATTCATATCGAGCGCAACTTATTAATGCCAATAAAATAAGCAAATTTAGCCACAAAATCGTAAACTTGGCTAATTTATCCCCACAATTACAAACTATCAGTCACAACACAAAAAACTCTTCATGACGTTTTTATCCATAAATTTAGCAAGCTGATTTATGGGATAAGCGCCATGCTACCGCTATAACTTGGACAAAATTTGGTTTGCTGAGCAAAAGTGGAGCAGTTATGGATACAAACAAAACCCCTCAGCCGCATGTGATTGGCTTGGATTTCGGATCCGATTCGGTACGGGCACTGATTGTTAATGCACAGACCGGTGGCGAAGTCTCTGCCGCTGTGGTCTATTATCCGCGCTGGATGCAAGGGCTATATTGCCAGCCAGCACAATCACAATTTAGGCACCATCCGCTCGATTATTTGGAAGCGATGACCAGCGCGATGCAACAAGTGCTGGCGACGGTACCGGCCACCATCCGCGCGGCTATCGTCGGCATTGGCGTGGATACGACCGGTTCAACCCCAGCGCCGATCGATGAAAACGGTACGATTTTGGCGTTACGGCCCGAGTTTGCCGACAACCCAAATGCGATGTTCGTGCTGTGGAAAGATCACACCTCGGTAGCGAAAGCCGAACGGATCAATCAACTCGCCCACTCTGGCCAATTTACCGATTACACCCGCTACATCGGCGGGGTTTACTCTTCGGAATGGCTATGGGCCAAAGCCGCTTGGGTGAGCGAACAAGATCCACTCGTGGCCCAACACGCCTACAGTTGGGTGGAGCTGTGTGACTGGATCCCAGCGATTTTGTCGGCAACCGAGCATCCGCACACTTTGCGCCGTGGTATTTGTGCCGCCGGACATAAAGCCATGTGGCATCAAAGTTGGGGAGGCCTACCCGACCAAGCGTTTCTCAGTGCCATTTCGCCAACTCTTGATGGCATACGCGAGCGTATGTTCAGCGAAGTGTTCACCGCTGACCAAGCCGCGGGCTACCTGTCTCAGTCATGGGCTGAACAACTCGGCTTAACCGTTGGCATTACCATTGCGATTGGTGAGTTTGACTGCCATATGGGTGCGGTGGGAGCTGGCGCTGGCGCGCATGATTTGGTCAAAGTTATCGGCACATCGACCTGTGATATTTTGATGGTTGAGGCAGAGCAAGTCGGTGATCGCACCATTCATGGTATTTGTGGCCAAGTGCAAGGCAGTGCAATGCCAGAGCTGCTGGCACTCGAAGCGGGCCAATCGGCATTTGGCGATCTGTACGCTTGGTTCAAAAATCTGCTGATGTGGCCACTACACGCTTACGCCGAACAGCACCCCGATTTTGCCCCGACGGCCAAACAAATTAGCGCGCAATTAATTCCACTGCTAACCGAGGCAGCCCAGCAGCAAGCTATCGACCACAACACTCCAGCGGCCATCGACTGGCTCAATGGCCGCCGCACCCCTCACGCCAATCAACGTTTAAAGGGCGCGCTGTGTGATTTAAATCTAGGCAGCACTGCGCCCGCTCTTTTTGCAGCCTTAGTTGAAGCGACGGCCCACGGCGCTAAAGCGATTGTCGATGGTTTTATTGAGCAAGAGGTCAATGTTGAGCGGGTGATTGCGATTGGAGGCATTGCCCAAAAATCACCGTATGTCATGCAAATGTGTGCTGATGTGATTGGCCGCGAAATCATTGTGGTGGAATCGGATCAGTGCTGTGCTCTCGGCGCAGCGATTTTTGCCGCGGTTGCCGCTGGCGTATACCCGACCACCACAGCGGCACAACAAGTGATGGCCAGTCCGATACGTCACAGCTACTTACCTCAGCCCGGGCAACAAACCCTGCGCGCCGACCGTTACGCTACTTATCGTCAGTTCGGTCAGCATATTGAGCAGATGGCAAACTTTCACCAAGCACAGGAGCGTTAAGATGTCTGACTCCATCGCACGTCAACTCAGCACGCCACTTGCGCAACGACTCGATCATCTGCGCCATCAGGTGTGGCAAGCCAATCTGGATCTGCAGCGCCACAACTTAGTCACCTTTACTTGGGGCAATGCCTCCGGCATCGATCGTGAATCCGGTTTAGTAGTGATCAAACCGAGCGGAGTCGAATACGGCGCTCTCAGTGCACAAAACATGGTGGTGGTGGATCTGCAAGGAAAAATCATCGGCGGCGATCTGCAGCCCTCCTCGGATACCGCGACCCACTTAGCACTCTACCGCCAATTCCCAGCGATTGGTGGCATTGTACACACCCATTCACCACAAGCGACGGCTTGGGCACAAGCGGGGCGAGCAATTCCAGCCCTCGGCACCACTCACGCGGATTATTTCTACGGTCAAATTGCGTGTACACGGGCATTGAGCGATGCCGAAATCGCTCATGATTACGAGCTCAATACTGGCAAAGTGATCATTGAAACTATCGCTGAGCGCGATGTGATGGCCTGCCCTGGTATTTTAGTCAAAGAGCACGCGCCCTTCACTTGGGGCCAAGATCCCCACCAAGCGGTACACAACGCGGTGGTGGTGGAAGTGGTCGCGGCAATGGCTCTGCACACTCTACAAATCAACCCACAAGTCAGCGCAATTAACCCAGCGCTACTCGACAAACATTACTTACGTAAACACGGCGCTAACGCCTACTACGGTCAAACCAAGCAATAAGGAAAGATGATGAAGATTTTTAATCAAAAACAAGTCTGGTTTGTAACAGGCTCACAACACCTGTACGGACCGAAAGTATTAGACAGTGTCGCGCATAACAGTGCCGCGATTATTGCAGGATTAAATGCCGCGCCCGGTATCTCAGTTGCCATCACCAACCAAGGTACGGTTAAAACGCCGGACGAAATTCTCGCGGTTTGCCGCGCGGCCAACAATGATCCGGACTGTATTGGCTTAATGCTGTGGATGCACACCTTCTCGCCCGCCAAAATGTGGATTGCCGGACTCTCTCAACTGAATAAGCCGTTCTTACATCTGCACACCCAATTCAATGCCGCACTGCCGTGGGATGAAATCGACATGGATTTCATGAATTTGAACCAAAGCGCCCATGGTTGTCGCGAGTTTGGTTTCATCGGCACTCGCTTAAACATTGAACGCAAAGTGGTGGTCGGACATTGGCAAGATCAACACGTGCATAGCGAAATTGATGATTGGTGCCGTGCAGCCATCGGGGTCAATGCGGGTCAGCAACTGAAAGTGGCCCGTTTTGGTGACAACATGCGCCAAGTGGCGGTCACCGAAGGCAATAAAGTGTCGGCGCAAATCCAGTTTGGCTATGAAGTCAATGCGTACGGGCTCGGTGAATTAAGTGAAGTGGTAAACGCTGTGACCGATTCAGAGGTGAATCATCTGCTCGATGAATACGCCTCAAGCTACCAAATGGCCGACTCACTGCTCAGTGACGCGAGCTTAAAACGCTTGATAGTCCAAGAAGCGCGTTTAGAGCTGGGGATGGAGGCATTCTTAAACTCGGTTGGCGCCAATGCATTCACCAACACCTTTGAAAACCTAACTGGGCTGACCAATTTACCCGGGCTCGCGACCCAACGTTTGATGAGCAAAGGCTTTGGTTACGGTGGCGAAGGTGACTGGAAAACGGCCGCCTTGACTCACATTATGAAGGTTATGGGGCACGGCAAAGCGGGTGGCACTTCGTTTATGGAAGATTACACCTACAATTTCGGTGATAAAGGGCAGGTTTTAGGGGCGCATATGTTAGAAGTTTGCCCGTCTATCGCCGCAGCACAACCGAAGTTAGAAATTCACCGCCACACGATCGGCTGCCGCTGTGATATTCCGCGTTTGATTTTTAGTGGTCAGGCGGGCGCGGCCCTCAATGTATCAATCATTGATTTGGGTGAGCGATTTAGAATGGTGGTCAACTTAGTAGACACCGTAACGCCACCGCAGTCACTGCCCCATTTGCCAGTTGCACATGCCTTGTGGGAGCCACAGCCCAATCTTAACCTCGCCGCGGCCGCGTGGATCCACGCAGGAGGCGCGCATCATGCGGTATACAGCCAAGCGGTCAGCCTCGCAACCCTAACCGACTACGCGGAAATCCTTGGCCTAGAAATGGTGGTGATTGATAATCACACCAATCTGCGTCAATTCAAGCAAGAATTACGCAATAACGGCGTATACTACCGGCGTTAATCCACCCGAACAGGTGCTCCCGTAGGGGAGCACTCTGGAGTTAATTTGTGAATGATACCGATCTCGCTGCCGCGCCTTGGTTACGGTTAAATAAGGCCGAGTGGACCCTCAAACTCTCGACCTCCCATTCGGCTAATTTTGAGCTGCAATGGAATGGTGAAACTCGCTATGTCGGCGAGATGGCCGTGATGAATAACGGACAGCCAATTGCCATGCACTGCGCCAACTGGCGCTTTCGCCACAAGTTGGATCGATTAGAGCAATGGTGTCAGATTGATCATGCAGAAACCTTGTCGATTAACATCAACTACCACTTTGTCAATGATGCGCTGGTGATTGAATATTTGGCTCGTAATGCGGTACCGACTCGTTTAGATATCCGCCACACCATTCAACCTCTACCACAATCCAGCGATGCAGCGCCCGCCGCTTGCTCCCTCTCAGCGTCAGCATGGCAGCACCACAGAAATGGGCTACCCAGTGAATTTCTCGCCAAAACTCAAAAAACTGATTTGTTCAGAGAAGCATTTTCAGCTAAACAGTGGATTATTCTGGATAAACTGTGAGCAATCACGGTGACAGTGAATCCGCAGCAGAATACACTGCGCTAAAAATCGATAAAGATGATGCATGCAAAACAGCGACCCATTAAAGCCCGGATATAATTTCGATGCTCACCTTGTGGCAGGATTAACGCCGATTATTGAAGGGGATGAGCTGGATTTTGCCATCGACCGTCCTAATGGTATGAAAGGTTTCATCATTAATTTCACCAGCCAAGGTGAGGGGACTATTTTCCAAGGCGAACACGCTTTTGATGTCAAAACCGGCGATTTATTGCTATTTCCCCCCAGTGCGACCCACTTTTATCAGCGTAAAGCAGACAGTGCCTCTTGGTTTCATCGTTGGGTCTATTTTCGACCACGGGCTTTTTGGCATGATTGGCTACACTGGCATGATCAGGCCAACGGGGTCTATTTAACCCAAGGCTTAGACAGCAGCACCATTGCACAAATCGAACATCTGTTTATTGATATTGAATATGTGACTAAATCCGATCTGCCTTACCGCAATGATTTGGCGATTAATCTGCTCGAACAACTGCTGATCCGCTGTAAAAGCATTCAACCGGATGTGGTCAGTAAAGCGCTTGATCCGCGGGTGATTGAAGCGATGAATTACATGACCCAAAATTTGAAACTCAACTTTAGCCTCGAAGATATTGCCGCAGCCACTTGCTTATCCGCTTCGCGCTTAGGCCATTTATTTCGTGCCGAAGTCGGCATGACCATCACCGAATGGCGCGATGATCAACGCATCAGTCGCGCCAAACAGTTGCTCGTCACTTCCAACTATTCGGTTAACCATATCGGTCGAATTGTCGGTTATAGCGATCCACTCTATTTTTCGCGGGTGTTTAAACGTAAATCGGGCGTGAGCCCTAAGCGCTATCGCACGCAGATCAGCTAAGTATGCGAGATGCACATAAGATCAAGCCATCCCGCGCCAAATAGCTTGGGATGGCTTGTCACTTTAGCGATACGCTCACCGATACACCGGCAATCGATTACAGTCGCTCTTCGGTAGCGGCACAGAAAATCGAAACATTGTTCAGATTCATATGCAGTTGCAATGCATCGCCATTATTCAGTTTTAAATTAGCATCTAATTTTGCTCTTAACGCCTGACCATGCATATCAAACTCAGCCAAAGTTTCAGAACCGGTCATTTCAAAAGCACTGACTGGCAGTGTCAATTCAAAATGGCTGTTGAGCGGGGATTGAGTCACATGCTCAGGACGGATACCAAATAACACTTTGCGGTCGTTTACTGGCTTAGTGGTAAATTGATAATCCTTCACTGGGATCCAAACATTATCCACTAGCACTCCCCACTGATTGCCTTCTTGATATAAAAAACCTTTCAGTAAGTTAATTTGTGGTGAGCCGACAAATTTAGCCACAAACACATTGGCAGGCTGATTATAGATTTCATAAGGGGTGCCAATTTGCTGAGGAATGCCTTTGTTCAGCAACACAATTTTAGTCGCTAAAGTCATCGCCTCAATCTGATCGTGAGTCACATAAATAATTGTCGAATCGAGCGATGTATGCAGTTTTTTCAACTCTAAGCGCATCTCGCCGCGCAGCTTAGCATCCAAGTTAGAGAGCGGCTCATCAAACAAAAAGACTTTCGGCTGTCTCATCAAAGCGCGGCCAATCGCCACCCGTTGACGCTGGCCACCAGACAATTGAGCAGGAGTGCGATCCAATAAGTGACCAATTTGCAGCATATCCGCCACTTCTTGCACTCGCTTGGCAATCTGATCTGCTGGTTTCTTATTGATTTTCATACCAAAACCAATATTTTCACCCACCGTCATGTGCGGAAATAATGCATAAGATTGGAACACCATTGCGATATCGCGATCTTTCGGATCCGCGAGAGTGACATCCTTACCACCAATCACCACTTGACCCGAGGTGACATCTTCTAGACCGGCAATTAAACGCAGCAATGTCGATTTACCACATCCCGATGGGCCGAGTAACACGGTAAAGCCACCCGCTTCCATTTCCAAATCGATGTCATTTAGGATGACGGTTTTTCCAAAAGTTTTGTTGAGTTGTTTTACTTCTACAGCGTGCATAATGTCATCCTCGTGTTATCGTGCCGTTGCTTGAACGACTTGACCAGTCTGCTCTACATCGGTAATTCGTTTAATCATTTCTAGGCAAGCGCGTCCATTATGGTATGGGCATTTCCAAGGCTCGACTTTGGCCGTGTTGCGATAAGGCTGCCCGCAGCGATTCACTTTCCAATACCATTCACCATTGAGATGATCTTTTAACTGGTGTTGAATAATCGTCCAGCAGCCAAGGGCATTGGCTAACTGCTGTGGGCGGCGATCTTTTTGATAAGCGTTAAAAAAACCGACCATAGCTTCGGCCTGAACCCACCAAATTCGATCGCAATCAAGCAGATGCCCTTCACGTAATTCGTTGAATACCGCGCCATCGCGATCTATCCCTTGCTGAGCGGTGATTTGCGCCATTGCACTACTTTGCGCGACAATTTTGGCCGCCAATTGTGCATCCGAAAGCTGTTGCGCCGCGGCATCCATCAACCATGTGCCCTCAATATCATGCCCATAGGAGATATCCTGTGACACACAGCGCCAGTCACGAGTAAAAAATAGCCCGTAATGCAACGTATCATTGACCACTTTCTCGGCCATAATTTGACTCAGCGCAGCCAGTTGTGACGCGACCCGAGGATCTTGGCTGGCTTGATGCAATAGTGTGTAAGCTTCTAAGACATGTAGATGAGTATTCATTGATTTTTCAGCCAATACCCCTTCTGCGGTATCACACACCAATTGATTTTCAATCGGATCCCATGTGCGATCAAACGCTTCTCGATAGCCGCTAAAGGTCGCATCAAACGCATGCGACTCAATCAATTCAAATAACGACATCGCCACCGCCAGCGCCTGTGGATCGCCACTCGCCAAATAAAATTCACTCAGTGCATAAATCGCAAAGCCTTGGTTGTAGATATGCTTTTGCGAATCCACAACGTTACCATTTTTGTCTAACAACCAGAAAACACCGCCATGCTGCTGATCGAGCGCTTTCTCAATAATAAATTGATAGCAATGCTGAGCGGCTTGCAAATAGCGATCATCACCCAAAATTCGGTAGGCGGCAGAAAAAGTCCACAAAATTCTCGAATGCAATAACACCGCTTTATTATGTTGTGGGTCAATCTTACCGACAAAATCTGCATAGCAATAAAAACCACCCTGTTGGTTATCTTGTAAGCCTAACCAAAACTCCAAAATATTTTTTGCTTCATCATTTAGTTGTTGTTTAAATTGGGTTAACTCTAACATAATTTTTTCTCTTAAAATTTTAGGCGTTGAATTCAAACGCTCAATAGCGCTTTAATTCATCACGCTTAAGCCATAATAAACCAACCGCTGTCAATAACGATGGTGATAAGCCATAAAATAATCCAAAAATTGGCATAAACATCGTTAGTAATAAACAAACCACCAGCACACCCAATGAAGAAAATAACGCCATTTTGTCTTGCTTTAGCAATGATAATGCTTGCCATATACGCTGAGAGATATTATTGGCATGATAACAACCTTGCATAATTAAAACACAATAGCTCACCAGCAATACCAAACACGCCACGGGTAAAAAACTCAACGCCAATATTACCCAAGTATGTTCAGCATGAATAACCACCCACTGCACATACCACAGTCCACAGCCAGTCGGTAACAGTAACAGCCACCCAAGTTGATTACTGGGCATGAACTCTTGTCTACATTGCTGCCACATTTGTTTGATCGTCACCTTGACGGCACCATTGAGATAACGACGCAGCATGACGCAGACCATCACCGTCGCAGGAAAAACACCGAATAACACGCCCCCCAGCAGACTAAAGCCAATCCAAGCCAGATTTAGCCACGCTAAACGAGTAAGCCAATGACACAGAATAATTAATGGGGAGCAAGAGTTCATTGTGCTTAGCCTTTTACTGCACCATTAGTGACACCAGCATAAATCTGTTTTTGCAAGGTGAGGAAAATCACAATCGATGGTACTAAAATAATCACAATCCCAGCAGAAATGGTGGTCCATTCCGTACCAAATACGGAAGTGAATTTATACAAAGCTGTCGAGACCGTCACCTGAGAAGCTTCCGGTAAATACAGCAATGGGAAATAGAAGTCATTATAAATAAAGATGGTGCGTAAAATAATGATCGTGGCTATCGCTGGTTTTAACAATGGCAAAATGATTTTACGGTAGATAAGGAAATACGAAGCCCCTTCCATTTTAGCCGCTTCATCAAGCTCAACCGGAATGCCTTTCATAAATTGTAAAAAGACATAAATCATCACCACATCTGCGCCAATATACAATAATACCACTGCCGCTTTATGGTTAATCAACCCTAAGCTTTTAATCACTTCAAAGGTAGCCACTTGCGTGGTCACCGCAGGGATGACCATTGCAACCACATAGGCTAATAAAACCAGTTTTTTACCTCGAAAATCAAAACGCGATAATACATAGGCAACCTGAGTACCAAATACGATAGTAAAAAATAATGAAATCATCAAAATAGTGCCGGTGTTAAAAAACGCCAAGCCTAAATTGCCATCGGTAAAAACTTTGACATAGTTACTAAAATTAGCAAATGTCTCAGGGAAACCTACTTTGCTGGTATTGTAATATTCATCTAAAGTTTTAAATGAAGCCATCAGTACCGAATACGGTGGAACTAATACCGCGAGTGAAGCTAAAGCTAAGGTTAAATATTTAAATGTTAGCCAAAACACCTGGCTTGGATTGGATAACGTCTTCTTCAAACGCGCTTTTCTCATCGCCCGTTCCGAACGCTCTACCTTGGCGATAAGTCGCTGCTCTTCATAGCTGATGGCGGTTGATGGTTGCGACATATTATTTTCCTTCCTTAAACAGCACTTTTTGTAGAATCATAAATAGGACAACAATCATCAGCAGCAATACAGCCATCGCCGATGCGAGACCAAAATCATTAAAGTTAAAGGCGGTTTCCAATGTTGCCATCACGAACGTTTTGGTGCCATTGGCGCCTTTAGTGATGATCATTGGGATTTCAAATACCGACAGTGAGCCAACAAAAGCCAGTAGCACCTGCAAACCAATCACTAATTTAATCGAAGGTAAGGT
Source organism: Vibrio misgurnus (assembly GCF_029635775.1). NCBI lineage: Bacteria > Pseudomonadati > Pseudomonadota > Gammaproteobacteria > Vibrionales > Vibrionaceae > Vibrio > Vibrio misgurnus. The sequence goes on along the minus strand of NZ_CP113242.1, from coordinate 562,619 downwards.
GATAAAACGAAACTGTTGTAATTCACTCGCCCCTTCAATGCGGGCGGCTTCATATTGATCTTGCGGAATGGATTGCAGTACACCAAAAAATAAAATCAGGTTGAAGCCTAAATAACGCCATATGGATGCCGCAACCAATGCCCAGTTGACAACATTGCGATCCATCAACCACGGTTTGATCCACTCCTCTAATCCTATCAAGATCAAAAAGCTATCTAGCGCGCCATCCACTTGGTAAAAAATTTGAAACACCATAGAGGCGGCAACAGCATTTAATACAAATGGAATAAATAACAACGTCTTAAAGAGATTTCGCCCCGCCAATTTCGAGTTGACTAACACCGCAAACCACAGCGAGAGGGTTAGCTGAATCACTGCACCAGCAAAGTAATACAAGGTAACCAACAGCGGTTGTAGCTGATCTGGCTCGTGCCAAAGGTAAGTGTAATTTTCTAAGCCAATAAAGTTTTTTACCGGTGCATAACCATCCCAGTCGGTCACACTCATATAAAACAGCTGACTGGCCGGGTAGTAAGAAAAAGTAAACAGTAAGGTCAACGGTATCGCTAAAAATGCCACGATAATTAACCTTTGCTGCTGTTTTAGCGTCAAGTCAAACATGTAAGCTCCCCAAAAATATCCTGCATGCAATCGCTAAAAACTCGATAGTGGCAGGATCAAATCATCTCATTTCGCACAAATCTTAACGTTACGATTATGGTGTGACAATGGCTCGCTTTGGTCATATAAATTTAATGTGAAATCGATCAACAAAGATAAGGTCTAGTCGCAAACCTTTGTGATCTAGATAGAGATATGTCCTAGATGTTAAATGTGATCTATCTCTTGTTTTTACCGAACAAGCAAAAATCGAAACGTTACGAATGAACAGGCTGACAATACTAGATGCATATTTAAATAGAGAAGATCACAACCATCAGTGACAAGATTAGCGCATCATAAACAGCTCTTCGTGAAATTGGTGCACCAGATCAACACGGTAGTCTTTTAGCGCTTTTTTCAAATAACGTGAAAATAGGACCGGTCCACAGAAATAAAATTGATAGTCACTTAAATCTCCACAACAGCGCGCAATATCAGCCACCGACAAATGGGGTGTAACACTTGAATCAATAATGGTTAAGCAAACACCGGCAAGCTCGGCTTGCTCACTCAGTTGGGCGCACAACTCTGGCGTTACCTGATTGCAACAGAAAAATAGATAGATGGGATATTGGCTTTTTTCAATCCGTAAACCATCCAGAACAGCCATAAATGGAGTAATCCCAATCCCGGCTCCAATCCAAATTTGCGCTTGATCAACCGAAAAGTCGAACTTGCCATAGGGCCCTTCTACTTCTACAACTTCACTAGGTTGCAACCGTTGATGTAGGCCCGTGGTAAAATCTCCCAACTCTTTGATCAGAAAACGCAATTGTGAACCGTGATTGGCGCAAGCGATCGTAAATGGATGAGGCTCTTCTCCAGTAAATTTCAAGTAAACAAATTGCCCCACCTTATGCCCTTGCCAAGGTTTATCTAAGCCAATAGTTAAATCCAACGTTTTACTTTTCGAACTGTAATCAAAAGTTTGAATATGGGCTAGATAACGAGACTGCCGCCCAACGAAACCAAACAAACTATATAATGCAGCCCATATCCCGACCAAAATAACCAGCAGTGTTAACCAATAAATCGGCGTACCCCAATAGGCTTTTTTCAGCAGTATTAAACTATGGAAAGCAATCAATAAGTAGATCGCCGCCATCATCCGGTGAGTAATACGAAACCATTTGTATTTAATGGCCGACCAAAGAGAAATAACCATAAGCCCAAGTAAGGCATACAATCCCCATTCACCGCTTTCCATCGCCCAGGGTCTAGCCTGATTAAGCCATAAAGAAAAACCCTCCAAGCTCGCTTGAGAGCCCATACTATTTCTGCGTTCTGGTTGGCTTATCCATTCAAGTGCGACAAGCCATTTGGGGAGTTGGTAGGCCATCCAATGGAAAATGCCAAGCAATAGTGAGGTGATCCCTAACCATTTATGCATTCGATAACCTTTATCGATACCTTGTGTCCATTGCTCTATCAGTGGCAAACGCAAGGCTAGCAGCATGGCCAATGACATCAGCATGATTGCTAAGATGCCGGATAATTGAACAAAACCCGAGCGCCATTGAAATAGATTGGTTGACTGTAACCAATGAGGGTCAGCTTGCAGCCATAGTAAGATAACGATACCGATGCTTGCCCAAAGTACGACTTTCATCCGTCTCATAACCAAATTCCATTCTATTAGTAAGGTTATTTAACCGTAACAGATCCAACGTAAAGCACCGTTGTAGGAAGGTAAAGTTGAGTAAAGGGCAAACCCTCTTGGAGAACGGATTATTTTGGCTGTGTGCTGGTGCGAGGTTTTAGCTGAAAGCCCAAATTACTCACCAGTTCAAATGGCTCACCATTGATGGCCTGTAGCAATTGATTGGCTGCATGTAAGCCCATGTGCTCGTAGTCATATTCTGCGCAGCTCAAGCTGGGAAACGCATGTTCCGCCATAGTGGAACCTTCCAAACAAATTAGTGCGATATCAGTGGGGACTTTAAGTACACGACGATGACACTCAAATAATGCGCCAATCGCAATCTCTTCATGGCTACAGACTAAGGCATCGAGTGATGAATCTCTTAGCAGCAGTTTCGATACCCCTTCTACCCCCAATTGCGCGGACGGCGCTTGCGGTGTGGTGAGAAAATGATCAGGGGCCAAGTAGCTTTCAATCATGGCCGTCTGCCAACCGTGCAGTTTTTTTTGCAGCGTGGAATGATTGCCCCGTGCGCCAATAAAGCCAATGTTTTTAAAGCCTTGTTCAATCAGGTGCCGCGTACACATTCGGCCGACCTCAAAATAATCTACTCCGATATTCATATAGCGAGAGGCACGGTTTAATTCTGCGATTTCAAGCACAGGTGTATTAGCCAAGTGCAGTAATTGGTGGGTGCGTTCACTATGGTGACTACCGAAAAGCACCACACCGGCAGGGCGATCTTCTAAAAATGTGCTCAGCAGTTGTTGTTCTTGCTCCACCGAGTAGCCACTGTAACCCAGTAGTAGCTGATAACCGGCTTGATTAAGCTGCTGCTGAAAACTCGGTAAAAAATTAGCACAGGATTTTTCTAGCAAGGATGGCAAGATCAAAGCGATGGAGCGACTGGCGGCAGAAGCCAAGGCTCCCGCGGCTTTGTTAGGAATATAACCAAGTTCATCAACCACTTGTTGAATTTTTTCTCTGAGCTTATCCGAGACCAGTTGCGGCGTTCTCAACGCCCGCGAAACCGTCATCGTGCCCACCCCAGCCTGTTTAGCGACATCCGCTAGAGTCACATTTCCGGTATTTCTTCTTTTGCGCGTTTCACTCATTTCGATTTTAACTATTGGTTTTGATTTGAGACTGCCGCCACTGACAACAACCTAGCAATGGCCTCGAGTGTAACTCATCGTCATCCAAAGCGACCATGTGAAAATCCTTGAATAAACCGAAATGATAGCGCTATCACAAATAATGGTAGCGCTATCAGTAGTGACGTTCATTTGTGATCACCATCGGTTTTTCTTCACCGCATCATCGCTAGAGTAGCGCCATCAATAACGACTTATTGGAAAACTGAATGTTACGTGAGCTAATTACCCGTGAGGTGATTCGTATCTACCCAAGCGCGAGTGACTGGCGAGATGCGGTGCAAAAATCGTGTCAGGCGCTGATCGATAATGGTGCTGTAGAGCCACGCTATGTGGATGCTATTTTTCGTAGCCACCAAGAGATTGGTCCTTACTACGTGGTTGGTCCAGGCATGGCAATGCCCCACGCCAGACCGGAAGATGGGGTCAATCGTCTCTCTTTAGCGATTACCGTGATCCAACAAGGTGTTAATTTCAATTCTGATGGAAATGATCCCGTAAAAATGCTGGTCACCCTTGCCGCTACGGACAGCGAAAGCCATGTCGGGGCGATTGCCAAACTGGCAGAACTGTTTATGAATGAAGAACATGTCGCACAAATTTGTGATGCGCAAAGCGTGGACGATGTGCTAGCAGTCATCCAAAACTATTAATCCGCTTTATCCCCAAGCGGAACTCAACAAAATAAAAGGTACTGAATGATGAAAATTATGGTGGTTTGCGGAAATGGTTTGGGCACCAGCCTAATGATGGAAATGAGCATCAAAGCGATCGTAAAAGATCTGCAGGTTGATGCGCAGGTCGACCATATCGATCTTGGCAGTGCGAAAGGGACTCAATGCGATATTTTTGTTGGTACTAACGATATTACCGATCAATTAATCGCACTTGGGGTAACCCCGAAAATTGTCAGCCTTGCCAATATGGTGGATAAAGTTGCAATGAAAGAGCGTTTGTCAGTAGCACTGCAAGAGTTAGGCGCACTATAAGGAGGCGTTATGGAGTTTTTCAGTTTCTTAATGAATGATGTCCTATCAGAACCAGCGGTTCTGGTTGGGTTGATTGCACTGATCGGTTTGATCGCACAGAAAAAACCGCTGACCGAATGCATTAAAGGCACCGTCAAAACCATTTTGGGTTTTATCATTCTTGGTGCAGGTGCTGGGCTGGTGGTCAGCTCACTGGGTGATTTTGCAACCATTTTCCAACAAGCGTTTGGTATTACTGGCGTAGTGCCTAACAACGAAGCGATTGTCTCGATTGCACAAGAAGCTTTTGGCAAAGAGATGGCGATGATCATGTTCTTCGCTATGTTGGTTAATATTCTGATCGCGCGTTTAACCCCTTGGAAATTTATTTTCCTCACTGGGCACCATACCCTCTTTATGTCGATGATGGTCGCCGCGATCCTCTCTTCAAGTGGCATGAGCGGCGTGGCGTTGATTGCTCTCGGTTCATTAGTGGTTGGCTCAGTGATGGTACTGTTCCCCGCGATTGCGCATAAATATATGAAGCAAGTAACTGGATCGGATGATGTTGCCATCGGCCACTTTTCTACCCTCTCTTATGTACTGGCTGGCTTTATTGGTAGCAAATTCGGTAATAAAGCCCACTCCACAGAAGAGATGAACGTGCCGAAAGGGCTGCTATTTCTACGTGATACACCGGTAGCGATCTCCTTCACCATGGGCATTATTTTCATGGTGACTTGCCTGTTCGCTGGTGGTGATTTTGTGCGTGAAGTGAGTGGCGGCAAACATTGGTTTATGTTTGCACTGATGCAGTCGATCACCTTTGCTGGTGGGGTGTACGTCATCTTACAAGGTGTGCGTATGGTGATTGCAGAAATTGTCCCTGCGTTTAAAGGTATTTCCGATAAGCTGGTGCCAAATGCCAAACCGGCACTTGATTGCCCAGTGGTATTTCCATACGCACCAAATGCAGTGTTGGTGGGATTCCTATCGAGCTTTGCTGCTGGTTTACTTGGGATGTTCCTGCTGTATATCATGGGTTTAACTGTGATCATTCCTGGGGTGGTACCACACTTCTTCGTCGGTGCGGCGGCTGGGGTATTTGGTAATGCGACTGGCGGACGCCGTGGGGCGATCCTCGGAGCATTTGCCCAAGGTTTACTGATCACCTTCTTGCCAGTCTTCCTGATGCCAGTGCTCGGTGATCTTGGTTTTGCCAATACCACCTTCAGTGATGCAGACTTTGGCGCGGTTGGTATTTTGCTCGGTTTGATTGTTCGCTAACTGTTTAAAATCCCATCGAGATAAAATAAGGCCGCTCATTACCGGAGCGGCCTTATTATTTGGCAATCATCATCGCGTCTGTGACTAACGGGCGCGATTTTTAACGTATTTTTTAACTTTTTTCATCGCCATTTGCTGCTTTAGCGGCGATAGGTAATCAATGAACAGATTACCGCCAAGGTGATCAATTTCATGCTGCAACACAATGGCTAAAAACTCGCTGGTTTCAATGCGCAGTGGCTGACCATCACGATCCAGTGCTTCCACCACCACCGAGGTATAACGCTCAACATCAGCGTAATAGTCCGGTACCGAGAGGCAACCCTCTTGCCCCATCTCTTTATTGCTGCCACTGACCACGCGTGGGTTGATCAATACCAGCGGCTGATCACGCTCGTCAGAGAGATCAATCACCACGATTGCCTCTTCACGGCCAACTTGTGGCGCAGCAAGGCCAATGCCATTGTCGGTGGCATATAAGGTATCGAGCAAGTCATCAATCAAGCTTTGCACTGCCGCAACATCGGTTACCGATTTCGATTGAACGCGCAGTCGTGGATCGGGTGCAGTAAGAATCTCTAGAACAGCCATGGTTTCCTTGAATCATAAGATTGAATAAAAATAACGCGGCGTAAGATAGTGCTTTCTCTGTCATTTGTAAACCTGTCCTGAACTCTCAGCCCATCAGGGGTGATGGCATATTCAGCAAGCAAAATCTCAATATGGCACCAGAAACCGCCTCTCACGGTATGTAAAATAAAAAGAAAGCCAGTCATTATGACTGGCTTGAGTAATTAATGAACAAGTTCAAAAGCGTTAAAACTGACCTAAATATTCCCAATTACTATTGCTTGGGTTGGGATCGGTCGGATAAGGGAAATAACCGTATTTGGTCGTTTTCAAACGATAATAGTGATAACCGCCGCGGAACACGTATTGATAAATATCGTTGACAGTACCATTTTTACCATCGCTACCCCAGATACCCATTTCCTCTTGTTGGTACCACTCCAGTAAGCTCTGTTCAAAGCTGGCTAGATCGTGGTTGAGCTCACTGATATAGGCTTGAATTGTGCTATCACTGCCCAAGAAATACCAATCTTGATTGGAAGCGTGATGAGCAGGAAATGCATCACCGACACCGGGGCGCTTTTGCACAAAGTAATGGTTTTCACCATCAATTTGCCCAACAAATACCGCATTCGGTGACTCTTCCCAACGGGTGGTGGTGCGTTCATCCCAAGTCAGTAAACGTGCAACCCCGAAGTAGCTTTGTACACGTGCCGCCACGCTGATCCCTTCCGCTCGGTTAAGCTTAATCGGGTTAAAAGCGAAGTTAACGTGATCATCGGCAGAACCTAGGTATTTCCAACCTTGATTACTGGTTTGATCGCTTGGAAAGTCTTCGGCTTCTAGCGTACGCATCACAAAGTAATCACGTGTACCAGTGGCTGGATTAGCAAATACATACACTGCTCCAGCACGACGTTCGGTTTTATTCACGCCATTGTTTAAGATGCCGTTGCCATAATGCTCTGCGATAAAATCATCAAACTGCGTGAGCGTGGCAAAATCAGTACTGATTAAGGTTTCATTTTGCACGAAGGTTTTAGTCACATCGATCACTTGGCTATAGCCGTATTCCTGACCAATAATGATCGGGCCTTTCAGCTCATCTAATGGCGGATTTTGATCCGGCGTAAAGCGCGTCAACTCAGTGACTCCATTCACATCAGCACAATTCAAACTGACTTGACTCGGCACACCATTATCCAGCGCTAAGTTGACATGGAACTTATTGCTGTCCGTGGTCTTATGACGGCTGCCAGGTAGAGCAATGTGAGTAGTGCCATTGCGCTGCTCAACCACTAATTCACAGCGACGCTGAGAGCTCATCGTTCTTGGCAATACTTCATTGGTGCGAATTGCATAGCTCCAAGTTCTGCTTTCGGCGTTATTTTTAACCCCTTCGACTTGATCACAGCGCCCATTACGTACAAAACCTGCCCCATCATGGCGGCCATTGTCTGCGGGCTTATTTAACGTACAAAGCTGCACTTCACCAATCTCTGCATTGGGTGTGTAAGTCACATTCCCTTCACCGGCTTGCGAGAGCAGTGCATAGTCACCGACTGGCGAATCAATCTGGTAATCGTTATACCAGCGCATATCTCGGCTGCCTTCACACACATTGCGCTCGGCATTAACCGCCCCGACAAAAGTTGCGGTTTCACCATTGGTATTGGTGTAGTCAAAACGACAAATCGGCAATTGCTCACCATCGATCAGCAATGTTTGCCAATCGGTCGCGTTAAGCTGTGCAGGGGTCAAATTAGCCACTACTTGCCAACCTTCTAGCTGATATTCCATCGATTCAGGTTGTGCTAGCTCAAATAGATTACCGTAGTTGGAATAAATCAGCGGATAAATTTGGCTTGGATGAGTATTTTGTGGATCATAAATCCCCAGCAGGGTGACGACTGGTACACCAATTTGCTGCGGTTTAGGCGTGTCGGTTTCAACCGTTTTGTAGCTTTGGCTAGCTTGATCCCACTGTACATACCCACTTGGGCTACTACGATCAAGATTAAAGCCTCCGTTCATCCAGTTTTGCGCTTTACGTGATTGCGCTGGGTGTTCAAGGGTAAAGCGGCTGATGGTGCCCACGTATTCTTGCTCACCACCATTTTGCGCATCGCGCAGAAAACGGAAAGCATCTTTGAATGGCGGAACAATATCATCCCCTTGTTGCTGGGTATAAACATCACCTTTCCAGTGTAAGTTACCAATAAAGCGTTGGTGGAAAGCATCCCATCCCCAACCGGACTCCATATCGTGCAGTGAAGCCATGTATGGATAATGTCCAAGGCCATAGTTATGCCCCAACTCGTGAGACCACTCATTACCCGTGGTATCTTCTAGCGTCACGATGCCACCACCACCACTGCCACCATGCACCACCACTTGGGCAAGATCGGTATCTTGCTGGGTGTAAACCCCAACATTGGTGTGCGCGGTAATATGGTTATAACGACGGTTATACTGCTGGGTATAGCCTTCGCTGCTTACAATCCCAACGTTGGCATTGTTAATACCGGTCGACACCAGCGCCTTACCAATCGCTTCACGCATATCACCGCTATGCCATCCGCCAGTACTGGCACTTTTATCGGTGTACACCACACCGTTAGGCATGGTCACCACAGGGAAGTGCGCTGGAGTATAGTCCGCCATCACCAACTTAGAAGCGGGGATCTTTTGGAAATAGTCAGCGGTGAGCGTAGGTAAATTTTGGATCATGGTATTGCGGTTACGCGGTTCCGTCAGCATACCGATATCGATATTTTGAATCACCAACTCTGGCGCACCACCAAATTGGATCTCACCTTGACTAAGCACACCTTCGCGTCCCAAGTTGTCGATTAAGCGCAGCGACAAGCCAGGCTGCATCCAGTTCCATTGCAAAGGCAGTGACCAAGCGTAGTGTGAGAACACCACTTTCATTCGACCATTATCCGGTTGATCGGAGGCCGCTAAGGCACTGGGTGGCAGCATTAAGCTGCGCTGTACTAATTCACCATCAAGATACACTTCAGCGTGGATCTGGTTAATCTCCTGATCTGACTGAGGGGTAAACAGCAACATGGCTTCACGATTAACGATCGCATCTAAGTGACCTTGACCCGTGAACTGATTACCATTGGGAGCGACCGATGTGTGAGTTTGCGTGATACCTAAGCCGCCGATTAAGCTGCCTTGTAAATGATTGACCACTTCAATCTCATCGGCAAACCCTTCACGCGGCTCTTGAGTCGTAAAACGCACAGTTTGTGGCTGCGCACAATCGAGCACATTGCAGGACTGCAGCGTGATTTCATATTCGGTTTGCGGCTGCAATCCCCCCACAAAAAAGCCTGCGCTAACCTGCTCAAAACGGCGTACTGCACTGCGATTGCTGACACTTGTCACCGTTAAGGTCACATTGTCCTGCTCAGTTTGCCCAAGCCAGTCAAAAGAAGCACCTTGATCCGACAAACTGGAAACCGTTAGCTCGGCTAACGTTGGCTGACTTAACTCGCCACAATTGGATGTTTCGGTACGATACACCACATCAGTTTCCCAGATGTAACTACCATCATCACGCTTAGAACCATGAGCCGCTGGGATATATTCAATAAAGCAGCCTCGGTCATCAGGTTGATAAACACCAAATTCACGGCTCATCAAATAAAAGCCGCTGTTGTACATCATAAATTCCCAACTCTGATCGACGAAATCGATCACGTTGCGATACGCGCTATCATCACCGCCTTCATAAGGCAGAAATGGAAAATGCAGGTCATTTTTGTAACTTAAACGGTATTCGATACCTCGGTAGGTGATCCAGCGTTCACCGTTACGCTCAAACACCCCTTCATCACGCTCAGCCATCGCTTTAATCGATTCGAGCCGCTCAACGGTTTTTTCACCTATCTGGATCAGTGTCAGCCCATCTTGTGCCAACGCTGATGCACTGCCTAATAGCCCAGCTATTACCAATGCTAATGGTTTCTTGTTGATCATCATCGGATTACCTATTTATTTTATTATCATAATGCGCCCAAATTTAGGCAGCAGTAACCCACAGGATCTCGGCGAGCGCACTCAGCGTTGATTCTGGATCTAGACAGCCAGGTTACCAATTCATTATCAGTTACAGAACGCCATTTCTAAAAAATGTGCTGAACCGCAACGGGAGAGGGGTTCCAACTTGGTCACAAGTAGAGAACAAAAATGAGAATCTGTGCCAGAAAATGAGCAATTGCGTTGACATGTCAAAAATCAATCACTGCTGACACATTAATAAACTGCGTGATTGTGCGTAACGCCACCTTTCGAAGCGACTCTCAAACTAATCGCTCAAACTAATCGCGTAGTGCACCAACACTCCAACCTCACGCTTTCAAGATTTATTTACCTTGTATTGAAAAGTACAAAAACGATTATCCCGATGATTATGATCCATCGTACGAAAGCGAGATGACCGCCAAACAGATCTTCTTCAGGTATTTGTTTAATAATAGACTGCTGTGGTCTATTGCGATTGCCAATCCTTTTGTTTACCTGATCCGCTACGGCGTATTAGATTGGGCTGCTGTCTGACTCAAAGAAGCCAAACATTTTACCGATGGCGGCTTGTTATTTCCGTACTGTGCTTGTGCTACGCACTGATTGGTGAGCGGCAATCTTACTCAAAAAAGCATACCGGATACCGCTATCGGTGTGCTTTTTACCGCACGACTCGACCAATAGCTTAGTTTCACAGCACGCAGTATTTGGCATAGGAACCTGCTTCATTAGCAGTCCAATCCCCTTTTGATTTTTGATCCATACCATCACACCATGACTGACTGCCGACTTCGTTGTTGAATAAACAGTGTTTAGCAAAATCGAGGGTGTTTTGGGTATTCCACTCACTTTTGGGTTTATCACGCATCCCATCACACCATGCTTTGCTGCCAACCTCGCTACAACCCGACAGCACCAGCAGGCTGAATATAACTAATAACGGTTTTTTCATCTCAATCCTCATCACCTTATTATTGCTTACTATCACTATACCAAACTACACCACAGTGGTGTTCAATCAGCGTGAAAACACGCCGTCGCCGCAAAATAATACTCACAAAAACGCATATCAGATTGCTGATTTTGCGGATCGTTTTCACACTCTGCCACTTTGCTACGTGCAAACGCGATTGAGTTTATTATTATGCCATCGAAACGTTTCGATGGCCGTTTTTTCATCATTTGAAACCACGCTATCGTGATCTAAACGTAAAATAATAAAAGGTATCCCTATGAAAAAAAGTACCCTACTCAACGCTGAACTCTCCTACCTGGTCGCCACACTGGGCCATACCGACCAAATCACGATTTGTGATGCGGGGTTACCCATCTCCGATGACGTAACGCGGATTGATCTGGCCCTGACTCATGGTGTGCCAGCCTTTTTGGACACAGTACGGGTGATATTATCTGAAACCCAGATTGAAAGCGCCATCATCGCCGAAGAGTTCGCCCAAGTCAGCCCTGAGCTACACCAAGCCCTATGCCAAGAGTTAGCCGCACAGCCGCCGATCAATGGTAAACCAATCACCATTCAATACCTCACTCATCAAGCGTTTAAACAACGCACGTTACACAGCCGCGCCATCGTCCGTACTGGCGAATGTACCCCTTACGCCAATGTGATTTTCCAAGCGGGTGTTACGTTTTAACTTGGTGATTGACTCTACGTCGTTTCGAAATGGAAGGTGAATTATGCTTATAAAAAATATGACCGAGCAACATGCGGATGGTTACTTAAATAAAACCCCATTGTTTCAGTTTTTACTGCTCTCTTCAGTCTTTGCCCTATGGTCAGCTGCGGCAGCCTTAAATGATGTGTTGATCACGCAGTTTAAAGCAATTTTTGAGCTGTCTAACTTTGCCTCAGCGCTGGTGCAATCGGCGTTTTATGGCGCTTATTTCCTCGTCGCGATCCCCGCTTCGATGGTGGTGAAAAAAACCTCCTATAAATTAGCAATATTGCTTGGCCTTGCCCTGTATATTTTTGGCTGCTTAATGTTCTTCCCTGCATCACATGCAGGCACCTACACCATGTTTTTGGCGGCGATTTTCTGTATCGCTATCGGCCTCTCATTCCTTGAAACGTCTTGTAATACTTATTCCGCCATGATTGGTGAGCCAGATCGCGCCACGTTACGGCTCAACGTGTCGCATACTATTAATGCCATGGGTTACATCGTAGGTCTTTTACTTGGTAAACATCTAATTTTTCAAGAAGATGTCAATATTCAGCACATGATGACGGTACTCAGTGGCGAGGAATTAGCGCTGTTTAAAGAGCAAATCTTGCAACAAACCCTCGAACCTTATAAATGGCTGGTGGGCATTATTGCAACCGTCGCCGCGTTGATTGCCATTACCGAATACCCGCACTGTAAAGCGCTCACTCATAACCAAACTCCGCAACCGACATTCGGTGAAACTTTCTCTTACTTAGCGGGCAATACTCGATTTTTGAAAGGCATCGTCACCCAGTTTGCTTATGTCGGCATGCAAGTAGCCGTATGGTCTTTCACTATTCGCCTAGCACTAGAGATGGACTCAACCATGATTGAGCATGATGCGGCCAACTACTTGTTGTATGCCTTTATCATGTATTTCTTAGGCAAACTATTGGCGAACTACCTGTTTACCAAAACCTCTCAAGAAAATGTGTTAATGGGTTACTCCGGCGTGGGATTTGTCTGCTTGCTGTACGTTGCTATTGTGCCCGATTTTAGCGCGGTATGGGTTGCGGTAGGCACATCAGCACTGTTTGCACCATGCTGGGCGACCATCTTTGCGTCAACGCTACAATCGGTTGATACCCGTTACACCGAAACGGCGGGTGGCTTTGTGGTGATGTCGATCATCGGCGGGGCAGCGGTTCCGGTCATGCAAGGCTTAATGGCCGATTCACTAGGTATGCAGGCCTCGTTTATGGTCAGTGCCGTGTGTTTTAGCATCGTATTTTTCTATTTTATGAGCGAAAAGAGACACAAAAAATCCTTTTCTTACACAGCCGCTAACGCGTGATTTTCACCACGGCCATTGACCGAACAATGGCCATTTTCGGTAAGAGATAAACTATGTTGACGATTCCGTTATACCGACAGCACTTCAGCACGCAGCGAACTCTACTGCTGCAATCGGATGATTTTCAAGTACACACTTTTCAGTACCACTCAGGTGTACAAGCCGTTGAAATTAAAAACTCACAAGGGCATTTGGTACTGCTGCCTTTTATGGGACAGATGATTTGGGATGCCAAGTTTCTCGGTACGGATCTGACCATGAAAAATATGTTTTCAGAGCCAAAACCGGGCAACACGATTGTCGAGACTTACGGCTGTTTTGCTTTCCACGCAGGGATGCTACGCATGGGGTGCCCAACTCCAGCAGATGATCATGTATTGCATGGTGAAATGCCCTGCGCTGCAATGGATCACGCTTGGTTAGAAATCACTCCTGAGCAAGTATCCCTTAAAGGCAGCTACGAATATGTGATGGGATTTGGCCATCATTATCTTGCTACTCCATCAGTGCAGTTAGGCAAAGACGCCAGCGTGTTTGATATTCAAATGTCGGTACAAAATTTAGCTTCAGTGCCGATGCCACTGCAATATATGTGTCATATCAATCCCGCTTATTTTAATAACGCAGTCATGAAACAAAACCTGCCAGATCAAGCATTTGCATTACGCGATAGCGTGCCTGCTCATGTGCAACCCACCGAGCAGTGGCTCGCTTATAATCAGCAGTTAAGCAGTTCGGCTCCCTTATCTACCCTCGATAAACCCCAGATGCATGATCCTGAAATTGTCTATTGCTTAGATAACCTTTCGCAATTTACCGATCAGGCCATATTTAAAATGGACATTGGCGATAAATATCTGGTGACCGAATTCAGCACCCAACAGTTCAATAACGCAACCCGCTGGATTTTATACAATCAAGATCAGCAGGTTGCCGCCTACGCTATTCCGGCAACGGGCCGACCAGAAGGCTTTCTTGCCGCACAACAAAAAGGCACGGTGATTTATCTGCAACCCAATCAGACACGTAGTTTTAAAGTGCGCACGGGGATCCGTTACTCCGATCCTCAGTGAGCCGTGCCAATACCAAGCGATCCTCACTTCTCTGCTGAATACCATGGCGGAAGGTGAACATTTTAATCTGCTCGATGCTAATCGTTCTGAGCAGTAGCACCCATATTGTGCTTTTCATAACATAAGGTTCATGAAGAACTAAGGACAACCCTATGAATAAATTGACGGTATTAGGTAGCGTTAACGCAGACCATGTACTGCAAGTGCCTTCCTTCCCTCGCCCTGGCGAAACCTTGCATGGGCGTAATTATCAAGTCATACCTGGGGGTAAAGGAGCAAACCAAGCCGTTGCCGCAGCACGTATGCAAGCCGATGTCAGTTTTATTGCCTGTGTCGGCGATGATGCGTTTGGGATCAATATTCGTGAAAGTTTTAAATTGGACGGGATCGATGTCTCCGCTATCAAGCTACAACCTAATTGCCCAACCGGCATTGCGATGATTCAAGTTGCCGATAGTGGCGAAAATAGCATTTGCCTGTCGGCAGAAGCCAATGCGAAATTAACCGCTTCCGCCATTGAGGCAGATCTGGAACACATTCGCCAAGCGAAATACCTGTTGATGCAGCTTGAAACGCCGATCTGTGGGATTGAACAAGCGGCTAAAGTGGCCAAACAGGCCGATACGGTCGTGATTTTAAATCCAGCGCCAGCTCGTGAGCTGTCAGATCAATTGCTCGCCTGCATTGATGTGATCACCCCTAACGAAACCGAAGCCGAAGTGTTAACCGGTGTTACGGTCTACGATGATGCCAGCGCCCAACAAGCAGCCGACGTTTTACACTGTAAAGGCATCGCAATTGTCATCATCACGCTCGGCGCAAAAGGCGTATGGCTAAGCCAAAATGGTCGCGGACAATGCATTCCCGGTTTTATGGTTAAAGCCACCGATACCACCGCGGCAGGTGATACCTTTAATGGGGCATTGGTCACTGGCTTGTTGGAGGAAATGCCTCTAGAATCAGCAATTAAGTTTGCCCACGCCGCCGCGGCCATTTCAGTCACTCGGTTTGGCGCACAAACCTCCATCCCAACCCGGGCAGAAGTGGAGGCCTTTTTAGCACAACACGCATAGGAGAAACACCAATGGCTACCATGAAGGATATCGCTCGACTGGCTGGCGTCTCCACTTCCACCGTTAGCCATGTGATTAATCAAAGCCGTTTTGTGAGTGATGAGATTGCTGAGCGAGTCAATAACGCGGCTCAGCAACTCAATTATGCACCGTCAGCGCTGGCGCGTAGCCTAAAAATGAACCGCACTAAAACCATCGGTATGCTTGTCACCACCTCAACTAACCCATTTTTTGGTGAGGTGGTGAAAGGTGTCGAGCGTAGCTGCTACCAGCAAGGCTATAACTTGATCCTGTGTAATACCGAAGGCGATCACCAACGCATGCAAGCCAGCATCAATACCTTGCTGCAAAAACGGGTCGATGGCCTGTTACTGATGTGTTCCAGCCTAGAAGGTGAACGGTTGGAGATGTTTGAGCGTTATCCCGATATTCCCGTGGTGGTAATGGACTGGGGCCCGATGCTGTTTGCCAGCGATAAAATTCAAGACAATTCGCTACAAGGCGGCTACATGGCGACCAAGTATCTGATTGAATGCGGACACCGCACCATTGGTTGTGTCACCGGACCTTTAGTGCGTCATCAAGCACAAATGCGCTATGAAGGTTATAAACGAGCATTGACTGATGCCGGAATAACCATTAACCCGGATTGGATTGTCGAAGCCGATTTCGAATGCACTGGTGGTTACCAAGCATTTGAAAAGCTTTGCCAACGCGGAACGCTGCCGAGCGCACTGTTTGTGTGTAACGACATGATGGCGATGGGGGTCATCCAAGCCGCTCATCATCGAGGAATGCAGATCCCCGATGATCTGTCGTTAATTGGCTATGATGACATTCATATTGCGAAATTTATGTCTCCCGCGTTAACCACCATTCATCAACCCAAATATCGCCTCGGTCAAGCCGCGATCGATACCCTGTTACATCGACTACAAAATCCACACGCCGCCCCCCAAGTAGTGCAGTTAGAGCCAACCTTGGTTGAACGCAGCAGCGTGAAAAAAGAATTGCCCTCGACAGGTGCTTAACGGTGATTGAGTACAGGTCAAACATCACCCACCAACACAGGAAAACACCACCTGACAAGTCGCTATAGAGCAGGTAAGATGCGCGTTTGCTTTGCCGATTCAATGCTGGTTATGTCTGCTTTACCGAACTGTTTTACTGATTTTGTTGCCCCCGTCAGCGAGATTGCGCTGCCTGAGCGTTTTACCTACCCATTTTGCTATCAGCCACACCGATTGTGTGAAATTGCCGCGCAACAGTTGCAAGAGCATCTGACCCAGCAAACCGAGTGGTACCATCCGTTTGGATTAACCGAAAGCGATCCGCTCGCCCACGGCAAAATGTTTGGTGTCTTAGTTGTGCAACATCACTCGGGAGCTCTAGGCTATTTAGCGGCATTTTCCGGTCAACTCGCAGAGCAAAATGAGCTACCCGGTTTTGTGCCTCCGGTATTTGACCGTTTTGCCGATCAACAGTTTTTTCGACTCGACGGTGATGAAATTGCCGCAATCAATCAGCAAGTTCGTCAACAACAAGCTGACCCAGAGCTAGCCCGGTTAGCAAACACGCTGGCAGATTATCAAGCCCAAGCGGCACAAGCGCTTGAGCAACAGCGCGCCTTAATGATAGAGCAGCGCCAAGTACGCAAACAACAACGAGCCGCAGCCGAGCAACGCCCGGTGGCAGAGCAAGCCGCGCTGTTTGCCGCGCTCGCGCAAGCCAGTGTGCAGCAAAAACGTCAATTACAGCTGCTCAAGCAAGATTGGCAGCAGCGAATTGCCGCACTAGAAAGTCAATTGGCGAGTAAACAAAACCATATTGAACAGCTCAAGCAGCAGCGTAAACAGCGTTCAGCGGCTTTGCAAAACAAACTCTTTTCCGCCTATCGTTTTAGCAATATCGATGGCACACAAAAAAACTTGCTCGAGCTGTTTGCCGCTAGCAAAAATCCGCAGCCACCCGCTGGTTCTGGTGAGTGTGCCGCGCCCAAACTGCTGCATTACGCATTTCAGCATCAGCTCAAACCTATCGCATTAGCAGAGTTTTGGTGGGGACGCTCTCCCAAATCGGAAATTCGTCAACATCGCAAGTTTTATCCGGCGTGCCAAAGCAAGTGCCAACCTATTTTAGCCCACATGCTACAAGGAATGGCGTTAGACGATAATCCACTATTGCATAATCCGGCGGCCAATCAGCAGATTAGCATTGTGTATCAAGATGAAGCGATCGTCGTGGTGAATAAACCAGCCGAGTTTCTCTCGGTGCCCGGCGTGCACATTCAAGATTCGGTCCTGACTCGCTTACAAGCACAATTTCCCGATACCGAGGGGGTGTTTGCCCTACATCGCTTAGATATGTCGACCTCTGGACTACTGGTGTTTGCGTTCACTCGGCGCGCCAATAAACATCTACAAAAACAGTTTATTACGCGTGCGGTGACGAAACGCTATGTGGCGTTACTTGATGGCAAGTTAGAACAAACTCAAGGTGAGATTAGATTACCGCTGTGCGGCGATCTCGATGATAGACCAAGGCAAAAAGTGTGTACACAACAAGGTAAGCCGGCACTCACCCATTGGCACACAGTACGGATTGAACAAGGCAAAACGCGCGTCTACCTCTACCCTCATACAGGGCGCACTCACCAACTGCGGGTCCATTGCGCTCATCCGCTTGGCCTTAACTGCCCGATCGTCGGCGATGATCTGTATGGCAGCCAAGATCAGCGTTTATATTTACATGCCGAGCAGCTAAGTTTTACTCATCCTTATACTCAGCAGCCGATGACCTTTGAGGTTGCAGCCGATTTTTAGACCAATAGGGGCTCAGACCTTGAGCCCCTATTGCCCCGATAACGCTCGCTTAAGCCACTTCCGTGGTGACCGGTTTTAACAGCACACTGATCTCCGGCTCTTTTTGTACCGCCGGGATCTGACCTTCTTCTATCGCACTCAAATAACAGCCACTGAGTTTGATGGCTAAATACATATCGGCCCGCAGCACAATTCCGCCTTCGGAAGTGCTAATCCCGGTTAATTCACACCAGTGACGCAGGCTACGCTTACGGCCAGCCAAAATCAGGCGGATACCGCGTTTTTTGAGTATGCCATGTAAGTCGGACAACATCGCCATCACACTCAGATCCAAATGGGTAAAACTCGCCACCGCATCAATAATCACACAGCTAAGCTGCGTCTCTTCACGCTCGGTTTGATCGAGGATGCGCCGCTTAAAATAAGGCGCATTAAAGTAAGTCAGGGGTGAGTTAAAACGGAAAATCACCATCCCAGGGATCGGCTTCGCTTTCTCCGTGCCATCCAAAGTGCGCAGTGTCCCCTCTTCATCTAGCCCCATCATTTGATCGCTAGGACGCATAATCAGTTTAAGGAATTGGAATAACCCCAGTAAAACCGCCAATGTAATACCTGGGATCACACCAATCACTAGCACGGCAATAAAGGTGATCAACGCGAGATAAAAGGCATCTTTATCGCGTTTTCTCAGATTCCAAATTCCTTGCAAATCAAGCAGCGATAATGAAGCGATCACTAACACCACCCCTAACGCAGCGACGGGAATAAACTGCAAGGGTTGATAAGCCAATACCGCGACTAGGGCAATGATTAAGGCGGCAATCACCGACACCAATTGCGATTTACCACCATTAGCATCATTGACCGCGGTGCGTGAATCGGCTCCACTAATCGCAAAACCTTGCGAAAATGCCGCCGCCAAATTGGCCACCCCAAGCGCACGAAACTCTTTATCCGCATCAATATCATAGCCATTTTTAGCGGCAAAGCTGCGCGCAGTCAGCATCATACTAACAAAACTGACCATGGCTAAGTTCAACGCGGGCATCACTAATTCACGGCTGATCCCCAGATCAAACACTGGCGCTTGAAACTCAGGCAGCCCACCTTGGAGCACGCCAACCACTTGCACGCCAACATCTTCAAGGTCGAAGCCCCAGACCAACAAAGCCGAAACCAAAATCGCAAACATGGCGGCTGGCCACCTTGGCTGCCAACGTTTAATCACCAAGTACATCACTAGCGTGAGCACACTCAAACTCAAGGTTTGCCAATGCAGGGCGTAAAGCAGCTCTGGTGCTTCAACAATTCGCTCCAATAGATAACGGTTTTCGAATTTCAGGCCCAATATTTTGGCAAATTGGCCGACAATGATCGTCAGTGCCACACCGTTGAGTAGTCCAAGTAGGATCGGCCGCGATAAAAAATCAGCGAACACCCCTAATTTGAGCCGACTGGCCAAAAGACACCACAAACCAGTCATCGCGGTCATGGTCATCACTAACTGCCAATGTTTCGTGGCATCCCCCGCAGCCAGTGGCGTAACAACCGCGGCGATAACCGCACACGTTGCCGCATCAGGCCCGACAATCAATTGCCGAGAAGTCCCCATCAAGGCGTAAACTAACATCGGCAGCACACAAGAATAGAGCCCGACAATCGCCGGCACGCCAGTCAATTGCGCATAAGCAATCGCCACCGGTAACGCCACCGCCACCACCGAAAATGCGGCACGAACATCATCGACTAACCAGCTTCGCTCATAACCTTGATATTGGTAGAGCCCCGGTAACCATTGTCTTACCCATGCTAATTTCATTTCATCCACCAGCCGACATTCAATTGTTATTCTTCTGCCACACAGTTTAGCGGAAATAAACCCAACTCTCTCGCTAATCTGCTGATTTTTAATACAAGATGTTTAGAGTTCTCACCCATCGATAAAATGTGTAACAATAGCGGCTCACTTTTTTTGAGGTAGGTGTAAGCAATGGAATTTCAAGCTGCCATTTTTGATATGGATGGCCTGCTGCTCGATACTGAGCGAGTCTGTATGCGCGTGTTTCAAGAGGCCTGTGCCGCTTGTGAGTTACCTTTTTATCAAGAGGTCTACTTATCCATCATCGGCTGTAACGCCAAAACCATTAATGGCATTTTAAGCCAAGCCTATGGTGATGATTTGCCACGCTTACATAATCAATGGCGTCAACAATACAATGCGGTGGTAATGCATCAAGCCATCCCACATAAAGAGGGGGTGATTACCCTGCTGGAGTGGCTAAAAGCTCGCTCAATCCGGCTTGCCGTCGCAACCTCAACGCAAAAAGAGTTAGCCTTGATCAAATTACAACTGGCAGGTTTAGATCACTATTTCGAGAATATTACGACCGGCTGTGAAGTGAGCCACGGTAAGCCTGATCCGGAGATTTACCTGCTCGCGGCACAGCGTTTAGGAGTGGAACCAAGCCAATGCCTAGCCTTTGAAGACTCCAATAACGGCATCAAAGCCGCGATGGCCGCCAAAATGCACGCCTTCCAGATCCCAGATTTAGTCAAACCAAGCCCAGAAGTAATCGCATTAGGCCACCCGATCTGCGCTCGATTAGATCACGTGATTGAACTGCTTTAGAAAAGTACCACTATCCTACAGCATAAGAACAATGCTCACCAAAAATCGGAACTTATTCAGTAAGTTCCGATTTTTACTACGCTTAAAAGCTAAATTAATTTCAGGGGTGATTATCAAAGCGTGTGATTAAAAAGCGCGTTCTCTCAATGAGAGCCTTACACTTTCCGTGTGCAAGGCTATGGTATTTTAACTGGTCGCAATCTCCGGCTTTACTTTATGCTGCTTATTCTTCACCCAAGCAATGACCACAATCAGAACTGCAATAGGAATGAGTGGGTCAATAAGCGTACCACCTTTTCCAAACACAAGGTTGAGTGCCATGATAATTGACGCTCCCACTGCCCAAGCGATAGTTGAAGAGACAGACCAAATCTTCAACTGGTCCATTAGCTCAGTAATCCCTAGTGTACGGTTGATAATATGGAAATATGAGTCGTTGAGATGCGAAAAACCGACCGGACCAACCGCGCACGCTAAGGCAACGAATACAGGATCTAAGCCAAGCGTCTCCACGAGTGGCAGTGTCATTGTTGCTGCCACCATCATTGAAGCAGTTGCTGAACCTTGAATAATTCTAAGCATTGATGCAATCGCGAGTGGTACCAGTAATGGCGGTATACCACTACTTGCAATCGCTTCTGCTACTTGTGGTCCAGCTCCAGAGGCTCTTAGCACCGCCCCCATTGCTCCACCGCAACCGGTTACCACAAGAATTAATCCTGTAGTAGACAATGCATCATCCATTGAACCTACCATATCTTTCCGTTCAATATGGCGAGTCAGGCCGTAAAGCGCCATTAACACGCCAATACCGACTGCAACAACGGGGTTACCAATAAGGGCAAGTATGGTATGAAACTCAGAATCACCTTTACCTACCAACGTATTAAAAAGAATTAGCGTGATAGGTACTAAAATTGGGCCAAAAGATAGGAAGTTACTTGGTAACTGTTTATCATCTGTTGCCTTAACCGCCTCTAAGTTTGCCCATTGTGCTTGGCTAGTAATCCACGTGTCACCTTGTGGAACTCGGTAGTATTCGTTGCCAATTCGACGGATATAAATCATCGACAACAGCATCATAGGAACTGACACCACTAACCCCCACAGCATATACTTGCCAAGATCGACACCAAGAATTCCTGCAACAGCAACAGGACCTGGTGTTGGTGGTACAAGTGCGTGAGTGATAAGTAAGCCTAGAGCTAAAGTGACACCAAGCCCAACCGCTGATTTTCCTGTATCTCTTGAAATAGCTCGCACAAGCGAGTGTAAAATGATGTAGGCGGAGTCACAAAATACTGGAATTGCAACCACGACACCAGTGAAACCAAGAGCCAAATCTTCTCGTCCTTTGCCACAAATTTTGACAAAAGTTTTCGCCATTCGTACTGCAGCACCTGAGCGTTCAAAACACGCCCCCATTATTACACCAAACGCGATAATGAGCCCTATCCCGCCCAATACACCACCAAAGCCAGCTTGAATCGCATTAATCAGTTCATTTGGAGCCATTCCTGCGAATAGACCCATAATTATGCTTGCAATAACCATTGCAAGTGCTACTGGAATACGTGTTTTTATGATCATCACCATCATGGCAATAATACCAATGATAATACCTATCAATGCTCCGTCCATTTGGGTTACCTTTTGTCTTTTGCTTTGTAGGGTAAGTGCCTATAAAAGTGATAAATGAACACTCATTGCACTTTTGATTTAACATTAAGTTAAGTCGCACAAATAATAGGAATAATCAGCAGTGCTGACTTATAAGTACGAATTGATCCAGCCAAGACCATCTAGCGTGGTTTTTCTTGGCTTATACTCACAGCCAATCCAATCTAGATAACCAGAGTCATCCAACACTTTAAACAGATGTGGATAATTCAACTCTCCTTCTGATGGTTCATGCCGTTCTGGGACTGAAGCGATTTGGACATGTCCTACATAAGGAGCAACCTCTCTAATCAATGAACTGAGATCGCCATCCATAATTTGTGCGTGGTAAAGATCTAATTGAAGCTTCACATTTGACCGATCAATTTGTTTAATCAACGCGACCGCTTCGCGCTGGTGTGCAATAAAATAATTTGGCACATCACGATTATTGAGCGGCTCAATCATCAATTCGATCCCCTGCTGTGCGAACTTATCTGCCGCATAACGTATGTTTGCGATAAAAGTGGCGATGTGTTGCTCCCGAGTAAAACGATCATCAAATATCCCTGCCATTGCGTGCACTTTTTTACAATTGAGGGCGTTTGCATAAACAATAGCGACTTCAACGCTGGCTCTGAATTCTGCTTCACGACCCGGGAGCGCCGCAAACCCTCGTTCGCCGGCATCCCAGTTACCCGGTGGCATATTGAACAGTGCTTGCTCAAGATCAAATTGCTTGATTTTACTTGCAAGTTCTGACGCCTGATAGGCATAAGGGAAAAGGAACTCAACCGCTTTAAAACCCGCTTGATGCGCCTTTTGAAAACGATCTAAAAACGGAACTTCAGTAAATAACATGGTCAGATTTGCTGCGAACTTTGCCATTATTTAGATCTCCCTTTTAAGTCTTGAATATCGTGGTCCGCTAAATAACGGATGTGACTATCTTTCAGAATGAATGCCAGTTTTGCTGTTTCTTCAAGCTCTTCTGCATTGTCTACCGCATCGACAAAATCAGTGCCAGTAACCACCGAACCGTGATTAGCCAATAAAAAAGCACGGAAATCACCCGCCCGCTGCGCTAATTCCTGCGCAATTTTAGGATCTCCTGGACGGAAATAAGGGATAACCGGTAACTCACCAATACGCATAACAAAGTAGGGAGTAAAAGGTTTGATTGCATTAGCAGTATCTATCCCTTCAAGACAAGAGAGTGCGGTTAAATAAGTCGAATGCAGATGAACTATCGCATTACACTTAGAATTGTTGCGATAAATTGCTAAGTGAAAGGCTACCTCTTTCGAGGGTTTGTGACCGGATATATGATTACCATCCTCGTCCACGACCGAAAGATCTTCTGCAACTAAACGACCAAGTGAGGTACCCGTCGGCGTTGCGAGAACCAGCCCATTGGGCAGTTTTAGTGATAAATTTCCAGCACCTCCGGTCGCATAGCCCCGTTCAAACATTGAGCGGGCTAGGCTAACCATCTGTTCTCGTAGCTGCTGTTCTGTCAGTAAATCATGGCTCATAATTACCCCATTTATGCAAAGAATGACTGTGCTTTGACAAAGAAATTTTCATCGCCAAAATTGCCAGATTTAAGTGCTAACGATAATTCCCCTTGTAAAGATTTGACCCATGGTACGCCAGGCGCTATTTGTGGACCGATATGGAAGCCTTTGACATTTAAACTTTGGGTAACAACACCCGACGTTTCCCCCCCTGCCACAATAAAATTCTTCACTCCATATTGCTGCAGTCGGCTTGCCAACTGACTGAATAAATATTCAACCGCCTGGCTTGATTGATGTGCGCCAAATTGTTGTTGAATCTCTTTTAGTGCTGGCGCATCGGTTGTGGCGTATATTAGTGGCGCAAATTCACCGTCAAGATTGCTGATAACCCAATCAAACAGCTGATTTATGTATCCGTCATCGGTCATACACGCTTGAACATTTATCGCGATATGAGGAGCCTTGGATTTGTAAACCTCCACTTGATGATTAGTCATCACTGAGCAGGAACCTGAAAAAACCACGGTTGGAGCTTTGGTGGGCTTACCCACTTGCTTGGCCTGAGTTTGATCTTCTAAATGCTCTAGCCAGTTCTTAGCTATGCCAGCGGCTAAACCTGAACCACCAGTCACTAATTTTAACGACTGCACCGCTTGTCCAAGTATCGCTAAATGATTAGAGTTAAATGCATCAACCACCGCATAGCGTTTACCTTGCTGCTTTAATTCGGCAAATCGCTTGATAACCGCCGATGATCCTTGCTCTATAACTTGAAAATTCACCAATCCCGTAGACCCTTGCGACTGTGAATCCATCATGCGTATTAAGCTAGAATCTGTCATTGGTGTTACCGGATGGTGGCGCATTCCCGAATCACTGAGTAAATCCTGAAATACAAATAAATGGCCGTTGTACACCGTACGTCCGTTGATCGGCAACGCTGGACACACCACGGTGAAGTCTTGATCTAATTCAGCCAGTAAAGCATCGGTTACCGGCCCTATATTGCCTTGAGCTGTACTGTCGAAAGTCGAACAATATTTAAAATAGAATTGCTGACACCCATTGGCTTGGAGCCATTTCAAAGCAGTAACTGAGTCAGAAATTGCCTGCTCTACAGGGCAGGAACGAGATTTAAGACTAATAACCACCGCATCAACGCTTACATCCATCTTCTGTTGTGGAATGCCGTTAAGTTGGACGGTACGCATGCCATTTTCGACTAAAAAACTAGCAATGTCGGTTGCACCAGTAAAATCATCTGCAATAACACCGAGTAACATAATTCGTTCTCCACTTTACGTGAGCTTATTGATTATTGATTTCCACACCAGGCAGCTTAATACCATCAAAAATTTTGATAACTGCACTATCATCTTCTTGACCAAATCCGGCATTACTTGCGCTGACAAACATGTTTAAAGCCGCACTGGATAGCGATAACGGAAATTTCAGATCTTTTGCAGTTTCCGATACTAGGTTTAAGTCTTTTACAAAAATATCGACCATCGATTTAGGAGAATAATCACCATCAACGACATGCTTCATGCGGTTTTCAAACATCCAAGAATTACCCGCAGCATGGGTGACGATGTCATACATCAGATCAAGCGGAATATTTGCTCGCGCCGCGAGAGCCATAGCTTCCGCACCCGCAGCAATATGAACACCAGCAAGTAGTTGATGAATAATTTTTACCGTGGCCCCAAGACCAATCGTTTCACCTATGTTGTAAACCTTAGTGGCTGTAGCACTTAACACTGGCTCTAGTACCTCAAATGTACTCTGGGCTCCAGATGCCATAATGGTCATTTCACCAGCCTCTGCTTTTACCGCACCACCGGACACCGGAGCATCCAGCATCACGAGATTATGTTTAGCCAAATTGGCTTGTATCTGTTTTGCATCTTGTGCTGAAATGGTTGCCGACACCATTACTGGGGTATTGGGTTTTAATGCTGCTGCAAGTCCATGTTTAAAAAGCACACTATTTACTTGCTCCGCATTAACCACCAGGATCAGCAGTGCATCAAGTTTATCTGCCAATTCAAGCGCGTTAGTTGAAACCGCTTTCGCACCATACTCTGCGAGTATCTTGAGCGCTTGAGGATTCAGGTCAAAACCATACACATCCAGACCTGCACGTATACATGACTTGGCGGCGCCCATTCCCATTGAGCCCAAACCAATCACACCGACTGATTGAATTTTTTTCATCACCATTAACCTTCCTAATCAGAGATTGAATTCAAATGCGTCACATATTGTTCACTATTGTGATTATATGTGAAAAACAAACCATAACTCAGACAGCAATCACATAAATTAACAACAGATAACACTTTATACTTGGCTTTTATCTATAACAGCCAAAAACACGCTTTAAATAGCCATGATGCTCATTTGCACTTGATGAATCGAACATAAATTCACATATATTCACATACATTAGAAAGTTTGTTAGGATATGAAAAACAGGTAGATAGAGAGAAGTGAAATCATGATCCCAGCCGAGCGGCAAAGAACTATTTTGTCCCTATTATCTCATCGGGAGGTATTGAGTATTTCAGATTTAACTGAGCACCTTAAGGTTTCACATATGACAATCCGTCGGGATATTGCCAAACTAGAATCTTCAGGCAAGGTCATTTCGGTATCAGGAGGAGCTCAATTAGCCCAAGCCTTACACGTCGAGTTATCACACAATGATAAAATAGAGCAGCAAGCGCATGAGAAAATCCATATTGGAAAAATTGCGATAGGTCTTATTGAGCAAAATGCGACTATTTACTTAGATGCCGGAACTACCGCTTTAGAGATTGCTCATCAAATAGCCGATCGAGCAGATCTTTTAGTGATCACTAACGACTTTTCTATCTCTAATTTTCTGATGAATAATGGTCAATGTGATCTATATCATACTGGAGGAAGGGTTGATCGAGAAAATCAATCAGCGATTGGCGGTAAAGTTGCAGAGTTCCTAAAAGGAATGAATATTGATGTGGCGTTTATCTCGTCATCCTCTTGGAGCATGAAAGGGCTATCAACCCCGAATGAAAATAAAGTACAAGTAAAGCAAGCTATTGCTCAAGCTGCTCAACTGAGCTATCTCATTTCAGATGCTACCAAATATGGCCGCATCGCAAGCTTTCACGCCTTAGATATTGAACAACTCAATGGGATTATCACCGACAAAAACCTTCCAAGCAACGTCGTACAGGATCTGCTTGATAAAGGACTAAATGTCTATACTGATATCTTGTAACCATATGCTGAAGCCGACAATCTACACGCTCCTGACTAGATAAGCATGACAATTAGCGTGTGAGTGCATACACCGCAGCAATATTACGCGCCGTCAGCTCCACATTGAATGCCGCATCACGTAAAGCTTGCACCAAACTGACGGACCCCGGCACCACACTGAACACCGCATCGATACCATGCTGGTGAACAACATCACAATCGTTGGCCAAACAACCGGCAATCCCGATCACCGGCTTGTTGAACTCTTTAGCCGCGCGCGCCACACCAATCGGGGTTTTGCCGTGAATGGTCTGGCTATCAATTCGCCCTTCACCAGTGATCACCAAATCAGCATCGCGCACCACATCACGCAGGTTCACCGCATCCATCACAATATCAATGCCCGGTCGCAAGGACGCCTGTAACAGCCCGATTAGCGCTGCGCCCAGACCACCCGCCGCTCCGGCGCCAGCGCGATTTTTCACATCGCAACCCAGTTGCGCCTGCATCAAATCGGCATAGTGCGCCAAGTTAGCGTCGAGCTGCGCCACCATCTCTGGCGTGGCCCCTTTTTGTGGACCAAACACGTGCGACGCCCCTCTCGGGCCGCACAGTGGGTTATCTACGTCACACGCTACTTCAATATCGGTGTGCGCTAAACGGGGGTCCAGACCCGACATATCAATCGTCGCTAAACGTGCCAGTGCCCCGCCACCGTATCCGATCTCTTGGCTTTGCTTATCCAGCAGGCGAATACCGAGCGCTTGCGCCATACCAATCCCACCATCATTGGTGGCACTACCACCGATCCCGATGATGATGCGTCGCACCCCACGCTCTAAGGCAGCCAAAATCAGCTCACCGGTACCGTAGGTGGTGGTTTGCAGTGGATTGCGCTGCTCCGGCGTCACCAGATGCAAACCGGATGCTGCCGCCATTTCAATCACTGCCGTTTGCTGATCCCCCAGCAAACCGTAAAACGCATCAACTTGCTCGCCCAACGGCCCCGTGACCTGACAGCGAATAATTTCACCGCCGGTCGCATCAACCAGCGATTGCACAGTGCCTTCACCACCATCCGCCATCGGTAATTTAACGTAATCGGCGTCTGGCAACACTTTACGAAACCCAGATTCAATGGCCATCGCTACTTCCATTGCCGTCAGGCTTTCTTTGTAAGAGTCAGGAGCAATTACAATTTTCATCATAAGCCTCGCAAATAAAAAAATCGAATACGAGAAAAATCAAGATGACACACCACAATCATCAGGTTGTAGATACCATCTCTTGCTACTATTGGCAAACAGTAACGGTAATCCTTTATCAGACCGGATCACACGAAATCCGCTTTCCAATTTGGAATTGCTCAGGCTGTCGCCACAAAAATTTTCATCGCCACTGCCGCCACTTTTTCACCATTACCAAAATTTAGAGCAAAAAAAGAGCCGTTAAAAACGGCTCTTAATCATTCGATTTTTCCGATCAATATAAGGCTTACTCACGCCCGTAGACGTTGTTCTCTTGCTCTTGAACACGGATGAAAGTGGTACGTTTAGTTAACTCACGAAGTTCCGCTGCGCCTACGTAGGTACAGGTTGAGCGTACGCCACCGAGGATATCTTGGATGGTACCGTGTACGCTGCCACGGTAGGGCAATAGTACGGTTTTTCCTTCGGCTGCACGGTAGCCCGCCACACCGCCGGAATGTTTGTCCATCGCGCTCTTGGATGACATGCCGTAAAATTTCATGAAAGTTTCGCCCTCTTGCACCACCAGCTCTCCGCCCGCTTCTTCATGGCCGGCTAACATGCCACCGAGCATCACAAAATCGGCACCACCACCAAACGCTTTGGCCACATCCCCTGGGCAAGTACAACCGCCATCACCAATAATGCGGCCACCTAAACCATGGGCGGCATCGGCACATTCAATAATCGCTGATAACTGTGGATAGCCTACGCCGGTTTTTACCCGCGTGGTACACACCGAGCCTGGACCGATCCCGACTTTCACAATATCGGCACCAGCCAGAATTAGCTCTTCAACCATATCGCCAGTCACCACATTGCCTGCCGAGATCACTTTATCGGGAAAAGCGGCACGAACTTTTTGTACGTATTCGACCAAATGTTCAGAATAACCATTGGCAATGTCGATGCAGATGAAAATCAACTCATCAGACAACGCCATCACATCTTGCGTCTTTTGGAAATCCGCCGCAGAAGTGCCAGTAGATACCATTACATTATTGAGCGTGGTTTTATCAGCATTTTCTACAAACTCAGCCCAATCCGCCACCGTGTAGTGCTTGTGTACCGCAGTCATCACACCGTGTTCCGCCAATGCGCTGGCCATGGCAAAACTGCCTACCGAATCCATGTTAGCTGCAATGACTGGTACGCCAGACCATTGACGGCCACTAT
This sequence comes from Vibrio misgurnus, assembly GCF_029635775.1. Classification (NCBI taxonomy): domain Bacteria; kingdom Pseudomonadati; phylum Pseudomonadota; class Gammaproteobacteria; order Vibrionales; family Vibrionaceae; genus Vibrio; species Vibrio misgurnus. Next base: position 532,834 of record NZ_CP113242.1, on the reverse strand, counting down.
GTTTGAAAGTAATATCGCGGGTTAAATTAACTTGAGAGCGGCTTTTCAGCGTGGAACGTTTCGGGCGAAACAGGACATCTTTAAAACCTAACTTAAGTTCTTGTTCGATACGCATTATGTAATTCCTTGATTAATTGACCATTTGTGTCGTTTAGCACAGTGCGTAGTACCCTCGTTGGCAGACGTGAGTACCTTTCGGACACAAAAAAACCGGAGCGTTGGCAGACGCTCCGGTTTTCAGCATTATAGGCCGCGTTTTTTTTCTCTCAAGACTGATATTTGACTTTTTTTTGTGTTACCCTGCCGAAGTTTTCATACTCAACATAACCTCGACACATCCACTCTCAAAAAATAAATTTAAAAACAGATAGTTACACCAGATCCATGGCTATGTTCATCTCACTTTACTGGGTTTGGGAATCGATTGCTTAAGCCTAAATTGTGTTAATTTAGACACAGATCACATCTTAAAGTCCCCTGCGTACGCACGATGACTCGCATTGATATCGAAAATCGATCAAAATCACACTACATATCAATGGTTAGTGATAAACCGCGATTCGGCGCATTTATTGCTTACTTTTAAACCAACTATAATGCCAGAATTCAATTGGCATTCACCCACCGCCCATCAAGTGACCAGTGGGTAACAATGTGGTTTGACATCTCCTTACAAGGAAAGAAATAGGTGACCTATGGTACGCGGACGGTATTGGCTTATATTCTGTTGTTGGTTGGCGCTGCCTGCCTATGCGGGCTCCAGCCCTTATTTATTCTCGTTAAAAACCGGGCTCAGCCGAATTGATAGCCCAGTCAGTACCGATGAGGTTTGGCTGACTCAGTTTGGTTACCAATACCAATTTTCACCATTTATCGGATTCGATGTCGGCTACTCAGGCATGATTGGTGATGGAGCAGAAATGCTCAATGCGCAGCGGCAAAATATTGACGTTAAAGTCGAAGGTTTTTACTTCGGTGCATTTATGGAGCAACCACTGAATAATATGACGATGGTGTATGCCAGAGGTGGCTTGGCGCGCATGAAAATTAAAGAGCGCCATCCGTTTGATTCGCCGTATGATAATCAGCAGTATTCTGGAACCAATCCCTATCTCGGCGTGGGCACTAAAGTACAATCGAGTCTCGACAAAAGTTTGGCGTTTACCATGGAGCTGAGCTACCAATTTTTAGAGCAAGATTATTCGAGCCTCTCGTTTACGCTCGGTGGACAATATCGCTTTTAAGCCAGCGATTAACTTGATTTCTAACCAATACCTACCCAGCATTTTTTGATAGTCTAAGGCAACCTTTGCCCTCTCTCCTCTAAGTTTATGAAGTTAGCGATTCGGAAAAAGCTGTTAGCAAAAGTAGAAACTACTACTGAAACCCCAATGCTCATTCTCTCTGTGCTGTATGTTGTGGTGGCTCTGCTGCCCGATATTGCAGATCTCGCCAGCGATGATTTAGAGTTTCTGGATGGCTTGCTGTGGATTATATGGGGAATTTTCGCCACCGAACTGCTGGTGAAGATTTTTATTAGCCCTAAGCCATGGCAGTACATGCTACAAAATTGGCCAGATGTGTTGATCGTCGCGATGCCATTTTTGCGGCCACTGCGCTTTCTGCGCATCTTATTAGTGCTGCCCAAAGCTTGGAAACAAACCAAATCGGTGTTGCGACAAAAGACGTTCAGCTTTATTGGCCTCACTAGTCTCTCAACCGTCTTACTCTCTGCGGCGTTTGTGTATTTAGTCGAAAAAGGCACCCCAAGCCCAATCAACAGCTATACCGATGCACTATGGTGGGCAATGACAACCATTACCACGGTAGGTTATGGCGATATGTATCCGGTAACGGGTTTTGGCCGTGGCGTGGCAGTATTTTTAATGCTGACCGGCATTACCTTGTTTGGTTTATTGACCGCCAGTGTTGCGTCATTTTTTTTCGAAGACGATACGGCGCAAAAAGATCACCAATCGCTCAATACCCTGCTTGAAAGCAATCAACTCTTAGAAGCACAACTAGCGCAATTGGTCGCAGCGCAGCGCCCAAAACGACGTTTTCATCTCGCGAATTATCGTCAACAGTTAGCGGAACGTGCCACTCAAAGAACCGCTTCGAAACCTCAAACTAAGCGCCGTCGTGTGTCAGGTTAACCGCCATGTCATTAATAACAACTGCATTAATGACAACTGCGTTAGCAACCCACAACAGCGCTTAGCAATACTTACCCGCGGGCAGGGTGGCGTAAAAATACCGCCACCACCGCCGCGGCAGCCAAGAAGAAGCAGTAGTAAGAATAGCTGACCACACTAAGTGGTGACAGGTGGAAAATAGAGCCCAGCAGTAGCGCCTGTGCGCCGTACGGTAACACCCCCTGCATAATACAAGAGAAAATATCGAGTAGGCTTGCCGAGCGCTTAGCCGTTACGCCATTGTGCTGGGCTAACTCTTTGGCAACGCCACCGCTGACAATAATCGCCACCGTATTATTAGCGGTACACACGTTGGTGAGAGCCACCAAACCAGCAATGCCTAACTCACTGGCACGCATTTTTTGGACATCGCTGTGTGAACGGGCAAATTTATTGATCATGCGGCTAATTTGGTGGGTTAAGAAGGATAATCCGCCCTGCTGCTTCATCAGCTCGCCCATACCACCGATCAGCATCGACAGCAGAAAAATCTCCTGCATATTGCCAAATCCAGCGTAAACATCTTTGCTAAGTGCCGAAAGTGCGTAGCCATCACTAAAGCTACCCACACCAGCCGCAATTAAAATCCCAACCAATAGCACCAGAAACACATTCAGTCCCATCACCGCCAACACTAGGATGGTGAGATATGGCAGCACTTTTAGCCACTCAATCGCACTGGTTTGTGGAGATTGTGCAGCTTGACTACTCAAGGCAAAGACCACCAAAGCCAACACGGCAGCAGGCAGCGCGATACGGATGTTTTCTTTAAACTTGTCACGCATGTGGCAGCCTTGTGAGCGTGTGGCGGCAATCGTAGTATCAGAAATGATCGAAAGGTTATCACCAAACATCGCACCGCTTAGCACCACACCCGCCGTCAAACCTAAATTCAACTCAGCGGCTTGAGCAATCCCCAAAGCCACCGGAGCAATCGCGGCAATGGTACCCATTGAGGTGCCCATCGCGGTGGCGACAAAAGCGGAGATCACAAATAAGCCAGGCAAAATCAGGCTAGCCGGCAACAATGCAAGGCCAAGATTCACGGTGGCATCCACACCTCCAGTCGCTTTGGCTACCGCAGCAAATGCCCCAGCGAGTAGGTAGATCATACACATCGCCATAATATCGCTATGACCCACACCGCGTAAAAACTGCTCAATCGCTCGATTGAGTGATTCTTTACTTAAAGCAATCGCCAGCACTACAGCAGGTAATACCGCAACCGGTGCAGGCAATTGATAAAATGCGAAATCAACCTGTTGCCAAGTCAGATAGCTTCCCACCCCCATAAAGAGCAGTAAGAAAACCATCAGTGGTAACAGGGCTAATCCATTCGGTTGTTGCGGCTGTGATGAAGAAGTGGAGTGCATATTGATATCAAAATATTATTATAAAATTGGTCGCAAAGCCTAAAGCCAAGCAGCATGGAAGTCAACAGTCTAGACGTCCAAACATCCATTAAGCCAAGCTTATACTTAGAAAATTTGGGGTTTATTTTTGCCGACAATGGGTATATCAATAGCAAAAGTCCCCAATACAAGGAACGACTATGCTCAACGCCGTATTTTTTAGTGCCAAATCTTATGATATCAGCTCATTTAATCAGCTAGTTGATCACTCACAATTGACCCTGCACTTTCATGATTTCCGACTCACCGAAAAAACCGCACAGATGGCGCAAGGCTGTGAAGTGGTGTGTGCTTTTGTTAATGATGAGCTGCATGCCAAGGTATTAGAGCAACTCTATCAAGGCGGGACTCGTCTGATTGCCATGCGCTGCGCAGGCTTTGATAAAGTCGATTTAGTCGCAGCGAAAAAACTGGGCCTGCAAGTGGTTCGCGTTCCTGCTTACTCACCTGAATCGGTCGCAGAGCATGCGGTGGGGATGATGATGTGCTTAAACCGCCGTTTCCATAAAGCTTATCAACGTACACGCGATGCCAATTTCTCGCTCGATGGTTTGGTCGGCTTTAACTTTTATGGCAAAACCGTTGGTGTGATTGGCTCTGGAAAAATCGGGGTAGCCACCATGCGTATTCTCAAAGGGCTCGGTATGCAGATCCTGTGCTTTGACCCTTATCCAAACCCAGATGCGCTAGCATTGGGTGCACGCTATGTTGAACTAGCCGAGCTGTTTGCCCACAGCGATGTGATCACATTGCACTGTCCAATGAGTCAAGAAAACTACCATTTACTCAACCAATCGGCCTTTGAACAGATGAAAGATGGGGTGATGATCATCAATACCAGCCGCGGTGAGCTACTCGATTCTTCCGCAGCAATTGAAGCGCTGAAATGTGGCCGGATTGGCGCACTTGGTTTAGATGTGTACGACAATGAGAAGGATCTGTTCTTCCAAGATAAATCCAACGATGTGATTGTCGATGACGTATTTCGCCGCCTATCGGCTTGCCACAACGTCCTATTCACGGGTCATCAAGCTTTTTTAACCGAAGATGCGCTGAATAATATTGCCCAGACCACACTGAATAATATTGCGCTATTTTTCAACCAGCAACATTCCGGTAATGAGCTTATTCAATAAATCGTGCTCAAGCACCGCACAGGCCAGTGTCACTCTGGCCTGTGCAAATAGTATGGCTAGGCTGAGGCTTGCAGTGAAATCAGAGCCTCGCTGGTCACATCTTGAATCGATAAGAACAGCGCATTGATCATCCCATTCGGAGTGCGCATGGGATTCAGCGTCACGTTTTGATACATAAACTGCGCTTGTTGAGTCACCGGACGCACGTTGCGACAGTGAAAAAGATAAGGGCGTTGCTGCCAAGTAATAAAACTGCGGCAACCGAGATCATACACGGGCTTGGTTTTTAACTTAAACCATTCCACAGGGATCTCTGGAAAAATCTCAAACAGAGATTTCCCTATCACATCATGGGCTTGCTTACCGCTATGGTGGGTCATAAACCCATTCCACACTTGCACCTGATAATGGCGATCAATCACCATCAAGCCCATATCGACATTTTGTACCATATCGACCATCCAATGGAACTGCTCAAACTCCGCAGGTAAGGCTAGCATTAGAAGTCCTCCATCAAATACGACAGCTTATTGTCGAGCAGTGGTAACGATTGATCGACAAACATAAACAGTAAATCACAACGGATTGCGGTCCCTTCAATATTGAAGCTCACTTCAAAGGTCATGGTTTTACCAAATGAACCGGCCGTGGAATCAATCACTGAATCAATCGAGAGATGGCGACCTAATAGCACCGGAGCACTTTGGAAAAAGCGCACTTCGGCTTGATGGCCTAAACCATTTAAAAATGACCCGACCAGAATGTTGGAGACATCCATCAACAGCTCTAGCTCTTGCAGATCTTCACTGGCCACAGGTACTTTCATCAGCCTTTTCAGCTCGGCGACACTCGAATCACTGAGCAATACCAAAGCTTCACCAGCAATGCCCTCGCCACTGAAGCCCTGACAAACACCAGAAACTTGGCTGTTATTGGCCAAGTCACGCAGTGCCATATGCAGCTCGCTGACTTCAAAAATATTGACGTTCGGTAATGGCAGCTCAACAAACACATCAAAGTGGCGAGCCAAGGCATCCGCCGCACGACCAATCGCCACGTTAGCCACTTCCATGTAAATATCGCGCCGTTTCAAGATTGGCAGTTCAAGCGCGACAGGGGTAATCATGCGAGGCTGAGTCGGTGGCTCAAACAGCTGCTTAAGCACATCGTTCAGCACCTTTTTATCAATCGGCTTTTGAATAAATGCTTTCGCGCCCAGCGCTAACACTCGCTGTTCCGCTTTAGGTTGGATATCGCCAGACACCACGACCACCGGCGTGGTATCGCCTTTTTTCACCATGGCCTCTAAGGTCTCAAAACCATCGAGCTCAGGCATGGTGAGATCCAAAAACATCAGTTTGAAACTTTGCTGGGCCAAAATCTCCATCGCATCGAGCCCATGCACTGCAAAAGTGATGTCAGCATTGAGTGAGGCGGGAAGCGAACGCGCCATCTGTTTGCGCGCTAGTGGAGAGTCATCACAGATCAAAATAGGAACAGACATGCCACCACCTTATTATTGGTTTTTATTAATATTTTTATCAGAGACTACAGTGTATACCTACCATTACACGGTGGCGAGATCAACCTAGAGCAACGCTAATCAGCTAACTCACATGGCTAGCATGATCCGTTTTTGAGGCATAAAAAAGCAGAACACGCAGGTTCTGCTTTAGTCAACCATATCCCGCTACCGTTAATGGGAATGGTGCTGAGTATGTGAAGCAATAATTTTGTCTTTCAGTTTCATCGATAATTCGCGGTAACGAAACCAAAAATAGGTCGCAACAATCGAGAAGAACAGATATGACAACGCAAACACAAATGGGGAGGTCATCAGCTGATTAGAAATACCCCACAGCACTCCGACCACAGTCACCGCCACTTTGGCAAAAAAACCACACAGCAGCAAAAACACCGCCAATTGTGGAAAACGAGTACTGCGAAACGCCAGCCAGTAACAGCTACCGACGGCAAGGGAAGCCACGCCAAAACCGAGCATAAACGAATAGAGATGATCCGCAGAAGCGATTCCACCGGATACAGAAAGCATCAGAATTAAAAATAGTTTCATGGTGCACCTACCTCAAATTATCGTTAACCGCATCCCTTCATTTTTGCAAACTCATTTTTAGTTAATTTTGAACCTTCCTAAATTTATTTCAAGTTCTAAACAAGTAATGTATTGAGTTAATCAATTTTACAAAAACCAACCATTAACCAAATGCCAAATAAAAATCATCAATAAATTCAATAGATAACTAGAAAGCAGAGGTCAATATCGCCACTGACGGCAACTTTGAACGACTTAATAACCACAATATTCATCTGCTCATTTTTTCTATTCTGAGAGATAAGACCCACTTTATCTTGCTACCACTAGAAACGGCGTAGCCTACAATTTGCTCAGCACCTAACACACTCATCTTTCAGTATTCAGAACACCAAATCACCGCTCAATGCGATGGGATGCAAAAAATCGATGAATTTTGTTAACAAGTTTCGACTCTGTTCAAGATTCGATTGACAACTTAATGGTTTGCTCTAGACTCAATCGCGGCTAGAAAAAGTTCTTTGTATACACATCGCTTGGTTGGATTATTCGTAACCGTCCGTGTCGTACGCAATAGCACGCTACTTTTCCACGCTATCCGCGCCGTAATCGGCCTACGTTAAAAAATGTTTTTAGGATATTTATTATGTCTACTCCAGTTACTGGTACCGTGAAATGGTTCAACGAAACTAAAGGCTTTGGCTTCATCAAGCAAGAAAACGGTCCTGACGTTTTTGCTCACTTCAGTGCAGTTCAAGGTGACGGTTTCCGCACTCTGGCTGAAGGTCAAAAAGTGGAATTCGTGATCACTCAAGGCCAAAAAGGTCCACAAGCTGAAAGCATCAAAGTTCTGTAATAGACTTGCCAAAGATTTTAATAGCCAGCCTAATTAGGCTGGCTATTTTTATGGCCTTTTTTCGCTAAGCAACTAGCGAAGCATGCGGGCCAAACACTTCGTAATGGATGCGCTCTTGCTCCACGCCTAACGCCAACAGTTGTTTCACCACATGCTGCATAAAGCCGATTGGGCCACACAGATAAAAATCCCCATCTTGGATCGGCAACACCACCTGACTGAGCTGCATCTCACCATGTTGAGCATGCTCTGAGTTTTCATCGCGATACCACACATGCTGATCCCAACCATGCTGTTTAACCACGGTTTGCGTTTCTAAAGCAAAAGTGTGTTGGCTAGCATCATTGCAAGCATACAGATAAGTCACCTCGGTTTTACCTTGCTGCGCTAACGTGTGCAACATTGCCTGAATCGGAGTTGCGCCGACACCGGCAGCGATCAACACTACTGGGCGTTGACGCTCAATATAGAAAAAATCACCGGCTGGCGCGTAGAGCTTAACCGTATCACCCACTTGCACTTGCTGATGCAAATAGTGTGAAACTAGCCCCGGATTGCTACAGCCGACCCCTTCACGCTTAACCGAAATCCGATACTCCTGCCCATTCGATGCTTGCGATAAAGAGTATTGGCGGATCTCACGATAATCACTGCCAGTCGGCGTCACTTCCAGGCCAATATACTGTCCTGGTAAGTAATCCAGCACCGCACCGCCATCCGCTGCCGCCAGTGTAAAACTGGTTACATCCGCAGATTCAGTCTGTTTATCCTGCACAATAAACGCACGGCCATCTTGCCAACCACCCAGTGCATGTTTACGCGCTAAGTAAAGGGCGGCTTCTCGATCAATAAAGATTTGTGCCAAAAACAGATACGCCGCCGTCCAAGCCTCTTCGACTGCCGGAGTAAACGCTTGCGGTGCCAATTCGCGTAGTGTTTCTAGTAAATGATGGCCAACAATCTGGTAATGCTCAGGCTGAATATTAAAGCTGGTGTGCTTATGAGCGATGCGCTCAACCGCACTGGTTAAAGCCGCTAAATTATCAATATGTTTCGCATAAGCGGCGATCGCTTCAAATAGAGCCACACTTTGCCGGCCGGTGCTCTGGTGGGTCATATTAAAAATATGCTTCAGTTCTGGATTGTATTTGAACATACGCTGATAAAAATATTGAGTCAGAGCCGGACCAGCTGACTCCAAAACAGGAATGGTACTTTTAATAATCGTAATGTGTTGTTCGGTGAGCATAACTTTTCCTCAATCAAGGCATAAAAACGGTGGTTAGAGCCACTCTCAATAAGCCTTGTTACAAAGCAGAATACGTGCCAAAAGCTAACACCATGAAAAATAGTAATAAAATTATTTTGACCGTGTCAATTAAACCCTTTGAAACGAGTCAATTGGACACTACACTATCAAAAAAACATAACCCAATGACAAGTATGCAAGAATTCTCACTGGCGAATTTACTCGAAATGACCGTTGGGCTCGCCAGCGGCACCAATAACGATGACCGCTTTCACCGTTTACTCGATGCGCTACGCAAAGCGGTCACTTGTGACTGTGTAGTGCTGATGGCGCTGCATAATCAAACATTGATCCCACTTGCCATGCAAGGGCTAACACGAGATACGTTAGGACGGCGCTTTGTGGTCAATCAGCATCCACGACTGGCACAAATTTGCAGTGCCGATCGCCCAGTTCGTTTTGCTGCTGATTGCCCGCTACCCGATCCTTTTGATGGATTGCTGCTCGACAGTGAAGAAGATCTGCCCATCCATTCCTGTATGGGATTACCGTTGCATTTCGGTGGTCAACTGCTCGGGATTCTGACCCTCGATAGTCTTAAGCCGGATGCATTTGATCCTCTCTCATCACGCAGTTTGGAAATGCTGAGCGCGATTGCCGCCGCGACCTTGAAAATGGCGCTCACTTTTGCCGAGCTGGAAAATCAAGCCAAACAGACTCAACAACGGTTAGAAGAGCTGAATCAAGAAGTGTGGAGTCGCGACAACCTCGAAATTATCGGCAATAGTCACCCAATGCAGACCATGAAAGCCGATATTGATGTGGTTGCCCCCTCTCAGTTTACTATTTTGATCCATGGTGAAACGGGAGTGGGCAAAGAGTTAGTTGCGCGAACCATCCATCAGCGCTCAAATCGCCAGCGCCAACCTCTGGTGTATGTAAATTGCGCGGCGATCCCAGAGCATTTGTTGGAAAGTGAGCTATTTGGTCATGTCAAAGGTGCATTTACCGGGGCCGATCGGCAAAGAATGGGCAAATTTGCCCTCGCCGATGGCGGTACGCTATTTCTCGATGAAATTGGAGAGTTGCCGTTAAGCGCACAAAGTAAAATTTTGCGTGCTTTACAAAACCAAGAGATTCAACCCGTTGGGCAAGATCGGGTACAAACCGTTGATGTACGGATTGTTGCGGCCACCAATCGTGACCTAAAACAGGAAGTACAAAATGGTCATTTTCGGGCAGATTTGTACCATAGATTGAGTGTTTATCCGATTTATGTGCCACCACTGCGCGAACGGCAGGGTGATATTGCTTTATTGGCCGGATATTTCGTTGAACATGCCAGACGTAAATTAGCTATCACTCAGCTTAAATTGCATGCGGATGCGTTAAATCTACTGATCGCCTACCCATGGCCAGGCAATGTACGTGAACTGGAGCATGTAATTAATCGCGCCGCGCTCAAAGCGAAGGCCCGCCAAGTGGGGCGCTCGGTCACCACTTTAAGTGCATTAGATATCGGTGAGTTACAAGGCCCAACACGGCCAAGTATGGCTGCCGATCACGCTCAAGCAACACTGCAAGATCCGATCAACCTTGATATTGGACTGCGTGAAGCTACCGATCAATTCCAGCGCCATCTGCTCAGTCAAACCCTCACGCAAGCCAACTTCAATTGGGCCGAAGCCGCACGACGCCTGCATACCGATCGCGCTAATCTTATTCGACTCGCCAAACGCTTAGGGATCACGGTTGCCCGCCAACATACACTTGAGCATGCTGATAATACCCAAACCACTTGAAGTTGCAGGTAGGCGGCCAGTGAGTGAGTCCCCATGAGCATCGGCAAACTATGTAATTGGGGTGAAGGAGCGTCGTCAACACCGCTGCAGCTTCAAATAGGAAAGGGGTAACCCACCGATACGATCATTTCGATAGACATCGAGCCGCAATAGCGGCTCGATAATATGGATAGCGTCACACTTCACTTAGTGTACTGGCGCATCATTCGTCACATAATATTGACCAAAATAAGCTTCCAACACTTCAGGCGTCAATTTGCCTTCTGCTTCCAACTGCTTGAGTTGCTGAGCAATCGCTTTTTGCTCTTCAAGGCTCGGCAGTTTAGTTTCTGGCTCTTGTGCCACCTGCTGAGAGAGTAGCTCCAGCTCTTTTTCGAAATCGTTCATGACGGTTTACCTACTTGGTTTTTACTGGCCGGCAGTGTAACCAACTCCTCGCGAGGTTGCTAGAGTTTAAAACTGCCCACTAATTTGTCCAAACGACCAAACAGTTCACGCAGTGATTGACTCGCATCGGCCAATTCTTCAGCAGTACGGGTCGTCACTTCGTTGATCGCATTAATTTCTTCGATATTTTGATTGATGGTGTGCACCACCGTCGATTGTTCTTCCGTAGCGGTCGCGACTTGAGTATTACGATCGGAAATATCATGAATACGCTGCGAGATACTCATCAGCACGTTGACCGCCTCATCAGACGCAGCAACACCTTGATGAGTAACAACTTTACCCGCATCCATTGCCGATACCGCATTCTTGGCATCACTTTGCAGTTGATTAATCATCTTCTGAATTTCTTCGGTTGAGACGGCGGTGCGACTTGCCAAATTACGCACTTCATCAGCCACCACAGCAAAACCACGGCCTTGCTCCCCAGCTCGAGCCGCTTCAATCGCCGCATTAAGTGCCAGCAGGTTAGTCTGTTCCGAGATGCCTCGAATGGCATCAAGAATCGAACCTATCTCTTGAGTGGTTAAGGCTAATTGCGCCACCACGTTTCCTGTGTGTTCAATATCATTGGCCAGACCGCTAATGGCATCTTTGGCTTTATTAACCACATTACGCCCTTGATCCGCATTGGTGGATGCAAAATTCGCCGTTTCTGCTGCCGTCGCCGCATTAGAGGCGATTTCACTAATGGTCACCCCCATTTGGTTAATCGCAGTCACCACTTGGATGGTCTGATCACGCTGCTGCTGACTATTATCATGGGTCACTAACGCTTTACGCGATACCCCTTCGGCAGCCACTTGTAGCTCTCGGCTAGTTTGTGCGACATCTTTGATCGAATGATGAATCTTTTCGATAAAACCGTTGAAGCCTTGAGAAAGTTGGGCAATTTCATCATTACCTTGTATTTCAATCCGCTGGGAAAGATCGCCATCGCCTTTACCCAAATCGCTGAAACGTTTGGCGATTTGCTTAATTGGCATAGTAATGCTGTTAGCCAGGAAAATTCCCATCACAATAAAAATAGCGGCCACAATCAAGGTGGTTAACATCATACGCTGTGCCACCGCATTTAATTCAGCAAACGCTTCATTAACCGGAACAGCCCCGACCAAGAACCAATCCATACTTTCAATATACAAGCTTGCCACCATCACCTCTTTGCCTTGATCCTGTGCTGAAATCAAGTTGAAGCCATGCTTATTGAGCAGTGAATGGGTCGCAGAGCCATAGATTTGCTGTAAATTGGATTTGACTCGCGCTTGCTGACGGTGAATTTGTACCTCACCTTGCGCATTGGTTAAAAAGACAAACCCTGTCTTCTCGATTTTGAAGCTATTCAGTAAGTTAACCATGTCATCCATCGATTTCGACATTCCAGACATCGCATCGCCATTGAGCAACTGATAGTTAGCAAACATTTTGACGTCACCATTGGCTTCTTGGAACATGCTGACCATGGTCGGTTTGCCGGAACCAGTGAAACCGAAAAACCACCCATCTTGTTGTCGATTCAGTTGGCGTAGGAAGCCATCTTGATTCCAGTAATAGGCGGTTTTTCGGTTAGCCACTGAAGCATCATTTAATTGATATTGATCGCGTAAATTATTCAGTTGCTTAATCAACAAGGCTTCTGTAGCGGGATCTCTCTGCGTAGTTGCAATCGCTTGTTGCACAAATTCATTACTCGCAATTTGCTGGGCAGATGCCAACAGTTGCATCACCTGATGATCGATATCACTTTTGATCAGATTCAGCATATTCGGCAGTTCTAAATCAATCAGGCGGTGCTCTTGAACTTCACGCGCCTGACGCTGTGCCATCACACCCACAATCAATGTTGATGCCAATACGGCAAACGTCACGCCTAACACAACCTTTTGTTTAATACTTATCTGCTGCAATTTGAACATATTCCCCACCTACATCATGACTATCACTAAAACTGATTAGTTATCGGCCTAACATCACAATACTTAAGCAAATTCTTACAACTTGGCACGCCAAGCGCGACATAAATCACAATTTTAAACAAAAATAGCCATCCACCATCAATTTTGAGTAATAAACCAGCAGTCACCACCGAGATATCTACCAGCACAATAAGCTGAAATACGCTAACATCGCGGTAAAAATCGCAAACCAGTCAATGCCGTTTATCTGGTGACCTGTTACACAATTTTATCGATGAGAAACCGCATTAACCGCACAGCGGTCTGAGAGTAAAACCATTTGGGAGTAAAACCATTCATGACGTTCCAGCCCTTTCAAACCTTGCAGCACTATTTAAATCAGCAAGTGATCGGCCAAAGTGATTTCATCAACCAATTGCTTGTCGCGCTGTTAGCGGATGGACATATTCTGGTAGAAGGGCCTCCGGGGCTGGCAAAAACTCGCGCGGTAAAATCACTGGCCGAGTGTATTGAAGGTGATTTTCATCGCATCCAATTTACACCAGATTTACTGCCCGCTGATTTAACCGGTAGCGATGTCTACCGCCCTGAGACCGGTGAATTTGTGTTTCAAGCTGGGCCGATTTTTAACTCATTAGTCCTCGCCGATGAAATTAACCGCGCACCCGCCAAAGTACAGGCGGCGATGTTAGAAGCGATGGCGGAAAAGCAGATTTCTGCGGGTCGTCAAACCTATCGATTACCTGAACTGTTTCTGGTTATGGCGACCCAAAACCCGATTGAGCAAGAAGGTACATATCCGCTACCAGAAGCACAGCTCGATCGCTTTTTACTGCATTTGGAAGTCAGCTACCCCAATGCGGCGGATGAACTGGCGATTTTGCGCCTCAATCGTGGCGAAGCGAAAGGCGTACCAGCGATTGATAAGCCATTGATGACTCAACAACAGATATTTAGTGCCCGCCAAGCGGTACTGAATGTTCATATGGCCGAAGCGATTGAAAGTTATCTGGTACGCCTAATTATGGCGACCCGCCAACCCGCCAAATACGATGCCAAACTGGCCGAGTGGCTCGCGATGGGGGTCAGCCCACGGGCAACCATTGCGCTGGATCGTTGCGCTCGGGCGCGAGCTTGGCTACAAGGTCGTGATTTTGTCAGTCCAGATGATGTACAAGTGATGGCCTTCTCGGTGCTGCGTCACCGCTTATTGCTCAGTTACCAAGCGCAAGCGGAAGGCATACACCCCAATCAGGTAATTGCTCATCTGTTGTCACTGGTTGGCAGCGCTTAGGGGATCACGATGCACGATACTCTCCCTTTACATGCTAATGGTGTTACGCTGTGTTTGGCCGAATTGCTCGCCTATCAGCCACAAACCGTGCATTTCTTACCCCCTGCTCGTCCGGTGTGGTCAACGCGGATCGGTCAGCACCAAAGCCGCCGTTTAGGACGCGGAATGGACTTTTCAGAGGTGCGTCAATATCAAGCCGGAGATGATATTCGTGCCATGGATTGGCGAGTCACCGCTCGTACGGGCAAGCCACACACTAAGCTGTTCAGTGAAGAACGCGAAAGAGCTGTGGTACTTTACATCGATCTTAGCCAGTCAATGCAGTTTGGCTCCTGCTTGCTGCTCAAATCCGTACAAGCCGCGCATCTGGCCAGTTTACTCAGTTGGCTCGCGGTTAAGCAGCAAGATCGCGTCGGTGCGGTGATTGATCTTGGTCAACAACTGATTGAGATCAAGCCCACAGCTCGTCAACAAGGTGTATTAGCCATTTTAGCCGCCTGTGTCACTACGCAGCAAACACCCCCCTCATCACATACAGATCGAAAACTGACCCGCCAGCAAGTCTTCACTACACTGCATCGTTTATGCCCCAAAGGCAGTGAAGTGGTGTTGATCAGCGATTTTACCGATTTAGACCCCGATCAAGATGCACTCGCACTGCGCCAACTGTGTCGGCATAACCAAGTGCGTATGGTGCAGATTTTCGATCCTTTAGAGTGTGGTGACACCTCATTTCGTGGCATTGAGCAAGTACAAAATCGCCAAGAGACGCGCTGGCTCAACTTTTCGATAAATAGTACCCGGATAGGCATCAAAAAAGCCTTTGAAACTCAAAAAGAAAAATTAGAATCACTCTGTCTATTATTGGCAATAGACTACCGCTCAATTTCCAGCGGACTCCCTTTGCTACCACAATTATCGGACTATAAGAAATGAAGGAATCGTCAACCCTATCACTCGATCTTAACGGCCTACATCTACCTGAGCTGCCTAGCTGGTTCCCGCTGGCTTGGGGATGGTGGGCAAGTTTGGGTGGCATTCTACTGGTGGTGCTCATGATTGGCTTGGCGGTGCGTTGGCGTCGTCGCCGACTCGCGCCAAAGAAAACCGCACTGCGGCTATTGAGCTTAAAAGCCATCCCACAAACGCCCTCTTCCGCGATTGAATTAGTTCGTCAAGCGGCGCTGTGTTATTACCCTCGGCAAGACATTGCTCATTTAACAGGCAAAGAGTGGTATGCGTTTTTAGATGCGGAAATGGGTCAGCCCCTGTTTATACCGAATGAGACCCAATGGCAACAAGCCCTGTATCAAAAACAGCCAGTGAGCAATGCCGATGAGTTGGTGCAACACTGTTATTGCTGGGTTGCCAACGCATTACCCCCTAAAAAGCGGAGAAAATCAGCACTTGGCAAGTTTTGAGTTTATTTGGTGGTGGGTGCTTTTGGCTCTACCACTGCCTTGGGTTATCTATGTTTTCGTACCAGCCATCCCCCCTCGGACTGCGATTAAGCTCGCCTACCTTCCACAGACGTCAGTCACCCACAAAAGCGGGTGGCTGATTCGTTTACTCGCAGCTGGTGTATGGATTTTGCTGCTCTGTGCCGCCGCACGGCCAGTCTGGTATGGCGATCCGCTCAGCAGTAGCACCGCACATCGTGACTTAATGTTAGTGGTCGATCTCTCCTATTCAATGAGTCAACAAGATATGCAAGCGGGTCAACAGATGGTAGATCGCTTAACCGCAGTGAAACAGGTGCTGACACCATTTATTACCAAGCGCGAAGGGGATCGAATAGGGCTGATCTTATTTGCTGATCATGCCTACCTGCAAACCCCTTTGACGTTAGATCGCGCCACCGTGGCTAGCCAACTCAATCAAGCGGTATTAAAGCTGATCGGCACACAAACCGCGATTGGCGAAGGGATTGGTCTGGCGACGAAAATCTTTATCGACAGTGATGCGCCACAGCGGGTAATGATTTTACTGAGCGATGGGAGCAACACTGCAGGCGTGCTTGACCCACGAGAAGCCGCGCAGATTGCCCAGCAATATCACACTACGATTTACACGGTTGGAGTTGGTGCTGGCGAGATGGTGGTCAAAGACTTCCTGTTTAGTCGTAAGGTCAATACCGCGCAAGATCTAGATGAGCAAACCTTACAGGACATCGCCTCAACCACGGGAGGGCAATATTTTCGCGCCCGTAATCAACAAGATTTACAAAACATTTATAACGCGATTAATCAATTGGAACCGATTAGCCAAGCCAACCAAACTTGGCGTCCACAAAGCGAATGGTTTTACTATCCGCTCAGCTTGGCGTTACTGCTCTCAGTGATGTTGGTGATAGTGAGGAGATGACATGTCACCGCTGATTTTTCTCTATCCACACTGGTTGTGGTTACTGATCCCGCTAGGCATGTTCGCGCTGTGGTTAGGACTCCGTCGGCCACCGCGTGGCCTAATTGCCGCACATTTGGCACCGGCGTTAGGTGTAACCACGCACTCTCGCCGCCACCAAGCTGGATTACTGGCACTCGCTTGGCTGATCGCCACGTTGGCACTGGCCGGCCCAAGCTGGCAAACCGCGACGCGGCCAAGTATGCAAAACAGTGCGGCCCGCGTATTGATCATGGATATGTCACATTCAATGTACGCCACGGATCTGCAGCCTAACCGCTTAACTCAGGCTCGTTATAAAGCTCTCGATCTACTGCAAGGTTGGTCAGAAGGCAGTACTGGGCTTATCGCCTACGCCGCCGACGCTTATATCGTAAGTCCACTGACCAGTGATAGCGCCACCCTCGCCAGCTTGGTGCCGTCTTTGTCACCCGATATCATGCCCTACCAAGGAGCCGATGCCGCCGCCGCCATCCAGTTAGCCATCACTATGATGCAGCAAGCAGGACATGCCCGTGGCGATCTGATTTTACTGGCCGATGACCTAAGTCCCACAGAACGCACCAAGATCACCCCTATCTTGCAAGGTAGTCCATGGCGTTTGATCCTACTGGCCATCGGCACCCCTAGCGGAGCGCCGATTACTTTAAGCGATGGATCGTTATTACAAGACCGCCAAGGGCAAACCGTGATCGCAAAAACTCGCCTAGATCAAATGCAGCAACTCTCACGCAGCGTCAATGGTTTATTAAGTGCTTATCGGGCAGATGGTGCCGATGTGGCGCAGATTTTACATCTCACCCAGCAATCCACTCAATTCGGATCTCAGATTAGCCAACCCGCGGTCAGTCAACGGATCAATAACGGTTACTGGCTCATGCTCCCCTTACTGTTTGCAGCCCTAGGGATGTTTCGCCGTGGCGTGCTGTTTAGCCTACTGTTCACTCTTTTGCTTAGCCTACCTCAGCAGCAAGCTTGGGCATCCGCTTGGCTCAATCCAGATCAGCAAGCGCTGCAAGCTTTTCAAGCCGAGCATTATGCACAAGCGGCTGAGCAATTTACTGACCCACGGTGGCAAGGTGCCGCGCGCTATTATGCCAATGACTACCAAGGGGCGATTGACGCTTACGCACAGATCGCCAATCCCGATTTAGCCACTCAATACAACTTAGCCAATGCTTATGCGCAAGCTGGGGATTTAGCACAAGCCCGCCAACGCTACGAGCAAATTTTAGCGCAGCAGCCGAATCATCAAGATGCGTTGCACAATCTGGCTGTGGTTAAAGCGGCACAGCAACAGCAACAACAACAGCAACAGCAACAGCAACAGCAACAGCAACAGCAACAGCAACAGCAACAGCAACAGCAACAGCAACAGCAACAGCAACAGCAACAGCAACAGCAACAGCAACAGCAACAGCAACAGCAACAGCAACAGCAACAGCAACAGCAACAGCAGGATCAATCTTCGGATCCAGCGAGTCAAGCGCAAGCAACATCGACCGGTGAACCGTCGGATCCCAACCAGCAACCAGCATCGGAACCGCATACGGGATCTCACTCAGAATCGAGCGATGAGCCAAACCCATCGGCCAGTCAGTCCTCTGAAACTGATCAAGGCCCAGCTGACATGGATTCAGTCGATAATGCGATGCCTGCCTCTTCCACAGTGCAAACACCAACGGAATCAAACCAAGCACCAACCGCTGACAAGACAAGCCAGCAACAAGAACTAGCAAACAGCGCAAAGCAAGCCAACTCATCACTCGATCCTATGCTGCGTAAATTAGAGCAAGTGGAAAGTGCGCGCGATCCAAGCGCGCTGCTACGGGCACAATTTATTTTGCAAGCTCAACGTAAACCTCAACCTACGGACACCGATCAGCCATGGTAAAACTGCAATCCGTCTATCAACGCACATGTTTCTGGCTCTCGCTGTTGCTGAGCTTATGCGCACTGCCCAGCCAAGCGGCGGATCTGGTCGCCAGTGTCAGCAAAAATAGCGTGGTGAATAATGAAGTGATTCAGTTGCGAATTGTCAGCAGCAGTAAGCTGACTGCGGAGGCGGTTGATTTTTCTCAACTAGAGCCTGATTTTTTTGTTGGTCAACCCAGTTTTGCCTCTTCCACCAACATCATCAATGGTAATTACTCGCAGCGCAGTGAGTGGACGGTGGCGATCGCGCCACAACGCTCCGGCATTCTCACCATCCCAAGCTTTCAAATCGGTAGCGCCCACTCAGCTGCAATTGCTATCCAAGTGAGCGAAGATGAGCAGCAACCCGAGCCACAAGAGCTCGCAGAGGTGCGCAGCCAATTAGAGCAGACTCAGCTTTATCCCGGTGAAAGTACCTTGTTTCATGCTCAGTTGATCATCAAGCAAGATATCCGCCGTCTACGCGATCCACAAATAACGCCACCACAAGTGGATGGTATGCAGATTGAAGCGGCCAGTGAGCCCAAGCAATCACCTTCTCTGCTCAATGGTGTGGAAGTGACAATCGTTGAACAATCGTTTCGGATCACCGCACAACAAGCGGGACGTTTTAGCCTACGTGAACCGATGCTGAAAGCGAACTTATTATACGGCAACCAATATAGTGGTACGCGTTTGATCCCGCTGCTTACCCAACCGAAAAGTTACCCCATTCAAGTGCTGGCCCAACCGGCTAATTATCAAGGTGCTTGGCTACCTAGCGCCCACCTAAGCTTGAGCCAAAGCTGGCTCGATGGACAACAGAGATTAAGCGAAGCCAGCCAATACCAGACCGAGGTTGGACGCAGCATCACCCGCGAAATTCGCTTGCAAGTGCGAGGTCTGACTCAACAGCAGATACCAACATTGCATATTCAGTATCCAGACAGCATTAGCCTCTATCCAGAAAAGCCGCAATTTAGCACGCTTGAAAATGGCGATACCTTAATGACGCTGAAACAAGTGCTGATCCCACGTCATGCGGGCGAGATCACCTTGCCAGATGTCACCCTCAATTGGTGGAATACCCAGACTCACATGGCGCAAACCAGCCAGTTGGCTGGTTTAACGCTACAAGTTAAAGCGAGTGATGAAGCGCCGTTGTTCAACATGCCAACCGTGCCTGATCTGCCCACTAGCCAACCTGTGAGTGATACCGGTTATTGGCCATATTTGACCTTACTGTTTGCACTGCTTTGGCTCGCCACTACTCTATTAGCCTTGCTGATGTGGCGTGGTAGCCGAGTGGTCTCTCAGCCCAGTATCAACCACGATCTGGCAACCTCATCGACTTATCGCACGCTAATTGAAGCGATTGAGCAGCAAGATCTGTTAGCCATCAGCCAAGCGATTCGTATTTGGCAAACCGAAATAACCTTGCCAAGCAACGAGCAGCAAACGCTGCATCAATTACTCGATACGCTACAGCAAGCTTGTTATGGCAAACAATCACAACAGCCCGATTTCAAGCCGTTGCAACGCTGGGTTAAGCTTCAGCATAAGCAACAACTCAGCAGCGTTAAGCCGACCGCCAGTAAACTCGCTCAATTATGAAAACGCGCTGGCTAACGGCCTAACCTAACGACCTACCGCTAGCGACCATGCTGGCGGTTAGGCTGCTATACTGAGGTGAATCAATCGTGCCACGACCAGTAGCAGTCGGTGGATAACAGAACATCACTCGGAGGAAAGCATGACTAATCTCAATACCAAAGCAGCGAGTGTGCTTGGCCTAAGCCTGATCATCGGGCTAGCCACGCTTGGCTTCTTGGTGCAACAAATGGCGGTTAAATTTAAAGAATATGAACGAGTGGTCACGGTCAAAGGGCTCTCGGAACGTGAAGTGTTGGCCGATACCGTGATTTGGCCAATTCAGTTTAGTGTGGCTGATAATCAGCTAGCGACACTGTTTAACACCGTCGATCAACAAACTCAGCTCATCACTCAATATTTAGTGCAACAAGGCATCGACCGTAATGCGATCTCTCTTTCTGCACCCGCCGTGATCGATAAAAAAGCCCAACAATATGGTGAAGATCGCGCCGAGTTTCGTTATTTAGCCACTCAAACGATCACCGTTTACAGTAAGCAAGTTGAAAAAGTACGCAACATCGTCAGCGATATTGGTCAATTAGGAAAACAGGGAGTGGTATTTAACCAAGATCCTTATAACAATCGGGTTGAATTTAGTTTCTCAGCCCTGAATGAAATTAAGCCCGATATGATTGAACAAGCGACTAAGCAAGCTCGCGAAGTTGCCCAGAAGTTTGCCAAAGATTCTCAAAGCACGTTAGGTAAAATCAAAACTGCATCACAGGGTCAATTTTCGATTACCGATCGGGATAACAATACCCCTTACATCAAGAATATCCGCGTCGTCACCACCGTGGAATATTATCTATCTGATTAAGAGGCTAGTGGATGGCGATAGTTGACAACCACTTTATCGCTGGTGGTCAGTAAGTGACTATCCATTACATAAGAGATGAAATGCAAAAAGGGGCGTGGTTTACACCACGCCCCTTTAAAATTTATTCTGTGCTAATTACAGCGCAGTTACTTGAGCAGCTTGTGGGCCTTTTTTGCCTTGCTCAACGATGAAGCTTACACGCTGACCTTCAGCCAGAGTTTTGAAGCCTTCAGAAACGATAGATTTGAAGTGTACGAACACATCTTGACCACCGTTGTCTTGAGAAATGAAACCAAAACCTTTAGTTTCGTTGAACCATTTTACTGAACCAGTCATTTTCTGAGACATAGTAACCTCTAATATATATTTGCTATGAGTTTATTTGGCTGATAACGAAAGCTATTGAATGGTATATCAAGACAAAGTTGACGCAGGTTTAACGAGATATCGATAACGATCTGAGATAGAACTTTCACTGAATTTAACATTAACAACTCTTACCTAAGAGCCGAGATGAACTATACACCGATTTCATCGAAACGCTACACTTATTTGTATTATTTACTGCGTGATGCGAAATTTATTGAATAAGGCTACTTTTGCTACGCCATTGGGTCGATATTTTCAACCATCACTCCCACCACCTGATTGCGTCCCTGACTTTTAGCTTGATACAAGGCTTTATCTGCTTCTGCATACAGTTGATCAAACTGTACTTCACACGGCTTATAGCGCGAAACCGCATAACCAATTGATACCGTGAGTAGCTCACCATCAGGATTTTGCTGGTGTAGAATGCGCTCAGCGGCAATACTATAGCGAATGCTTTCCGCGAGTGATTGGATCTCCTCAACGCTACGATGAGCAATCAGTAACAAAAACTCCTCGCCTCCAATCCGGCAAAACAGCTCACGCTCAGACTGGGCATGTTGGCTTAAGATATTGCCGATCCGCATCAGCGCGATATCACCTTCCAAATGGCCATAACAATTATTGAATAATCCAAAGTGATCCAGATCGAGCAAAATCACCCCATAATTGACCGCTTCGCTTGTCGCTTGCTCGCAGGTTTGTTCCAGTAAATGATCGAGCATGCGTCGGTTACCTAACCGCGTCAGAGGATCCAATTTTGCCATAAGATCCAGTTGCTGATTGGCCTTATGTAAATCACGAGTGCGATTACGTACCTCAAGCTCCAAGGTTGCATTAAGAACCGAGATCGCTTCTTGCGCTTTCGCTCGCATCAAAACCTCGGTCAAATTTGAAGCAAACATACGGATCACTTCACGCAATTGGGAAGTCAGCACCGTGCGACGGATCAAATTATCCACCGAGATGAAAGCGATCGGAGTACCTTTATCGGTCAGCATGGTCATTGCCGTCCAGCCATAACCGACAATTTTGCAATCATGGTAAATCGGCACATTCTCTTTAAACACCACTTGATTCGGCTGGAGTTTGGCAAGATCGACTACATGATTTTCATGAGTTGAGCCGCGAAAATACGATTCATCCACGATATTACCTTGCATATCAGTGCCCCACGTTCCTTGTAGGTATGAGCAAGCTTCATCGGTTAAAAAGATGGCCATGCGGTCAATGCCCATTCGATTGATCGCAAAGTTCACTGCGGATTTACACACTTGACTGACTGTCATACAGCGGGAAAGCTCGACCATACTGGCATGCAACATCCGCACATTTTGCTCTTGACGCATACGAATATAGATTTGCGCCAGTAGTGAACTGAACGACTCCAGCATCTGTTTTTGGTATTCAGTGATCGGTTGACGATGGATATAGTTGTCAATTGCGATCCAACCAATAGTTTCATTGCCATCACGTAAGATCAGCATCCCATTCCAACCCTGTCCGACCACCTGACCCGCGGTATACAACGGGGCAGCCTCAACGACCATTAAGTTACATTCGTCATTGGATAACGCTTCAAGATATTGGCGCTCAACTTGATGCAAGTCATATTGGGTATGATGCTCATCAATCGTGTTGCCCGATTCATCGGTACCATAAGTCCCACTGAAGCAACGCTTTTTCAAATCAAGCAGCAAAAATGCCGCGCGATCAAAACCGAGCCGATTACGCATTGCTTCCACCGCAGCTCGGTGCAGTTCATCCAAACTGGCTGGGTTAGACAGCTCGACCGCCACCTGATGAACCAGTTTCATATTATCAATAAACTGTTCACGCTGACGGATCTCGCTCAAATACTTCGCTTCACGCAAATCACGATTTTTAAACTCTTTGGATGCCTCAATTTCAGCACGTAAACACTGCCATTTGGCCGCGATCAACTGCAAAAAATCCAGTTCTCCAGATTGAGTACACAAATGCACTTGCTCTGCGCACACCGCTTGAATGATCAAATAAGTACGATGTTGTGGGTGGTTATCGAGCATCAAAATAAAAGATTCACCGCCCATAATCGGCAGATAATCCCAACGACAGGTATTGATCGCAAAAGGGATAACACCGTCAGAGGTATCAAATTGGGCAGCCCATACCCAAAAGACTTCCGGATAATCTTCTAGCCCGACAAAATCGCCATCGGAGAATAGAACTTCTGCCGTAGAAAATTGTGATGGTGCGCGCACAATGGCCGCCGCTTGTGACTGTAAATAAGTAATTAAATATTCGAAATTCGTCTCTGCCAACATTCGATAATTTCGACTTGAAGTCACTCTTTTCAATAAAGTTTGAGAAAACATGCGCAGCCTGACATTGATAATAGTTTTATTGTGGATAATCGCCGATTGTTTATCGGGCAATCAATTGGCGATCTAACCGGCTGTTAAGTGCGCCGCATTTTTGGTTAATAATGAAACACATCCTCGGCACAAGCAGCATTTTTGCGAAGTTGTTTCCATTTATACCAATGATGAACCAAACTTTTTAAATAATTTCTCATTATTGAGCCACGCTCTGCTTCGTGCCAATGGCATTTACTATGGACATTTTATGCGTTTTTTGTGTATTGCATGGTTAACCCTACTGATGCTAGCCAATGCCTGCTTAGCTGCCGTTGACTTGGTTAAAATTGACTCAATTGAAGTTGACTTAGTACATGTCGATAAATCGAAACGGCGTATGTATCTACTGCAAAATGGCGAAGTGATCCGTGAATATCGGATCGCACTGGGTCAAAAGCCGCACGGTCATAAGCAACAAGAAGGTGATCAACGCACACCGGAAGGCGATTATTTTTTGGATTTCATTATCGAAGAATCGAGTTTTTATCGCTCGATACACATTAGTTATCCGAATCAGCAAGATTTGGCGCAAGCCCAATTACGGGGTATTGACCCTGGCGGAGATATTAAAATTCATGGTTTGAAGAATGGCGATGCCAGAGATCCCGCTTTCATACAAAGCTTTGACTGGACCAATGGCTGCATTGCCCTAACCAATCAAGAAATGGATGAGTTTCTAAACTTAGTTAAGCCGGGAACTCCCATCACCATTGAATGGTAGAGATTTTAAAAATAGTGGGATATTGCCAAATAACGAGTACGAATATGTTCAATCAACAAACGAACTTTATTCGGTGGTTGACGTGTAAAAGGATAAACTGCATAAACCCCCAGTTTCTTACCTACCTGATCAGGAAAAATATCGATTAATTCTCCATTACGTAGATCGTGATATACCAAACATCGTGGAACATACGCAATACCGTGTCCACCAAGTGCTGCTTTACGTAGCGCAGTTGCGTTATCGGTTGAAAAAGAACCCGACACTCTAACAATATAACTACCCTTCATCCCTTTAAATTCCCAATCAGTCGCACCTGTTGTTTGATAGGCATACTGCAAGCAATTGTGTTTAACTAAGTCTAGAGGCATTAAGGGTTTACCGTTTCGGCTAATGTAAGCAGGAGAAGCACAAACCACCCACTGAGAATCTAAAATATGCCTTGCAATTAAGCTCGAATCCTCCAAGTACCCCGTACGAATTACTAGATCGTAGCCACCTGCAACTAAATCAACAAAACGGTTATCAAGAGACATATCCACTGTCAATCCTGGATGAAGGTTACAGAACTCAGCAACAGCATCAGCCAAAATCAAATCGCCCGAAATAGTCGGAACCGACATTTTAATATGACCACTAATGTTTTCACCAAACCCAACTACTGCATCAAGTGCCTCTTGAGTGGCTTCCTTCACATTTTTGGCACCGTGTAGCAATACTTTTCCAGCCTCCGTTAAAGTCAATTTTCGCGTCGTTCGGTATAATAGTTGTACGCCAAGCTCTTTTTCTAAACGCGCCAATCTTTTGCTAACCACCGAATTTGTAAGTCTATTTTTTTCAGCAGCCTTACTAAAACTGCCCATTTGCATCACTTGATAAAACAAAATTAAATCATCAGAACGCATGCCGTTATGTCATTTTAGGAAATAATCAATTTCATTATTTCTCTATATTCATCAAAAATAAAGCAGTAAATTCACAACCGCTTAATAAGTCAGCCACAACTATAAAAACAATAACAGGACTCTGAACGATTGATGATGTCCTACTGATTTGCTAGCTCATCTTATTGATTGATAAAGAGTTAAAAATAAGGAAGTACTTCATGAATCAAACAATGCTCGCTTTAGTAGCGTTTTCACCAATTGTGGTTGCTGCTATTTTACTGATTGGATTAAATTGGCCAGCCAAGAGAGCAATGCCAATCGCTTTTGCGCTAACTGTAATAATTGCTTTGACATTTTGGGATATGTCCAGTAATCGAGTACTAGCTTCAATCTTAGAGGGATTAGGTATCACGCTCTCCGTATTATGGATTGTTTTTGGCGCAATTTTCTTACTCAACATACTAAAACATACTGGTGCTATTACTACGATTCGTAATGGCTTCACTGAAATTTCACCAGATCGACGTATACAAGCCATTATTATTGCTTGGTGTTTTGGCTCTTTTATCGAAGGAGCTTCCGGTTGGGGGACACCCGCAGCAATTGTCGCACCACTTCTCGTTGCCATTGGATTTCCTGCACTTGCAGCTGTACTTATGGGAATGATGATCCAATCAACTCCTGTATCTTTTGGTGCAGTCGGTACTCCGATTATTGTAGGTGTCAATCGAGGGCTTGATACCTATAACATCACGGAAACATTAATTGCCAACAGTTCAAACTGGGATATGTATTTACAACAGATAACGACCAGTGTCGCTCTAATTCACGCCTCAGTAGGAACATTTATGCCAGTATTAATGGCCATGATGTTGACTCGTTTCTTTGGCAAACATCGTAGCTGGACGGAAGGATTAGACATTCTACCTTTCGCAATTTTTGCAGGTTTGTCCTTCACTATTCCTTACGCACTGACCGGAGCATTCCTCGGCCCTGAATTCCCATCATTGATCGGTGGACTCATCGGTCTTACGATTGTGGTGACAGCAGCTAAAAAAGGGTTCTTAGTACCCAAAACTCAATGGGATTTTAGCCCTGAAAATGAGTGGCCAACTGAATGGTTAGGCTCACTTAAAATGGATCTAAATGAGATCAAAGCCAAGCCAATGAGTCTTATTCTGGCATGGGCCCCCTATGTGCTACTTGCCATTATTCTCGTGGCTAGCCGTGTAAACTCAGATTTCAAAGCACTCCTCCTCAGCGTCAAAGTCTCCTTCAGTAATATCTTGGGAGAGACAGGTATTAATACATCAATCGAGCCTCTTTATTTACCTGGAGGGATTCTCATTTTCGTAGCACTGATTGCCGTATTCACTCAAACACGCAGCGTAACTCCCATCGGCAAAGCATTTGGTGAGTCCACCAAAACCTTAATTGGTGCGGGATTCGTACTGATATTTACCATTCCTATGGTTCGGATCTTTATCAATTCTGGAATTAACAGTGCTGATTTAGCCAGTATGCCAGTAACTACCGCCAACTTTGCTGCGGGTTTAGTGGGTGAAGCTTTCCCGATGCTAAGTGCGACTGTCGGTGCACTGGGCGCTTTCATTGCCGGTTCTAACACAGTGTCCAACATGATGTTCAGCCAATTCCAATTTGAAGTGGCACAAACGCTGACCATCTCTAGCGTGGTGATCATCGCTCTACAAGCCGTTGGGGCAGCAGCCGGTAACATGATTGCCATCCACAACGTGGTAGCTGCATCCGCAACAGTTGGCCTGCTCGGTCGTGAAGGTGCGACACTGCGCAAAACCGTGTTGCCAACCCTCTACTATCTTGTTTTGACCGGCATCATCGGCATGACCGTGATTTACGGATTCAACATGACCGATGCTTTAATGAATCGCTAAACCTTTTAATCAGTACCGAGAGCTAGTATCTCGCTCTCATCGCTCAAGCTCATCGTTGTACCTCTATGAGCTTGAGCAAAAAAGGAACATTCACAGAATAAGCCCAGAATAGGATTGAATTATGATCATTTCAGCTTCAACCGATTACCGCGCTGCAGCCAAAGCTAAACTCCCGCCCTTTTTGTTCCACTACATTGATGGCGGCTCATATGGAGAACATACGCTCAGACGCAACACCGATGATTTGGCCGACATTGCACTGCGCCAACGTGTACTGAGTGATATGTCTGAGTTGAGTTTAGAAACCGAACTGTTTGGCGAAAAAATGGCGCTGCCGATCGCCCTCTCTCCTGTGGGCTTAACCGGCATGTATGCCCGCCGCGGCGAAGTGCAAACCGCGCAAGCGGCTGAAACGAAAGGTATTCCTTTTACCCTTTCTACGGTTTCAGTCTGCCCGATTGAAGAAGTGGCACCTTCGATTCAGCGTCCAATCTGGTTCCAGCTTTACGTTTTAAAAGATCGCGGTTTTATGAAAAACGTGTTGGAACGTGCTAAGGCCGCTGGCGTGAAAAATCTCGTGTTCACCGTCGATATGCCAGTACCGGGCGCTCGTTATCGAGATATGCATTCCGGCATGAGCGGCCCTAATGCTGCGATGCGCCGTGTATTACAAGCTATGGTACACCCAAGCTGGGCATGGGATGTGGGCTTGCTTGGTAAGCCGCACGATTTGGGTAACATATCCAAATACCGAGGAACACCGACTAAACTAGAAGACTACATAGGCTGGCTAAGTACGAACTTTGATCCTTCCATCTCATGGAAAGACTTAGAGTGGATCCGGGACTTCTGGGATGGTCCAATGATCATCAAAGGCATTTTGGATACCCAAGATGCAAAAGACGCAGTGCGCTTTGGTGCAGACGGCATTGTAGTTTCCAATCACGGTGGTCGCCAGTTAGATGGCGTGCCCTCTACCGTGCAAGCACTACCCGCAGTTGTGGATGCAGTAAAGGGCGACCTGAAAATTCTGGTCGACTCTGGTATCCGTACTGGCTTAGACGTGATTCGTATGTTGGCACTTGGCGCAGATTGCACTATGCTCGGCCGTTCGTTTATTTATGCTTTAGCAGCACAAGGACGCGCTGGGGTAGAAAATCTGCTCGACCTTTATGAAAAAGAGATGAGGGTTGCCATGATTCTGACAGGCGCCAAAGACCTTAGCAAACTATCAAGCGACTCATTAGTCCAAAGGTAAAGAAAACTTCCCCTAATTTGAAGTTGCAGGCAATCATGCTGCAACTTCAAATCATAAAAGAGTACGGTGAACACTAAGAAGCATATAATTAACTCACTGACCTCCTCTAATTGCTGTTCGAGCAAATTTTAGCAAGCCGAATTGATCCACAGAACCTCAAAACACTCAATGAAGTGATTTCGCTATTAAGAGCAGTGCCAAACTTGGCATTCATTTTAGCTTTAGCACAGCAGGAGCCAACTTATCGAATCAAGCCGCTTCCGATTCAATACTTCACCTTAACCGACGATTCACTACCATGTAGAGCAAAACCTAGCGAGTACGTGTAAAAACACGTACCCAACCAACTAACTAGGGAAAAGAACAGGGACGTAAAACTCCCATGTTAATTCTTGTTCATTTATTGCTGACGACGCGCTTCAATCGCGGCAGCCAATTGACGCAACACCGTTTCAGTCTCTGGCCAACCAATGCAGGCATCGGTGATCGATTGACCGTAAGTCAAACACCCCTCAGGGGTCAAATCTTGACGACCTTCCACCAAGTGCGATTCAATCATCACCCCAAAGATGGCATGTTCACCTTGGGCAATCTGCGCCGCCACATCTTGTGCCACCACCATTTGCCGCTGATACTGCTTAGAGCTATTGGCATGACTAAAGTCGATCATCACTTTTTGTGGTAAGCCAGCGACTTCCAGCTCTTGTTTAATATTGTTGACATGCTCCGCACTATAGTTTGGCTGTTTACCACCACGCAAAATAATGTGGCAATCAGGGTTACCTGCGGTTTCAACAATCGCCGAGTGGCCAAATTTAGTCACCGATAAGAAGTGGTGTGATGCACCAGCAGAACGAATCGCATCAGCAGCAATTTTAATATTGCCATCAGTACCGTTTTTAAAACCAACTGGGCATGACAACCCAGAAGCTAATTCTCGGTGTACTTGCGACTCCGTGGTACGTGCGCCAATTGCGCCCCAACTGATCAAATCCGCCACGTATTGTGGGGTGATCATATCAAGAAACTCACTGGCGGTGGGCATACCGATATCAGTCAGATCAAGCAACAGTTTCCGCGCCATGCGCAAACCATGATTAATTTCATAGGTATCATTAAGATACGGATCATTGATTAAGCCTTTCCAGCCTACCGTGGTGCGTGGCTTTTCAAAATAGACTCGCATTACAATTTCCAGCTGTTCGCTGAGCTCATCACGTAATACTTTTAAACGCTGGCCATATTCCATCGCCGCTTCAGGATCATGTATAGAACAAGGACCAATCACCACTAACAGGCGATCATCTTGATCTTGCAACATGTTGTGAATCGCATTGCGCGCTTGGAACGTAGTGGACGCTGCAGTTTCGGTAGCAGGAAATTTTTCTAATACCGCAATCGGCGGTAGTAATTGTTTGATTTTTTTAATTTTTACATCATCGGTTTGCAACATCTTTACATCATCCTTAACTTTATTTTCTGGCTAGTCAGCTCGATGCCTGTAGCCTTGATAATCACTGCATCTATCGTTTGTTCGAGTAACTTATCGACACCAACACAATATCGCAAGCACTATTTTAAAATAAAGGCAAGATTGTGCTTTTCTTTATCAATCAATCCATATGTAAAAAATAAGTTACACCCATCAACTTATCATCGACTAAACTCTCAATAGCAATATGCCAACAAGTCCAGTTTAGCGATTGCGGCGATGTTTTAGAGCATAGAGATTACATAAACTGCAACTTCACAGCTCAATACCGAGAAGAGACACTATGAATTTAACCGTCACCCAGTGGTTGGCCAGAGATCCCGATCCAAAGACCCGTCATGAACTGCAACAGCTGATCGATGCTCAGCAGGAAGCACAAATTGCCGAATGCTTTCAAGCTCGGCTAGAATTTGGCACCGCCGGACTACGCGGCAAAGTGGGCTGTGGTCCAAATCGGATGAACCGTTTGGTCATTCAAGAAACCGCCGCCGGACTCGGGCATTATCTGCTGGCTCAAGTACCAGACGCGCAGCGGCGCGGGGTGGTGATCGGCTATGATGGGCGGCTCGATTCTCGACAATTTGCGCACGATACCGCCAGCGTGCTCACTTCCCTTGGCATCAAGACTTATTTGACTCACCAAGTGGCGGCGACCCCGATAGTGGCTTTCGGTGTACGTTATTTCAACGCTGCCGCGGCAGTGGTGGTGACCGCCAGCCACAACCCGCCAGAGTACAACGGCTTTAAAGTGTATTGGGAAAATGGCGCACAAATTATTCCGCCCCACGATGCTGGCATTGCCGCTTGTATCGACCAAGCTGCGCAGCAAGCAATTCCTTATCTCGCTCTTGAACAGGCCGAGCAACAAGGGCTGCTGCATTGGCTGTGCGATGAGTATTACCAAACCTACCGTAATACTATTGGCGCAAGCCCATTGCTGCAGCACCATACCCAGCCGCAAGCACTGCGCTTAGCTTACACTGCAATGCACGGCGTCGGAGCAAAAATGGCGGAAGCCTTACTGGCGGATGCTGGCTTTACCGATGTCCACAACGTATCAGAGCAGCGCGAGCCAGATGGCACCTTCCCTACCGTTAATTTTCCCAACCCTGAGGAAGCAGGCGCGATGGATATGGTGATAGCACTCGCCAAGCAAACTGGCGCTCAGCTTGCCTGTGCCAATGATCCCGATGCAGATCGCTTTGCCGTAGCGGCCCGAAAAGCCGATGGTGAATACCAAATGCTGACTGGCGATCAAGTGGGTTCTCTGTTTGGTCACTACCTGCTGTCACAAACCGATGCTGACCGCAAATTAGTCGGTAACACGATCGTCTCTTCCAGCCTGCTGAGTAAAATCGCCGCAGCACATGGTGCACATTACTATCAGACCTTAACCGGTTTTAAATGGCTAACCAACGTAGCCATGCAACAGCAAACCGAACAGCAGCAATTTCTGTTCGCCTATGAAGAAGCGCTGGGTTATACCATTGGTAGCAGTGTATGGGACAAAGATGGCCTTTCAGCACTGGTTGCTTTTGCTCAACTCGCCGCAGAGCTTAACGCACAGGGTAAAACGGTATGGGATCAGCTTGAAACGCTGTATCGCCAGCATGGTCTGCACCTTAACGCGCAGCGCAGCATAGCACTGGCGCCTAACTCGCCCCCCATCGGTGATAAATTGCGTGCAACGCCACCTACCGAGATTGGCGGACGTAACGTGTTAATTGTGGAAGATTTTAAACAAGCGCGACGCACCTTTGCCGATGGAAAAACCGAAACGATCACCCTACCAACCAGTGATGTACTAATCTACCATCTGGAAGGTGGTGCTCGGGTGATTGTGCGCCCATCGGGTACCGAGCCTAAACTCAAGTGTTATTACGAAGTGATCACTCACTTAGCCGCAAGCGAAAGTTTTGCCAATGCTCAGCAACGAGCAGAGCAACAAATGGCAACACTGATCACAGAGCATCAAGCGAGTTTATAAGCTCCAGCAAACCCATCGCCATACATAGCGATAAGTACCTTAATTCGCTCATCCCAAAGAGAGGGAAAATCCCTCTCTTTAACTCCCCTGACCGCGGTGACTTAACTTTCAGCGACCGCTTTAGCCTCTTGAAAATCAACTACTTGATGCTCTGGAGCCGCATGGGTATTACCGGTAAAACGACCACCCTGTTCAATACTAAGATCATCACTAAACAAAGTACCGTTAACCCGCCCTTTGTTTAGGATCTCAATTTTTGCAGCGTGACCCGTCCCTTCAAATTGACCATTGATGATCAGATGATCGGCAAAGATTTCGCCATAGACCACCCCGCTTTCGCTGATCACCAGCATTTTATCAACCTGCAGTTTGCCTTCCACCAGGCCATCAATCTGAATACTGCTCTCAATCTTCAACTCTCCGGAGATATGGCTACCTTTTGCGATGAGAGTTGTAGCTGAGAGCTGACTCTTTGCTCGACTTTGTTTACTAAAGATTCCCATCGTATACCTCTTACTTTAGTGAATAGGGTTTCAAAATCATTCACTCCCCAATCGACAAAAGGTCGTGGGTCTAACGAACGACCGATAAAACGAATTTCATAATGTAAATGTGGACCAGATGAAAGCCCACTATTCCCGGAATAGCCTAATAAATCACCTTTTTGTACAAATTCACCACTTTTCACCGCAAATTTCTGCAGATGTGAATAAGAGCTACTAAAACCGTAAGCATGCTGTAAGCGAATAAAATTGCCGGAGCCAACATTACTGGCGCGGGTCACTTCAACCACCCCATCGGCAGGCGCATAAATTGGCGTGCCGATATTGACCGCAAAATCTTGCCCGCGATGCAATTTGGCCTCCTTGGTCACCGGATGCACCCGTTTTCCATAGCCGGAGGAAATCCGCGCGCCTGGCGTTGGCGAACCACTAGGAATTTGCGTCAACATCAGCGTACGAACTGAAGAAGTGATCGCGGCCGCATCCAAACGCGACTCCAGCTCGGCACCACTCTCATCCACACCGAGCACTTTCTCTAAATCACCCAATCGATCGGAAACCAGCTGAATTTTCTCTTCGCGCACCGTCAAATCATTTTCTAGGCTCTCTTTTAACTCACGCAGTGAAGAGATCTCCTCAAGCAATGACATTGAATGAGTCTCTAATTCTTGCTGCTTGAGCTTGGCAAAATCCATCTGGTGCTTTAGATAATAAATAACCCCGCCCACCGCGAGTACACTCACTAAAAGGATATAACCTAAGCTCTTAAGGAATAATCGAAAAAATTTATCCAAATGAAAATGTTGGGTTCCATGAATCGAGGAAACCGAAACAATCACACGTTCTTTCATAGGGTTCTATATGCTGCATCTGGATAATAAAGTGCGGCGAATAATAGCAAGGAACTGGCGTTACCTAAACCTTTTGCATGAGACGATTGAAGCTAACTCACAACCTTAAGCGGTATTTGTGAATGACGCCAAGCCATTTTTCCCGCTCGCTAAATGCCACTAAGCAGAAGATTGGAGACAGATTCCGTAGCTAAATTACAAATCAAGCAATAATTGAAAAAAGATATAGGTCTTAGAGCTACCAAATAGAATAAATTGCGACAACCGTCACTAGGAGACTTATTTTTAGTCAGAGAATAATGAAAATTCGTGATATTTATCACTATTAATTTCAAACTTAAAAATATGAATACGTGACATCGAACAATAAATATTAATTGACAAGTTTGATTTGGCCAAAATGTACTTATATTACATAACAAAAACTTGAAAGCGATCACTAACAACCCCTTTCACCCTTAACATTTTTGCCACAAAAGTCACAAAAAACCCGTTGGCAATTCCATTCGAAATTTGTGTGGTAGAGTGATTGTGTACTAAGCAATCAACGGTTTTTGTCGAACCGTTACTACGATCAAATTCAAATGGAACATCCAACGGGGGACGAGATGATATCATCAGACGCCAAGGTCAAGATACAAAATTTTGGCCGTTTCTTATCAAACATGGTTATGCCGAATATCGGCGCTTTTATTGCGTGGGGCTTTATTACTGCGCTGTTCATTCCAACAGGTTGGGTACCCAATGAGACGTTAGCCTCTTTGGTTGGACCAATGATTACGTATTTATTACCGCTGTTGATCGGCTATACCGGCGGTAAACTGGCAGGTGGCGAACGTGGAGCAGTAGTCGGTGCGATTACCACTATGGGTGTGATCGTTGGCACTGACATTCCAATGTTCATGGGCGCGATGATCGTCGGCCCAATGGGCGGCTGGGCAATCAAAGCTTTTGATAAAAAAATCGATGGCAAAGTGCGCAGTGGCTTTGAAATGTTGGTCAATAACTTTTCTGCCGGCATTATCGGCATGCTATGTGCCATCATCGCGTTCTTCTTGATCGGCCCATTAGTGAAGGTGTTATCGGCTGCTTTGGCGGCAGGGGTTAATTTTCTTGTTACGGCCCACTTACTCCCTCTCACATCGATCTTTGTTGAACCAGCCAAAATCCTATTCCTCAACAACGCGATTAACCACGGCATTTTCTCACCACTAGGTATCCAACAAGCCAACGAAACTGGCCAATCTATTTTCTTCCTGATTGAAGCCAACCCAGGTCCAGGTCTCGGCATTTTGCTGGCGTACATGGTGTTTGGTAAAGGTACCGCTCGCCAAACCGCTGGCGGTGCAAGTATCATTCACTTCTTCGGTGGTATCCATGAAATCTACTTCCCCTACATCTTGATGAATCCTCGCCTAATTCTGGCCGCGATCGCGGGAGGTATGACTGGTGTGTTCACACTGACTATTTTCAACTCAGGCTTAGTTTCACCGGCTTCTCCGGGTTCTATTTTTGCCATACTTTTGATGGCCAACAAAGGATCCATATTGGGTGTGATATGTTCTATTTTTGCCGCTGCCGCCGTCTCCTTCATCGTCGCAGCTGTACTAATCAAGGCTCAAACTTCCACAGAGCAGGATGGTGATAAAGACGCATTGGTAAAAGCCACATCCAAGATGCAAGAGATGAAAGCCGGCTCCAAAGGTCAAATGACACCAACCACAGTACAGAATAAGAAAATCGACATGGCAAACGTACAAAGCATCATCGTCGCTTGTGATGCGGGCATGGGGTCAAGTGCCATGGGCGCTAGTATGCTGCGTAAAAAAGTGGGGGAAGTCGGATTACCAATCACTGTCATCAATATGGCAATCAATGCCCTGCCTGCGGATGTCGATATTGTCATCACCCACCAAGATTTGACTGACCGTGCCCGCCAGCACGCGCCAAACGCCGAACATATTTCACTGAATAATTTCTTAGACAGTGCGCTGTACAACCAATTAGTGACTCAACTTCTCGCCGCTAAGCGCCACGCGGCCAATGATAGTCAGTTGCTCAAACCTTCCATCTTAGCCGCCAATGATGACAGCTATGACGTCCAACCTCCGAGTATTTTTCAACTACAAAAAGAGAATATTCATCTTGGCTTGAATGCCAAGAATAAAGAAGAAGCGATTCGCTTTGCGGGTAATAAATTAGTCGAATTAGGCTACGTGCATCCCGAATATGTCGATGCGATGTTTGCACGGGAACAACTGGTTTCTACCTATCTCGGTGAATCGATTGCGGTACCTCATGGCACTGTGGATGCCAAAGATCGGGTGATCAAAACCGGTATCGTAATTTGCCAATACCCACAAGGAGTGGTCTTTGGCGAGGATAATAGCGATATTGCTAAACTTGTTATCGGTATTGCAGCAAAAAATGATGAGCATATTCAAGTCATTACCACCATTACCAATGCTCTTGATGACCCAAGCGCTCTCGACAAACTTACCTCAACCAAAGATGTGAGTGATGTGTTGAGCATTTTGACCGCCAATCAAGCAGCATAACGTATTAGCTCCAGAGATAAATCGAGGTCAGTTACGCCCCCTATGTGGCTGATCTCGCCTCTAGCAATAAGGTAAAAATTCAATATTTAGGTAGGTAAAACATGAAAAAGAATGCAGTTCATTTTGGTGCTGGCAATATTGGCCGCGGTTTTATTGGCAAACTTCTGTCTGATGCAGATATCGCCGTTACCTTCGCCGATGTAAACGAACCTTTGGTGGATCAGTTGAGTCATCAACAAAAATACACCGTCAAAGTAGTGGGTAATGAATGTAAAATGGAAACCGTTAGCCATGTTACCGCCGTCAACAGTAACAGCGAAGCTTTGATTGAGCGAATCATCAAAACGGATTTAGTCACCACTGCAGTAGGTCCAACCGTTCTGGATATTATTGCCAAAACCATTGCCAAAGGCTTGAGTGCTCGATTTGCGGCTGGCAATACTCAACCCCTGAATATCATCGCCTGTGAAAATATGGTACGTGGTACCACCCATCTTAAGCAGCAAGTGTACCAATGCCTGGACCCAGACGAGCAGCAACAAGCCGATGCTTTAGTAGGATTTGTCGATTCTGCAGTTGACCGGATTGTGCCACCGCTACAAGCCGCCAACGATGATCCGCTAGAAGTGACAGTAGAAAGTTTTAATGAATGGATTGTCGATAAACAACAGTTCAAAGGCGAAATCCCATCGATTGCAGGGATGGAAAAAACCGACAATCTGATGGCGTTTGTCGAACGCAAACTATTTACCTTAAATACCGGCCACTGCATTACCGCTTATCTAGGTGGCTTGAAGGGACACCGTACTATTCGTGAAGCGATTCAAGATCCGCAAATACACGCACAAGTTAAACAAGCGATGCAAGAAAGCGGTGAAGTGCTGATCCGTCGTTATGGTTTTGATCGTGCACTGCACACGGCCTATATCGAGAAAATCCTGACTCGTTTTGCTAATCCTTATCTGGTGGATGAAGTGGATCGCGTTGCTCGTCAGCCACTAAGAAAACTTGGAGAAAATGATAGATTAATCAAACCCTTACTCGGTACAATTGAATACGGAGTGCCAAATGACATGTTACTGAAAGGGATTGCCGCAGCGCTAAAATACCGCAATAGCAGTGACCCACAAGCCGTCGAATTACAACAAGCTATTGAAAAAGAAGGGGTTCGCTCTACACTTGCCCGCTACACAAGATTGGCAGCAGACAGTGTTGAAGCGCAGCAAATTGAAACGCTCTATAACCAAATGGATTAAAGCCTCAGCATAACCGATTGAAAAATAGTGTTATCAGAAGCCTTGCAATGTCGAGAGAGACTTGTTTCTCTCGACTTAACCCAACAACAGATCAGTTTATGGCAGAAAAAATTAACGAATCCGACCTACTAGAGCGCTTGAATCAGACCCACACGGTACGCGGGTTCTTCATTACCACCGTTGATGTGTTAACCGAAGCCATTGCTGCACTGATGCAACGCATTTTCCGCAAAGATAATTTTGCGGTGCAATCGGTTGTGGAACCGTTATTACACGATACTGGTCCACTGGGCGATCTTTCCGTTCGCCTTAAGCTTCTGTTTGGGCTAGGTGTCATTCCTGATGAAGTTTTTCACGATATTGAGCAGCTAATTAAACTGCGTAACCAACTCAATCACGATGCAACAGAATATCTATTCACCGATTCACAAATACTCGCACCAATCCAAGCACTTAATTTGGTAAAAAAAATCGGCATGTTGCAGTTAAATGTCGTAGAGCCCGACGATAATATTGACCCCAGCTTTTACCATCTACAGTTACAACGCCAACAGCAAATCATCAAGTCAGGGCTCTCTTTAGCCATCATTCAGATTTGCAATATACTCAATAGAGACAGCCCATTTTGAAACGCAAGATGTCTCACCATAACTATCTGTCGCACAACAAGCGAGTACCCAACGCATATCTCATCCAAATATTTCGAATTGGCCGCTTATGCTGTCAACCTTAAGCAGCCTGGCTCACTAATACAATCGCTCTGATCGTGTTGAAAGAGCCATTCATCATCTGAATTACCGCACCCCATAGCGAGCGCGCGCCGCGTCTTGATTAGATACGATGGTTTTACCGATCGGTGCCAAAGAGATGATCGCCAGCTTTAAATGCTGCAATGCAAACGGAATACCGATGATGGTCACAAAACAGGCCACCGCAGAAAGAATATGCCCTATCGCCAGCCAAAAACCGGCCAAGATAAACCAAATAATATTACCGACCACACCAAATCCGCTGGTGCCAATATCGGTTTGATTTGTCAATTCATCACGGGCAATCGCTTGATAACCAAATGGCCAGAATGAAAAATTGCCGATCACAAAACAGGCGCGCCCCCACGGAATACCAATGATGCTAATGAAGGCCAGCACGCCAAATAGCCACCAAGCTAAACCCATGACCAGCCCACCACATAAAAACCAAATAATGTTACCAAGTGTTCTTAACATTGTGCTCCCCTACGCTTGCAACGCTGTCCACTAATGGACGATGCTCAGTGTGCCACAAGCCAGAGGCAGACAACACCCAATAATCTTGGTGACAAGACACTGGCCGCTTACCGTCCAACACCATCGTAGTTCAAAGCCGTAGTTTAGGAATGACCATCAAATGAATAGGGGGCAATGCCCCCTGAACAATATCAGTATGCAACCCCAATCCGCTGGCGGGGATGCTGACCATTCTCCAGTTCATCAATCATCGCTTGCCCTGTGATTTGGCTAATCCATTGTTACACTCCGGCCAGTTGCAAGCCCTGCTGCCAGATTACCCTTTGCCCAGCAGCGCGATTTGGGCGGTCTATTTATCACGCAGCTACCAAACCCCTTTAGTCAGACAGTTTATTGATTTTCTGGCTCAACACTGGCAAACCGACCTACTTTGGCCATAAGAAAACACTGGTCAACCGCGAGCGGCTTAGCGACAATACTCGACCTTGAATGACCATCGAATGAGAAATCCCATGCGCAGTTTTATCCTCCGAGCGCGCTCTGCCCCTACCGACAGCCAACGCCTATTGGCAGAAGTGGGTGGCAAATGCCATAGCGAAATTTTGGCTCACTGCATGATGAACAGCCTGTTTACTGCTCAGTCACATCGTGAAGATGTGGTGATCCATCTGGTGCTGGAAAGCACCCACGATTATTCACGCACCATCACGGTTGAATCGAATCACATCAGTGATGTCGGGGGCTTTCATGAAGCGGCCTTGCTGGCACTGCTGGTCAAAGCGCTCGACGCGTCAGTGGGGATGGGTAAAGAACAAACTCGTGTAGTGCAGCCAGGATTGACCGTGCGCACCATCAGCTTTGAAGCGCTACTCGGTGAATTGGCGGAGCAGCATTCGCTGTACATGATGGATAAAAAAGGCGATTCAATCCGTGAGATTGAGATTGGCCCCAATCCGTGTTTTATTTTGACCGACCACATCCCGATGCCCAAGAAAAGCGGTAATTCGATGAAGCGGCTTGGCGTCGAAAAAATCAGCCTTGGTCCCAAAATGCTATTCGCTTCGCAGTGTGTGACACTGATCCATAACGAAATCGATCATCAGCAAGCCGGCTGGTAATCGTCACTCCAATCCTGCAGCATGCAATAATCAGCCCTGAGCACATCGATCAGGGCTAATTTTTGCACGCTTACGCCAATTTCAAATCAAACTGAATGCGGTATTGCACCATATCTTCAATGGTCAATACCGGCATATTGTGCAGCTTGCCAAATTCGATGATTTCTGGCGTTTTAGCCATGCTGCCATCTGGGTTGGTCAGTTCACACAGCACACCAGCGGGCTGTAAACCGGCCATCTGCATCAAATCGACCGTGCCTTCGGTATGACCACGCCGCGCTAACACGCCACCAGCGCGAGCACGCAGTGGGAATACATGACCCGGACGCGCTAAATCCTCCGCTTTCGCTTGTGGATTCGCCGCTGTTTTAATCGTGGTCACCCGATCTTGAGCTGACACGCCAGTCGTAACACCGTGTTTGGCTTCAATCGATACGGTAAACGCGGTTTGGTTAGCGCTGTTATTGTTGACCACCATCGGTGGCAGGGCTAAGCGATCGGCCTGTGCTTCGGTCAAACACAAGCAGACAATTCCACTACATTCACGGATCATCAACGCCATCTGTGCGTTAGTCAGTGATTCAACCGCGTAGATAATATCGCCTTCGTTTTCCCGATCTTCATCATCGAGCAATAATACACCGCGCCCTTCACGCAAGGCTTGCAGTGCGTTATCCACGCGAGTGATTGGGTCGCCAAATTCGGCAAGTAATGAGGACTGATTCATGGTAATACTCCAAAAAATGACCAGAATCAGGGCGTAAGAGGGATCTGAATTTACCACCAAGCACCACTCTCGCTATGGCAAAGCCACAGCGAGCAGCAGTGTGTTGGTCATTCTCTCTCATCCGGACTATTACCGTCGGCTCTGGCTTTTCACCAGATCTGCTGACCTCGAAACCTCGAGCGCTCGTGGGCTCACCTTACGGCATACCACCGGTGGGGAATTGCACCCCGCCCTGAGAATATTGTGCAGTTACCGACACTTTCGGCAACGCCGCTTAGTGTAATCACTTCAATCGACGCTGAAAAGCGTTACTGATCCACGGAATGCTTACAGTACATAATCGCTGAGCAAGCCAAGCATTTTTTTGCCGACCGGAATCCCTAATGTTTTGGTTTTGGTTTTGGCTTGTTCACCTCTCTCCACGAAGCGGTTAAATTTCAGTGAATTTGCTTAACTTTATCCAGTGTAAAGCTTGCCTTTTATGGCCTCACAGCGCACCCTTTAACCCACTCGTCATACCAACAAATATCACAAAGGATCTGCTATGAAATTTATGCCGCGTCTGTCTGCTTTACTGGCGCTCTGCCTTGCGGCCTCAGCCCATGCCACTGTTACTATCGAGATCCCCGAAACCATCGATTTATTGGTGGTCAATGGCGCGAGTCCGCAGCTATCGGGCGGTTTTTTTAGTGCCAATAAAAAACTGGAGCTGAATGATGGTGAACAGCAAATCGTGTTCCGCTATGCACCTTATTTTAACCAAGGTAGTGATCGGATCATGGTCGAGAGCGAAGTGGTGATCGCCACTTTTGATGCCGCCAATCAGCAGCTTTCATTCGCTTTGCCGCAATATCGTGATGCGAACCAAGCCAACAAATCTATCAAAACCATGCAGTGGCAATTGGTTGATCAACAAGGCCAAGCGCTACAACTGCGTCAAGATCGATTGATTAAACCGGGAATGCAAATTGGCCGTAATTTTGAATTTGAAGCCTCGGAATACAACCGCACCGGTGGGATTGCCGCGCTCAATCATCGGGTTGAAACTCAAGTGCCAGCCAGCGTGAGTGACAGCACAGTGATACCCGCTTCTACCGCAGAAGAGATGCTGCATTTTTGGTATCAAAAAGCCGATCCAGAAACCAAAACACGTTTTAAGACCTTCGTTAATCAGCAATAATTCATGCATCACCATAAATCTTGGTTGCAAAACGACGATCAAAAATGAGGCCATACAGGCCTCATTTTTGATCCACTGACGATGTGCTCATGGTTGCCAAAACAACATGGCAATCATGGTTAATAAACCAATACATGCGATATTCAAGTAAAGCCCAACTCGCATCATTACACTCTGCTTAATATGTCCTGAGGCAAACACGATCGCATTCGGTGGTGTGGCAACAGGCAACATAAAGGCACACGATGCGGCAATCGCAATTAATACTGACAGCAGCACAGGCGACATCCCAAACACTTCAGCAACAGTGGCAAAGACAGGGATCAATAGTGCGGCACTGGCCGTATTACTGGCAAATTCCGTTAAAAAAACTACAAATATCGCAATCGCTAGCACCACCACAAAAATGCCCATATCGGCAACAAGTTCACTGAGAGTATTAGCTAAAAATACACTGGTTCCAGTCTGTTTGAGTACATTACTTAAGCACAAACCACCACCAAACAACAGTAATACGCCCCAATCTGCCGTTTTCTGGATCTCCTTCCAATGCACCACACGGGCAAAGCTGACCATCAAAATCGCACCTAATGCCACCAAGGTATCAAAGCTATTAAAACCACCAAGCAGCGCGTTGACTGGGGTACTGAAAATCCATAGCAGCACCGTTAAACCAAAGATAGCT
Organism: Vibrio misgurnus; assembly: GCF_029635775.1. Taxonomy (NCBI): domain Bacteria; kingdom Pseudomonadati; phylum Pseudomonadota; class Gammaproteobacteria; order Vibrionales; family Vibrionaceae; genus Vibrio; species Vibrio misgurnus. The sequence continues at coordinate 490,557 of NZ_CP113242.1, read as the reverse complement.
AGGGTGACCACTTTACCTTTATCCCAATCAATGGGCGCATGTTGTAAGGCAAAACTACCACTTAAATTTGGCTTGAGCAGGAGAAACAACAAGCCAATCGCGATCGGTAGCATCAGCAGCGCGGTGGGCAAACCAAATTTCATCCACTCGGTAAAAGAGAGTCCAACTTCAGCTGCCGCAATCGCATTCGGTGGGCTGCCAACTAAGGTAGCTATGCCACCAATATTGGCACTATAAGCAATACCCAACAATACAAAGACATAAGTATTGCGCTGCTTATCCGCATCAACTTTACTCAAGACACCTAAGGCAAGTGGCAGCATCATCGCTGCAGTAGCGGTATTACTAATCCACATCGAAAGCAGCGCTGTAACTCCAAACAGCATAAAAACTGCCACATTCATTTTACCATATGCCAGTGTGAGCACCTTTTCCGCAATCACCTTATCCAATCCTTGATGGTGCATGGTGGCAGCCAAGGCAAAGCCACCCAAGAATAGGAAAATGATCGGGTTAGCAAAATTATTCAATGCAGCTTGAGTATCAAAAATACCTAGCAGCACTGCCAGCACCGGAACCAAAATTGCGGTCACGGTAACATGCAGTGCTTCGGTTAACCAAAGTACCGCGATAAAGACCAGCATACTGAGCCCTAGTACCACATTGGATCCATAAGGCAGCCAATGGTAAAGAGCGAGAAACAGGGCAATATCGGCCAAAATGATCAAGCTATTACGGTGGAGAAACCATTCGCGGGTATTGGTGGGTAACGGGACAGTGTCGTTTCTATTCATTATTATTTTCCTTATTGGGGCTGAATTCCGCGCCATGATCCCACAGATTGAAACCAAAAAATGATTATCATTGCAAAATTGTTAACCAAGCCAGCACTGCACTTACAACATGTAACATAATCAAATAGTTGCATAACTGATTGTCATTGGTTTTCCTCCCATAAATAAGGTAGACCACCCAAGCGATTCATGATTTACCGCACATGGCTCACAAAAAATTGCGCCAAAATCCGATTTTCCTGCGCATCAATCTGTGGAAAAATGCACGGATTAAAAGTGTATTCAATGGATTGATATGAATAATATTCTCGCTCAGCTGCAATTTTCCGCCGCCATTACTGGCCCCATCTGCTTAATGCTCGGCTTGGGGGTATGGTTCAAACGCATCAATCTGATCAACGAAAATTTTATTGAAGTTGCTTCACGTATTGTGTTTCAGGTGACACTACCAACCATGCTATTTTTAAGCATTGTTAGCTCGAAGCATGATTTCTCTTCCAGCCTCTCGTTGGTGCTGTATAGCTTAATCGCCAATGCGCTGTTTTTTATCTTTACCCTGTTTAGCGTTAGAAAATTAATCAACAAAACCAATGATTGCGGCGTGGTCACCCAAGGCAGCTTTCGAGCCAATACCGCGATCATCGGTTTGGCTTATGTCGCCAATATGTATGGTAGTGCCGGTGTCGCGCTAGCTGCCATTTATGTTGCCGCCACCTCGATCCTGTTTAATATTCAGGCGGTGATTGCTCTAACCCCACGCGGCGAGAGTAATGGTTGGCAAGTGGGCAAATTCATGGTGAAGACATTAACCAAAAACCCGTTAATCATCTCGATCGCACTGGGCTTAGTGTGCTATCTCTCAGGTCTACCTATGCCGAAAATGGTCACCGATGCTGGCCACTATTTCGCCAACATGACCTTACCGCTAGCTCTGCTGTGTGCAGGTGGATCACTCAATCTGGATGCCTTAAAGCAAGATAGCCACAGCGCTTGGTTGGCCACCGGCTATAAGCTGGTGCTCTCTCCTTTACTGATCACGGGCGGAGCGTGGATGTTTGGCTTTCGTAGCTTAGATCTCGGGCTGCTGTTTTTAATGAGTTGCGCACCCACTTCTGCTGCCAGTTATGTGATGGCACGCGCAATGGGCGGTAATGCTTTATTAGCCGCCAATATTGTGGCCCTGACCACCGTGGTATCGCTGTTAACTTGTACGCTCGGGATTTTTCTGCTTACCAGCTTTGGCATGATCTGATCACGCATCCTAAGTCATGGTGACCCATTAACTTTGCTGTCGATCGCCTAAGATCGGCCAAAAATCAACCCGCCGTAGCGGGTTAAATTTTTGCGCTTGAGCGGTAATACCAGCTATTCAGCGACCCACAGATAGAACAGCGTCGCTAGGGGTGGCAAATGCAGTAACAGGGATTGATCTAAACCTTGGCTGACCACGCTTGCCGTGCTGACTTGCTGCAATACCGAGTAATCGCTGCCATGATACTGCTTGGCATCGGTATTCAGCAGCAATTGATAGCGCCCACCCTGTGGGACACCAAGCCTAAATGCTTGCTGTGGAACGGGAGTGAAGTTAGTAATGACTAACACACGCTGACCAGTTTCATCCATTCGTTCATGAGCGATCACGCTAAGATCCGCATCATCTTGCAAGCGCCACTCAAAACCACGTGGATCACAATCCAACTGATGTAGTGCACTCTGCGCCTGATACAGATGGTTTAAATCACGCACTAAGCGTTGGATCCCAGCATGACGCTCAAACTGAGTCAGGAACCATTGTAACTGTCCATCGTGATCCCACTCTGCGGTTTGTCCAAGCTCAGTGCCCATAAAGTTGAGCTTTTTACCCGGCTGACCATACATATAACCTAAATATGCGCGTAAGTTGGCGGTTTGTTGCCACTCATCACCCGGCATTTTATAGATCAGTGAGCCCTTACCATACACCACCTCATCGTGTGACAAAGAGAGCACATAGTTTTCACTAAACGCATAAATCAGCGGGAAAGTTAACGTATTGTGGTGGTATTTGCGATGTACTGGATCTTGCTTGATGTAGGATAAGCTATCGTGCATCCAGCCCATATTCCATTTGAAACCAAAGCCTAAACCGCCAACAAATGTCGGCGCAGAAACACCGGGAAAGGCGGTTGACTCTTCGGCAATCGTCATCGCATTCGGGAAATGCTTGTACACCTCTTCATTCATCCACTTAAAGGTGGCGATTGCATCGTAATTTTCACGGCCACCATCAATATTCGGGATCCATTGATCATGGCTACGCGAATAGTCCAGGTACAGCATTGAAGCCACCGCATCAACGCGGATCCCGTCAATATGGAACATCTCAAACCAATACAGCGCATTCGAGACCAACAAACGGCGTACATGTTCACGGCCTAAATCGTAGATATAAGAATTCCAGTCTTGGTGCCAACCACGGCGCGGATCGGGGTCATGGTACAGCGGTGTGCCATCAAAATTGGCCAGACCATGAGAGTCGGAGGGAAAATGCGCCGGAACCCAATCGAGCACCACGCCAATTCCTGCTTGGTGGCAGCTATCGACCAGATATTTAAAGTCATCAGGCGAGCCATAACGACTGGTTGGTGCAAACAAACCAATCGGCTGGTAACCCCAAGAACCATAAAACGGATGTTCCGCCACAGGCATCAGTTCAACATGGGTGTAACCCATCTCAAGCAGATAAGGCACTAATTGATCGGCTAATTGACGATAGTTCAACAATTCGCCGTGTTCGCCCCGCTTCCATGAGCCGACATGCAGCTCATAAAACGAGAGCGCTTGCTTACGTTTTTCGGTTACAGGACGCTGTTGCCATGCATGGTCTTGCCACTGATAGCGACGATGATCGTAAGTCACCGAAGCAAAAGAAGGGTACTGCTCGGCATAGCAGCCCCACGGATCGGCTTTATGCGGTAAACCTTCACCCTGTGGGCCTTTGAGTTCAAATTTGTACTGCACGCCTTCGCTCAAACCAGGAATAAAAATCCCCCATATCCCGTAGTCTAGGCGCTGCATCGGATGACGACGACCGTCCCAATGGTTAAATGCCCCAATTAAACTACACGCAGTGGCATGTGGTGCATAAACCAGAAAACGCACGCCAGACACCGTTTTACCAGCACGGGATAAAGTGACAAACTGCGCCCCTAACTGGTGATACATCTGCTTTGGGGTATGTAAATCTTCATATTCAGCATAAATCGCATGATATTGGTATGGATCATCAATCAGCTGCTCGATCCCCGCCCAATCTACCGCCAACTGGTAGTGAGTGTCGCGCAAGTTATGGCAATCGTTGAGTATAAAACCGCCAGGGCTTTCACGCTCTAATTCAATACGCGGCTGCCCCTCCACCACTAACTCGACTTTATCCGCCTCTGGCATCCAAACTCGTAATCTACTTTGTTGCTCAGTAAGATAAGGACCTAAAAATGAAAAAGGATCGGCGAACGCCGCTCGCGCTAACTGATCATATATTGCTGGGATCGATGATGGATTTTTCGTGCTCTTCAAAGCTAACTCCTAACCTAACTCACGAGATATCCCTTGTGGCTTAAAAAGCGGAATATTGGATCAGCGCCTTCAAGTTATTGGGGTATAAAACAAAGCCCGCAAATCGCGGGCCAAGCGTGTCTCCATCTTACCGGACTTATCGGGCAGGAAAGAGTGACCAATCCGAAACTTCTTTCGGTGATTGTTAAGCAATTGGTCACTAAACGCTTTATTGACTGGCTTTACTGCGCACCTCGGTTAAACGTGTCGCGATCCGATTCACTTCTTCACGGGCGAAGATCTCGTCTAGATTCATCGATAATTTACGACGCCAGTTGGGATATTCATTGACCGTACCCGGAATATTGACTGGTTTATCCATCTCTAACCAATCTTCTAACTGCACACTGAGCAAGGCTGATGAGCCAGCCGCGAGATGCAGTTGCAATGCTTCACTCAAATAGCGATCCATCGGCACTAACGTGGCATCACGGCCAATTCCCGCAGGTAAATAACCGTGCCAAGCTACAGAATCGAGAATGCCTTGTTTCGATTTTAAACGATCGGCAAACAAACCTTGCAACTGATCCTCATCTGGATAGAGGCCAATTTCACGGCCCATTTTCAGATCATCACAGTGCCAAAAACCACGCAAAGTCGGCATATCATGAGTACAAAGTGCCGCCATCGATTGCTCGGCGTAATGGGCAGGTGAAACATAACCACCATCTTGCTTTGAGGTTTCAAAGAAGAAGACTTTGTACGAGTGAACCCCTGCATCACGCAGCAACTCGACGATTTCATCCGGTACCGTGCCCAAATCTTCACCAATCACGCTGCACTGATGACGGTGCGATTCCAGCGCCAAAATCGCCAACATATCTTTGACCGGATAGTAGATATACGCACCTTTGGTAGCATTTTCCCCTTTCGGGATCCACCATAAACGCAGCAAACCCAGCACATGGTCAATCCGCAGTGCACCGCAATGCTTCATATTAGCCCGCAGCAGTTTGATGTACGCATCATAGGCTGTGGCTTGCAAAACTTGTGGGTTAAGTGGTGGTAAGCCCCAGTTTTGCCCCAAAGGCCCGAGCACATCCGGCGGTGCGCCAATGCTGACATCTTGCAGCAAATTACCATGATCCGCCCAGGTTTCACTGCCCGAATCCGCCACGCCAACCGCAAGGTCACGATACAAACCCACCGCCATGCCTTTTTCTTCCGCTAATGACTGGACTTCGTGGATCTGTGTATCGGCTACCCACTGTAGGTACAGGTAGATATTTACCTGATCTTGATGATCTTCAATAAATTTCTGAACGGCACTGCTATCAAAACGACGATATTTTTCAGGGAAAACAGGCCAGCCCCATACCGAACTATCTGCCGCATGTAATTGGGCATGCAGCGCATCGAATGCCGCTTGGTGTAATAAACTGTCACCACCTTCAGCCACAAAACTCAAGAAAGCGCGCGCGCGTTCGGTCTGTTTATCCAGATGGCGGGTTTTAAACTCGGCAAACAGCAGTGGCAATACGCTCATTTTTAGCTCTGCCACTTCAGTGTAATTAACCCAGTGTGCGTCACGCACTTTTTGTAGTCGCAACTGAAAATCAGCGCTACCAACCTTTTGTTGTGCTTGGGCACTTAATGCAAACTCAGGCACGGAACTGACATCAATATACAAAATATTGAGCCAACGACGCGATGATGGGCTATAGGGGCTAGCCCCTTCAGGATTGGCCGGAAACAGAGCGTGGATCGGGTTTAAACCGACAAAATCACCACCGCGAGACGCAATATCCGCCACCAACTGTTTCAAATCGCCAAAGTCGCCCATCCCCCAGTTGTGCTGAGTACGCAAGGTATACAGTTGGACGCTCGGTCCCCATAGCTTTTTGCCTTGGCTTAAAGCTGGCTGCTTATAACAGGCCGATGGCGTAACAATCAGCGTCATTTGGTACGGAACTTTACGGCGCTTACGAGCAATCAATAATTGGTGATAACCCAACGGTAAATCAGTGGGTAACATAAACACCAAAGGCCCACCTTGGGCACGCTCATCACGCACAATTTGTGATTGCAGATAGCCTTCTAACACCTCGCCTTGCTCAGTCTGCAAACACCAATCAAATTCACTTTCACGGGCACTCACGCCAAGATAGAGCGGCACTTCAATCACCGCACCTTGGTGCACCACGAGTACCGGATCCAATACATCTTTTTTGTGTTTCTTCTCTGCCGATTGCAGCAAAGCTTGATCACTACTGGTGTCATAGCCAAGAGACGCCAAAAGACGACGGATAGTGTCGTCTTCAACTTGGGCTTCACTGCCCCAAGCGCTGACATATCGATCGGCAATATTTGCCATTGCAGCGACTTGTTTTAATACATTGTCTTGATTCATCGCTCTCTCCGAAGGGACAACTTTCCACTTCCATGTAGGGTAAGGTAATAAAAGGTGGGACTGTAAAAACCAGCCCCACCCAAAGGGCTTAACGCGCGACGGCGTTCAATTGCCAAATGTTATTCACATAATCGCGGATACTACGGTCGGAGCTGAATTTACCGACTAGCGCGGTATTCAGAATCGCTTTCTTAGCCCAGCCAGCTTGATCACGATACTGTTTATCAATTGCCGTCTGCGCAGTCACGTAAGAAGCAAAATCCGCCAGTACCAAATAAGGATCGCCACCATTGAGTAAGCTGTCATAAGTTGCACGCAGCTTACCAGGCTCGCCAGGAGTGAACTCATCACCAAGCAGTAAATCAACCGAGGCTTTGAGCAATGGATCAGCATGGTAGAAATCAAATGGGTTATAACCACGCGCTTTCAGCGCTTCTACACCATCGACTTCCAGACCAAAGATATAGATGTTGTCATCACCGACTTCTTCACGGATCTCAACGTTTGCACCATCCATAGTACCGATGGTTAACGCCCCATTAAGCGCCATCTTCATGTTGCCGGTACCCGATGCTTCTTTACCTGCTGTCGAGATTTGCTCCGAAACATCCGCCGCCGGAATAATGATTTCGGCCATGCTTACTCGATAATCCGGAATGAACACCACTTTGAGTTTGTTGCCAATTCGCGGATCGTTATTCACTTTGTGCGCGATCATGTTGAGCGCGTAAATGATCTCTTTGGCAAGGTGGTAACCCGGCGCTGCTTTCGCGGCGAAGAACACCACGCGTGGATGCATATCGAAGCTTGGATCATTGATCAAACGATGATAGAGCGACAGGATATGCAGCATATTGAGGTGCTGACGTTTGTACTCATGCAGACGTTTGATTTGTACATCGAAGATCGCATTCGTATCGAGTTCGATATCCATGTGATCTTTCACCCACTCTGCCAGACGCACCTTATTGGCTTTTTTCACTTCCATAAAGCGTTTCTGGAATGCGGCATCTTCCGCGTACTGCGCCACTTTGCTCAATTGATCCAATTTAGCTGGCCACTCATGGCCAATTTTTTCCGAAATCAGCGCAGATAAGCCTGGGTTACAGAACTTCAGCCAGCGGCGAGGGGTAATACCGTTGGTCACATTTTGAATTTTACCCGGATACAGATCGACAAATTCAGGGAACAGATCACGCTTGACCAATTCAGAGTGCAGTGCCGCTACGCCATTGACCGCATAGGATCCCACCACACATAAGTTGGCCATGCGCACCATGCGATGGAAACCTTCTTCAATGATCGACAGCTTTTGCTGTTTCGCGACATCACCCGGCCACTTAGCGCGCACATCTTGCAAGAAGCGATGGTTGATCTCGTAAATGATCTCCATATGCCGTGGCAATAGACGTTGGATCAGCGACTCACTCCATGTTTCTAAGGCTTCAGGCAACAAGGTGTGGTTGGTGTAAGCGAAGGTTTTGGAACAGATTGCCCACGCGGCTTCCCACGATAATTGCTTTTCATCAATCAAAATACGCATCAACTCAGGGATCGAGATGGTCGGGTGAGTATCATTCAACTGGATGGTTTGATATTTAGGCAGATCAACCAACGCATGACCTGCGGCCTCATGGCGACGCAAAATATCGTGGATCGAAGCGGCACTGTGGAAATACTGCTGCATCAAACGCAGAGTTTTGCCTTTTTCATGGTTATCATTCGGATACAACACTTTGGTGATGTTACCAGCATCGATCAATGCGTGCTGCGCTTCAAAATAATCACCATTGTTAAAGCTGGCCAGCGAGAACGGTGCAATCGCACGACATTCCCATAAACGCAGCGGATAAACCGTATTACTTTGGTAACCAACAATCGGTAAATCCCATGGCATGGCTTGTACTAACATGCCCGGTACCCAGCGGCGCTGCTCTTTACCATTGTGATTGATCACTTCTACGTGACCATAAAAACCAATTTCTTGCTTTAATTCTGGGCGAGCGACTTCCCAAGGGTAGCCTTCCACACCACACCAAGCATCCGGTGCTTCTTGCTGATGGCCCTGTTCAAATGACTGCTTAAACAGACCATATTCATAATGCAAACCATAACCCACGGTCGGGTACTCTTGCGCAGCGCAAGAGTCCATAAAACAGGCCGCCAGACGGCCTAAGCCACCATTACCCAAAGAAGGATCGCGCTCTTCTTCCAGTAGATCGGTCAGGTTTTGTCCCAGCTCGCCCATCGCTTCGGTCACGGCTTCATACACGCCCATACTGATCAAATTATTACCGGTTAAGCGGCCAATCAAAAATTCTAACGATAGGTAGTTAAGACCTTTGCTGTTGAGGATGCGTGGATCTTGCTCGGTTTGTAGCAGATCAAAGGTAGTAAATTCAGCCAAAGCGCGTCCCATGGCTAAGTACCAAGCACGTGCAGAAGCCTGCTCCACGGTTGTCGCGTAAGTCGCGCTCAAATGGCGCTTCACGTTGGCTTGGAACAACTTCTTGTCAAACTGTTTCTGTTGAGTAGGTTTCATTGTGAAATCTCAGGTTATGGTTCTAATTCATCTGATCCCTATCCTGCCTTGATGACGTACACAAAACATCCTCCTATTTTTCTGGCCAATTAGGAGGAGATAACAAGGCGTAGAGGCGCAGTCTTCTGTGGTGAGTGATCTGAATCGCATCAATCGGCAACTGAATCACCGCTAGCGGTGATTCGGATCACACCTCCAACTGATTAACCATAGTTAGGCTTAATAAAAGTTTGGCTGTTCGATTGTTGAACAATTACTCACTATGTGAAATAGATCGCAATAAACTCTTCGTTATTACCGATTTTTTCAGCAGATTAGGTAGGGGATGAGCCAATAATCGGATGCCAGATAAGTATAATTAGTGATAACACTCACAAATCTAGGGCGTAGTTAACTCTAAAACGTGAACAACACGAAAAACTCAGCATGGCTCAATCAACGCACCGAATAACTTCAAGTAACATCGCTCTATCTGAGTGTGATATGCCTCGCGTACTCACCTCTCCCACCCGCAGATCACTGAACATGATCTGCCCCAAGAGCATGAAGCTCTGGTAGTAAATAGACGAGAGAAAGAAGATGTGGATCCCTTCGAAGTTAACTCGCCCAGGACGCTTGCATAATGCGATCGTTCGCCCCCGTGTTCTGGACTTATTGCAACACGCTACCTGCTATAAATTAGTGCTATTTCGCTCCCCAGCCGGTTATGGCAAGACCACCATGGCCGCGCAGTGGTTGTCGGATAAACCGAATGTCGGTTGGTACAGCATTGATGAGAGTGATAACGACCCGTTTCGATTTATCAACTATCTGCTGCAAGCAATCAACAAAGCTAGCCATAATGCCTGCCCCAATGCCCAAAAATTAGCCGAGAAACGTCAATTCTCCTCGCTGCATTCACTGTTTAGTGAAGTGTTTTCCGAACTGGCCGATTACCACAATGAATGTTATGTAGTGCTGGATGACTATCACTTAATCAGTGATGAAACCATTCATGAAGCGATGCGCTTTTTCCTCAAGCACATGCCCGATAATTTAACGCTCGTGGTTACTAGCCGTTCCACTCCACCGCTAGGCACTGCCAATCTGCGCGTACGCGACTTAATGATTGAGATTGGCAATGAACTGTTGGCCTTTGATACCGAAGAAACCACGCGCTTTTTCAATCAACGCGTGGCCGATGGGATTGATACACTGACAGCCACCCATCTGCGTGACTACGTAGAAGGCTGGCCATCGGCACTTCAATTAATCGCGCTCCAAGCTCAGCACCAACAGCGCACGCTCGCGCAAACTGTTGAATCAGTGGCACACTTTAATCACTCTCATTTGTGGGATTATTTGGTCGAAGAAGTGTTCGATCTGCTCGATGACGAAACCCGCTATTTCTTAATGCAATGCTCCGTCCTAGATCACTTCGACGATGCCTTGGTGAGTAGCCTCACCGGACGTGATGATGCGCTGGCGATGATTGAATCACTCAATCGCTTTGGCTTGTTTATTTCGCCCTTAGAGGGAGAAAACAACTGGTATCGCTTCCATAACTTATTTGCCGAATTTTTGGCCCATCAACGCCAAGCTCGCGTTCCGCAGCAAGAGCAAGATTTACAACGCGCGGCGGCCAAAGCTTGGTTAAACGCAGCTACCCCTCATCAAGCTTTGCGTCATGCGCATTTAGCACAAGATAGCGAACTATTGGCCAGTATTTTGAGCCAATTTGGTTGGAAGATGTTTAACCAAGGCGAGCTAGAAGTGCTGGAATCCGCCATTAATCAACTCTCCCCAAGCCAGCTGTATCGGGAGCCGAAACTGTGCATGCTGCAAGCTTGGCTCGCCCAAAGTCAGCACCGTTATAATGATGTAGGAGCTTTATTGGCGAAAGCCGCCAATGAGATGACCGCGCTTAATGTCAAACTTTCCACCAAAGAACAAGGCGAGTTTAACGCACTGCGCGCACAAGTGGCGATCAACCAAAATGAGCCGGAAAAAGCATTAGAATTGGCCGAGCTGGCTTTGAGCCAACTGGATCACACCACCTATCGTAGCCGTATTGTGGCCACTTCAGTGGTCGGTGAAGTGAATCATGTGTTGGGCCATTTGAGCCGGGCGCTTTCCATGATGCAGCAGACCGAAAAACTGGCGCGTCAATATCAAGTTTATCACCAGGCATTGTGGGCTTTGTTGCAACAAAGCGAAATTTTGCTGGCACAAGGTTATGTACAAGCCGCTTATGAAGTGCAAGATAACGCGTTTAAATTGATTGAAGAGCAGCAACTGCACCAAGTACCACTGCATGAGTTTTTATTACGCATCCGCGCACAAATTTTATGGTGTTGGAACCGCTTAGAGGAGGCGGAACAAGCTGCTTATCAAGGACTCACTGTGCTAGATAACCACGCGCAAAGTAAGCACCTACACAGCTATTCGATGCTAGCCAGAATTGCGATTGGCCGTGGTGAGCTGGACAAAGCAGGACGGTTTATTGAGCAAATCCAACATCTGCTGAAACAATCTACTTATCATGTTGATTGGACAGCCAACGCATCGCTCTCTTTACTGCTCTATTGGCAAGCCAAAGAGAACCACAGCGAAATCCGCCAATGGCTACAATCCAGTATTCGCCCAGCACAAGCCTGCAACCATTTTTCTCAGTTGCAGTGGCGCAATATCGCTCGCGCACAGATTCAACTCGGTGAACTCAACGAGGCACATACCACTCTCAGCTTTATTCAAGAACAAGCTGAACAGTATCAATTGGTCACCGATATGAACCGTAACTTGATTGTGCAAGCCTTACTGGCCAGCACTCAAGGCGATAACCCACTCGCTTGCGACAAGCTAAAACAAGCGCTACGCCTCACCAATCAGACCGGTATGATTGGCAATTTTCTGATCGATGGTGCCCAAATTGGCCATTTGCTGGAAAAACTGGTTCAGAAAGGCGAATTGGGTGATTTAGAACGCCATCGTGCCCATCTGCTACTCAAAGAGATTTCCACCACTCAGCGTAGTCGTTCGGTACATTTTGATGAGGAGTTTGTCGAGAATCTGGTTAATCACCCGAACATTCCGGAACTGGTGCGCACTAGCCCACTCACCCAGCGTGAATGGCAAGTACTCGGTCTGATCTACTCCGGTTTCAGCAATGAACAGATCGCTCATGAACTAGATGTAGCTGGCACCACGATTAAAACCCACATTCGTAACTTGTATCAAAAGCTCAATATCGCCAATCGTAAAGAGGCGGTGCAAACCGCAGAGCAACTGCTGCAATTAATGGGTTACTGAGCCGGTAAGCCCAATAGCAAAGCGCCAGCAAATGCTGGCGCTTTAAATTCAAAAAAAAACCGCAGGCTTAGAACGGCTTAGGAGCAAAACCGGTCATCACCGCCACTTGTAACGCTTTACCAATTTTGGTGGTCGGGTGAACAATCACCAAACCTTTAACCGATTTTTTCAGCTTACCAAGATCCGCTTGCTCAAGCTTAGTCAGCTCACGTGAAAACGGCATATCGGCAATCGCCTTACGCATCTTATTGAGATCGTAATCTTGCTTACCTTTAACGCTGTTGAGTCGTTTGGTTAAGGTTTCTAATTCGTCGGTGAACTTGCTGACCATCTCCGAATCGGCACGAGTTTTTGCGGCATCCAGCTTACGGCGGCAAGTATCGATGCGATTGTTAAGTTGTTGAATATCAGTTTTAAGGTTCATGATGGTCGCTCTATCGAACAGAAAGGGCGCAGAGTATAGCACGCAGTTGTGAGTTATACTCCGACAACTTTCCACCTAGCCAACATAATCTGGCTTATTGGCGCGGCAGATTACCCTATCAAGCCCTTCCACAGTATCAAACTGGCCAAATGTCACAGAATAAATAGCGCACACCACGAAGAGTTGCGATTGTTTACAGTGTAAATTCGCTGACTATTGGCTGGCCTTAATCAGCACTGAGGTATCCATCCGCCCTAGTCCTTGCTGGGAAAGTTGTTGATAAGCAGCGAGCGTACTTTCAGTCATCGGTAACTTCACGCCCAGTTGTGCCGCTTCATCAATACAAAAGCCCAAATCTTTGATCATCCAATCAATCGCAAACCCAAAATCAAATTTGTCTTGGCTCATAGTCACCGCACGGTTTTCCATTTGCCAAGAGCCCGCGGCGCCATTTTTCAAACAAGCGACCAGATTGGGGATATCCAGCCCGGCTTGCTCGGCTAAGATCAGCCCTTCTGATAAGCCATTAAGTACCCCAGCAATACAAATCTGGTTGACCATCTTAGCGCGCTGCCCCTGCCCTGCGGCTCCCATCAAAACCGAAGAACGTCCGTAAGCGGCAAAAATCGGCTGCATTTGCTCAAACAGTGCCGGCTCACCACCACACATAATGGTCAGCACGCCATTTTCCGCCCCCGCTTGCCCACCAGAAACCGGCGCATCCATAAAGCGCACATCCGCTTGCTGACAAGCGGTGGCTAACTCTTGTGCCAGCGTAGCCGAAGTTGTGGTGTGATCAATCAACACCGCACCGGCTTTCATCGCGGCTAACGCACCACTGGCCGCCGTGGTCACACTGCGCACATCGTCATCATTGCCCACACAAGTCAGCACCACATCGGCATCCGCCACACACTGCGCAATACTGGTTGCATACTGGCCAGCAAATTGTTTGCTCCACTCCACGGCTTTGGCTGTATTACGGTTAAACACCGTGACCTCAAATCCGGCCTTTTGCAGATGACCAGCCATCGGATAGCCCATCACCCCCAAACCAATAAAACTGACTTTCATCTTGTTATCCTTATTGTTTTTTTGATCCTAAAAGAAAAAACCGAGCTTTCGCTCGGCTTTTTGAGTAACGCTTATTCGATATCCGCGTTGTGGTAGACTTGCTGTACATCGTCGCAGTCATCCAGCATATCAAGAAATTTCTGGAATTTTTCTGCATCTTCACCACTCACCACAGTGCGCGTTTGTGGCACGAAAGTGATCTCTTCCACATCCAGCGTCAGATCTGGGAATGCTTCATTCAAGGCAGTTTTGACTTTGAAGAACTCAGTGTTCGGTGCAAACACGGTGATCACACCCTCTTCCAGCTCAATGTCGGTAACTTCCGCATCCGCCATCATTAGCGCTTCGAGGATCGCTTCCTCATCATCGCCTTGGAATTGGAAAACTGCTTGGTGGTCAAACATGTGCGCAACCACACCCGGTGTACCAATTTTCGCGCCGGTTTTAACAAAACATTGGCGCACATCTTGGTAAGTACGGTTACCGTTATCTGATAAACAGTCAACAATCACACTTGCACCGCCAGGACCAAAACCTTCATAACGCGCTGGTTGGTAATCTTCGCCGGCACCACCGCTGGCTTTATCCAGCGCTTTTTCAATCACGTGTGCCGGTACTTGGTCTTTTTTGGCTTTGGTGATCAGATGACGCAGCGATAAGTTCATATCCGGATCAGTACCACCGTTTTTCGCACAAACGTAAATCTCTTTACCGTATTTTGAGTAAACTTTAATTTTTGCGCCTTGAGTTTTCGCCATTGAGGCTTTGCGCACTTCAAAACTTCTTCCCATTGGGATGTTCTCTCTAATTCAATTTGTTGCGACGGATTTTAGCAGAAGGCTTGCGGTTTGCAATTTGCCACCTACTGAGCACGAGGCGCTACGCAACGCCCATCACTCTTTTGTACTTGTCTATCGACTGTTGAAACCACTGCTTTTCGCTTTCCGCAGTAAGCTTGGCTATCTGCTTAGTGATCTCTTCCGGTCCTGATTTTACCTGCTTAAGTCGCCAAACAAGGAAAGAAGCTTGTTTATCAAGTTCTACTTTGTTTTTTTCTTCTGCAGTCAGTAATGCAAGGTTGAAAGACATTAGTAAGCCTACAATCAATAAAATCGTGAGATGAAATATAACATAGGAACGCGGAAAATTAAGAGTCAAAATGTAGCTTTGGCTGCGCAAAATCAACAGAAGCGACAAAAAAATAACCCAGGGTGACTTAAGGCCACCCTGAATCGATAGCTTGGAGCGATGAGGCTAATGCAGCAGTCCTAGTTGTTTGGCTTCCTCAATTGTCAGCCCACTTTCGCGGATTTCACGCAACGTTTCGATACGGCGACGAGCCTGTGCCGACTTCACATTTTTGCTTGGGCGCAGTAACTCCATCTCTTCACTGGGATCCCATTGATTGGCAATATGGGTCATATCATCATGGTCAATTGAATTGATCGACATAAATACCTCCGAAAAACCATGCTAACAGCCCCTTATCTGTAACAAAGGAGCTTGGCTTTGTTAAGTCAATTTCATCGGTATTGTGATTATGGCACGAGTTGAGCCATTTGCTTGATCAAACGCTGGTCGGACCCAACCCGGGGGATTGTTTTGTCACGCTCAACTTGACCAGGTCGCTGGATGATTGACACATACCCGATGGCAATCACGAGCTGGCTAGCTGGAACCATGATCAAGGGATGATCGCAAAACGGATCTGCCGCAATCGCACTGAAATCTCGCGGCGAGCCAGATGATAGACAAAAAAAATAGCGAGTTATTAAAACTCGCTAAAACTAAGATAGTTAAGCCAATCGATAATCCGTCGGATGGGCAAAAGGTTGTCTATTCGTTAAGCAGTTTATTCATGCCACTGGAGTGAGATGTCAATCTTTTGTCAGCGTTTGGTCACAAAATCAGCATTAGCACAGCTGATCATCACTCAAACTTCCGCCGCCATCTCATCCAAAGCACGGAAAAGGGTCGGATCGAGATGCCCTTCTTGTACGGCTTTACACACTTTACGCCGTACAGCTAACCCGGCAATTAGCTTTTCAATCGACAGGTGCTTATGCTCATTCTGGCTATTATACAACTCCAACAATTTGCTCAAGGTCGTATATTGGATCACCTCGTTTTCAACTCGCAGCCAATCGAGCTTGTCAATCAGCTCTACGCACTCTTCTTTGATTGATGAAGGTGCATGTCCAGTCATCGCGGCTAAAGCGGTTATACTGCGTTCTAGCGCTTCTGGTGAGGTATAGCGCGATAGGGTAATAGTAATCTCATCAGCATTGATCTCCACCAGATGTTTACGCAGTTTGACCCGCCGCCCCAAGCGACCTCTTGGTGAGGGAGCTTTGCGCTGGATCGGCTCAAACTCACCATCAATAATACTCGACAGTTCAGCCAATTTTTGTTTGGAAACCAGCTCATTACGCAGTGGGTTCGGTAACGTTGGCGCCATATTACGTTTGCCTGCATTGGTAGTTTTGGCTCGTGAATAGCGCAGCACCTCTTCCACATCACACTTGATATCCACTTGATAATCGATCAGTTTGCCTTTCTCTGCGACACTTGTGACGGTTAAGTGATAACCCCATAAGTTGACCACAAACAGATCCTCACTCCCCTTCCCTTCGGAAAGACGGCGCAATTCACGGATCAGATCCATCGAGAAACGACGCCACTCAATATTTCTGGCCAATTTTTGGTTTAATTCGCTGAGCAGCATGACATCCGAGTGACGACGTGACATACGGCTACGAAAATACGAATAGAGTTGGAACACTAGCGTGTGTTGTTTCAAGATTTCCGGTGGAAACAGGAAGAAGTAATCCCTAGTCAGCAACTCTTCAAAAAATGATGGCTCCCAAACCAAGATATAGAGATTGGGCTTGATGCGGATCTCACCATCACTGCCTTCAACGGGCGCTTCTTCAGAAGCGGTAATGGTGCGCGCGAGAAAGCGAAAACGATCACTTTTGAACCCTTCAGGCATGTTTTCACTCAACCAACGCCCAGTCAGTTCATGTAATTGAAAATCGGTAAATTCGATCCGATCAATGCTATCGCGGATCGAGTCACGCGCAGGGCCACTGTCCTTTTTGCCGCGCAAAGCGAGAATGTCAGTGATATAAAGCGGGGTTTTATTCGGCGCTTGTTTAGCACTGAAATGGTAATCATCTTGGTGATGATCATGATATTGCACCGTTAAAGTAAACAGAGCAAACAAGGTCATCATATCGTCGACGGTCATAATGTTTTTTGACGATCGGGTTTCAATCACCGCGCGGGTGCCTGAAATGGAGACCATCGATTTTTGGTAACTTTTACGAGTACGCGGTGGCGCTAATGCTTGATCAATGATCCCGGCCCAGTTGGTCGGTGATACGACAAATTGATCCGCTTCATCTTTCATGGCTGGTGGCGTATTAAGCCCATGTTCGTGCAGTAAGCGTTGGTTAACTTGAGTTTGCGCTAACGCCTTAGAGCGTTTTTGTTTTTCGTTTTGCTTAACGGTTTCCGTGACTAAACTGGTCGAGCCTAATACCGAGATCAATTGATTAGGATTGATAAAGCGATGCAGCATGGTTTTGCCTGCTAATCCCTCTTCAAAACGGACTGGGATCTGTTTAAACAACCCAATCGCGACAGCGGCTCTTAAACGTTGCTGAATGGCAGCGCGGGTTAATTGTCCATCGGTTGCATCAATCAATTCAGTGGTTGACACTAAACCATCTTTGCTACGTAAGCCACGCAGTGAAATCAGGTTTAATAATTCCACGATACTTTTGGTGACACCTTTAAAGTGTTGATACTGTTCGATCCAGTCAATTGCGGCTTCAGAAACTTCAAAAAGATGGCCATCTTTGTGAGTTCTTGGCAATTTGATCAAGCGTTTTTGTTCTGAGCTCATGATTAGATCCGTATCACACTTACCGTAATATCACTATAGTTCCAAGAGGATAAAGAAAAAAAGATCATAAATAAAGAAAAATTTATTGTTTTTAAATAACTGATCTTTTTGATTTAAATGATTAATTATGATTAGAGTGATCTAATGATCCGGCTGCTATTTTTTACGCAACCCATTGTTATTTAAATAAGTTATTTTTTCACTTCAAGAAGCATGATCATCAGGGTTATGAAAGGATGATCAATGTAAGATCGAAAGCATGATCATTTAATGCTTAAAGCATGATCAACGTGATGTCGTATCAATGATCAATGCAGTCTGCCAAGCATGATCAAGGCCGCTACACAGTTTATCCACAGTGTGGATCGAATGCTCGGTGATGGATTGACCTTCTGCTGAAAATTCGGCGTTTTTAGCCACGGAAAGATGATCAAGGTGGCTGAATATTTTACCCAATTTGACCCAATTGGTGAAATTAAACATTCGATTGACCAGTAATCTGGCTGATTCGCGATGTCGCTGTAGTGAGAGCAGTACTTGAAAGCATGATCATGGTTGTTGGTTTGAGTATCCGTTTGATGTGGTTGGTCAGTTAAATCCGTAAATTTTCCCTTGTCACCGGTCAAAGCCTTATTCTATCTGACATCTACCGTAAACTAATCTTAGTTTTACATGCTTCCGATGGTCTCTCTCTCTTGATCATTGATCCATGAAAGGATCTTGTATTGATGATCTTTTTCAATTCAATTTGAGCGCTATGAGCCTCTTGATCATGTTTCCTATCGACTCGATTAGCCTTGGAAGCATGATCATGATACTGCTCTTGATCATCGTTTCGGTAATCGATAGCAGAAACGGCCGAGGGGCATTTTTATGCGATTCAGCGCTGATCTGATGTCGAGGGTAGTTAAAACAGCACTTACCGTAAGTTAGCGGCGTTATTTAATCGTTCCGTAGTATGATAACGCTGTTAAGCTTGGTGATTGGTTTTACACTGTAAATAAGTGACGTTGTAATATTTTTAATATTTGGTTTTGTTAGAGCAATCCTACAGTCTAGAAAAAGATTCATTTTGCTCAAGGTTTATCCCCTTCCGGCTCAATTGGGTTGGGTATCGCCACTTAGTGATCAATTTTCTGTTAATCGTAATATTTGCAGTATTTTGATTAATCATCCAATGTTCACCTTTTTATTGTATTTGTTTGTTAGTGCTGTACAATTGGTTTTAAGCCCTAAAAACGGAAATTGGCAATGAAAAGAGAACAGACGATAGACAATCTCTACCAACTGGCACAGCTAACCCAGCAAGTGCAAGCGGATCGGATTGAGATTGTATTAGAGGAACGCCGCGATGAGCATTTTCCGCCGATGTCGAAAGCGCTGATGGAGACACGTTCTGGCTTAACTCGACGTAAGCTTGATGAAGCGATCGCGAAGGTGGAACAGGCGGGGCATCAATTTACTAAAAATAATGCCAACCACTACTCTATCACTCTCTCTGAAGCGCATATGCTAATGGATGCGGCAGGAGTGGCGAAATTTCATCAGCGCAAAATTAACCATGACAGCAAGCCGTGGGTGATTAATGTACAGAACCAAAAAGGTGGTACAGGTAAGTCAATGACCGCGGTACATTTAGCGGCCTGTTTAGCGCTGAACTTGGATAAACGCTACCGAATTTGCCTGATTGACTTGGATCCGCAAGGCTCATTGCGCCTATTTCTTAATCCACAAATCAGTTTGGCTGAGCATACCAATATCTATTCTGCGGTGGACATTATGCTGGATAACGTGCCAGAGGGTGTGCAAGTGGATGCCGAATTCCTACGCAAAAATGTCATGTTGCCGACTCAATATCCCAATTTGAAAACCATTTCTGCGTTTCCTGAAGATGCAATGTTTAACGCAGAAGCGTGGCAATACCTATCACAAAATCAATCGCTAGACATTGTGCGTCTATTGAAAGAGAAGCTGATCGATAAGATCGCGGATGATTTTGACATCATCATGATCGATACCGGTCCACACGTTGATCCCTTGGTATGGAACGCGATGTACGCCTCTAATGCGTTATTGATCCCGTGCGCTGCGAAACGACTCGATTGGGCATCGACCGTCAATTTCTTCCAGCATTTACCGACCGTGTATGAAATGTTTCCTGAAGATTGGAAGGGGCTGGAGTTTGTCCGTTTAATGCCGACCATGTTCGAAGATGACAACAAAAAGCAGGTCTCGGTCCTGACCGAAATGAACTATTTGTTGGGTGATCAGGTGATGATGGCAACCATTCCACGTAGCCGGGCATTTGAGACTTGTGCCGATACCTACAGCACGGTGTTTGATTTGACGGTGAATGATTTTGAAGGCGGAAAAAAAACCTTAGCCACCGCGCAGGATGCGGTGCAAAAAAGCGCTTTAGAGCTAGAGCGAGTACTTCATTCCCATTGGACTTCACTTAATCAGGGGTAACTAACGAATGGCAATTAAAACTTCTGAACTGAACGCAAAACTGTTTGGGAAAGCGGATAAACGCCGAGCGACTACACCGGCTGAAGCGCAATCGGCCGCTAAAGCACAAGCTCAGTTGATTGAGCTGGCGGTGGCTGGAGAAGAGGTGGTCACATTTGAATTAATGCGGATTGCCGCCGACCAAGTGGCGGATCAGACCGTGGTATTTGCGCAAAATGCCCGTGAACAAGCCTTTTTGACCGAACATGCGCTTTCCGATGTATTAACCACCTTGCGTGAGCGAGGCCAGCAGTATCCAGCGGTAGGCCGTAAAACGGCGCAAGGCAAAATTGAAGTGCTTGATGGTAGCCGTCGCCGTATGTCTTGTATTTTGGCTGGCAAAGAGTTTTTGATTTATGTGGCCGACAACATTAATACCGAACATGCCAAATTTTTATCGGATGTTGCCAATGCCCATAAGCCTTTGTCACTTTACGAGAAAGGCAAAGAGATGCAGGCCAAACTCGATAGTGGTGAAGCGGAAGATCAAAAAGCGTTAGCCAAAATGTTTCAGTGCAGCGAAGCGTTAGTCAGTGGTGCACTCAAAGCGGCAGTATTACCGCTGGAGCTTTTGCAAGCTTACCCGAGTGTCGTGGAGTTAGGCCGTCCTACTATTGTGAAATTGCACAAGCAATTTAATGAGTTGGATCAGAACCAACGTCAACAATTGCTGGCGAAATGCCATCAAGAAAATGGTTTTGTTTGGCAGCGTTCACAAGCACAAGGGGTGGCACGTATTACCAAAGAGGTGACGGAAACCATCGAGAGTTGGATTCAAGATGTGTTACCACCGAAACGTAGTGAAACACCGAAAGTCGAGTTGATTAAAGGCCGTGCAAGCTATGCACGTAAAGGCAGTAATTTAGTGCTGAATTTGAAGAAAGTGGATGATCAACTGATGCAAGAAATTCTCGATTTTGTGCAGCACAAACTGAATTAATCGCTGTTGTTAACCATCAAGCCCGCGTAATGCGGGCTTGATGCGTATTAGCGTTTGGATTGATTAACGCGGTTTTATTGATTTCTGAGCCGCTGCCAATATTTTTCGTAGATCGCTAGAGTTTCTGGGCCGACATCATTAGTAAATTCGCCTTTCTGCATCTCAGCGCCCGATGGGAAGATGGTTGGATTATCACGTAACTCTGGTGGCAACAGCGCTCGGCCAGCCTTGGTTGCTGAAGCGTAGCCTAGGCTTTTTACGATTTCTGCTTGGTTTTCCGGTTGGTACATGAAGTTGATAAACTTGTGTGCCAATGGGATATTTTTGCTGCCAGCAGGGATGGTGAAGTTATCCATCCATAACACGGCACCTTCTTCTGGCATCACGAATTTGAGCTCCGGCATCTCTACTTGGCCTTGGTAAGCATTACCGTTCCACTGCATACCAAGCGTTGCTTCACCAGAGACATAAGGCACATGTGGCGCATCTGAGTTATACAGCAGTATATTATTTCTCAGCGCGAGCAGTGATTGATAGGCTTGTTCGATCTCTGCTTCATTGCGGCTATTGACACTAAAGCCATTGAGCTTTAACGCCATCCCAAACACATCGCGCATATCATCAATCAGCATCACTTGTTGTTGATATTGCTTATCCCACAAATCAGCCCACCGAGTAATGCCATTCGGCAGCATGGCCGAATTGTAGTAAAGAGCGGTAATTCCCCAAATGTAGGGCAATGAATAGGTGTTGTCGGGATCGTGAGCCAGACCCAGTAACGCTGGTAAGGTATCTTGCATATGCGGAATTTGCGTATGATCGATTTTGGCCAGTAGCCCTTCACGTGCCATTTTTTCGATAAAATACGCAGAGGCAAACACCACATCGTAACCTGTGCCTTTGAGCAGTTTGAGTTTGGTGTACATTGACTCATTATTCTCAAAGGTTGAATAGTTAATAGTCACCCCTTCTTGTTGCTGAAACGCTGTTAGTGACTGCTCTGGTAAATAGCCACCCCATGCATATACGTTCAGCACTGGCTGTGCATAGGCCTGACTACAAGCCATTACGGCAGAAAATATCCATCCTTTAATCAAAGTCTTCATTGCATTTTAATTCCTTTTAAGTTCAGCCGAATGCTGAGGTTAGAGTGCATAATTAGTGAATTTTTTACCTGGATAAAGCAAATATAATTTGTCGTTAAGAAAAAATATTTTGCCTTTAGCCAACATCAGTTACCTCGCTGAATCAGGGGGTTTTAGAGGTTACGTGGTTTGGCAGGGCTTGTGCTAACATGGCGCATCATTTTGGGATCGCACGTGTTATGACTCAGCCAATTACCTATTTACTGCAACTTCATCAACTCGCCACTCAAGCACATACTCGCTTTGGATGTTGGCTACGTGGCGATCGCCAATGGCAACAGCATTTACTGGGGGCATTGGTCGGTCAGTTTGCAGGCGCATCCATTTTGATGTTAGGCGATACTGAGCTAGAGGGTGTGATGGCGGTCGACTATCGGCAAGGTCAGCAATGGTTAGGACAAGAGTGCCAACTGCTGATCGTCGATTTATCGCAAGGTTGGGATGCCAATAGCTTTAATGCGGCGTTGGGTACGCTGGTCGGTGGTGGTTTACTGGTGATGATTGGCGAGGCTACATCACTCAATTGTGCCGCGCGAGCTTGGTTAGAGCAGGCGTGCCATCGCTTATTGGTGATCACTCCAGATACGGTTCCTGCTTTACCTAAGCTGCCGCCCCAAGTCTCCACCTGTGGCTATCCACAGCAAACGTTAGCCATTGAGCAAATTATCAAAGTGGTGACTGGGCACCGTAAACGGCCTTTGCTGCTGACCGCCGATCGCGGACGGGGCAAAACCAGTGCGTTAGGGATGGCGGCAGCTCAATTGATGCAGTCGCGTCCGATACAAATTTTGGTTACCGCTTCAGCTTTAGCCGCGGTTGAACCGCTATTTTTGCATGCGCAGCGTTATTTGCCGCAGGCGGAGAGCAAACGTGGTTATTTGCAGTGGCAACAATCAAGCTTGCGTTTTATTGCCCCCGATGAATTGCTGCGCACCCACCCCAAGGGCGATCTACTCTTGGTTGATGAGGCAGCAGCGCTGCCATTGCCGTTATTGCAACGCTTGGTTGAGCAATATCACCGCACGGTATTTGCATCAACCATTCATGGTTATGAAGGGTGTGGGCGTGGTTTTTCACTCAAATTTCAAAAATGGCTACACGAACAACGCCCACAAATGCGCACGCTCCACCTTGATCAGCCGATTCGCTGGGCGATGGGCGATGAGCTTGAGCGGTGGCAAAATCAAGCGTTTTTGTTGCAAAGCGAATTACCAGAGTTAACCAGTGATCACGCTGGTGCCGCGTTAACTTTTACTCGTTTAACCCGCGCGGAATGCGTTCAGCAGCCGCAACGTTTGGCGTCAGTTTTTTCACTGTTGGTCAACGCGCATTATCAAACCTCTCCGAATGATCTGTTCTCGTTACTCAATGATGAGGCGATGACGCTGTTCGTGGTGTATCAACAGCAGCAGTGTGTTGGTTGTTTACTTGCGGTGCAGGAGGGGCAGTTAGATGATCGATTAATTGACGCAATCCAATTTGGTACGCGGCGTCCGAAAGGGCATTTAGCGCCTGTCACCTTGGCGAATCAGCTCGGAATTCGTGAGGCTGCCCGTCAATCTTGCTGGCGAATTTTACGCATTGCGGTTCATCCGGCTGGTCAACGGCAGGGGATTGGTCAGCAACTGTTGAGTCAGTTTATTGCAGAGCACAAGGCGGATTACTACGCGACCAGTTTTGGTGTCACCGATGAATTATTACCATTTTGGTTAGCCAACCAATTCGTGCCACTTAAATTAGGCTCACAGCGGGATCAAGCCAGTGGCTGTTATTCGTTATTCATGGTGCGTGGTGAATCCCTGACTTGGCTTGCCCAAGCCCAACAACAGTTCAGCGCCCATTGGATTTTTGAACTCAGTGACACACTGCGCGCGCTAGAGCCCTCCATCGTTCAGCAACTATTACCAACTGGTCAGTTGACACATTATCCCCAGCCTAATTTAGCGTTGATTGAGTGTTATGCGCATGGCGGATCCAATTACGAAAGTGTCGCAGTTTGGCTATTCAGTTGGCTATTGAGTTGCGCCCCAGCCGCGCAATTGCCCATTTCTGGGCTATTGATCAGCAAAATTTTACAACGTAAGAGCTGGGCTGAATGTGCTGAACAATTTCAGTTCAGTGGTAAGCGGCAGGTTGAGCAAGCGCTGCGGGGTGAACTGTTACTCTTGCTGGCCAATTTACACTGTAAATAAGCATTTCCCCTATTCGTAAATTGTAAACTTGGCACATTATCTTCTGTGCAGATAGTGGGTGCACGCATCGTTTCTAGACATAGACGTATCGTCGCTACATGCCTTATTACGGCATAAATTCTTGCCACATAAATTGTTTTCTATGCATATCGTTGCCATGCTTAGTTGCATAGCAGTCACGACTAACTAATTTTTTTCAAACTTTGGGTTAGGTCTTAAGGGATTCTTAAGTTATGCCGTTTACTGTTGAGTTATCGAGTAAGCAAAGGGAAAACGTCAATGAAACACTTACCCTGTCTATCTGATTTCCAATTAGAGCTCATCACGGCTAACCATGCTCGTTGGCATGAGGCCACTCATCTGGTGCATGAGCGTTACCAACGCGCCTTTGATGCGCACCTGACCAGCTATATGCCCGCTTACTTGGCACTGTTGGAGCAAAATGAGATGAAATCGGTATGTGGATTTCGGATTGCTCAGCAAGAGCCGCTGTTTTTGGAACAGTATCTGGATCAACTGGCTGATCAAATCCTTAGCCAGCGTTTTGCTTGTGCAATCCCGCGCAGCAAATTGATTGAATTTGGTCATCTTGCTTCTTTTGGGCGTGGTCTCTCGGTCTATCACTTTCAACTGATCGCCCAGCAGTTAGTCGCGATGGGATTTGAGTGGTGCATTTTTACCGCGACCGATCCACTGCATGCGCTAATGCGGCGCTTTGGCTTGCAACCCAGTTTAATCGCCCAAGCTTCCCCTGAGCGTATTCCTAACGCCAGCCAAGTGTGGGGCACTTACTATCAGTATCGCCCTCGTATTTTGGCCGGTAATTTATTGCAAGGTTGTGCGCGGTTAAATCAATTATCCGTGACGCAAAAACAAGCATGAGTAAGCATGATGAATCGAATTATTCAGGCACTACACCAGAATGCTCAGCACCAACCTCATCAGTTGGCTTTTGTTGGCGACAATGCCGCACGGCAAAAGGTGAGTTTAAGTTACGCACAACTATTGGATCGAGTGCAGCAAACCGTCTCCCAGTTGCAGCAGTTGCCGGTTGATTGCATTGCCCTGCGTGCCGAAAACAGTGTCGATTGGGTAGTGTTGGATTTAGCCGCAATGGCGGCACACAAAGTCATGGTGCCGGTTCCGACATTTTTTACGGCTGAGCAGGTTGCGCATTTACTTAAGCAAGCACATGTTGAACTGTGTGTTGGCGATTGGCCTGAATTGGGCTTGGCCGCGCTGCGTTTGGCGGGTTTTTCTGCTTGGTATTATCCAGCCGAGAGTACCAGTCAGGTCTTAGCGCAAACTCAGAAAGTGACGTTTACTTCTGGCTCAACCGGTACACCGAAAGGGGTGTGTTTGAGTGAACAAAATCTAGAGCGAGTCAGCCTGTCGATTGCTGAGCAGATGAATCGCCAAATTAAGCAGCATTTAGTGATGCTGCCATTATCAACCTTATTGGAAAATGTCACTGGGATTTATGTGCCGCTCCTGCTAGGAGCGACAGTCACGGTGGTGTTTGGTGAGGAAGTCGGTTTAGCGGGCTCGAGCCAATTTTCGCCAGTGAAATTGGCTCAGGCTTTGGCGCGCTATCAGCCGGCAAGCTTAGTGTTAACGCCTGCTCTGCTTGTGGCACTGATCCGGGTGGTGCAACAAACCCCGAGCTTAGCCGCTTCATTACAGTGGGTAGCGGTCGGTGGTGCGCGAGTGGCGAGTGAGCTGATTAATACCGCCCGTCAGTTAGGGATTGCTGCGTATGAAGGCTACGGGTTATCTGAATGCGCCTCGGTAGTGAGTATGAATACTCCGCAGCATAACCAACCTGGTAGTTGTGGTAAGCCACTTGGCCACTTACAGATCCAATTTGCTGCCGATGGTGAGTTATTGGTGCGTGGTAACCAAGCATTAGGCTATATCGGTGAGCCGTTTAGCGATGAGTGGCTGGCTACCGGTGATATTGCGACGATCGATGAACACGGCTTTTTAGCGATTATTGGCCGTAAAAAAAATCTCATTATTACCCCGTTTGGGCGCAACATTGCGCCGGAATGGGTTGAATCTCATGCGCAGGTTTGGATGCCAGAGTGCCGAGTCGTGGTGGTAGGGGATGATGAATGGGGCATTACCGCGGTGATTGATCGGCGATTGCCCGATTTAGCCGCGCGTATCGAGCAGATTAATCGTCACTTGCCCGATTATGCGCAGATCCAAAGTGTCCTGTTAGTGAGTCAAGCGAGCGTTTGGCAAGCTTGGTTAACCGCCAATGGTCGACCTAAACGCGGATTGATTGAGCAAGCGTCGCGCACTGTGCGCAGCGGTTTGAATAGTGGCGATGTTGATTGGCAGTATCTGCCAGTGAATGGCACGCCTAGTCACGGTTAGGAGAATGATCATGAGTGGATTTTACCAACGTTTACAACAAGAAACCCAAGTTGCCCAGCAGCAGATGTTACAAGCCCCGGTGTTTGCTGCTTGTGCGCAGGGCAACATTAGCCTTGATCTGTACATTCGTTTTCTGACCCAAGCCTATCACCATGTCAAACATACGGTACCCTTGTTAATGGCCTGCGGTGGTCGCTTGAGTGCAGAGTATGAAGAGGTCAGAACCGCGATTGCAAACTATATTGATGAAGAAAAAGGGCATCAGGAATGGATCCTCAATGATATTCAGGCCTGTGGCGGTGATGCGCAAGCGGTACGCCATAACCAAGCTCAAGGGCAGGTTGGCTTTCCGATTGAGTTGATGGTGGCTTATCTGTATCACCAAATTGATCGGCATAATCCATTGAGTCTATTTGGGATGGTGTGGGTCTTGGAAGGCACGAGTGTGGCGGTGGGCGGCAATATCGCTCAGTTAGTCAAGCAGCAGCTCAAACTGCCAGATCATGCCATCAGTTATCTCGCTTCCCATAGTCAACTCGATCAGGACCATATTCGATTTTTTGCTGCGCTGATGGATAAAATCACCGCAGTACAAGATCAGCAAGCGATCATTGATGCCGCCAATCGCGTATTTGAACTGTATGGTCAAATGTTGCGTCAGCTCACCAGATTGGCTGAGTAAATCTCGGCTTAGGAGTTCATGATGAATATTGGTCAGCAATATGTACTGCTCACCGGAGCATCCGGTGGTATTGGTGAACAAATCGCGCATAGCTTAGCGGTGCGTGGCGCATGGTTGATTTTAGTGGCTCGCGATCGACAAAAATTGGAGCGGCTGCATCAATCACTACCAAACTCAGAAAAACATCGAGTATTGAGTGTCGATTTGACTGAGCAAACCGGTATTGAGCAATTGCAACAGTTTATCCAGCAACTAGACCAATCTCAGCCACGGATCGGAGTGATTATTAACAATGCGGGCAGCAATCAGTTTTGCCTGTTTGCACGGCGCACGCAGGCATCATGGCAGCATGAAATGATGCTCAATCTGTTGACGCCAATGCAGATCACTCATCTGGCATTGCAGTGGGTCAGTAAACCGGAGTTGATCATCAATATTGGTTCGAGCTTTGCAGCGATTGGTTATCCGGGTTACGCGGCTTATTGTGCGGCGAAGGCCGGTTTGCACCGCTTTAGTGAAGCGATGAATCGTGAGCTACAAGGCTCAGGCATAAAAGTGCTCTACCTTGCGCCAAGGGCGACCAATACGGCTTTAAATAGTCCGATGGTGCAGCAATTAAATCGAAACTTAGGCAATCACAGCGATGAGCCCGCCGTGGTGGCAGAGCAAGTCGCCAGCATCATCGACAGCGAGCAAGCGGTCGTGTGGATGGGCTGGCCGGAGAAGCTGTTAGTGCGGTTAAATCAACTATGGCCGAGCTTGATATCGCGAGCGATCAAAAAACAGCAGCCGATCCTATGGTCGTTTTTAGATCGCTAAGTTTATTTACGATCACAAGCTCAGCGATTTTATTGTGGACGCAAATGGTTGCTCACCAAAGTTGTTAAATCATCTAAGCTTTAAGTAGCTTGTTTTGGAGTGCGGAGCTCAAAGCGCGATGTTTAAAGTCCCATATTCAACATCTATATAGCCAAACCAATTGGAGTTGCAGGTAGGCGGCAAGTGAGTGAGTTCCCATGAGCATAGACAAACGATGTGATTGGGGTGAATCAACCTCGCCAACACCGCTGCCGCTGCAAGTCGGAAGGGGATAGCATAGTTACAGGAGATCGAGTGATGAAAACGATAAGCAAATGGATAAGTCTCACGCTGCTGTTCGGGCCGCTCAGTAGTGCGTATGCCATGACACCGTTAGAGCAAGTGCAGGCCGATTGGGCCAAATGTCGATATCAAACCCCTAGTATCGATCAGCAAGTTAGCTGTTATGAACAAACCATCGCCGAGACTCAATTAGCGCTGACTCACGACAGTAATAATCCGGAGCTGAAAGTGTGGCTGGCGATCAATCAATCCTCATTGGCTGGCGTTAGCAGTGGGCTTGGCGCACTATCGTTAGTCAAAGAAGCCAAAAGCTTATTAGAACAGGTGATTGAACAAGCTCCCAATACTTTAGACGGTTCGGCTTTCACCAGTTTAGGTATTTTGTACTATAAAGTGCCGGGCTGGCCGCTATCATTTGGGGATACCGATCAGGCGGAACAATTATTAAAGCAAGCGTTGGCGATTAATCCTACCGGAATTGATGCTAACTATTTTTACGGCGATTTTCTAATCCAGCAGGGGCGTGAAGCAGAAGCTAAACGTTATCTGCAACAAGCACAGCAAGCCCCCGCGAGACCTAATCGAGCGGTGGCTGATGCGGGTCGCCAACAAGAAATTGCGCAGCTGTTAGCCAGTCTAAAATAATGTTAGTCAGCCTAAAATAACCTATGCGTTTATTATTGGTGGAAGATGACACGCTACTCGGCGAATCGATGCAAGCTGCGTTAAGTCGCCAAGGGTATACCGTGGATTGGCTAGTGCGCGGAGCTGGTGTCGCCAGCACCTTGAAAACTGAGCAATTCATTGCCGTTATATTGGATCTCACCCTGCCGGATATGGATGGCTTAGACGTGCTGCGCCAGATCCGGCGTGCGGGTTACACATTGCCGGTGATGATCCTCACTGCTCGTGATGATATTCGCGACCGAGTCAAAGGCTTAGATAGTGGTGCCGATGAGTACATCGGTAAGCCTTTTGCGTTGGAAGAGTTGCTCGCCCGTTTACGGGTGATCATTCGCCGCAGCACTGGCAACGCGGAAGCGTTGATCTCAGTTGCTGGGCTTAGTCTGTCGCTCTCCAAGCAAGAGATTTACTATGCGCAGCAGGCGCTAAAATTAACCCGCAATGAATATAAAATTTTAGCCAGCTTAATTACCCAAGCTGGGCGAGTGCTGAGCAAGGAGCAGTTGCAACAGGCGTTACATGGATGGGATGAAGCCAGCAGCGATAACGTTGTGGAAGTGCACATCCATAATCTGCGTAAAAAATTACCAGAACATGTGATTAAAAACCTGCGTGGTGTGGGGTATATGATTGAAAAATAAACGCGTATTTTCAATTAAACGCCGCCTTACCTTGACATCAGTGTTGATGAGTCTTGGGCTGATGCTGGTTTCGCTCTGTTTGAGCTATTTCAATGCTCGGCATGAAGTCGCAGAGGTATATGATGCCAGTCTTGGACAATCGGCTAAGTTACTGCTGATGGCCACCGCAGATCCCGCCAGTCCATTGCTTGATCATCAGCAGCGTGAATATTTTGATTTATGGATGCTGCATATTCAGCGCTTAGCTAAAGCCGATGACGATACTGCCACCCTGTTTGGTCATCCTTATGAGCAATACCTGCTGTTTCAGTTTTATCGTGATGGCCAGCTATTGTTTAGCTCCGATATTAATTTGCCGGCTTTGAGTAAAGGGCGTGATTCGATAGGGTTTGCCGACCTTTGGTTAGAGGGGACTCGCTGGCGCTCTTTTCAACTGAGCCATCCGATTGAAGATCACAGTAAAGCGTATGTTTTAGTTGCAGAAAAACAGAGTATTCGTGATGAAGCGATAAATCAGATTGCCTTGTCGACAGCACTGCCACAACTGATGCTAGTTGTTTGCTTAATTGGCGTACTCATGCTGCTGATTGAGCGTAGTTTTCAGCCGATTCAAGATCTCAAATCGGCGTTGGCACTGCGCAGTGTGCATAAACTGGACCGAATTTATGTTGAGCAGCCAACGCTCGAACTCACCCCTTTAGTTGAAACCCTCAATCAACTGCTCGGTGAATTAGAGTTAGCTTGGCAGCGAGAGCAGCGTTTCACCCGTATGGCGGCTCATGAGCTGAAAACTCCATTAACGGTGCTGAAACTGAATGCGGAAAATGCGTTATCCAGCACGAGCCCTGAGCAACTTAAGCAGGATTTACAGCGTATTTTAAAAGGCATTCAACGCACGGATAGATTGATCCAGCAACTATTGATGCTGGCTAAAGTGGAAAGTAGCACTAACTTGGTCAAACAGCCGGTTGATTTAAGTCGAGTGATTAAGCAAGTAATGAGTGACTTAGCTCCGATGGCATTTAAACAGCAGCAACAACTCAGTTTTAGTGGAACCACGCTCTGGGTATGGGGCGATGAACTGTTACTCGCAGTGTTGTTTAAAAACCTGCTCGACAACGCGATCCGCTATTCGGGTCCAGCTAGCCAGATTGAGGTATTACTCTCTCAGCAACAGGAGGTAATAGAAGTTGCGGTTAGCGACAGCGGGCCGCCCATCGATGATGTGACCCGTGACAAAATGTTTGAAAACTTTTATCGGGCCAACCCACCAAAAGGCGATGGTGCCGGGCTTGGGATGTCGATTTGCCGCGATATTGCTGCGGCGCATCATGGGCAAGTGATACTGTTGCCACGAGCTGAAGGGCGTAATCAGTTTGTGGTGCGTTTTGCTGAAGGTCAGCATTTACAGTGTAAACCACAAATCCAACACCCTTGATCAAGCGTCGGGCTCGATCAAGGGCGTTGGTGTTGAAGCGTGGTATGGTCTAGCGGATGATATGGTTTACACGGTGATATGGCTTACAAGGTGATCACCCGATGGCAATTTTTCTCCAGTGCTACTGGTTCGTGGCTGATCAGAACCAAAGCACAACCAATCTCTTGGGTTAATTCGACAATCAACTGCAAGGTGCTGGCCGCGGTGATCGGATCAAGTCGTGAGGTCGGTTCATCGGCGACCAATATTTTCGGCTCAGCGAGCAACGCACGCAAAATATTAAAGCGTTGTAACTCACCGCCAGATACTTGATCGGCCTTACGGGATAACAAATCAGGCGACAGTTTTAAGCGCTGCAATAAGTACGGAATTTGGCTGTCATCGACTCGATGGCGTTGGCAAACATCATCCAATAAGGTGCGTAAGCTAACACTTTTGGTGACGGCACTCGGCGGATCTTGATACAGTTTGAGCGCTTTGCCAGTAGGGATTGAGGCTAAGCGATGTACCGCGCCTTCGCTGGGTTTGAAGAGCCCAAGTAATAGGTCGGCAAGGGTGGATTTTCCACAACCGCTGTCGCCACTAATCCCAAGAATCTCCCCCGCATGCAGAGTGAAGTTGAGTGAATCAAATAAGCGTTTATCCCCGCGCTGCATAGCAAGCTTTTCGACCCTCAGCAAGGGTTCGCCAACTGGTGTCAATCGCGTGTTTGGCCAGTGTCTTGGGTCGGCATTAATCAATGCTTTGGTGTAATCCGATTGCGGATGGTTTAATACTTGATGTGCAGGCCCTTGTTCTTGGATCACCCCTTTACGCATTACCATGATCGTCCCGCCCAGTTTTTCTGCCACTTCGATATCATGGGTAATGGTAAGTAACGCGCCATGGGTCAACTGCGCTTGTAGCAGAGCGATGATTTGATCGCGGCGGCTGGCATCTAAGCCTTTGGTCGGTTCATCGGCGATCAGAATCGGCGCTGCGGTCTGGGTGGCACATAAATAGGCGACTCGCTGCGCCATACCACCGGAAAGCTGATGAGGGTATTTACGCTGATCGCCCTCTAATTCAACGTGTTGAAAAGCCTCGGCGGTTAGTTTTTCATGGCTGGTTCGATTGCCCATCACCAGTTGATGCACTTCTGAAACTTGTTCGCCAGCGGGCATGATCGGATTTAACGCGTGCCAAGGCTCTTGCGGCAGTACCGCCAGTTGTTTACCCCATAGCGCTTCACGTTGTGCTGGTGTACGCTGATGCTGATATTGATCAAATAACCGGATCTGACCTTGGCCGTTGAGCTCGGCCGGTAGATTGCCGATGATGGCATTGGCGAGCAAACTTTTACCCGATCCCGTTTCACCTAAAATCGTTAGCGCTTGATGGTGGTATAAATCAAACGATAAGCTTTCGACTAACGTCGCTTGCCGATGAGTGATGGAAAGCTGTTGTACAGAGAGAAGCGCCGTCACGAGATTTTTCCTTTTGCCAGCAGTTGAAAACTTAAAACCAAAATAAACACCACCACAATCGGTTGTGCCAGCACCCAAGGTGCTTGGTGATAATAGCGAAACAGTTCGACCATCATCATGCCTAATTCGGCTTGTGGCGGCTTAAGCCCAACGTAAAGAAAGCCGATCGAAGCGAGCGCTAAAATGGCATTACCAGCGCCAAAGCAGCCCAGAGTAAAGAGATCTTCACGCAGTTCTGGCCACAGATGACGGCGAAATAAATACCAAGCGTTGAAACCATACAAGCGTGAGGCTTGGATTTGTGGCTGCTGTAATAAAGTTAAGGTTTTACTGCGTACCACCCGGAAATATTCGACCCACAGCATTAACGCGATGGCGAGATAGAGCATGAAAAAAGAGCCGGGCAAAATGGCCCCAAACAGCAATACCAAAATTAAGCCGGGCATGGCCAGCAGCACATTGAGCAACCAAGCAAAGCTTCTGTCCCACCAGCCGCCTTTCCATGCCGCGATGATGCCAGCGATTAAGCCGAGTGAAGCAGAGCTCACCACACAGGCGATCGCCATGCTGAGTGAGGTGGTGATCGCCGAGCTTAAACGGGCAAAATTACTGCGCCCATAATGATCGGTGCCCAATGGCTCTTGCCAAGTGGGCGTAGCCAAAGCTTGCTGCAAATCTTGTTTGGCCGGGTCGCCCTGGTAAACGAGCTGTTCAATACACACCAAACTGAGCAGAAGTAGCAGTAGTCCAAGGCCAAGCCATTGTGATTTTGATAGGTGAAGCTTCATTTTTTGGCCTCTGCGAGTGAATGGTGGAAATGTAAGCGCGGATCTAACGCATATTGGGTTAAATCGACCAAGGTATTGAGTGCGACAAACAGTAATCCCATCAACAGAGCACAGCCTTGGATCATAGGAATATCACGCTGAAAAATTGCATGAGATAAGGCATGGCCGACCCCCGGCCAAGAGAACAGCGATTCAATCATCACAATGCCTTCGACTAAACTCACCGCTTGAATGCCGACAAAGGCGATCACCGGCAGTGCGATATTACGCTGTGCATGGCGCTGAAAAGCTTGCTGCGGATCTAAGCCTTTTAAACGCGCAAAAGCATAGTAAGGGGAGCGCAGTACTTGGGCGGTTGAGTTGCGGATGATGCGACTCGACATCGCCGCCATCCCCAAAGCTAAAGCGAGCGCTGGCAAAACCAGAAACTTGGGCTGACCAAAACCTGCCACAGGTAACCAATTGAGCTGTAAAGCGAATAAGATCACTAGCCCTAAGCCGATCAAGAAAATCGGCTGCGCTTTAATAATAATCGAGATCAGCAGGGCGAAATGATCCGCCCATTGCTGAGTGCGTTTACCACAATACACGCCAATCGGGATCGCGATCAGCAGCGAAATCAGTGTTGCCGCTCCAGCCAGTAGCAAACTATGGCCGATGTTATGAGTCAGCGCATCGATGACCGGCTGATTACTGATCAACGAATTCCCCAAATTGAGATGCAGTAAATCCCATAACCACTGTAAATAAAGTTGCCATGCCGAGCGATCTAAGCCTAGCTCACTGTGTACCGCTAATGCCGCTTGGGCATTGACATAATCGTAGCCATAACGTCCGGCGGCGATTCGATAAGCCACATCGCCAGGGATCAAGCGCATTAAGATAAATGTGAGAGTACCTACGGACCAAGCCACCAACAGGGCTTGGTAAAAACGGTGTAAAAGTATTTTAGTCATGGAAACTCATCTGTGCGACGCGGTAGTTAATTTCAAAGGGATCGAAAGAGAAACCACGCACACGTTTATTCACCGCAACAATCTCACGATAATCAGTGACGGGGATAAGTGGCATCTCGTCAGCCAGCAATTGGGCCGCTTGTGTCACCAACTGTTGGTAGCGTGTGTTATCTGGCTCGATGGTCAGTTCAGTCAGCAATTGGCTAAATTGTGCAGATGACCAATTGGTTGGCCCCCAATCTGAACCTTGGTGGGTCGCAAAATCGTTCAGCAGTAAAGGCAAGGGATCGGCGATGATGCCGAAATTGCGTGCAATCAGCGCCATTTGTAAGCTGCCATCATGGTGTTTAGCCGGGATCGCGCTTGAATTATCCACCGAAATATTGACTTGAATGCCCACCTCTTTGAGCTGTGCTTGCAGTGCCGTGGCAATCAGAGGCAGCTCTGGTCGATCGGCGTAAGTCAGCAGCTGAATTTCAAATAATTGCCCCCCTCGTTCGAGTAAACCTTGCGGATTTAGCGTCCAACCTTGCTTGGCCAGCAGCGCTTGTGCACGGACCAGATCACGCTGCGGTGGGGCGTGCTGCGTTAAATGCCACGCTTGCAGAGCGGGCGAGAATAATTGGTATGCCTCTGAACCGGGCAATTTCAGTACCGATTGCGCAATACCTTGACGATCAATGGCTAAACTGATCGCTTGCCGTACCTCCGCGTGATTGATCAGGGGATGTTGATTATTGAGCTTGATCAGCACCGTACGCGGCATCGATTCAATATGAAGATCGAGATTTTTGCTCTGTTGCAGCGCTGGGATGCTGATCGGATCGAGGCTGTAGACCAGATCCGCTTGCCCTGTTTGGGCTAATAACGCTCGGCTTTCTGAGCGGTGCCCAGTTAAGTAGTTGACGTGCTCGATACTGGCAGGCTGGCCCCAATAATCGGTAAAGCGAGTCACGCTGGCTTTATGCGGTACTTGTAACTGGGCAATTTGATAAGGCCCAGTACCGGCAAGTTGAATGATGTTGCCGCTGGCATCATAAGAGCTCGCTGCCGCGATCGCTAATGAGTAGTGAGCCAGCATCGCAGGCAGCGGGCGATATACGTTATTTAACTCAATAATCAGCTGATCATCTTGCGCGCGGATAGTTTTGATCGGCGCTTGCTGAATGATGCCGGGTTTATTCAGTGCATGGTTCAGGGAGGTGGCGACCGCAGAGGCAGAAAGTAAGCTGCCATCATGAAATCGTACCGCTGGGCGCACATCAAAACGCCAGACTAAGCCATCCTCACTGACGCTCCAACGGGTGGCTAGCAAAGGATAAGGTTGCGAGTTTTGATTGATACCGACTAAAGCTTCCACCACTTGTAGGCGTGAAAATAGGTAGCCATCTTTAACCAAATCTTGACTGTTGAACTCAAAAGGGCCGGAGAGTTCCAGCGTTGTTGAGCCTGAATCATGGTGGGTAAACCATAATCCTACTCCGCCTAGCAGTAACATTAGACTGAGCAACCTCAGTATCTTCATGCAAATATCCTCAATCAAATAAAATGTTATAACATAACAATTAAACATGAGAATAAAAATCATGTCTATATAAACCTGTTGGTCATCGGAAATTATTTGCGGGCAATCGATGGCATGGCGGATGGGGATGACAGCAAACCTAGCCGGCTTGGCAATCCGTGATCGGGTAATCTTTGATCTTCGCTAGGTGCCAGATCGGACGGTGTTTTTCTTTCGATTTAAGTCACCGAGAGGGAGTGACATAGTGACCTAAGCCTGACTTTGCAGGCTGGACAGTTTGGAGATCGGCTTTCTTCTTATACACTTAAAGCATGAAGGTCCGCTGCTGTAAAAGATAAGTGTTATGTGGAAAGATATTCTGGAATTCACGCCCGATCGCAAACAAATCGTCGCCAAATTGGCGGCGCAATCAATGGCAAAAGAGTTTGACCGTAGTGAATTGCCAGTGGCTTTAGCCCAAATCGCGGCCGGAAAACTGTTTGTATGTGAGGAGGCGGTCACTCGGTTTATCAATGCCGCTAAACAAGCCCAAGGTACCGCTTTTGAAGGGGTAGTGATTGCAGAAGTACGTAATGCAACGGTGCGTGTGGTGCTGGGCGAAAATGATATGTTGGCCAGCATGCAGGTGACAGGAGCATACGGCGGTCGCGGTTTGCGTGGTAATGAGTTAGTACATGCTCTAGCGCAAGCTAAAGTGCTGAAAGGCATTAACAAACTGGCGCTAAAAAAAGTGTTATTGGTCAGCAACCAATTAGCGCCGGGTGATGAATTTATTCAACCTGTGGCGCGAGGCAAAGCGCCAATCCAAGGTCGTGATAGTCAATTTGTGCCTTTAGTGGAAGATGTGGCTAAGCGTATTTTGCGCCCCCAGCAAAAAGCGGGTGAAAACAAACTGGATATGCGCAATCTTGGTGCCACCATCACGGTGAGTGAAAACGATCCGGTGATGCGCCGTTTACCCGCGACTCAAGGCGAAATAGGCTACACAGTTCAAGGTAAATTGATTCAACCTCAGCCAGGCAAAGAGTTCCCGCTGGTGGCTGGCAAAGGGACACATATCTCGCCGACCGATCCTAATCTGTTACTTGCCAGTCAAGCGGGAATGCCGCTGATCAAAAAAAATACCATTGAAGTTGATAGTGCGCTTTGCTTAAACCACGTCAGTGTGGCGACCGGGCATATCCGTTTTAAAGGGAATATCATGATTGCCGGTGATATTGAGCCAGGCATGATTGTGCGTGCAACGGGCTCGATCAAAGTGGGCGGTTTTATTGAGTCGGCCAATGTTCAGGCACAAGGTGATATTGAGGTTGGTAAAGGTATTATTGGGCGTATGGTCACCGATGATAGTGAGCGCAGTTGTATTGTCAAAGCGGGGGCCAACATTCGCGCCAATTACGCACAATATGTCGAGCTGCAAGCGGCAGATTCAATTCATATCAGCGTGCATAGTATTGGTAATATTATCCGCTGTGGTAATGATTTAACCGTGCTCGACCGCAAAATGACTCAAGGCACATTAAGTGCCGGTAGCGCGAAAGTGGGTGGTAAAATCTTGTGTTTTAATCTTGGGGTTGAGGGTGATACCGCGACACATGTTGAGGCGTTTGCTCGCTACCAAAACTATAAAGATCGGCTCAACCAACATAAAGAGCTGTACAAACAAGCGCAAGATACCACGATGGCGTTGGTTCGGCGTGAAATCGAGCTGAAAAAACGCCCTAAAAATGAGCGTAGCGATGAAGAAACACAACAGCTCGAACAGAGTAAAGCGCAAGCGGCCAGTCAGATGGAAAAAATTAAACTCGCATTAGATACGCTAAATGAAGAGTTTGATCGGCAGTTACAGGAAAACACGGTAGAAGCGAAAAATAAAACCTTTACCCATGTCACCATTCAATTTGGTGATGAGAAAGTATTGACCAAACGTGAGCATGGCGCCTCGATTTTTAGCTTTAATCAGCGCGAGATTAAATTATCGTCACGCTTAGAGGCGGAAGATATCGGTATTTAATCTCGCCTCGCGAGGTGTGCGGTTGAACGCTAATTTTCGCTGGGCGTCGTTTCCCGCGTGATGATCTGACACTATCGCAGCGAACCGTTGCTTACTCCGCTTCCATTATTACACCACCCGCACATTTCCTTGGCGTAGCTCGTTAAGCACTTCATGCTTTGGACCATCAGCAATAATTCCCCCTTTTTCCATCACAATTACGCGATCGACCACATCCAGCATCGAGGTTTTATGGGTGATCAGGATCAGCGTTTCGCTCGGCTTTAATTGGCTGAGTTGCTGTTTAATGTGCATTTCTGAGCGGTTGTCCATCGCGCTGGTTGGTTCATCCATCAGTAGCACCGGTGGTCGGCCGAGTAGGGCTCGTGCAATCGAAACGGTTTGCCGTTGGCCACCCGAGAGCAGCATACCGCCTTCGCCAACTTGGCGCTCTAGACCGGCGGGATCTTGTTGAGTAAATACTGTGACCCCAGCTCGGTTGGCGGCATCCATCACCTCACGATCATCAGCGAGTGGGCGACCGAGGGTAATATTGTCGCGGATCGAGCCGTAAAACAGGACGCTGTCTTGTGGTACACAACCAATATTGCGCCGAATATCGATATGGTGCAGTTGGGCAATATTGGTATCATCGATGCGCACATGGCCTTCCGTTGGTTTATAAAGTCCCATGATCAGCCGCTCAAGAGTGGTTTTGCCGGAGCCAATTCGACCAATAATCGCGACTTTTTCTCCCGGATTGATGGTTAGGCTGAGGTCACGTACGGAAGCGATAGGGGAATTGGGGTAATGAAATGTGACGCGATCGAGTTCAATTTTGCCTTGAATGATTGGGCGATGAATATAACGTTTACCTTGCTCTTGCTCATCCGGCATTGCCATTATCTGCTCAATGATGGTCATCGATGATTTGGCTTGGTTGTAGCGCGTCGAAAGCAGCGAAAGTTGTACCAGTGGGCCGGTGGCTCGACCACTGAGCATGGTGGCGGCAATCAATCCGCCCATGGTTAAGTCACCATTGGAAATCAGGTAGACCCCAACAATGATCATACCAATATTCGCCGCTTGCTGAATAAATCCTGCGGTGTTTTGAATGCTATCGGTAATGCGACGACTTTTAATATTCCAGTTGGCCATATGTGCCACCGCTTCTTCCCAGCGGTATTGGAACTGTCCTTGTGCGCCAAACAGCTTCACTGTTTCTAAGCCAGTTAAGCTTTCAATCAGATTGGCGTATTTTTGTGAGGCAAGCTTGGAACCTTCTTCTATCGCGCGTCTTAATCGGGCTTGCATCAGTAGTGAGTAAACCACCAACATCAGCACACCAAGAATTGGCACCCAGACCAGATGTCCGGCCATTAAGCCGATCAACAGCAAAAACAGCAGTGCAAAGGGCAAATCAATCAGCGCTGAGATGGTGGCAGAGGTAAAAAATTCGCGAATCGATTCAAATTCTTGCAAATGACGAGCAAAAGCACCCACCGAAGGGGGACGAGCCTCCATGCGAATGCCCATCACTTTGCTAAACAGCTTGGAAGAAATCAGGATGTCAGATTTTTTGCCTGCTACATCAATGAAGTAATTGCGCAGCATTTTGAAGATAAAGTCGAACAGAAAGATCACTAAAATTCCGCTGGAAAGTACCCAAAGAGTTTCAAAGGCTAAGTTGGGGATCACTTTGTCATACACAATGCGTGAAAACATCGGCGCGGCAATCGCAAATAGATTGATTAGGATCGAGGCAATCAACACATCTCGATAGATGTGTTTGGATTGATAAATGGTACTCCAGAACCAATGACCCTCATTCGACTTGAGTATTTCGGGTGAACGTTCATCAAAACGAAACTGCTTTTTGACCATAAAGTAGCGGCCAATATAGCGTTGTTGGAGATCACTTATTGAATAAGCGACGGGCACCATGCCCGATTCTGCGGTGACGATTTCCGCTTCTTGGGTGGCTTGATTAATGCTGTTGAGTACGCAAGCTTCACCGCCTTTGAGCAGCAAGATTACCGGAAAAACTAATTGGGGGATGGCCTCTAACGCGGCGCGGTTTTCTTTCGCGATCAGCCCAGCTCTTTCTGCGGAACGAGGAAAAAGAAAAGGCGTGAGTCGACCTTCTGTCAACGGTAGGCCATTGATCAGCGCTTCAGGCGAATTGGCTAGCCCATAATAACGGCTTACGTACAGCAGCGAATTGAGTAACGTATCTTGCATGCCTTTGACCTTGGTTATTTATTAACAATAAAGCCTTGAAAGACTTCAATAAAATGTTCTGAGAGAAAATCGAGCTGAGTCTGGGTTTCAACCCGTGATGCAATGGTCGTGATGCCTAAGTTATGTGCAGTACGGGAGATGGAGGTTAGGGTGAAGGTTTGCCGTTCATCATCCAAATGGTGGGTGAAAAGGTAATCAAGTTTGACGTATTTGGGGCGAAATTCATTGATATAGTCCAGAGACTGGAAGTGACGCCCGTAGTTATCGACGCCAAAATCGGCCCCTGCGCTGCGTACTGCGTGACAAAATAGAGCCGTGTAATGTGGCTGATGAATAAAACAGTTCTCAGGGATCTCGAAATGCAGCCAACTGGCAATGGCTGGGTGTTTGGCGAGGATTTGGCTTATCCAGCGAATAAAACTCGCTTGAGAGAGACTGCCCTGAGCGATGTTGATGGCTAACGGTTCAGTCTGCTCGCCTTGTTCTAGTACCGCGATCACTTTTTCAATGATGTATTGATCAAATAAGTGACTGATATGCAGCTGTTCAAGCGCAAATAGGAATTGGTTGGCTGGGTAGCGCACCCCATCTTTCTCAAACGCAGAGAACACTTCGCGATGAAAGGTTTGTCCCCAACTGTTGTTGGCGGCTTGCAAGCGTAGCGTGAAGCCATCGTTATGCATCGCTTCTTCGACCAGCGTTTTCCACTGCTGTTTACCCCAGATGACTTTATCGGTATCACTATTAATGAAGCCATATTTCAATTCAGGGTTCGCTTTCGCTTTCGCCAGTGCATTATCCAATAAAGAGAGTAATAGCGTGTTAGACGATTGACGCTTGTTACTGACCACGACACCCAGCGCAAGATGGGTTTTACCCAATCCAGTGGGATCGGGATTAATGTTTTCGATACAGCTGATCATGCTATCGGCGACAATTTTGAGTTCACTGTGATCCATATTGGGCATGATGATCCCAAACTCATAGGTTGAGATGCGGGCCAGTAAGATATCTTTGGTGGTGATCGAGTTTTTCAGGCGATCGGCCAGTTCTCGTATCATGTCATCACTCGCTTGGTAGCCTTTTGTCTCATGCAACTCTTGGATAAACTCGGCTTGCAAAATAGCCACGCCACCCACGCCACTTTCGGTCAGCCAATTGCTTAATTGACTCATATAATAAGCGCGGTTACCTAATTGGGAAATCGGATCAAGATAAGCCCGTTCACGCAGTTGCTGCGCCTCTTTGGCTTGAGATTTAAAGGCGCTTTCGACCTGTTCAGACATCTTATTGATACCGTCAACCACTGAAATCAAATCTTGTGTGTTAGGGCGCGGCAGCGGTGCACCAAATTGATTGTTAGCGACCAGTTCCATCTTGTTGACGATCAGTTGTAGTGGTCGCAAAGCGCGTTTTAATAGCCAAGCGACCGCTAACATCCCCAGCATTAACATTGCAACAAAAGCAGTGCATAGGTCGAGCAAAGCATCCCATAGTTGGGCATAGGCTGGCCCCGGGTGGCTAACGATTTCGACTTCCGCCAATTGCATCCAACCGCTTGTGACCACGCGCCGATCATGAATCGGTGCAAATAAAGGCAGTTGAGTAAACCAGCTCGGAACGGTATTTGGCTGAATCGGATAGCTGCGCAGGATCTCATGGCCATCATCAAGGAAGATCAATCTCACCACGGAATAGCTACTGCCATCAAACAGTGCATTGATCACCGACTCGACGGCAACGGTGTCCTTTTGTTGTAAATAAGGAGCCAAAGCTAAGCCTACGGTATTGATGGTATTATTGACGTCAGAGCGTTGTTGTTGCTCAAGGCTGTTACGGGTGGTGTTGAATTGGATGCTGAAAACCGCAATCAACAACAAAATAAACACCGCGATCATCCCGGCGACAAGTTGTTTGTATAGCGTCATAGTGCCTACTCATCATAGCTAACTAGAGGTTTATTCAATTTAAGTGAGCGTTCTCTGGCTCTTAAGTCATTCCATAAACTGAGTCTGGAAGCATCGCCCGCCCATTGGCC
This sequence comes from Vibrio misgurnus, assembly GCF_029635775.1. Lineage (NCBI taxonomy): Bacteria > Pseudomonadati > Pseudomonadota > Gammaproteobacteria > Vibrionales > Vibrionaceae > Vibrio > Vibrio misgurnus. The sequence goes on along the minus strand of NZ_CP113242.1, from coordinate 447,861 downwards.
GCGATGGGATTTCATTAGCCACAAACTCTTACCATTAAAGCTGTAAATTGGCAGTAAGTCTTGGCGAGTTGAAGCCGGTTTGAGTTGTGGATTGATGTTATCCAAAATAACCGGCTCCGAACTTGGGGTGGCATAATATGCCAACACCATATGAAATTGGTTTAATTCTATCGCTTTAACATACACGAGACGCAGTTTTTTATCCGATACACCGAGTTCCAGCAGTGAGAAATACTTCGCAATTGTGAAATCTTCACAGTCTCCGGCATTACTGCCGAGAAACTCTAGCGGAGTTGCCCAGTAATCTTTTACTCCCCACAGCTCAATATCATTAATGAAATTGAGTTGGTTAAAAAATGCGTTGACCGCGGGTAATTGTTCTTGTTCTGACAGCGTTGCCCATTGTGCGATGGCGTGCCGCCAAGTCTTTACCCGCAAGCCCGCCCTAGGGCCGTAAGTGGCTTGCACGGCATTGATCCACTGCTGCTCTTGGGGATTAAGCTCCGCCGCGAATGAGGAGACGCCAATCGCTAACCACAGAACAATCCAATGTTTCATGCGCCGATTATTCTCTTAGTGCATTATTTTGCGCACTTAAAATCGGCTTGAGCAGATAAGCTAGTACCGTTCTTTTGCCAGTAATAATATCGACCGAGGCGGTCATCCCAGGGATGATCGGCAAATTCTTATCGTGACCAAAAGTGGTTTCTTTCGTACGCACACGGACAAGGTAGAAACTATTGCCTTTCTCATCTTGGGTGGTATCGGCACTGATGTGCTCTAACGTGCCTTCTAAACCGCCGTAGCGAGTAAAATCGTAAGCACTAAATTTTACAATCGCTGGCAATTGTGGGCGCAGGAAAGCGATGTCTTGCGGTGCAATTTGTGCTTCAACCAACAAGGTATCTTCGGTTGGCACAATTTCAATAATATTCATGCCTGGTTGAATGACGCCGCCTACCGTATTCACATACAGGGTTTTTACCGTGCCGGTGACTGGTGATATGACCACGGTACGGTTCACTTTATCTTCCAGCCCGACAGTTGATTCGGTAAGCGCTGAGAGTTTATCTTGTTCTTGATTGAGTTTATCTTGTTGTTCGGTGCGGAATTTTTGTGCGGCATTGATGCGGCTGAGCATCGCTTCGCGAACGGCGGCTTTAAGCACTGGAATTTTGAGTTCAGTTGAGGTTAATTCGCGCCGGGTATCGTTGAGTTGTCGTTGTAGTTTGAGCAATTCGATTTTTGGTACTACGCCTTCATTGGCGAGAGGCTCGGTGATCTCCAGTTCTTTTTTCGCAAAATCATAACCTTGGCGCAAATTTGTCACACGAGCTTGCGCTTCAATCAAATCTTGTTGTTTTTGGGTAATTTGCTGTGAAATGACTGATAATTGGTTGCGTAAATTATCCAAATCTTGTCGATACTGGTTACGTTGACGCTCGACCAGCTCTGGCTCTGAGCTACTCAACTCATTAGGGAAGGTGAGTTTGGTATAATCCAAACGCACGCTATTGGCCCAATTTTTTTCTTCAACTTCCTCATCAAGGATCACACTAGCGAGTGAGGCGGACAGCTGTAATACCGTGGCCGTTAAGTTGGCGACCTGCTGCTCACGTTCACGAAAATCTGAACGAAAACGGGTATCGTCGATCAGGATTAACTGCTGACCTTTTTGTACTTGCTGACCTTCATGCACCAGAATTTGTTTAACGAGCCCACCTTCTAAATTTTGAATGACCTGAATTTGCGAAGAGGGGACCACTTTACCTTGACCGACCGTGACTTGATCAATTTCTGCCCACGCCGACCAAAGCAGGGCCAACACGAAAAATGCCACCATTACCCATAGCATGATCTGTGCACTACGTGGAGTATTCAGTAGTAATGCGGCCGTCTTGTCGTCCACATAATCGAGTTCTTCGTCGCTGAGCTTGTGATAACTGTGATGGCTCATAATGGGTTCCTGTTTCACCAGCCGTGCCTACTCACAATGGATGCAGGATTGGGCCGTGACCGCAACCGGATGCGGTATGCTTAGTCGGTTGATTTTATTATTGGTGTTTATAATTGTTAAGAATATGCTATCTACAGCAAAAGGCCTATTTAACAGGTTAATAATTTTGGTGAATTTGAACTTTTTTGTTGTCACCTAGCAGGTTGATGCAATCGATGGTCACTTGAGTTATCAGTAGGATCAGCGCACAATCGGGCAAAAATGAGTGAGGAGCAGCAATGGATCTTTCAGATATTCGTCGTGAATACATTCATGGTGGGCTAAGAAGAAAAGATTTACAGACCAACCCGATTGATCAGTTTAATCATTGGCTACAGCAGGCGATCGCGGCTAATTTATCCGATCCGACGGCGATGACGGTGGCAACGGTGGATGAGAATGGCCAGCCATTTCAACGTATTGTGCTACTTAAAAATGTCGATGATGCAGGGTTTGTGTTTTACACCAATTTGGCCAGCCGTAAAGCGGAGCATATTGCCCAAAATAGTAAAGTGAGTCTTCACTTTCCTTGGCACCCTTTAGAACGACAAGTGCATATTACTGGGGTAGCAGAAAAGCTAACCACATTAGAAAACATCAAATATTTTACTTCGCGTCCGAAAGAGAGCCAGATTGCCGCGATTGCCAGTCATCAAAGTCGCCGAATTTCCGCCCGTGGTATTTTGGAAGGCAAATATCTTGAACTTAAGCAGAAATTTGCCAATGGGGAAATTCCGGTGCCTAGTTTTTGGGGCGGGTATCGGATCAAACCGCACAGCATTGAATTTTGGCAAGGAGGCGAACACCGACTACACGATCGCTTCTTATATTCGCGTCAAGATCAAACCTGGCAGGTGGATCGACTGGCGCCATAGTACCGCGGTGTGCCATGGCTGAGGTCGGCGAAGACCAGATAACCAAAGCATGATCAACTAAAATCAACAAAGGGGGATGATTCCCCCTTTGTATGTTGGTCAGTTAGCGCTTATTTCAACTCACGGAGTAGACGAAAACCGACATAGTTAGCTGCGGTGGTGGGGCCAACAAAAAGTTGACTATGAGCTTTCGCCATTTCCGGTGAAAAGCTCCACGCGCCACCTTTGACTAAGCCACGTGAATCATTGGTCCATTCCCATACATTGCCGACCATATCGTAAAACCCTAATGAGTTTGGCGAGAAGGTTTTTACCGGAGATGTACTGCGATTTGACCAAGTGGTGCCAGCCCAGCCGGTGTTGGCTTTACCTGCCCCAAATTGATTGCCCCACCAATAATCGGTTTTGCTGCCAGCCCGTGCGGCAATTTCCCACTCTTCTTCACTCGGCAATCGATAGGTGAATCCGGTTTGCTTGGAGAGCCAGTTGGCATAAGCTTTAGCATCATTTTGACTAACGCATACGACGGGAGCATTTGGGTTTTGTTGAAATCCAGGGGTACGCCAGTTGCTGTCTGCGATCGGAGTCACTTCGGATTGATTAACTGCAATACAGAGATTTTTCAGCTCGGCATCAGTCTGGTATTGGGTCTGATTGATGAAGTTTTCAAACTGAGCCACGGTGACTGGCGTCGCGCTGAGTGCGAAAGCATGATCAAGGTGGTATTGTTGCGCGGCGTTTTCTCCTAACAGGTATTGTCCTGGCAGCAGTGTGATCACTTCTGGTGGCGTAACTTTGCCTTTTACTGAATCGGCAAATTTATGCCCAGCACGCAGTGGGTTGGATCTTTCATGCAAATTGACCCGCAAAGTATGATCTGAGGTGATAGTGACTTCTTGTTCGAAGGTGCGAAATCCCTCTTTTTCAATTTTAATCCGATGGTTACCGGCCGGTAGCATCACTTCTACAGGGGTGTTGCCGTAATTAACCCCATCAATAGTCACGCGATCGCCATGTTGATTGGAACGCAGCGATAAGTTAATCCAAGCCACTTCTTTTTGCTGTTGTTCCGCCTCGCCTTGACCGGGGTCAAAACAGTATTGCGATTCAATATTGAGCAGCTTGCAAGGGACATTTTTGGCTGGGCGCGCTTCAAGCTGGGCAGTGATGAGGCTTCTAAATTGCATACCGTCATAAAAACCAGACTCCACCACAGCGTGTTTGAGTAGGTGAATGTTGAGCGATACATTATGCAGTTGTGGTTTGATGATGCTGGTTTCACTGCTTTGATCAATCAGCCAAAGTTGGAATTGGTTGACCGCTTTTTGCAAAGCGAGGTCGGTGGTTTGTTTGTTGCATTGTGCAAGGGTCATCTCTGCACTACACAGATTGGTAATCGCGATTTTTTGCTCACCTGAACGCTGTAGCTCTTCACGCAATCTCGCCACCCGTGCGCGCATTCTCTGTTGCTGGAGTTGAGCGATACTCTGTTCGATGGTTTGCTGCTGAGCTTGGTATTGAGCGAATACACTCTGCATTTCTTGCAGTTTCTGTTCGGCATCGAGGCGAACAATTTGATTTTGTTTGACCTCCGTCCAGGCGGCTTGATACGCATTTTGTGATGGACTGATATCCAGATCAGGTTCATCAATCATTTTTTGATAATCACGCTCAAGATTGGTTTTAGCTGTGTTAAGCAAGGTTTGCAAGGCTTTAGCTTGTTGATCCAACCGATTCAACTCAGACTGTTGGTTATTGATAACGGTTTTCTGAAGTTGGGTCGTATCGCTAGCCTTTTGCAGCTCGGTATGTTTGCTAAACAGCGCATCATCAATCGCAAGCACAGAAGAGGCGATTTCCTCTCCCAGCACGGGGGCTGCCACTAAGTAAGGTGACAGTGCTAATAATAGAGCGGGAATCCCTTGTCGCATGGTGGTGTCTACTTCAAATTAGGAAATTAAGTCTAAGTTATGAGCATTCTAAACGAAAACGCCATTTTGTCTGAAGTCATCTTTCAATAACTTAATGACAAAATGGCGTTTTATCGACAAGTTTGTGAATCTCGGCAAAAAATTATGGATATTTTATACCATTAACTGTCTTTATTCGGTCTCAGTTTGACCCATACCGTATCATTACCGCTGACCGTAACCATACGATTGTAGGTTTCATAACCTTCTTTAGATAACGTCACCTGATGGCGGCCAGCCGGTAATACTAATTCAACCGGTGTACTGCCATAGTTGATGCCGTTAATGGTTACTGAATCATTGTATTGATCAGAACGAATGGTCACATTTGCCCACTGTTTATCTTGCTTTTTCTGTGCGGTTGACCCTGATTTTCCTTGTAAGCAGTAACGTGTTTCAACGTTGAGCAGCTTACAAGCGGCTATCGCTTCGGGTTTGGCCTGCAGTTGAGCTTGCATCAGCGTGAAATATTCGTTGTTACCTTCGAAACCAGAGCGGATCATCTGACTTTCTTGAATGTGAATATTGAGTTCAACACCTTTGAGATTGCGGTTGGCGATCACGGATTCGGTTAAATTGCTGATCAGCTTATCACGAAAGGTCTTGACCGCTTTCTGTTTGGTCAGATGCTGTCCTTGACTGGCACATTCACCTAAGGTCATGTTGGTTGAGCAACTGGTTTTGAAGCTGGTTTCCAACACATTACTTTCACGTAATTCAGTGGCTAACCGCTTGACACGTGCTTCAATTTTGGACTCTTCCAAATTGGTTAGCTCCGTGTTCAAACGAGCTTGTCTTTGCTTAATTTGCGATAGACGCATCTCAATTTCAGTGACAGCTTGGTCGTTGTCTAACTTTTGTGATTGGTTACCTTTTAGCGTATTCCAAGCTTCTTGATAGCGTTTTTGGAAGGTGACTAAGTCGGTGTCGGGATCTTCGAGAAGACGGGTATACTGCTTATCCAACTCGGACTTGGCCCGATTACGCTTGGCGTTTAACTCTTCGCCTTCACGTTTCAATCGGCTTTGCTCATTTTTCAACTGTTGCAACTTAGCACTTTCTACTTCGTAGTCGGTGATAATTGCGTTGATTTCGTTCTGTTTATTACTCAATTTTTCATCGATAGCCACAACGGGGTCAACTTGAGTGACCTCCTCGGCGTACACCGATGCAGATACCCATAGAGGGAATAGCGCAAGCAATAGCGCTGGGATACGGCGTTTAATCATAGGTCCCTGCAACACATTTACGTTTAGCCACAAAAAGTGGGAAAGACAAAATTTTGACAGCTTTGTTGATAGCTGAATTATTCAATGCAAATATTATTCCTCTTAGTTCAAAGTCATCTCTAGTCATACATTAGGTGACTGATTTTTTAAACTTTAGAACTAAGTATTTTCATTTTGAGCAGATTAGAAAAATATGCAAGCTGAGTTTTCCGATCCACTTTAACGTTTTTTAAATTGAGTACACATTGACCGTAATTTATGTGCGCTTGATCATTGTTCCGAGATAAGAAGTTAAGTCAGTTACCGTCTCTAAACTCAGGTTTTATGTGTCTGATTGATTATGCTTGATGATCGGCGGTTATTATTTCGTGTGCAGAGAATTTGCAATCTGATCATGAAATCGCGTTGATCAGTGAGAGGGATATCACCCGATTGCATGCTGATGATGTCGCAAATCATGCTCTGATTGCCAAACTTTTGTCGCTTAAATGGACAACATTAAGAGTCGGGATCAGTTGGCTGAAATAGTCAAACTATTGAGGTCGATGACAGAATGAGAACGGTCCTAATTAGTGGTGTTTTCGCCATCAAACAACGCAGCGCGGAGTGCGCTGCGTTACTAATGGTTACTTAAGATTGGTTTTAAAGAATTGTTCAATCTTGCCAAATGGGATTTTATCTACTTGGTCATATAGATCGACGTGGTTAGCACCATTGACGATGTAGAGTTCTTTGGGTTGACTTGCCGCGGCATAAGCGGTCTCACTGAAATAACGTGAGTGAGCATTTTCACCATGCACCAGCAGGATCGGACGTGGTGAAATCTCTTGGATATAGCTCATGATCGGCATATTCATAAATGAGATTGGCGTGGTTTGCGTCCAAGCATTACCTGAGTTGACTGAGCGCGGATGGTAGCCGCGTTTGGTCATATAATAGTTGTGATAATCGACCATAAATTGAGGTTCATCACCCTTAAGATTTGCGTTGTAGGCTGGTTGATAGGCAGGCGTACCATTTTCCGCGTCTTGCCAGCGTTGTTCACTCATTTGTTGCAGGATTTTGGTGCGTTGTTCTAGGGGCATACTGTCGTTATAGCCTTTAGACATAACACGGGTCATATCGTACATAGTACTGGTTACTACAGCTTTGATTCGTGTGTCTACGGCTGCCGCATTGAGCGCCATGCCACCCCAACCACAGATCCCTATAATACCGATACGATTACGGTCAACTTCGGGTTGCAGGCCAAGAAAATCAACCGCAGCGCTAAAATCTTCCGTATTAATATCTGGTGAGGCGACATTGCGTGGTTGACCGCCACTTTCTCCGGTATAGGAGGCATCAAATGCCAGCGTGATAAAACCGCGTTCTGCCAGAGTTTGTGCGTAGAGACCACTGGATTGCTCTTTCACTGCGCCAAACGGACCGCCAAGGGCAATCGCTGCCAATTTACCTTCTCCACGGTTTTTGGGCAGGTAAAGATCAGCAACTAGCGTGATGCCATAACGATTTTTGAAGGTGACCTTACGATGCTCAACGTGAGGGCTTTGGGCAAAGATTTTATCCCATTCGCTCACCATAGAGACGGGATCGGTCGGGGCTGGGGCCGTTTGGGCATTGCTCATGGTTGAAATTCCGGTTAATGCAGCTCCTAGCAGTAGGTGAGATGCGATAGCTGTCAGCTTATGTGGAAGAATAGTCATGGAAAAGTTCCTTGCATTCGGAGTTTTGAACGGTAGTGATAAGGTGGGTTAGTTAATCCATTCACCCATCCAATTTATTCTAGCTAGAACAATTCGTCATGATTAGAGGCCATTTCATGATAACATTCATGCGTATTTGTTCTGAATTGGGCGTTTAACCCGTGGTACTAAGAGGCTGGTGAGTCAATGGTGGAGTAAAAAATGACAATCCGTGAGAACTATAATGATCTGCACATTTTTATGCTGGTTGCTCGCGAAGGCAGTTTTACCAAAGCGGCCGCTCGATTGGGGCTAGCTCAATCAGGGATCAGTCGCACGATTCGTGAGTTAGAAGCGCGGTTAGGGGTGCAATTGTTGATGCGCACTACCCGTAGTCAGTCACTGACCCAAGCGGGTGAACAGTTATATCGTTCGGTTCAGAGTGGTTTCCAGTCATTAGATACCGGTCTGGCTACGCTGGCTCATTATCGTGACATCCCTTCTGGTACAGTACGTATCAATGCCAGTCAACACGCTATCGATAAGGTGTTACTGCCTAAACTGGCTATTTTTCGACAACGTTACCCAGATATTCAGCTAGAGCTGATCAGTGAAAACCGTTTTGTGAACATCATCGATGAACGTTTTGATGCTGGGGTTCGTTTGGGAGATGAAGTTGATGAGGGAATGGTGGCCGTACGGATCAGCGCTGATTTGGAGATGGCAATAGTCGCCACTCCGGCGCATTTTTTACACTACGGATTTCCGCATACACCGGCCGATCTGGCTGCCCATCCCTGTATTGCTTACCAGTTTGCTGATGGCTCTCTTTACCACTGGGAATTGTGGCAGCAGGGCAATCTCATCAAGCATCAGCCACAGAAGAGCTGGGTATTCTCTGATAGTTACATGGAAGCTGAAGCGGCAAAAATGGGGCTTGGGCTGGCGTATGTTCCGAAGGAGTTAGTGGCTGATGAATTAGAGCGCGGTACTTTAATCCAAGTATTGAAATCTTATAGCCACCGTTTGGCAGGACAGTATCTTTATTACCCTCATCGTAATGTCTCACCCGCATTAAGAGTGGTAATCGATGCACTAAAGCTCTGAATACGGTGTCGCGCGCTTCTAATATTTACCAAATCAATCGGTGCGTAGTTTATTATGTTTGGTGAGCAGATGGGAATCATTTCGTTTTCGGACAATTTGGTATACCATGGCCGCGCAAACAACACCTTATGAGGTTGAAATGGCTCAATCGCATGCTCCTGATGTCGCCAATCGTTCTCTGATGGCCAAAGTTCTGTTACCTAAACCAGCCGAGCTGATCACCTTGCCTTCGCATATGGCGTGCCATGATCATAGCTACACCCAAATCGTGATTGGTCTGAAGGGCCAAGCGGAATTTGAAGTGCGCGGTATGGGTAATATTGTTGGTCCAGGTCAAGGCTGCGTGGTGACCTCAGGCTCGGATCATGCTTTTGGTGGCATCGTTGGGCAATCGGATATTCTGGTATTAAACATGCCAACGCCGAGCGATGATGATCCTTTGTTGTTACGTAAACTCAATGAGCTGACCACGAGTGAGATCTACTTTCAGTTAGATGGTCAGATCCAGCGTTTGATCCAGATGTTGGTGCAAGAAATGCAGGCGAGTCCTGACGATCTACTGCTTGGCCGAGCTTGTAATGATACGGTAGTGGCACTATTGCAACGCCATATCAGTGCGCTAGCCAGTGCTCATAAAGAGTCTCGTTTTGATATTGAAGTGGTGGATCGTTACATCGAACAGCATTTGGCGCAGCGTATTTCGGTCGCGCAATTAGCTGGCAGCGTTTTTTTAAGTGAGAGTCACTTTCATGTACTGTTTAAAGAGCAGATGGGGGTCACGCCACATCAATATGTGCTCAATAAACGTGTCGATATGGCCAAACAGCTGATTGAACAAGGGCGACTGAATTTAGGCCAGATTGCTGAACTGACTGGTTTTTCGAATCAGAGCGCATTTACCCACACTTTTGCAAAATTGCATGGTATTTCCCCTTCACAATATAAACGGCGTTGGTCCGCGGTCTCTTAAGTGGGGTGTTAGCAAAACTCGCCTCAATCCTGTCTCGTATGACCTATGCTGATTTATCCTCTTCCTACTTGAAGCTGCAGCGGTGTTGGCTACGTTCGTTCACCCCAATCATATAGTTTGCTTATGTTCATGGGGACTCACCCACTTGCCGCCTACCTGCAACTCCAAGTTGTTTGGGTATAGCTTGTTGAGAGTGTCATTTTTACATATTTACCCTGCGGTTTTGCTGCGTATTCACGAATAAAAGCTGTAATCCGATTGCTGATAATTTGTTTATTTTTGGTTTCAATTCGGCTTTTTTGACAAATTGTCAGGACTTTTTGACAAATCCTCTTCTGACACTCAAAATACACCGCTAATAATTGCAGCAAACCTTACTGAACCGCCCCGAGTATTGGCGCGGTGATGTCGAAAGCATGATCAAGCTCAAACCGAGCGTAAAGTCAGGCATCGGGTTGAATGAGCATTAAATTTTAATCCGGCCGGTTTTGGATACCAAGCTTGATCATGTTTCCGTAGCAAATCGCATTTGCCGCCAGCTTTTAACGAGGACAACACACCATGGAAAATAGCTTTGCTATTACAACCACCTTTATCGTCTATCTCATTTTGATGTTGACGATTGGGGTTTACGCTTATCAGCGAACGAAAAACTCAACCGACTACTTTCTCGGTGGTCGTTCATTAGGCCCGTGGCCTGCGGCACTTTCTGCCGGTGCATCCGATATGAGTGGTTGGTTACTGCTCGGTTTACCTGGTTACGCTTATGCTGCGGGGATTGAAGCATTCTGGTTGGCGGGTGGTCTACTGGTTGGCACATGGGCTAACTGGTTAATTAATGCCAAACGCTTAAGAACTTACAGTATTACGACCGATGCGTTGACATTGCCTGAGTTTTTGTCGCGTCGTTTCAACGATAAATCGAAACTGATCCAAACCATTTCGGCATTTTTTATCCTGTTATTCTTCCTTTTTTATACCAGCTCAGGTTTGGTTGCCGGCGGAAAACTGTTTGAAACCGTATTCGGTATCGATTATTCCACCGCGGTCATCATTGGTACCATTTGTGTGGTTTCATACACCTTATTTGGCGGTTTCTTAGCGGTATCTTGGACTGATTTAGTGCAAGGTTTACTGATGGCAGCCGCGTTAATGGTGGTGCCCGTGGTCGCGATGAATGGTAGCTTGACGCAGCTTGATCAGGATTTAACTGCAATTAACCCCGAGCTGTTGACGCTGTGGAATGATGCACAAGGTGAACCGTTGTCTGTGATTGCCATTCTATCGCTGGTGGCTTGGGGCTTAGGCTATTTTGGTCAGCCGCACATATTGGCACGTTTTAAAGCTTCACGCTCAAATCAAGATTTGACGACGGCGCGGCGCATTGCTGTGGTATGGACTGGGGTTTCAATGGTCGGTGCGATTTTGGTTGGTTTGACTGGGTTAATTTTTGTCACTCAATCAGGTTCGATTCAGTTGGACGATGGTGAAAAGGTCTTCATGTTGTTGGTCAATTCACTGTTTCATCCAGTGATTGCGGGCATTTTGTTGGCGGCGATTTTGGCTGCGATCATGAGTACCGCTGATTCACAACTGTTGGTGTCATCCTCTGCGTTGGCGGAAGATTTCTACAAACAATTAGTGAAAACCGATGCCAGTTCCGAGCAGATTGTACGGGTGGGCCGTGTGGGTGTGGTGATCATTTCTGTGCTGGCATTACTGCTGGCGATGACCCCAGACAGTTCAGTGTTGAGTTTGGTGTCATACGCTTGGGCTGGATTTGGTGCGGCATTTGGCCCGACTTTAGTCCTAAGTTTGTATTGGGAGCGGATGAATCGCCATGGTGCTTTAGCGGGGATCGTGGTAGGAGGGGTGACCATAGTAGTATGGAAACAACTGACTGGCGGTTGGTTTGATGTGTATGAAATTGTGCCGGGGATCATCTTCGCGATGTTGGCGATTGTGGTGGTGAGCTTGCTGACCGAGCAGCCCGAAGCACAAGTCAAAGCACAACATCTTGAGTTTAAAAAGCAGTTACGCGAACTGGCATAACTTTCTCATCAAATCGTTGAATAAGCCTCGTGAATACGAGGCTTATTCAATATAATTTAGTGTTTATTGAACAATTTTCTAATACAGATCACGAAATTTGTATAACAAATTATGTTTGCGGAACCTATCGCTGCAGAATGCGTCAATTATCAATAGTGACCAGTAAATAAGAGGGATCCGTCATGCCAAAAGCTTATTGTCGTTGCTGTGGCAAACAAACTGCGCATAAAGCACTGATGAAGCGGGTGCAAGAACAGCCTGACGGTTGGCAAGGATTCCAACAATTCCTCACTATGCTGATCCATGGCCAGCACTATTACCAGATGGAAAAACAGTATTTTTGCCGAGTGTGTAATCAGCAAAATGAGCGTATTCAGTCGCATGATTTATTAACGAGTACTAGTGTCCGCATTTCTTAAATCACACTTAGTGATTTTCCTCTCTCAATTGATGATCACCACAGAGTGATCTGATGTTTGCTGCCTAATTGCAAGCTAATCCAATACGTTGCTGGTTTTTTGTTTTATACATCTTCCGATTATTTGTCGACACTGAGCATAACTATTTAGAATTATGGACGATATCTCACAGATTAGTTATTTGCTTCCTCAATACTTGTGATTGTGCGAACTTTCGCAAAGTAATTTCCTGACGCTTAGATACTTTGATCACATATTGGTGTAATTGAATGTGAGTGGAGTATTGCTGATGCGATTAAGTCTAAAGAGAAAAATGGTTTGCTCTGTGGTTGTCGCGATAGCGGTGACGGCAGTCGCTTTAGTGGTGGCCGGTTACCAGTTATTTAAGCAAGAGAGTTGGCGAGCGATTGAAAGTGAAAGCCGTAATACCTTGCACGCTCATGCTAAAGGTATTGGTGATTGGTTTACTGGGAAGCAACTAGCCTTAAAGGGGCTTCGTGAAGAGATTGAAAGTAATCCACAGTTAGATCTGGTGCCACATCTAAGACAAACCCTACAAGCGGGATCGTTTGGCCTGAGTTACTACGGTAACGAACAAGGCGAGATGTTTCGCCAAGATCCTACGCTGAATACCGCAGGCTATGATCCTCGCATCCGTGACTGGTATAAAGAGGCGAAAGCCGCGGGTAAACCAATTACTACCGAGCCTTATGTCAGCGTCACCATGCAGACTTTAGTGGTGACTCTTGCTGAGCCTGTGCGCCACAATGGCCAGTTGATCGGAGTGGCTGCCTCCAATTTGGCACTGGATAAACTTATCCAAGATGTATTAGCGATTGCGGTGCCAGGTGACGGTTATGCCATTTTGGTCAACCAGAAAGGCAAAATTGTCGCACATCCAAACGCAGAGTTGATTTTAAAACCTACCGAAGATATTTCTGCCGAGCTTACTCTTGCGCAATTAAATCGTGCTGCGCAGTTACGGACGCTACTGCCATTGAGCATTGACGACAGTGATAATCTTTTGATGGCACAGACAGTGGCGAATACCGATTGGTTACTGGTGATGGTGATGGATCGGTCAGTTTTAGAGCAACCACTGAATGATGTGTTAATGGTGCAAATTGGGATTGGGATTGCTGTTTTGCTGATCATGGCACTGTTCACCTCGTGGTTTGTCGCGCGTCAACTGAATGATCTGGGCCATATCGCCAATGCATTAGCGGATATTGCTGAAGGAAATGGTGATTTAACTCGACGCTTAGAGGTAAACAGCCAAGATGAGGTGGGCTTACTGGCTGATAAATTTAATAAATTTATCGGTAGCTTGCACCAGATGGTAAAAAATGTGCGCGAAGTTTCCATCACCCTGAATCAAGGTGCCGATCATTTAGCTGCATCGGCGACGCAAACCAGTCAACGGATCCGTACCCAACAAGATCAAATCACTATGGTGGCGACCGCCGTCACTGAGATGGCATCGGCGACGGCCGAAATTGCCAATAATGCTGAAAATACTGCGCGCAACGCTACTCAATCAGTCCATTTAGGTGAAGATGGCTTTATGCAGATGCAGCAAAGCAAACAATCGATTGATCAGTTAGCCCAAGAGCTTACCGCTGCAGTACAGATCATTAGTGAGCTAGAAGAACATGCCAATGAAATATCGACGATTTTGTCGACGATTCGTGGGATTGCCGAGCAAACCAATTTACTGGCGCTTAATGCTGCGATTGAAGCGGCGCGTGCCGGTGAGCAGGGGCGTGGTTTTGCAGTAGTCGCCGATGAAGTGCGAGTGCTGTCGCAGCGGACGCATGCTTCCACTGAAGAGATCCAAATCAAGATTTCAGGTCTGCAAAAAGTGACGACGACCGCCGTCTCGGCGATGACGGAAAGCCATAACTTGGTGGAAACCAGTGTTGCGGATGTCAACCAAACGGGAACTAGCTTACAAGCGATCAGTGAAGCAATTCAGCACATCAGTGATATGGCGACGCAAATTGCCTCGGCGGCTGAAGAGCAATCTTTGGTGACGGCTGATATCAATATCAATACTGAATCTGTGCGTGAAGTGAGTGATCAGTTGGCCGAAGAAGCTCAGTTATCTGTACAGCAGGCGCAATCGTTGCATGCGATGGCACAAGAGCTGAATAAGGAAATTTCCCGCTTTACACTTTAATTCTCGTTTGAGCCGCATTTGATGACCACCCGCCGCTTTTAGACTGCTGGTGGTCACTCAGCCGAGTATTCACTCGGCTTTCTGCTATTTTACTCCCTCATTTCACTGTGCAGTATCTCAAACGGCGGGCAAGTTTTGGCTCACACTGACTGATCATTTAACTGCCATTTCAAGTTGTTGCGAGATAGCCGGTGACGATTAATTTATCCAATTTGAGTTAAATTCTCACCATGTAGGAATGTAATGCTTTAGTTCTTATCTATTTCTCGATATATAAGAATAAGCATTTGAGATGCCCTCGATTAAAGGCTAAAAAACACCCATGAAAGAGATGAAACCATCAGCTAACCAAGTTAATGAAAAATCACTGCAATTGCTGATGCAAGTTGCGGTAAATCCAGAGCCAGTATCAGCAAAAGGATTGAGTGAACAACTGCAAGTTCCCCTCAGTAGCCTTTATCGACATTTGAAACTGCTCAAAGAGTGGAACTTGATTGAAGAGAGTCCACACGACAAAACCTTGATCATCGGTCCGGCAGCATTGCTGCTGATGAGAAGTTATCAAACCAGTCAACATAACCTTGATTCGGTTGATGCGGTGTTAAGTCGTTTACAAAAACAGACTGGGGAAATGGCTGCCTATATGGTGCCGGTCGGTTATCGAGCATTGTGTGTCAGTCAAAAAGAGAGTATGCAGGCACTGCGATGCAGCTTCGTCCAGGGTCAAAGTCAACCCCTGCTTCGCGGTGCCTCCTCTAAAGTGATGTTGGCCTACATGCCTGCAGCACGTTGTGAAAAGATCTTACGCTATTTTGGCGAGGATCCAAGTTTGGACAAGTGGCAAAACGAGTTTGCCAAGATACGTCATCATGGTTATGCCGTGAGCACCTCGGAAATTGATCCCGGCGTTTCGGGGATCAGTGCTCCGGTGATGAAAGGGAGTAAGTTGATTGGGGCAATTTCGGTGATGGCGCCCGCCCATCGAGTCGAAAGCAACAAGCAACGAATTATTTTACATGTATTGCAAGCCGCCCGTGCGTTGCCACCAGAAAGGTAATCGATCATGCTTAACTTATTCAAACGCCACCACTTAAATCGTACGGTGAGTCATTCGATGGCGAAGTTTGGCTTTATGACAGTTAGCCAGCGGATCAAACCAATGTCATTGGTCGCGTTTGAATTAGCACAGCAGAGCCTCGATGTTGCCGCAGATTGGTTGTATCAGCAACAATCGGCAACCACGACATACCCAGAGACAAGCCATTATGTGCTGGTGGATGGGCAGGCCAATACTTTTCAATCCGCGCTTAGCCAATCAATCGCTATTGGTACCGTGCCTGTGGTATTAGCTAATTGCCATGAGATTGTATTGCAGGGTTTAGCGGTACTTAGTCAAGATAATAGCAATATTGGCATCGTGCATATCGGGCATCAATTTGAGTTGAAACCCAGTTTGGATTTGCAATTAGGTAGCGCCTTTCACTTTGCTTTATCGCGGTTTACGCACAGTAAACTGCTTTGTATTGGCATCGATAGTGAGCAAATCAGTGCGCAAACACTAGAGTATGCCGAAGATCTTGGCTGTGATTGGATCAGCCATCAAGAGTGTGGTTTTTTAAACCGTACCCAGTTAAAAGACCAGTTGAGTAGTTACATTGAGCGCAGTGAACAACTGATGGTAAATATTGATTTAGCCTCATTGGTTGCTGGGCACGGGATTGATATGCATCACGTATTGGATAATCAGGTAATTTTGCGCTTACTGCGCCAAATTATCCTGTCAGGCAAGGTGCGTTATATCCAGTTAGTCGGAGCAAAAGATAAACTGATCTATTCCAAGCAGACTAAAGAAATTGTCGATGAGTTGATCAACTTAGCTCCGCATTTAGTGCACGTGGCATAAAGGGATTTTCCTAATAAATTGACATCATATTGGCATTGTTGGATGTAGCTGTGACTAGAATACTCATCCAGTCTGGGATGGAGTAGAGTGATGACGGTGTTTTTTATGCAGCGCAGATATGCTTTAGCATTAATGTTGATGTTTATTGTGCTATTAATTCCACTGAGTATATGGTCACAACCATTTGATTTTTACCAACCAGTGCAGGACTCTACTGGCCAAGCCATTACCTATCTGACTTATTCCGCGGGTAAGCAAGGCTTTTTGATTTCTCTGCTTTTGCTGATGATTTGGGTGACATGGCGTTGCCAGATACCACGCCACCAATGGTCACAAAAAGCTCTACAATTGATACTGTTACTTGGACTGGCTATGGTGCTGAAAGTCGGCATTAAAGCGCTGACTGAACAGCCAAGACCTTACACTGAAGTGATGACACAATCGCTGTTATTACCCAATCCGCAACATTTCTATCTGCTGTCTGAGCCTAAACAACAAGCCATTTTGCTGGCGATGGAATCAAACGTGAGTCCATGGCGAGTTAAACATTGGCAGCAAGAACTGGATTACTCTTTTCCCTCTGGGCATACCTTGTTTGCGGTGGTGTGTTTACTGTTTTTTGGTCAGCTGTTAGCTGAGAAAAAACGCTATCTCGATGTAGCTGTATTACTGAGTTGGACCATCAGCATCGGCTATAGTCGGCTATGGCTTGGCATGCACTATCCGCTGGATTTATTTGGGGCAGGGTTATTGGCGGGGGCGCTATATTTGCTGGTGCCACTCAACTATGCATTGCCTCACTTGGATTGGCCATCATGGTTGCCGCACAGACCTCGGGTATAACACCCAGAAAAAATGGGCATGTCTGCCCATTTTTGTCATGGTTATCTTATTTACGCTTAAGATTAACTTTGCTCAGCTTGACACACTGATGCAGTAAAGATCACATCAGTAGAGCTGTTAAGCGCCGTTTCTGCAGAATCTTGCAGCACACCAATAATAAAGCCGACCGCAACCACTTGCATCGCGATATCGTTGGAAATACCAAACAAACCACAGGCCAGTGGGATCAGCAGTAGTGAACCACCCGCCACTCCGGAAGCGCCACAAGCAGAAACAGCGGCGACCACACTAAGCAGTAAAGCGGTCAGCAGATCGACTTCAATACCTAAAGTGTGCACTGCGGCAAGCGTGAGAACGGTAATGGTGATCGCGGCCCCTGCCATGTTGATGGTGGCACCGAGAGGGATCGATACTGAATAGGTATCTTCATCCAAATTGAGTTTTTCACACAGTGCCATGTTGACTGGAATGTTGGCTGCACTGGAGCGTGTGAAAAATGCAGTCATACCACTTTCACGCAGACATTGTAAAACCAATGGGAAAGGGTTGCGGCGAATTTTGTAGTACACAATCACTGGGTTGACGACCAGTGCAATAAACGCCATCGCACCCAGTAACACCGCCAGTAATTGTACATAGCCAGCTAAAGCGCCAAAACCTGTGGTGGCAAATGTGGAGGCGACTAAGCCAAAAATACCGAATGGTGCCAGTCGAATAATAAAGCGCACAATTTGTGAAATTCCGTGGCTAAGATCTTCAAAGACCGCTTTAGTGGTGGAAGATGCACGGTGCAGCGCCAAACCTAATCCGACACCCCAAGCCAAAATGCCGATGTAATTGGCATTCATCAGCGCGCTAATTGGGTTATCCACCAATTTAAATAGCAAGGTATTAAGAACTTCCGCAATGCCTTGTGGTGGGGTTACCCCTTCTACCCCAGTGGTTAACACTAAAGTGGTTGGGAATAGGAAGCTTAAGATCACGGCGGTCAGTGCTGCGGAAAAGGTGCCAAAAAGGTAGAGCACAACGATCGGACGCATATAAGTGTGTTGGTTTTTCTTTTGGTTCGCGATAGAGGATGCAACCAAAATAAATACCAATATTGGAGCAACGGCTTTTAGCGCTCCCACGAATAAATTGCCAAGTAATCCTACTTTTTGAGCGTATTCCGGTGAAAAAGTAGCTAAAACAGCACCTAATAGGATGCCAGCTAAGATTTGCAATACCAGATTTCCACGCGCAAAACGGGCGATAAATGAGTTGTTTTGCATAGTTATCCCTGTGAATTATCAAAAAATTTGAATTATTGTAACTTCAGTTATTCATTCTGAAGGATCCCAATATTAACCACACAATATAATGTGTCTACCGATAATTGATGATTAGCGTGATAAGAGGCCTATTTTGAGAGGGAGTGATGAATTTATTGCTCAACCGCGATAAAAATGCAGGTAAAACATCTCTGGCCAGTCGAGCTCAAACACACAAATGCATAAGGGCAATGCTCGCTTGGCTTGTCCTCAATGATCATTATTATCACCCACAACTGAGCTGCTTCAGGCATGTAGGGTGGTAATTAGTGTGCCACTTTTATGGCCGGGTACACCGTTTGCTGGCCATTACTCAGTTCACCAAGCCAGGTCATTGCACCTGAAGAGCAGGCCGGCAAAATGATCTCACCGCTGTAACTATCTGAACCTATTGGGGATAATGAAAATTTGGCGCTACCCATATCCATTTCCAACCCTTGTAAGGTCAGGATTAAATTTTGCGCGCCGGCATTTGGCCAGTTGACCGTCAGCCGATAAGTGGTGGCAGGGGCGTTGAGCGCTGGTTCTAGTCTCATACTGACTCCGGCTTGTTCACAGCTTTGCTGCGAGAGCAGACAGTAATGATTAAGATCGCGCTGAGCGGGAAATAACCAAGCACGTAAATCGTCGGAGAAAAAACCAGCACTGAGTGCAAGTAACAGTACTATCCCGGTGAGAAGTTTCATCATAGATGATCCTAAGCTTGAGTAAATAATGGTGAGGTTATCCCCTTCCTACTTGAAGCTGCAGCGGTGTTGGTGACGTTGGTTCACCCCAATCACATAGTTTGCCTATGCTCATGGGGACTCACTCACTTGCCGCCTACCTGCAACTCCAAGTTGTTTGGGTATAGCATTATCTGGCGATATTTGCTGTGTCAATACTACACCAATATGGGCAAAACTTACTCAATCGTAGCAAATATTGCTTGGGGGACATTTGTGGTCAACTCAAATGGTTGCGGCAACCAGCGGCTGCCGCTTTCAGGACTGAATCAGTAAGGCTATTTTTCGGCGTATTTCTCTAAACTTAACACTAATCCAATCGCGGCCAGCATCAGGATCACGGCTAACATCCACTGTGATGGTTGAGCAGTGAGTGCTTCAAACTCAAATGGAGAGAGATTACGTTGCAATAACGGCACTGGTTGGCCTTGTGAATTGATCTGCCAAGAGAGGGTTTGTTTCCAAGGCCAGATCATTGGTAAGGTGCCGAGCATCAGCCCAGTGAGGAAGGTTAAGGTAATATCGCGGTAATAGCGCAGTAGCCAAGTGAGCAGATGAGAAAAGCAGAGTAGGCCGCTCACACATCCAGTTAAAAACAGTGCCAGAATATCCAGTTGGAACGTTTTAACCGCATTGAGAATCGGAGTATACATACCGATCAACAGCAAAATAAAACTGCCAGAAATACCAGGCAAAATCATGGCACAAATCGCAATTGCGCCACAAATCAGCACATTAAAATAAGTGGGTTCAAGGTTTAGCGGTTTCAGTACCGTAATGCCATAGGCGAAAATAACGCCCGCTATTAACCAAACGGCACGTGATAGTGTCTTACGCTCGATTTGCCGTAGTATATGCCATACGGAGATCACAATCAGCCCAAAGAAAAATGACCAAATCGGGATCGGATGAGTGGCTAATAACCAAGAAATCAGCTTCGCTAACGTTGCTATACTGGTCAAAATGCCGGCAAATAGCGAAATCAGAAACCACAAATTGATGTGACGAATGACACCTGCCAAGCCTTGTTGTTTCCATACCGAGAATAAAGAAGGGTTAATGCGTCGAATGCTTTCCAGTAGCGTATCGTAAATTCCGGTAATAAAGGCGATGGTACCACCGGAAACCCCCGGCACAACATCGGCTGCGCCCATGGCGAGTCCCTTTAAATAGGTGATCAAGTAGTTCATTGTGTTTCCTGCCGATTGGATAAGAGCGCCATTATACCTGCTCTTGCGCTACTTGCAGCTGTACTTTTTCTGCTGTCTTGTTTTTAATAAACGGGCTTATCAAAAATCTGCTTGAGAGTTGTGATTAGCTATTGTTGGCTATTTTGAGTACTATCTCACACTATTTTCATTGATTAATTTATAGATAATTAGCATTCAATGGAAATTTGTCGGTTCAATATCATTGCTTTATATCGCCATTTGGCGGTTTATTAGAGGATAACTATCGTACGGGATTGATGTTGTGTTTTTGCGTCGCCAAGTTGGTTAAGACGCTCGCTTATCAAGGAGAGATGAGCTTGAAAATAAAAGAGGTACTATGAATCAAATCATTTCCATTGGAGCATTAGAGTCTTTTCTGATTGCTATCAGCGTCCTGTTTTTAGGTCACTTTATTAATCGCAAATTGCCGATTTTAACCAAGTTTAATATTCCTGAGCCGATTGTTGGTGGTTTAGTGGTTGCCTGTGTGATCACTGCCTTGCACTTCCATGGAATCGATATGGAGTTCTCATTACCACTACAAAATGTCTTTATGTTGATGTTTTTTAGCACTGTGGGACTGGCGGCCAACTACACCCAATTGATCAAAGGTGGGGCAAAAGTGTTCCTATTTCTGGCGGTGGCATCACTGTTTATTTTGATCCAAAACGGCATCGGGGTTTCGTTGGCGGTTGGGTTAGGATTAGATCCCTTGTTGGGCTTGATTGCCGGTTCGATAACCTTATCCGGTGGACACGGTACGGGTGCGGCTTGGGCAAATACGTTTTCAGAAAATTATGGTTTAACCAACACCTTAGAAATCGCGATGGCCTCGGCAACCTTTGGGTTGATTATCGGTGGCATTATCGGTAGCCCTGTGGCACAAAAATTGGTCGATAAACACGGTATTGAATCTGAGTATGGGCGTGGGACACAAACCCACGCGCGTTTCCCAGAGTTGGTGACCTATAACGATGATGAAGAAGATAAAGTCACCGCCAAAAAGGTGATTGAAATTCTGTTTATCTTGTTGATATGTGTTACAGGGGCGAAATATCTAGAGGCGTGGGTGAAAACCTTTGAGATCCGTTGGTTGATGATCCCAGATTTTGTCTACGCTTTGTTTATCGGTGTATTCATCACCAATCTGTTGCAAGTGACTAAGCTGCGTAAAGTGGATGCTGAAACCGTTGATATTTTAGGTACGGTTTCTCTATCGCTGTTTTTGGCTATGGCGCTAATGAGCCTTAAATTGTGGAATATTTTTGATTTAGCGCTGCCATTTTTGGTGATATTGAGCATTCAATCGGTGGTGTTAGGGATTTTTTGCTATTTTGTGACCTTTAAAGTGATGGGTGCGAACTACGATGCCGCTGTAATTTCAGCAGGCCATTGTGGTTTTGGCCTCGGTGCAACTCCAACCGCGGTGATGAATATGGGGTCGGTGGTGAAACGTTTTGGCCCTTCACCTCAAGCCTTTATGGTGGTGCCGATCGTAGGGGCTTTTTTTATCGATATTGTTAATTTAATTATTTTACAAGGGTTTATCTCATTTTTGGCTTAAGCCAGAGGTAACGCTTTAAATTATGTTATTGACGGCCAAGGAGTCAGCATGAAAAACACTGTGTACCATGATGTGGATCATCACTGTTATCGAGTGGTATTAGAGGGTGATTATCAGGCCGTGGTGAGCTATCAGTACCAAGATCAGCAAGCCAACGTGTTGTACATTACCTCAACCCGAGTGCCGGATGAAATGCAAGGTAAAGGCTATGGTTCGGTGATGATGGAGAGTGTATTGCCCGAAATTGAGCGTGCTGGTTTAACGATTGTGCCGGTGTGCAGCTATGTGGCGCATTATCTTGAGCGTCACCCGCAATGGCAGCATTTACGCCACCGTGCCACAACGGAATGATCGATCGGTGACCCAGTGTCTATATCGCTAACGTAAGATAATCAGCCAAAGGAAAATCGCCGCGCATCGGCGCGGCGATGACATAGAGTGATAACTGCCAGTGTGATAATCACTAGCTTGGACAATACCGCCACTTACTCAACACAAACTTGATTGCGGCCGTTGGCTTTGGCGCGATACAGGGCTTTGTCTGCACGATAGAAGGTACGCTGAGTATTTTCCCCTTCACGATGCAGAGTAATACCAATACTGACGGTTAAGCCACGTTCGCCAAGAATGTCTTGCCATGCAAAATTAAAAATACGCTGGCGGTAGATTTCGGCATGTTTATGCGCGACCTCAGGGGTAACGTTTTCCAAAATCACCAGAAACTCTTCACCACCAAACCGCACACAAGAGGCTCCGCGGAACTTAAAATAGCGGCTCAGTTCACTGGATACATTGACGATCGCTTTGTCGCCTACCAAGTGACTGAGCTCATCGTTGATCGATTTAAAATGGTCAATATCCACCACTAAAAAAGCAAACGGCGTTTCATGCAGCAGCAGATCTTTGAGCTTCATATCTAGCCAACGGCGGTTATGCAGCTTAGTGAGAGGGTCACTGAACACATCCTGTTGCAACTGTAATACAGTATTTTTCTGGTTCTCGGTGGTTTCTTTTAGCTCGCGGTTTTCCAATTCAGACAGGATCAGTTTGAGTTGTAGCGCAAAGCGTGACAGACGACGCAATTGGATCGCACCTAACTCGCCGATCGGGATCTGTTTCATCAGATGGTTTTCAATCTGAAAGGCTTTTTTCTCATAAACTAGCGCGGTTTGGTATGTTCCTTCCAATTCAAGCACTTCACTGAATGCTTGGTATAAGCGCATTTCAAGAAAAGGTGAGTGAATGTTTTTTAAACGTTTTTCACTATTGCTGAGCAGTAAGATTGCAAGATGTGCTTTGCCCACTCTGGATAGGCAATGCGCTAACTCGATACGAAGCATACACATCAGCCAGTCTGATGGCGTTAATGAGGACGAGTATTGTGCATTGGCTAGGGTAAGCATGGCTTGGCTGACTTTACCTTGCTGTAAATACAGCTTGGCTTGATAAAGCATGATTTGCCCAGTCAGTAATTTATCGCTGACTAAAATACTCAACTCTTCGCATTCTTTGATCAGATTATTGGCGATGGCAAAACGGCCAAGGTTGATATAGCAAGCCAGTAAATAGAGTTTGTAGCGCAGACGCAACGCACGACTGGAGATCGCATGATCAATACTGTCAATTTTTTGGTAATAGCGCAGGGCTCGATTGTGATCACCATAAGCGTCACACAAATTACCCATCCCGATCACTGCACGTACGTAGTCATCAATCATGCCGTGTTCAACCGCAATATTTGAAATCGCCACATATTCTGCCAGTGCTGCCACATATTCGCCGAGATCGAGCAGTCGCTCACTTAAACTGTGTTTGACCGAGAGTAACAACTTAAGGTCGGAGGGCAATTCCAGTAAGGCAAGTGCAGCGCGTAGCTCTTCAACACTGGTGTGCCACTGTTTCATTTCACGGTGATATTCGGCACTGATGATGTAGCTCTGTGCGCGCTCTTGGGATGAGGTGGCGACATGCTGGCGCACATGGTTCCAGAAATGAATCGCTTCTTCCCCTGTTACCGTAGTGGCATCCAGTCCAGCTTGTTTAATTTTATTCAGCAGGCGTTCCATACACCTTTTTCCTGTGTTTGGCTCTCAATCAACTGCTCCAATGTAAATGGAAAGGAGAGAATATCTTGCAGTGTAATTTGCGGGAGTGGGCCGTCTAATCCTTTGCGGTACCATGGGTAAATTTCAATCATCTTGCTTATCACTTCAAATATCGCTATCGCGGCATCCCCTTTCTCTGCCAGTAGTAAGCCGAGGCGATCACTGCTCAGTCGAGCTAGTAGATCTTGTGGGGCACACAGCGAATGAAGGACTTCGGTACAGACATCGATATAGTTTGGATTGGGATGCAGAATGACTATCACGGCATGATTGGACTTTTTCAACTCGGTTTTGAACAGTACCAACTGCTCCCACCAATAGGTTTCGGACACTACATTGGAGAGATGCTTTTCCGGGTTGAATTCGTGTTGACCACGTATGCGGTTGATCAGTTTACGCGCGCGTTGTTCAAGCTGACGTTTTGATGAGTGGGCTTTGTCCATCCCGACGCGGATTGTTTGCTCACGCAGCATCATTACGGTGTAGCGGCGGTATTTTTTAAAGGCAATCAAAGCGGCTTGAGCATCACCATGTTCTTCTGCCACGCGCGATTGCTGATAACAGATTTGTGATAGCAGTTCACCGTTATCAAACGAGCTGGCAACTTTTTCGGCCTTATTTAACCATTCAGTGGCGGCTGAAAAATTTTTACGCAGCAGTTCTAAACGTGCGCGGCTAATAAACGAGTGAGCTTGCATCCAAGTCAGATTATTGGCAACGGCGAGTTCATGTGCTTTGCGTGTGGCTTGCTCTGCATCGTCAATGCGCTCTAAACCAAGCAGTGCCAAGCCTCTAAAATCCCACACTTCGGCTTGCCAAGTTACGTTGCCGTGATTTTGCAGCGCTTCTTCCGCACCATCGAGTACAGTCAACATTTCGACATATTGTTTAAGGAGATAGAGATCCCATGCGTATAAAATTCGCGCTTTGCCTTCAAGCCACTCAATACGGGTATTATTAGCAACTTTAATCGCCAGTTGATGGGTGGTACAGGCGAGTTGATGCTCATTGGTGATCCGCCAGATATTACCTAGACCAATCAGACACTCAATCTCAATTTCCGGCTCATCAATCAGTGCTGATTGTTCTAAGGCATTAATCCAGAACTGCTGCGCAGTATAGTATTTAGCTTGTCCCCAGTAATGCAGCGCATGAATGTGCAGAATTTCTGGTAAACAATGATCAATATCGAGGTTACCTTGGCTATGATAGGCTTCTTTGATGAATTTCAGTCCTGCCCGGTAGTCCATCTTGCACCACAAGCAGCGTGAGATGATGATCAACAGTTCGATGATGGCAGTGGTAAAATGGATCTGCCGAGCACGAATCAAACACTGCTCAGCTTGAACCAATACCTTCTCTGGCTCAGCTTCAATGTTTGCTCTGAGCTGTTCAATTTCTATTTCAAGCAGAGATTGATGGTTGTCCAAAATACCGTCGTCCTTAGGCGATTTGATGCTCATAATGGCAAGCCATTATAGGAGCCAAGTCGCTATTAAACACGAAGTTAGGCCAAACATCGGACACATTTATCATCTGATTAGATAATAATTAGTGTTACCTCACACTATGCTATTTGAGTCACTTAGGTGAACGGTTTGTTTCCTACTATAGATCTTATATTTGTAGATATTGTCACTATAAATCAGTACTGGAGATCAGAATGCCGAATCCCCCTCTCAAAATTGGTGTGAGTGCTTGTCTGCTTGGTGCCAAAGTCCGTTTCGATGGTGGGCATAAAATTAGCCGTTTTATTACCGATGAATTGGCACGTTATGCAGAATTTGTATCTGTGTGCCCTGAAATGGGGATGGGGTTGCCAGTACCGCGGCCAACATTACGGCTTATTTCAGAAAACCAGCGCATCCGGTTGGTGGAAACCAAAGATGGAGTTCGCGACCACACCGAGGCGCTGGAAAATTATGCGCAGCATAAAATTGCCGAACTGTCTGATAGCAAGCTTTGCGGCTATATCGTGTGTGCTAAATCGCCCAGTTGTGGTATGGAACGGGTGAAAGTGTATAAGAATAATGGCTCAGAAAAAGAAGGGGTTGGAATTTATACCCGAATTTTGCTTGAAAAAATGCCGTGGCTACCGGTCGAGGAAGATGGCCGCTTACATGACCCGGTATTGTGCGAAAATTTTATTACCCGCATCTACTGTTTGCACGATTTTTATACCCATTTAGGCGAGGCAGCAAGTGCCAAAAAAGTGGTGGATTTTCACTCTCGATACAAACTGATGTTAATGGCCCATCATCCACAATCGTACCAAATGTTAGGACAGTTAGTGGCGCAGGTGAAACAGTATTCGCTTGAGACTTTTATCCAACAGTATCGTTTGGGTTTAATGCAAGCGCTGACTCAGCGTGCCAGCCGCAAAAATAACACCAACGTTTTAATGCATCTGCAAGGTTACTTTAAGCGTGTGCTTAACCCGCTGCAAAAAGCTGAACTGTCGCAAGTGATTGAGAGTTATCGCATCGGTGAGTTGCCTTTGCTCGCGCCACTGACGTTGCTAAAACACTACCTAGTATTGTATCCAGATGCCTATTTGGCCCAGCAACGCTATCTCAATCCTTATCCTGCAGAATTAAAACTGCGCTATGGTTTATGAAAGACTGCACGATCTCATCGCACAACATTAAGGTATTGGTATGCAATTGGTTTGGTTCCGTCGTGATCTGCGCAGTATGGATAACACCGCGCTTAACGCCGCTCTCGCCACTGGTGAGCCAGTCGTGGCGCTCTATATAGCGACTCCGGAGCAGTGGCAGAAGCACCATTTAGCACCGATACAAGCGGATTTTATCTGGCGGCGTTTAGCGGTATTGCAGCAGGAGCTTACTGCGCTGAATGTGCCACTGTTGTATCAACAAGTGGACGATTTTAACGCGGCAGCCAATGTGGTCACTCAGTTAGCTAGCGTGCTCAATGTGACACACGTATTTGCCAATCGAGATTATGAGTTTGATGAGCAACAACGTGATCAGCGTACCGCACAAGCTTTGGCTAAGGTCGGGATATTGTGGTCTGAATCAGACGATAAATGTTTATTCGCGCCCGGTAGCGTGCTGACTCAACAAGGGCAATTATTTAAGGTGTTCACTCCCTTTAAGCGTCGTTGGCTCGCACTATTGCAACCGCCACACATCAGCAAAACTCTCCCCGCACCTGCATGGTCACTGCCGAGTGAATTGAGTGCTTGGCTTTGGCATCCACAGCAAGCGTTTGGTTATCCAAGGGTGGACAGCTCGGCGTGGCCGGTTGATAGTCTGAGTTTGCATCGTCAGTTACACACTTTTTGCGGCGAGCGAGTACAGGATTATCACCAATCGCGTGATTTTCCAGCTCGTGATGGTACCAGTATGCTTTCGCCGTATTTGGCGATCGGTGCATTATCGGTACGTCAGTGTGTGGCGAGCTTATTTGCTGAGTCATCTATTGGCGTGTTAAGCGAAGGTGGGCAAGTTTGGTTGAATGAACTGATTTGGCGGGAGTTTTATCAGCATTGGGTGGCTATCGATCCTAATCTTTCGAAAAGTGATGATTTTCAGCCATGGGCAGCTCGCCTTGAGTGGTGGAATGAGGATGAGAAGTTTCGCCGCTGGTGTGAAGGCTGCACAGGCTACCCAATCATTGATGCAGCGATGCGTCAACTCAACCAAACCGGGTGGATGCACAATCGACTTCGTATGTTGGTCGCCAGTTTTTTAACCAAAGATTTGCATATTGATTGGCGTTGGGGTGAGCGTTATTTTATGAGTCGTTTAATTGATGGTGATTACGCAGCCAACAATGGTGGCTGGCAGTGGAGCGCTTCTACAGGTTGTGATGCACAACCGTATTTTCGGATTTTTAACCCGGTGAGTCAGAGTGAAAAATTTGATCGCAATGGGGATTTTATTCGCCGTTGGGTACCAGAGCTGCGTAGCGTAGCCGGTAAAGATATTCATCAACCGTGGGTGTGTTCGGCTGTCAATAGCGTGTCATATCCAGCGCGACTGGTTGATCATCAACAGGAAAGAGCAGTAACCTTACATCTTTATAAAATAGCGAAGGGATGATCAGCATTATGTGGCGCAAATTTTGGGCAATCAGTTGTACATTGGTGGTCAGTTGGCATGCCACTGCTGCCGTGTTTGATCTGCCTGTCGAAGGCAGTAGTATCGTCGGCAATACGCAGTACCACGAGATCCAGAAAGGTGAAATCTTAGCTGATATTGCGAAACAATATGAGATCGGTTTTTTAGCCTTGATGGCGGCCAATCGTGGCGTTGACCCATTTTTGCCACAACAAGGGTTTGTATTAGCAATTCCAGCTCAGGTTATTTTGCCAAAAGTGGCTTATGAGGGCATAGTGATCAACCTGGCTGAATTACGTCTCTACTATTTCCGCCCCGATCTGGGCAAAGTGTATATTTTCCCAGTGGGGATTGGCCGGATTGGGCGTGATACTCCAGTGATGCAAACCTCAATTAGTAGTAAGCGCAAGGCCCCGACTTGGACTCCTCCTGCCTCCATTCGTAAAGAATATCTCGCAAAAGGTATTGATCTGCCGGCTGTCGTTCCGGCTGGGCCAGATAATCCGCTTGGTGAATATGCGATGCGTCTGGCTTATGGGCCCGGGGATTATTTGATCCATGGTACCAACAAAGATTTTGGTATCGGCATGCGGGTGAGTGCTGGCTGTATTCGTATGGAACCGAAAGATATTGAATGGCTATTTCAGCAAGTTGAACGGGGCGAGAAAGTACGCATCATTAATGAACCGATCAAAGTGGCGTTAGAGCCAGATCGCAGCGTATTTATTGAAGTACATGAACCTCTGACCCGCAGTAATGGCGTAAAAACTGAATTAGTTATACCGCAAGAGCTCAGCTGGTGGTTAGCTGAGCACCAAATTTCTGATGCGAAAGCTCGCGCCGCGGTTTTAGCTCAAAATGGCGTGCCAGTTGAAATCGCCCCAGCGCAGTGGGATTTGTTAGCGCAGTAATCCGATGATCAAAATGTGATCAAAAAAGAAAGAGCCAGCAATCGCTGGCTCTTGTTCATTCGAGTGATCACTCAATATTTACTTGGTATATGACTGAGCAATGTTGTCGATACGTTCATTAGCGCGTGCGGCTTCTTCTTGTGCTGATTTCGCTGCGTTGGTAGCTTGATCCACTTTTGATGACAGTGCCGCAACTTGTGAGTTCAGTTCGCTGACCTGAGTGCTGATTTCATTCATTTTTGCAGTGCTAGCTTCATCAGGACCAGAGGCGCAACCGGCTAATAGAAGTACAGAAGACGCTGCTGCTGCGATTAACATCTTGTTCATAGAGAACTCCTTAAACTTTTAAACTTAGTAATTCGGTATCAGTTACAGTTACGTCCTATACTTGTGAGAAATTTCAATAAGGACAATCAGATTGTAGTCGCTATTTGGTATAAAACTAGTCTTGAAAAGTAAAATTTTTCCAATAATTTGACAAAGAATCAACAAATTGGCCTGGTGCTCAATCCTGAATGGATGATTGTGTTTTTTTTATTCAGCAAGCTGATGGGTTGACGGATTATTTGCTGGCTTGACTATCTATAAATAGACGATTTGCGCTATGATAGCGGACTTTTTCGTGATCTCGTTGACACTTTAAAATATAACCAAAGATGGAGAATACTTTGCAATTCAAAGATTTAGGCTTAGATAATCGCTTACTGAAAAATTTAGCGCATTACAATTTCAAACAAGCGACAGAGATCCAACAGCAGGCGATTCCGTTAATCATTGCCGGACGAGATTTGTTGGCTTCATCTAAGACCGGTTCAGGCAAAACCTTAGCCTTCGTGTTGCCGATGTTACACAAATCTTTAAAGACCAAAGCGTTTTCTGCCAAAGATCCACGTGGGATCATTTTGGTGCCGACCCGTGAGTTGGCTAAACAAGTGTATGGTGAGCTACGTTCAATGCTCGGTGGTTTAAGCTATACCGCGACGTTGATCACTGGTGGTGAAAATTTTAACGATCAAGTCAAAGCGTTAGCGCGTGGTCCGCGCTTTATTGTCGCGACACCGGGGCGTCTTGCCGATCACCTTGATCACCGTTCGCTGTTCCTCGAAGGGTTGGAAACCTTGGTGTTGGATGAAGCGGATCGTATGCTTGATTTAGGCTTTGCTAAAGAGCTGCGTCGTATTCATCATGCAGCCAAGCACCGCCGCCGTCAAACTTTGATGTTCTCTGCCACTTTAGATCACGCTGATGTGAATGATATGGCGATGGAGCTGCTTAATGAACCGAAACGGATTGCGATTGGAGTTGGCAGTGCCGAACATAAAGACATTACCCAGCATTTTTACCTATGCGATCATCTTGATCACAAAGAGGCTCTATTAGATCGTATTTTGGCGGATGCTGACTATCGCCAAGTGATCATCTTCACGGCAACTCGTGTTGATACCGATCGCCTGACCGAAAAGCTCAACCAGCATAACCTGAAAGCGGTGGCACTGAGTGGTAACCTTAATCAGGCTCAGCGTAATACCATCATGAGCCAATTTGAACGTACGGTGTTTAAGATCCTAGTGACGACCGATGTGGCTTCGCGTGGTCTTGATATTCCATCGGTAACCCATGTGATCAACTTTGATATGCCAAAGCATACTGAAGAGTATGTGCACCGGATTGGTCGTACCGGCCGCGCGGGTAATAAAGGTGATGCGATGTCACTAGTGGGGCCGAAAGATTGGGATAGTTTCAAACGAGTCGAAGCTTTTTTACAACAAGAGCTGCAGTTTGAAGTACTCGAAGGTTTAGCCGGTAAGTTTAAAGGTTTAAAACCGCGCCAAACTACGCCAAAAGCAACACCTAAGCAGCGTGTCACCAAAATCAAAGCGCCGACTAAAGCCAGCAAACCCGCCGCACGTGATAAAAGTTTTTACCGCAATGTTGCGGTGGGCGATGCGGTGTTTATTCCGAAAAAGAAAGTGGCAGCCCAGCCAGAAACTGATCAAGAAGATGCCGTGGAATAAAGTTAGAGGTTTGGCCGAGTCGGAGGTTAGCGCTGATTGGCCAAGATTATCGGCATCGCTGTCGGCACTCTAGCGCGACGAGTGCAGCGCCAAGGATCGATATTTGATGATACCCCTTACATGACGAATGTAAGGGGTATCGTCTATTATGGTCTTAGCATGGATAACATCTCATGTATCAAGCGTGGGTGGTAATACGATAATTTTGATGATCGGCGATCCTAACGGCGCGAACTGACTGATGTTGGATGACGTTATTGACGACAAAAGCTGACGACAGAAGCTGAGGTGTCATACAGGGTTCAATTAACTGAAACATAATTGTCATATTTACCGCCTAAAGTGAGCCTCGTTCAACTGAAACGCAACGGCAACCCAGCCACTTATAGGAAATTTGTGATGAAAAAGACAGTAATCGGTGCTATCGCTCTTATGGGCGCACTTGCAGTAAATCCAGTTATGGCGAAAGAGACAATTTCAGCAGTGGGCTCAAGCAGTGTTACTCCGCTGATGGAAGTATTTTCTGAAACGTACGCAAAAAACAATCCTGAAGTATTCATTGAAGTTCAAGGCCCAGGCTCTTCAGCGGGCATCAAAGCTGCTAAAAATGGCAGTGCTCATTTTGGTATGTCATCACGTAATCTGAAAGATTCAGAAAAAGAGCCAGCGCTGATTGAAGAAGCGATTGCTCTGGATGGTATCGCGGTGGTGGTTCACCCAAGCAATGCAGTGAAAGGTTTAACCTCTGAGCAAGTTTCTCAAATCTATAAAGGCGAAGTGACTAACTGGAAACAAGTGGGTGGCGAAGATAAGCCTATCGTTGCAATCACTCGTGATACCGCTTCTGGTACTCGTGGTGCATTCGAAGACATCATGGCACTGAAAAAGAAAGTGGCAGATAAAGAAGTTTCAGCGATTTCACAACGTGCACAAGTAGCAAACGGTAACGGCGCACTGAAAACTATGGTCGCTTCAAACCCTTACGCTATCGGTTACATCTCTTTGGGTACCGTTGATAGCTCAGTGCACGCGCTAGCGGTAAACGGTGTTGAAGCAAGCGTTGATAACGTGAAAAACGGCACTTACCAAGTTTCTCGCCCATTCCTAGTGCTTTACATGCAAGGTAAGCCATCTGCTGCAGCTCAGAAATTCCTAGATTGGATGCTGTCAGATGAAGCACAACAGATTGTAGCCGCAAAAGGTTACATCACCGCTAAGTAATACGTTTTACCCTCTTTGCCCGACCCGATTTGGGTCGGGTACTTTGTTTTGAACGACATCCGTTCGATAGGTGATTTATGACCATCGCAACCAATAGTGACAAGCTTATGGATAATACCTCTATACGTGGTCTGCGTGAGCAGCGACGTGTTGACTGGAAAGAACGTATCTTTCACGGTTTGTTTCTGACCAGTGCCGTGATTGGCATTGTTTCTCTTGCCATCATCGCGTACTTCATTGTTCGTGAAAGTATCCCAGCGTTCCAAGAAGCTGGCGTGTCAGGCATTGTGCTTGGCCAAGATTGGCTCCCTCCTGCACTGTACGGTGTCGCGACTATGATTGTCGCTTCTGTCGTATCAACCTTTGGTGCGGTGATTGTTGGGGTGCCAGTTGGGGTGCTGACCGCTATTTTTATTGCTGAAGTTGCTCCGAAACGGGTGGCGGATGTGATCCGCCCGGCAGTTGAACTGCTGGCGGGCATTCCTTCGGTGGTTTACGGCTTCTTCGGTTTAGTAATTATTGTACCGCTGATCCAAAATGTGTTTCAGGTTCCAGCCGGTAACACCATTTTGGCGGGGATTATCGTGCTTGGCGTGATGATTCTACCGACGGTGATCACGGTATCGGAAACCTCGATTCGTGCGGTTCCTCGCGCCTACAAAGAAGGCTCATTAGCACTCGGTGCATCGAGCATTTACACCATCTTTAAACTCCTGGTTCCTGCGGCTCGCTCCGGGATCATGACTGGCGTGATCTTAGGCATCGGCCGTGCGTTAGGTGAAACGATGGCGATCATCATGGTGATGGGTAACGCCCCTGCCATGCCGGAAGGTTTGCTGGATGCTGCACGCACCTTAACCGCCAATATTGCGATTGAAATGTCTTACGCAAGCGGTATTCATGCTAATGCGCTGTACGCGACTGGCGTAGTGCTACTGGTGTTCATCATGATGTTGAACGCGGCATTGTTGTACTTGAACCGTGAGAAAGCGAGGTAATGGGCATGGATCGTGTAAAACTAAAACAGGCGCGTGAGTTTAAAGATAATGTGCTGCGTGCGTTTATCTGGATTTCTGCGGCATTGACGGTCGGTTTCCTGTTCTGGATCATCTGGTACATTTTGTCTAACGGTTTGCAACACGTTAACTGGAAATTCATTACTGACAACTATACCCATACTGGTGATGAACACGGCATTTTCCCGATGATCGTGGCGACGCTGTACATGGTGGTTGCCTCAATTGCGGTGGCAGCACCTATCGGTATCATGACCGCGATTTATCTGACTGAATACGCCAAAGTCGGCAGTCGTTTAGTCAAAATCATTCGTTTTTGTACCGAATCGCTAGCGGGTATTCCATCGATCATTTTTGGTCTGTTTGGTATGACCTTCTTCGTCGCGATTTTGGGGCTAGGTTTCTCGATACTCTCTGGTGCGTTAACCCTGAGTATCCTGATTTTACCGGTGATCATCCGTACCACCGAAGAAGCGTTGATGTCGGTGCCACAGACCTATCGTGAAGGTTCTTATGGTGTCGGTGCTTCAAAAATTTACACTATCCGTCGGCTGATTTTGCCCAGTGCAATGCCGGGGATTTTAACTTCTGTTATTTTGAGTATTGGCCGTGTGATTGGTGAATCGGCTCCGGTGTTTTTGACTGCAGGTATGGTGGCACGTATTCCGAACTCTCTGCTTGATTCGGGACGTACCTTAACCGTGCACTTATACAAGTTGACCACCGAGCTGTTTACCATCGAAGAGTGGAATCAAGCTTATGGCACCGCCACTGTACTGATTGTGGTGGTACTGCTGATCAACATGATCACCAAGTTAATTGCCAAACGATTCAATACTGCGACTTACTAAGCCATTGACAGAATTTAGAGATAATCCAATGAAAACGACCAAATTTAATATTGAAAACCTTGATCTGTTCTACGGTGAAAACCAAGCGCTGAAGTCGATCAACCTGCCGATCCCAACTCGTCAAGTGACGGCGCTGATTGGCCCTTCGGGTTGTGGTAAATCAACCTTACTGCGCTGCTTGAACCGCATGAATGACTTGATTGAAGGGGTGAAAATTACCGGCAAACTGACCATGGATGGCCAAGATGTGTATGGCAATATCGATGTCTCTGATTTGCGCATTCGCGTTGGTATGGTATTCCAAAAGCCGAACCCATTCCCGATGAGTATTTATGAAAACGTCGCGTATGGCCTGCGTGCGCAAGGCATCAAAGATAAAAAATATCTTGATCAAGTGGTTGAGCGTTCACTGCGTAGCGCGGCGTTGTGGGATGAAGTGAAAGATCGCCTGAAATCTCACGCATTTGGCCTCTCTGGTGGTCAGCAACAGCGTTTATGTATTGCGCGTACCATTGCGATGGAGCCGGATGTGATTTTGATGGATGAGCCGACTTCGGCACTCGATCCAATCGCGACCCATAAAATTGAAGAGTTGATGGAAGATCTGAAAAAGAATTACACCATCGTGATCGTGACCCACTCAATGCAGCAAGCGCGCCGTATCTCAGATCGTACCGCTTTCTTCTTAATGGGTGAGTTGGTTGAACACGATGAAACCCAAGTTATCTTCAGTAATCCACGTGATGATCGCACGCGTGGTTACGTTAACGGTGACTTTGGCTAATCAATACTGGTGAATTATAACTATAAGCGATGGTAAATTTTGCCCCTCAATGAGGGGCTTTTTTATGGCCGCTTTTCATCCAACCATAAACCAAGCTTACGATGAGCCATTTGCGCTGACCACTACCAACACAACCTCACTCGCTGAGTTTATTGGCCGGTTAAGTGAGCGACCCTCTCAATCTTGGCATAAAAAAAGCGCCATCGTAATGGCGCGGATTAAAGAGTGATCTAGCGACTAGAACAGCAGATGAGCGACGGCGGCAATCACAGGTAAAGTGATCAAGGTACGCAAAATGAAAATCACAAACAGTTCGAAAATATTGACTGGAATACGGCTGCCAAGCAGCAATGCCCCCACTTCCGACATGTAGATAAGCTGAGTGACCGACATTGCCGCAATCACAAAACGGGTTATCTCATTATCGATTGAGGCGGCTAAAATCGCAGGGATAAACATATCGGCGAAACCAACCACAATGGTTTTTGACGCGGCGGCGGCTTCTGGGATGCCGAGCAGCTCTAAAAATGGGATAAACGGTTGACCAAGAATTGAAAATAGCGAAGTGTATTCTGCAATCACCAGTGCAATCGTACCAAGCCCCATCACGACAGGTAGTACGCCAAACACCATATCTACTGCATTACGCACGCCTTCCGCCAGCACCACTTTCACTGAGCGTACTTTAGCTGCTTTGGCCAGTGCCAGCTCTAAGCCCCAAGAAAACGCACTATGGCCAGTAGGGATGGCGCCTGCATCAGGATGTGGCTGAGTGCCATCGATATAAACATCTTTTTTCCATGCCAAAGGCGGGAGGCGAGGGATCACGATTGCCGCGACAAAACCAGCTAAACACACCGCACCATAAAAGGGTAAAAACAGATGCTCCAGCTCAACTTGTGCAATCACCACTAAACTGAATGTGATGGAAACCGCCGAAAAAGTTGTGCCGACGACGGCAGCTTCACGCTGGGTATAAAACTTACCCTCATACTGCTTGCTGGTGAGTAGAATCCCGACACTACCGTCACCCAGCCAAGAAGCCATACAGTCAATCGCGCTACGACCTGGGAGGTTAAAGATAGGACGCATCACTTTGCTCAGTAGGCTACCGAGTAGTTCCAATAAGCCGAAGTTGAGCAGCAAAGGCAGCAGTAGCCCTGCAAAAATAAACACCGAAAATAGAGTTGGCAGCAAACCTTCTAGCACTAAACCGCCAGTATTTTCTTCCCAAATCGCTTGTGGACCGATTTGGAAGAAGGTCATGATCACCGCTGCGCCACCGATTACCCGCACCGCTAACCAAAGCCAAGGTGGGTTAAACAAACTGTTTAAGAATGGGCGTTGCATAATCCAGCGTGGTTGAAACAACTTACTGAGCACAGAAGCGATCGCCATAAAGGCAATGATAGTGGTGACGATGGTCACCAAAGAATCATCTAATAGCGCTTGCATCGACTTCGCTAATACCGCAACCGGAATGGTTAACGAACCATCATAACGAATGGGGGCCATAAACAAAAAAAGCCCGATCAGCGAAGGGATCAGGAATACCCACAGATGGGCAGAATTTGGATTAACTGGTGGCTTTAAGGTTTGCGCATTATCTTGCATGTGTTGTCTCTATCAATGCTGCGTCATCACGACGCACTGTGCTGTTGAAAGTTGCCACACCCTGGCATAAACATTCACTGAATGTCCGTATTTAATCAGTGGCGGCAAGAATATCTATTTTCGACTACATGCGCAATACTATTCATTTATTTTGGGTATGCATTCAAATTAAATGGCTGATGTTTTTATCTTGAACAGAGTTTTGTCTATTAATGGTTAATCTTGATGGTGAAGGTGTTACTGACTGGTGAAGATCACCACTGGCATTACGATGGTTTTTCCAATCCTGACAATTAAAAAGCCCTCCGAGTTTAGAGGGCTTGGTGATCTTTGGTTCGCTGCCGATCGGTTATCAACGGGCAGTGATCAACTTAGCTTGCATCAAGCGGGCTTAATTGACAGTTTGCTGGGTGGCCGCCGCTTGGGTATCAATTTCGCTGATTGCCGCGCTCAGTGCGCGGGCAAATTCGGGATAGACATTGTGTTCACCGACTAACGTGATGATCCCCGCTTTGGTTAACTTATGCGCTACGCGGTGATTCGCGCCTGAAATCAGTACCTTAATTCCGCGCTTATGGAAGCTTTGGATGATCTCTTCGAGCATTTGAATACCAGTAATATCCATAAAGGGTACCCATTTCAAGCGTAAGATCAGAATGTGCGGCGTCTCTTGAATACTGCTCATCACCCGCTCAAAGGTTTCGGCAGCGGCAAAGAAAAATGGTCCTTCTAACGCGTAAACGGCTAATTCACGTGGCAGGGTAGTTTTACCTTGCTCGGCCAGTTCGTAACTCATCTCTTGCGAGCTGCTGGCTTTAACTTCAACGCTGGCTGCCATGCGTTTGACAAAATGCAGCATGGCGATGATCACCCCGATATTGACCGCCACCACCAAATCGGCAAACACGGTTAAACCGAAAGTTAACAGCAAAATCGCCACATCGGCCCGCGGAGCTCGTTTCGCCAGTTGCACAAAATGGTGAGCTTCACTCATATTCCAAGCCACGACAAATAAAATGGCACTTAAGGTGGCCAGTGGAATATTGACCGCTAAAGGTGCTAACACCAACAGGATAATGACTAAGGTCAGCGCATGCATTATCCCTGCGATTGGGCTGGTTCCACCGTTACGGATATTGGTTGCGGTCCGCGCAATCGCGCCGGTAGCCGCAATACCGCCGAATAAGGGCGCGACAATATTGGCAATGCCTTGGCCAACTAGCTCTTGGTTTGAATTGTGTTTGGTACCAGCCATACCATCGGCGACCACCGCAGAGAGTAACGATTCAATCGCTCCAAGCATCGCAATCGCAAAGGCGGGGCCAATCAAGGGGATCATTTGGCTCAGGCTGAGATCGGGGAGCGCAAATTGTGGTAAACCTTGTGGAATACCACCAAAAGCCGAGCCAATGGTGCGCACTCCTTCAAACCCGATAATATATTGCAGTAATGTCACTACGATTAAAGCCAGCAGTGGGCCTGGTACTTTAGCCAGTTTGGGGATCTTAGGACCAAAAATCACCAGTGCCAGTGATAATAGCGCTAATAATGTGGTGGTGAGATGAAACTGGGGTAAGGCGTGAAAGATTGCCAGCAGCTTTTGATGAAAGTGCTCACCCTCAATTTGCGGAAGTCCAAAGAAATCTCGCCATTGGCCAACCCAAATAATCACTCCAATACCAGAAGTGAAGCCGACAATCACTGGGGCTGGAATATAACGAATGATGCTGCCTAACCGTGCTAATCCCAAAATGACTAAAATAATTCCGGCCATAATGGTGGCAATTTGTAATCCGCTCACGCCATGCTCAGCGACAATTGCGGCCAGAATGACAATAAACGCACCAGTGGGGCCGGCGATTTGTACCCGTGAGCCACCGAACAGCGAAACAATAATCCCAGCGATAATCGCAGTATAAATACCTTGCTCTGGTTTTACCCCTGAAGCGATCGCAAATGCCATGGCTAATGGGAGTGCCACTACCCCGACTATTAATCCTGCAATAATATTGTTGAGCCACCGCTTGGGCTGTAATTGGCCGGCTTGATAGGATTCATAGATGGCAAACATATTTGATCACCTTAATAAAAATAGGGAAATGAAAACGGCGGGGATTTTACGCTCATTCTATAGGCTGTAAAGGGGCTATTTTTGCAGAGTTAAAACGCAAATATAGATGGAGCAAGTGATAATTTAATGTTGGATTTCATTCAATTAAATTGAGCTGCTCATCATATGATCACTGGATTAAGCCGTAGCATCCTCAATAATCAGAATTTCATGTGGAAAAATAACTGCGACTGAGTAAGGCTGTGCTGACCACTTGGCATAAGAGGACAGTTGAGTATGGAGAATAAATTACCTATTATGCTTCAGTTGGTGGTTTTTTGTTCATAGAGGGAGTTTGAGATGATTAACAAGAAGTTTTTAAAAACTAAGGACGAAGTGGAAGTCACGTTTGAATATGCTGCACCACAGGCGATCTGTGAAGTGGCAATCGTAGCCGATTTTTTAGATTGGCAACCAGTGCCGATGAAAAAAGCCGTCAAATCGAGCACATTTAAATTTAAAGCGCGCTTACCGAAAAATAGCCAATTTGAGTTTCGCTATCTGCTCGATAATCAGCAGTGGATCAACGATCCTGAAGTTGAAAACTATGTGGCTAATGGTTTTGGGCAAGAAAACGGCGTGTTTACCACTTACGCTTAGTCTAATGCGCATTAAATCGGTTATTAGTGGTTACGGTGAATGAAAGTATTTCTAGCTGAAACCGAAAAAATTCACCAATAACTAACTTATTGCCACCACACAAAATATGGTCTTTTTGAAAGGCACAAGCGTGCCTTTTTTGCGCCTAATTGACCAAAGCACAGGTGACAAATTGACCTGAAACCCTTACCCTTAGCGGAATTTTGTTTTTTTCCACAGGTACATTAGTGATACATAAATCTATTGTTTTGCGGCTTTCTGAGCTTTCCATGGGCAAGAAAGCGACATTGCTAGGTTTGCCGCTTTTGGCTGTGGCTGCGTTATCCTCTTCGCTCAATAGCCCCACGCGTCAGCAGACGATTGCTTTGTCACTCCCTGAATCGCCCAGCGTTGCGTTTCCCGTTACCGAGCCTGTTACTGCAGTGGTCAAGGTTGCTCATCCGGATTATGAATACGCAGTCAAACCCGGTGATAATTTAAGTATGATTTTTAGTCAGCTTGGCTTTGCTTATTCCGAGTTGATGAAAATTATGGAGACTGATCTCGACTATCTTGCTCTGGATACGATAAGACCAGGTAACGTGCTGCGTTTTTGGAAAGGCAGTGGCAATACCTTATCGAAAATGGAGTTGGAATTTAGTCTAGTTGATCGCGCGGTGTACACCCGTTTAGCTGACGGTAGCTACGAATTTGAAGATCGTAAAATTCCAGGTACTTGGAAAGTAGAGCCGTTGATCGGTGAAGTGAATGGTAGTTTTTCGCTGTCTGCTAATCGTGCTGGATTAGGCGCCGCAGATGTCGAGCAGATTGTGACCCTACTGAAAGACAAGATCAATCTCGGACGTGATCTGCGCCGTGGCGATCGCTTTGAAGTGGTATTATCTCGCCAGATGGTGGGTGACAAACTGACCGGTAATTCTGAGATCCAAGCGATTAAGATTTTTAATCGAGGCAACGAAATCACGGCGTATTTGCATCAAGATGGTCAATATTACGATAAAAATGGTGACAGTTTACAGCGCGCTTTTCAGCGTTACCCTGTTGATAGTAAATGGCGAATTTCTTCAAACTTTGATCCTAAGCGCCGCCATCCGGTAACCAAGCGGGTTGCTCCGCACAACGGTACCGATTTTGCGATGCCGATTGGCACCAATGTATACTCTTCTGGTGACGGTGTGGTCGTGATGACACGCAACCATCCTTATGCGGGTAACTATGTGGTGGTGCAGCATGGCGGCACTTATATGACCCGCTATTTACACTTGAGCAAAATTTTGGTCAAGAAAGGCCAGAAAGTTTCACGTGGTCAGCGGATCGGTTTGTCAGGCAATACTGGGCGAGTCACTGGGCCGCATCTGCATTATGAGTTAATTGTACGCGGTCGCCCAGTTAATGCGATGAAAGCCAATGTCCCCATGGCCAGTTCAGTTCCGAAGAAAGAGATGGCGCAGTTTATCGCCAAACGTAGAGAACTGGATCAACTGCTCGCCAATCAAGATAGCCTGCTTGCGGCGCGTTAGCTAAACGACCTGCACTATAGCTATGTTGTATAATCCTACCCTATAACCAAGCCCCTATCTGGGCTTGGTTATTTTTTTGTTATCTACTGCCACTTTATTTTTAAAATGCCTATCTGAATTTTCAAAATATCGATCCGCTGCTGAGATTAATTAGCCGTGGGATAATCGAGAGCGTTGACCTGCAACGCTCAGTGGTTTAGGTGTATAATCGCGGCCGATTATCATCAGTCAGCACATTTCTACGGGGAAGCACATGCAACACAGTCAATTTGAAGCCTTAGTCAAACTTTTATGTCAGCAAGCGAGTTTGCCACAGGCTCTAGAGCTGCTAAAAAATAGTGAAGATCAGACCATTGCCGAAGTGGCGCAGTCATTGTCTGGCCAGTTTGCTGTCGCGGAAGTGGAGGGTGAACAACGCATTTACCATGTCACCACTGAAATTGATGAGCAAGGTGTTGAGCAAGAGTACGTCGAGCACATTATGAATGAAGGGGATGATGTGGTGAAATTTGTCGCTTGGTTCTTTGAGAGCG
Organism: Vibrio misgurnus; assembly: GCF_029635775.1. Lineage (NCBI taxonomy): Bacteria > Pseudomonadati > Pseudomonadota > Gammaproteobacteria > Vibrionales > Vibrionaceae > Vibrio > Vibrio misgurnus. The sequence goes on along the minus strand of NZ_CP113242.1, from coordinate 406,458 downwards.
GATTTGATATCAAAGCTAAGCAAGTTTACCAAGCCGCTGGTAAAACCTACCAGCAACCCAAACGGACTAGCCTGTAATAAAAAGTCGTAATAAAACTACAAAATAATGTGATATGGCTCTTGTTTTTCTATTTTTCGCTGTTATATTGATCGAAAAATGTCACTCAACCAACAAGAGGCATAATGATGAACAATGAATTCGGTTTGGCTTACCTAGGCCAAATGATGGTCAAGCAAACGATGGATCAGGATCAGTTTGTGAAACCTAAAGCGAAAAAACGCTCTTTGCTGCAACGTATCCGCCGCAAACTCAGCCGTTAATTCGGTATTCAGCTAATCATTCAACGCCCCGCATAAATCGCGGGGCGCTGTTGTTTATGCGGCCGGTATTTTTACGGTGGCACTGACTATTCGCAAGCGATGGGCAGCAGTAAGCGATGGATTGTGCAAAGTGGCTTATATACCCAAACAACCTGGAGTTGCAGGTAGGCGGCAAGTGAGTGAGTCCACATGAGCATAGGCAAACTATGTGATTGGGGTGAACGAACGTTGCCAACACCGCTGCAGCTTCAAGTAGGAAGGGTATAACGCAAAAAGGCCAAGCATTCGCTTGGCCAAATTTGGACAATAACTAGTTGGTTAGCTCTAGGCTTAGAAATCGTAGCGTAGACCTAGACGAAGAGTATCTTCCCCTGCGGTTGTTTTACCGTCAGTTTTTACTTCATCTAGTTGGTTTAGATAATACGAAACATAGGTACGGAAGTTGCTGTTGAAACGATAGTTTGCCATCAGTTCGATGCCATCAGTTACATCAGTTGTAGCACCGTTAGTATCATCTTCCTTAAAGGTATACAGAACCGCTAAAGATAATGGTTTGGTGATGTTATACTGAGCAACTAACTCATAAGCAGTAAATTCTTTTTTTGCTTTGTCGTCGTAATCACCGGTTGAATAAGTTGCCGCAAGATACAAATTGTCAGCTTTGTAACCCAAACCTGCGAGGATTTGAGATTGGTCACCTGCATCTTTACCGTTTTCACCAGTAGAGTAAGCCACACCAAGATTCAAGCCCATTGGTAGTGCGTATACTGCACTGATACCCATAAGATCTTTGCTTTCATCTGATGATGCAGTGTAAGTCGCTTGCAGTTTTAGTGCATCAAAATCGCCACGGTAAGCAAAAGTACTATCACGTTTATCTTTAGCTGCATTAATAACTTGCTGTACACCGGAGAAGTTGGTGATATCGGTAAAGTCTGAAATGACTACCGCCGCTGAGTTTTGTTTACCAACAGAGAAAGCGCCAAAGTTTGATTTAACACCACCATACATATAGCGATTAGTAAATGTTGATGCGCCAGTTGATTGTTCTGCTTCATAGAAAGCAAATGCTTGAAGGTTTTCACCAATGTCGGTTGTGCCTGCTAGATTGAGTCGAGCACGCGTCTTATCAGCCATCGTACCATCAATTTCTTTGCCTTTCTCGTCGCCGATAAAATCACCACGGAATTCAACGCGGCCACCAACCTTAAGTTCAGTGCCATCTTTGCTGTAGACAGTCGCTGCCAAACTAGAACCAGATACCACTGCTGAAAGAATCGCTACTGCAATTGCTGTTTTTTTCATTTTTTGTACCCTATTTATATTAATTGAGCTTTACTGCTCGACTTGTGATGTGGCTAAGGTACTGACTAAAAATGAAAAACGCGTTGCTATTCCATGACGTTTTGGTTGAGCTTTGATGACACAATGATGACAGAAAATCAGGAGTGACGATAAGCTAGCACGGCAAAATATGACGGATTCCTTCCGTTACTACAGCTTGGAGGGAGGAGTCCGTTGCTATTTCGCCGTGCTGATCAGTTTATCCAGTCGTGTTGCAATCGGTTATAACGCCATTCCATTCACGCTGATTTGTACATCAATATTGCCACGCACTGCATTTGAGTAGGGGCATACTTGATGTGCGAGTGTCACCAACTGTTTGGCTTGTTGATCTTCAACCGCGATCTGTACCGCGAGTGCAACACTCAAGGCAAAGCCGCCTTGGCCATTGGGACCGATACCGACGGTTGCGGTTACTGGCGCTTGTTTTAAGCTCACTTTATTTTCCCGTGCAACGTGTAACACGGCGTTAGAAAAACAGGCCGCATAACCGGCGGCAAATAATTGCTCAGGGTTGGTTGCTGTGCCGTTGCCGCCCATCTGTTTTGGGTAGCTGAGATTGAGTTCGAGCAGTTTATCATCGGTGCTTACCATACCATTACGTCCTGCATAAGCGGTCGCGGAAGTTTGATAAAGGGTTGTCATAGTCCATCTCCTCAATTGTTCAATAGGGTTGTTGATGTTTGCTTAATATTAGTTGTGTGCAATCTAATTGCTGGCAATATTATCTCGAGTCTTTTGTGGTTTGCAAGTATATTGTGCGCAATTTATTTTTAAGGCGTTTATTTTTAAGGAGAGAGTATGTCAGCATCGACTTCTGGCTGCCAAACTGCCCCCGTGGATCCATTACTGTTAGAGAATCAGCTCTGTTTTGCGCTTTATAGTGCGGCGAATGCGGTGATCCGTGCCTATCGGCCACTGCTAGATGAGCTGGATCTTACTTATTCACAATATCTGGTCTTGCTGGTGCTGTGGCAACAAAATGGGATTAATGTCAAAGATCTGGGTGCCAAGCTGCATTTGGATTCCGGCACGTTGACACCATTGCTAAAACGGCTGGCGGCAAAAGGCATAGTTGAGCGGCGACGTGGTCGTCATGATGAGCGAGTGCGTGAGCTATTTCTCACCCCAGAGGGTTTGGCTTTACAGCAACAGGCACGCAGGATTCCGAGCGAGATGCAGTGTAAATTTGATCTCAGCAGCGATGAATTGCTCAGCTTAAAATCGCTGTGTGAAAAAATTATCTATAGCCTTGATTAATCGAATGAATAGCGCATTTTCGATCATTGTGTGATGCAATTAGGGGTACTTTTTTTGGCACTGGTTTAGAATCGCCGCTTTGTGTCTGGTCAAGGAAGAGAGATGAGTCATATTCAATTTGCCGATCGACGCTTAGCGGTAGGTAAAGTACTGTGTGTCGGGCGTAATTATGTTGAGCATATTCAGGAACTGGATAATCGCCTACCTGAGCATATGGTGCTGTTTCATAAACCCTCATCGGCGGTGACCACTCAGTTGCGCTCCTTTCATCAAGAGCCTTTGCACTATGAAGCGGAGATCTGTTTTGTGGTGGAGCAAGGGCAATATGTTGGGGTGGGGATCGGGTTAGATTTAACGAAGCGAGAGCTGCAAACTTACCTCAAACAGCAACGGCTGCCGTGGGAGCGAGCTAAAGCGTTTGATGGTGCCGCGGTGTTGAGCCGATTTATACCACTGGCAGGATTGGAGATTAGCGAGCTGAATTTAGAGCTGTTGATCAATTGCGTACGGGTACAAAAAGGCCATGTACAGCAGATGCTCTATTCTCCATTTGAGATACTCCAGCAACTGAAAAGTTATTTGACCTTAGATGATGGGGATGTGGTGATGACCGGTACCCCGCAAGGGGTGGGCGTGGTACAGGCCGGCGATCGTTTTGTTGGGCGGCTTAAGTGTGCTGAACGCACATTGTTGGAAGTGGAGTGGATCGCTGACTAACTGAGTTGGCGATTTTTCGCTACAAAGCAAACGGATTGGATGATTTTATCACTAGAAATCAGCCTATCTGTTCGATAAAATCCGCCGCTTTGCTGTTTCCACAAGATTTTGAACATGATTGATGTTGCTGTATTACCTGTCTATCTCACTGCGGTACTGGCGCTTTTGCTGATCCCTGGCCCCGATATGTTACTGATTGCTAGCTCAAGTATCAGTTACGGACGCCGAGTTGGGCTATTTGCCAGCTTAGGCAATGCCACATCAGGGATGATTTTAACCGGATTAGCCGCTTTAGGGGTGGCAGCATTGATTGCCATGAATCCGTGGGCGCTCAAGTTATTAAACTTATTGGGTGGCGGCTATTTGCTTAAAATGGCGTGGGATTGCTTGCGCGCTGAGGCGCAGCAAGCCCCTGATTTAGCCGCTGCGCATGGGGTGGCGAAAACCTTTTATCAGCGTGCGTTAGTCAGCAACTTACTCAATCCGAAAGCATTACTGTTTTTTGTGCTGTTTTTGCCGCAGTTTGTGTCGCCAAATATTGCTGCCAGCTCTGCACAGCAAATGCTAGCGCTTGGGCTGATGCTCAATCTGTGCGGCTTGTTGTTTAACTTACTGTTGGTTGGTCTAGTTGGGGTATGTGGGCGCTCACTGCTCGATAATCAGCGTTTTCGCACTTATCAACACAAAGTGATGGGCGGCGTGTTTTTGCTATTGGCAGTGTGGATGCTCAGTGGCCTGCTGGCGTCGTGGTAAATTCTAAGCGGCGGAATGAGTGAAAAGCCAGTGCCTGTGACAAGAGTGAATTAGCCATTTTGCCATAAACCCTCGCCCGATGAGGGGGGGATATCAGTGAGACTTGGCTTGTCGGCAGCTCGATGATGAGAGCTGCCTATTGCGAATTGACTGATTGTAAGTTGGCTGGTAGCGGCTACGGTTTACACCACAACCGCCGAGATAAGGCCGATCAGGCCACCAAATACTCCACCCCAAATCACCAACCAGCCAAGGTGCTGTTTAATCATATTTTGCACGATTTGTTTGACCAGTTGCGGAGTCAGCTCATTTAAACGCTGATCAATAATCGCTTCGATATTGGTTTTGATTTCATCAAGCATACTCGGTGACTGCACCTGATCTTTTAACGCCTCACGTACCGCCTCACTTTGGCTGATCTCAAGCATCGCTTGCTGCATTTTTTCAACAAACGGCTGTTTGAGTGGTTCTAGCACTTGCGCTCCACCAAACATCGCCAACATGCCACCAAATGAGGATTGGCCAATCACTTCGATCAGTGAATCAAAGGTGGGGTTGAAATCGACTTTGGCGATCACCGGTTGTAAATCGAGACTGATTGCGCCATTCATCTCCTGATTCAAAAAGCGATCGATATTGGTATCAGTAAAAAACTGCTCCATCATCAATTGCTTAATCGCCAGTTTGAACTCTTCAAACCGGGCAGGGATCACCCCAGAGCCGTACAGCCCAGGCACTTTTTCAAACAGCATATGGATGGCCAGCCAGTTGGTAATCGCGCCGGAGAAGGCAAAGAGGCCGGCATAAAATAGATAACTGTTAGCTAGCCAGTGGCCTGCGCCCATTACCGCCAGCGCAATAATATTGGTGATCAAACTTTTGTTCATGGTGTTCTCTTGGTCAGGTAACCGCCGCGTATCGCTATAGGCGCATTGCGTTGAGGTTAATTTATCGAAAGTAGCGGAATTTTAAGCAAAACTGGCCCAATCGCAAAGCTCAAGTCATGACTTGTGGCGCAATTGATTGGGCAAGATTGGGATCAGTCGATCGCGATGAGTGGCTCGGCTTCTTTATCGTCACCCATTTCGTCGCCATCTATTTCATCATCACCAATGAAGCCACCCGTTTGATGCGCCCACAGATGAGCATAAATACCGTTTTGCGCAATCAATTCATGGTGTGAGCCTTGCTCTACAATCTGGCCTTTATCAAGCACGATCAGGCGATCCATTGCCGCGATGGTGGAAAGACGGTGCGCAATGGCAATCACGGTTTTACCTTGCATTAGCTCATTAAGACTCTCTTGGATCGCCGCTTCGACTTCTGAATCGAGTGCCGAGGTCGCTTCATCGAGGATGAGCAAGGGGGCATCTTTTAGTAACACGCGCGAAATTGCCACGCGTTGCCGTTGTCCGCCCGACAATTTGACTCCGCGTTCGCCAACTTGCGCATCGTAGCCGATGTTGCCGTGTGGATCGGTTAAACCGAGAATAAACTCATGCGCGTGGGCTTGCGCAGTGGCATTGAGTAGCTGCTGCTCGGTGGCGTTGGGATTACCATACAAAATATTGTCGCGGATCGAACGGTGCAGCAGTGAAGTATCTTGGGTAACCAGCCCAATTTTGCTGCGCAGCGACTCTTGGGTGACCTGATCAATCGGTTGTCCATCAATCAAAATAGTGCCACTTTCGACATCGTGAAAACGCAGCAACAAATTAACCAAGGTTGATTTTCCCGCACCGGAGCGGCCGACTAAGCCGACTTTTTCTCCCGGTTTAATCGCGAGATTAAGATGGTTGATCACCCCTTTGTTTTCGCCGTAGTGAAAACTGACGTCATCGAACGTGATCGCGCCTTGTTTAACCTGCAAGGGTTTGGCGTCGGGTTGGTCGGTCACGGCGATCGGCTTGCTGAGCATGGTCATGCCATCCACCACGGTGCCGATATTTTCAAATAGCGCACTCACTTCCCACATGATCCACTTCGACATACCGTTGATGCGCAGTGATAAACTCACCGCAACCGCAATCGCCCCGATGCTGATCGCGCTAGTGGTCCATAAGTAAATCGACAGCCCAGCAATACTAAACACCAGCAGATAGTTAGCCATTTCGACCCAAATATTAAAGCTGGTCACCAAACGCATTTGGCGATGAACGGTGCCGAGAAAATCTTGCATACCTTGCTCGGCGTATTGGGTTTCCCGTTGGCTATGGGAAAAGAGCTTAACCGTCATGATATTGGTGTAACTATCGACAATCCGTCCACTCATCAGTGAGCGCGCATCGGCCTGCTCAGAGGCCACTCGTTTCAGTTTTGGCACATAGTACAATTGCACCGTGATATAGATGGTCAGCCACAGCAGCATCGGCAGCATTAAACGCCAATCGGCTTGTGCCAAAATCACTACAATCGCGGTGAAGTAGACCAGCACATACACAAATACATCAAGGCTTTTCATCACGGTTTCCCGCACGGCCAGCGCGGTTTGCATTACTTTAGTCGATATGCGTCCGGCAAACTCATCTTGATAAAATGCCACACTCTGTTTGAGCAGATAACGGTGCGCTAACCAGCGGATCGACATCGGATAGTTACCGAGCAGGGATTGATGGATCAGCAGCGAATAGAGCGCGATCAACAGCGGCATACCGACCAGCACCAGCAAACCTAATCCAATTAACGTGGTTTGATTTTCGGCTAAAAAGGTGTCTGGTTGGCTAGTCGAAAGCCAGTCAACCAGTTGTCCCATAAAACCGAACAGGGAGACTTCAATAATCGCGATCGAGGTACTGAGCAGCGCCATCACCAATAAAGGCTTTTCAAAACCGCGAGTATAATGGCGACAAAATGCCCACAATGTATTTGGCGGACGTTGTGGCTCACCTGTCGGGAAGGGCTCGGTGAAACCTTCAAATAACTTAAACATCAGAAAATCCTTGCGGTGAAGTGGGCGGTCGCTAGGGAGAGCACGTATTATGGCGTCCGCCAGTCGGTGATTTTTTCGTGTAAATGCCAGCAGTATAGCGTTATCCCTTAGCGACTTGAAGTTGCAAGCAGGTATTCGTGGGCTGGCTTTTATATCAATGCCGGTTGGCGTTGATTGGGCTTATCATGGTAAAGTCTCGCCCCTTTGGTTTTGTTCGCTGGCTATCATTCATAGTAGGTTATCCATGTCATTTGCTTCCCTCGCATTAAGCGCTGATCTGATCAAGGCGCTGCCTCAAGAGATCACTCAACCCACCACCATTCAAAGCTTGGTGATCCCAGCGATACTAACCGGTAAAGATGTGCTGGCCCAGGCCAATACTGGCAGTGGTAAAACCTTGGCTTACGGTCTGCCTCTGCTTGAGCGTTTAAAAAACAGCCCTGATCAGCAAGCTTTGGTGTTGGTGCCCACCCGTGAATTAGCCACGCAAGTTAGCCAAGTCTTTACCCAGATTGGTGAGCGATTGGGGCTGCACACCTTATGTTTGTGTGGTGGGGCAGATAAAACCGAGCAACAGAATGCGCTGACGGCGATCCCGAATATTCTGGTTGCCACCAGTGGACGTTTGCTCGATTTAACCCAAAGTGGATTGAGTTTGCAGCGCGTAACCACACTGGTGTTAGACGAAGCGGATCGTCTGCTTGATATGGGCTTTTGGCCGCAAGTGCAAGCGCTGGCAAGCCAAACTGCCAGTGTGCGCCAAACGGTCATGTGTTCAGCGACTTTTGCCGAAGCGCTGAAACTGAAGGCGCAGCAACTGATGGATACCTCGACTCTGGTGGCGGCACGTCCCCAGAATAGAGATCAACCGGCAATACAAGAAAGCTTGTATTTGGTGAATAAAGGCAGCAAAACCCAAGCCTTGATTGCGCTGTTAAAACAGCATGCATGGCCACAAGTGTTGGTGTTTATTGGTGCCAAAGACAATGCGGATAATTTGAGTAAAAAACTCAATAAAGCGGGTTTGGTGGCGAGTGCGCTGCATGGCGATAAAAGCCAAGCGCAACGTGAAATGGCCTTGACGGAGTTTAAACACGGTCAAACTCAAGTATTAATTGCCACGGATTTACTGGCGCGCGGCATTGATATTGAGCAGCTTCCGGTCGTGATCAACTTTGAGTTACCGATGCACGCCGAAACCTATGTCCACCGGATTGGTCGTACTGCCAGAGCGGGTCAGCAAGGTATGGCGCTCTCGTTAGTGTGCCATGGAGAAATGGATGCGCTCAATGCGATTCGCCGTTTGACCCAACGCGATTTAGTGGTGCAGGATTTAGAGGGTTTCCCAGTGACCGATCAGCCTGCAACAGGAGAGAGCAAACGTGCGCCGCGTGATAAACAAGCCAATCGTCGCACGCAAAATAAGCACAGTGCGAAACAGTTTCAAAGCAAAGTTAAGCGTTAATCTGCGTGGTGAGTGAGGCTGGAAACCGTGTAGTGATAGGATCAATTTAAGCGCTGCTGACTACCTAATCCGGCATGATCAAAAAAGCCGTTTGACGGCTTTAAATAGCGTTAAACGGCTGGTTGGTATCGGATCGTGACTATGGTACTGACTTAGCCTGCGAGTGAATGCTTACTCAGTAAACAGTTACACGTAGTAAGCTTCTACCGTACCTTTAAGTTGGATCAGCATTGGGTTACCGTAGCGATCTTTGGCTTTTGGCGATGGAATTTTAATCCAGCCTTCACTGATGCAGTACTCTTCAACATCGTGACGTTCTTGGCCGTTAAAGCGAATGCCGATTTGGTGCTCAAAACACTCTTTAATGAAAAATGGGCTACGTGAGTTGCCGGCTAGGCGATCGGGTAACGCTGGTTTGGCTGTGGTGTCGTTCATTGTATGTGACCTGAAGCGAGAAAAGTGCGCCATTGTAGACAGAGCTTGCTCATGGTTCAAGTGATGAGCCAATTTCTAACGGTTAGCCAAGCTAACACCCACGGATGAATATCAGCGCTTAAAATAGAAAATAGGGCGACTCATGATGAATCGCCACTCTGGTTTATTTTACTTGATTGAGAAAGTCGACATTATCGAATGTTATTCTCAATGCTTGATTCACATTATGATAAGCGGAAGCGCTGTACGGTATTTTGTAGTTGATTAGCTAATTTATTGAGTTCACCACAAGATTTTGCAGCACTAGATGAGCCGTGTGCTACTTGTTTGGCTGATTCATTTATGCGTTCAATATTGCGACTTAGTTCTTCGCTAACCGAGTCTTGCTCGCTACAAGCGCTGGCAATTTGGATTGTCATATCAGCAATTTGGCTGCTTTGCTGGCGGATAAGATCAATCGCTTGTTGGGTATGCTCACTTTGTTCAACACAGCTATCAATTAATTGACTGCTATTAGAGGTAGCTTGACGTGCTTTAGCTGCAGAATGCTGCAAGTTCTGAATGATGTTAATTATATCTCCAGTGGATTGTTGGGTTTTTCCTGCCAGTGCACGGACTTCATCTGCGACCACTGCAAAGCCACGCCCTTGTTCACCGGCTCGTGCGGCTTCAATTGCAGCATTGAGCGCCAGTAGGTTAGTTTGATCGGCAATATTGCTGATCACATCCACCACCATATTGATTTGTTGAGCTTGGTTTTCGAGTTCTAGTACTTGTTGTTCCGCATGATCAATTTCTCTATTGACTTGTTGAATTGAATTATTCACGGCATGCATTTGTTGCGAACCTACATTTGCATGTTGGTGGCTATCGCGTGAGGCATTAGATGCTGCTTCTGTGTTACGTGCTACTTCCTCAACTGTTGATTTCATTTCTGCCATAGCAGTAGCAATTTGCATCACTTCTTCTTGCTGAAGTTGCATACTTTGTGAAGTTTGTTCAGAAACAGCACTAACCTCATTGACTGCATAGGCCAACTGGGTGGAGCTAGTTATGATTTCTTCAACTATTAGGGATAAATTACTCTGCATTTGACTACAGGCATCAGCTAGCTCACCTAATTCATCGTGCCCAATATTTGAACGATTTATATGATGACTCAGATTTCCTGAAGCAATGGCATGAGCTTGTTTTACAACCTCTCGCAATGGATTGCATATTAATCTGGTTAGTAACCAAGTCAAAAAGACCATAATACATAGTAAGACGATAATACTAGTTACGGAAAACTGGCTGATTTCATCAATCAAAAAAGTTAATTGATTACGATTATTATCCACATAAGACACATTGAGTTTAAGTAACTCATCAATCGCCACTTCCAATCTTTCAAAAGTAGGAAGTGAACGTTGTAAGTCTTGCTGTGCTTTAACCATATCTTTGAGTAAAACATCATCGTTAAATGCACCTAGTTGGCGCAAATATTCTTGCCATAAATTTTTAACAGAAATAAACAAACGTCGTTCATGATCGTTATTAGCAGAAATACCTTGTTCATAGTGTTCGAAATCTTGGACAATTTGCTGATAGCGATCTGTCATCCAATTTATATCTTCAGCAGTCTCAGAGTCGCTACTTGATGATAGAAGGCTGATTTGTGCTCTACGTACCGATGACATATTGTACTTTATACTGTTCGCTATCATCATCGATAGTAAGTTATCATCGGTCAGGTTGAAAACGTTACTTTCAATTGTATTTAGTGAACGATATAAATAACCGCCAAAAGCTAGGTTAATCAAAGCTATAACACTAAATGTGATAGCTATTTTTTTGCCTATGGCTAAATTTTTGAAAAAAGTCATAGCGAGTTCCACCTGTGTGCTTGTTGTTGCATAGCGCTGTATTGTTTTGGGTTTTATTTTATAAAGTATATATCATATTTGGTGTGACTTGCTTACGTTTGTGTAACATTTATGGTTTTGGGGTGTTTTTAGTTACTTCTTTTGCTCCCCCTACTTTTTGTTGACAGTACAAAATCGACATTGATACTGGAAGTTGTAAAATTTCGCCTTCAACATGGCCATGTGAGGTATGACGCATATTGGTATCGCAAATCAATTGCCACGGCTGCTGGCGATCTTTTGGTAACATAAAACGCGCGGGCGCATTGGTCTGATTAATTAAATACAGCATTTCCGGTCCATCACTACCAATACCAATGTGCAGCGCGACCGAGGAGAGTTGATTCCAATCGTCCATTTCCATGGCTTTGCCATCGACCCGCAGCCAGGCAATTCGATTGCTGTTACGGCTATCGCCACTGAATGCACGAATAAAAGGCACCATGTAGGTTTGTCTTGCCGCCACCATATTGGCTAGCCATTCACGAAAGTCTTGTTTGGTTTCGTTGTTTTCCCAGTTTAACCAACAGATATCGTTGTCCTGACAATAGGCGTTATTATTACCTTGTTGAGTATGAGAAAGCACATCCGCCATCAGAATGTGTGGAATGCCAAACGCAAACAGTAAGCTGGCCATCAAGTTACGCTTTTGCCGCTCACGAATGGCACGAATGGTGAGATTGTCGGTTTCCCCTTCAAAACCATAATTATCCGAACGGTTATCTCCATGGCCATCGCGGTTCTGTTCGCCATTCTGTTCGTTATGTTTGTATTTATACGACACTAAATCCTGCAAAGTGAAACCATCATGATAAGTGATGTAATTTACCGTCAGTTTATAAGGCCAATTTGAAGCACTATAGAGATCTCGAGAGCCCATTAGCCGAGTGGCAAACTCCTTTAAAAAGCCCTGATCACCGCGCCAGAAGCTACGCATAATATCGCGCAGTTTGTCATTGGTTTCATTCCAACCAAAGGGGAAATTACCCACTTGATAACCATTGGGGCCAATATCCCAAGGCTCGGCAATCAGTTTGACTTCGCGCAGTACTGGATCTTGCGCTAGGGCTTTGAAAAAGGCTGCTTCTTTACTGAATTCATCACCTCGGCGACCTAGCGTGGCGGCTAAATCAAACCGAAAACCATCAACCTGATATTCGGTTACCCAACAGCGCAAGCTATCCATCACTAAGTTGAGCGCGGCTTGATTGGCGAGATCGACCGTGTTACCGCACCCGGTGTAATTAGCGTAGTTATCACCATGATGTAGATAGTAGTTGGGATCGAGCGCTTTAAGGTTAAAAACTGGCCCATTAGCACCACCTTCGGCGGTGTGGTTGTACACGACATCCAAAATCACCTGAATACCGTGGCGATGTAATTCCCGGATGGTCGTTTTTAATTCGGTTACCGCATCTTGATTGGCATAACGCGGATCGGGAGCCATAAACAGATAAGGGTTATAGCCCCAGTAATTGACTTTATTACTCTCGAGCAGATGGGGTTCGTGCATACAAGCGGCAATCGGCAGCAGTTGCAGCGTATTGATATGTTGCTGGCGATAAAAATCCAGCATCGGTTGGCTGACTAAACCTAAATATTTACCCTGCTGCATGCGGTCAATATCCGGATTGAGTTGCGTTATCCCTTTCACATGGGTTTCAAACAGCACCATCTCATTACGGGCAATGCGTGGCTTGGCGACATTTTGCCAATCAAACTGTGGCTTGGTCACCACACATTTCGGTAGGTCAAAACTTTTGTGGCTGTCAAATGGTGGCTCATAATCCAATATCCCGTCTAAAGCGCGCGCATAAGGGTCGGCGATGTAATGCAATTGATCATCGTCTTGGATTAAATAACCGTACTTCTGGCCAGGGCGAATGCCTGCGATATAAGTGTGTTTAATACCGGCATATCGATGCTCAAGTTGATGGGTTTCATAACTGCCATCCGCATAAAACAGTGCCAATAAAATATCTTTATTGGCCGGGGTATAAATGGCGAAGTTGCAACCCTCGCTATCGAGGGTTGCCCCTAACGGATACGGCGTTGACAGATGTTTTTTCATTTTTAATCGTTGTATTTGCGCACTATTGTTTTAAGTAAAAGGCTTTGTCCGCCTCAGGTCAAGCGCGTGGTCACAAATATTTATCTGTAATTTTATTTCATGGAGTGGGGTGATATAACGCTAAAAAGTGATCGCCAATACGTTTTGTATTGGGTTATTTCGAAAGTGGCTAACCTCCTCCCCCCAAATAACGTGATCTAAGCTTTAAAAACGGCATGCGGTCATTTTTCTCCTCCTTTCTCCTCCCCCCTAAATAAAATTGGGGTGGAGGAAGTCGCTTTTACCCTCCCCACGTAAGCTCATCATAGTTGAAACAACTGGGGACTCGTTCCCATCTTACCTCTCTTTTACGCTGTCTATTTTCTGCCTTTAGGCGGCATAAGAGAAAAGAGAGAGAAGAATCCAAAATAAAAACCCTAAATGGAGTTAATTATGAAAAAAGTAAGTGTAATTGCTGCCGCAGTGGCTGCCACGCTCGTAGCTGGATCTGCTTTCGCTGTTGATTTCAATGGCTACTTCCGCGCTGGAACTGGGATTAGCGGTAATGGTAATGCAGATCTCTCTTTCCAAAAGAATGGTATTGGTCGTCTTGGGAATGAAAATGACAACTACTATGAGTTTGGTTTTGCTGAGGAATTAAAAACTGGCGATCAAACATGGAAAGTAGAATCGATGATTGCGCAAGGTAATAATGGCGCAAATGGTTGGGAAGATGGTGACTTTAACGTTGCACAGTTTAACGTGCAGGCGAAAGGCCTATTTGCTTCTGATAAAGAAGCAGTACTGTGGGCGGGTAAACGTTACTATCAACGTAAAGATATCCATATTACCGACTTTTATTTCCTAAACACCTCAGGTACTGGTGGTGGTATTGAAAACCTATCTGTGGGTAATCAAAAACTGTCTGTAGCTTTGGTTCAAGATGGTGATAATAACGACTCCTCTGGTTATATTTTTGATGCGCGTCTAGCCAATATCGGACTGTGGGAAAATGCTTCTCTTGAGTTAGCGGTGGCATACAACTTTGCTACTGAGAAAGATAACAAGACTGAAGTAGCTGATGATGGCGTACTGGGTTCTGCAATTTTACATCAAGGTTTGAGCAATGGCTTTAACCAAACCATTTTCCAATATGGTACTGCAGGTTACGGTGAACAAATGGCTAACTTCTGGGGTGCGGGTAGCTACTATGGTCGTGGTTCAACTAACAACAATGATGCAACTGGTTTCCGTTTGTTAAACTGGGGTGTGATTAATCTAGGTGAAGCATGGGAAATGGGCCATCAATTAGCTTATTTATCAGGTTCAGATATTGGTTCTGCGAAAGCCGATATCGATCAATACTCTGTTGTTGTGCGTCCTATGTACAAGTGGAACGACACTATGCGCACCGTATTTGAAGCTGGCTACAACAGTGGTGAAGATACCTCTGGTGCTGATTTCGAATACAGCAAATTTACTGTTGCTCAAGCATGGGCTATGGGGGATAGCTTCTGGGCGCGTCCTGAACTGCGTGTCTACGGCTCTTACCTAACCGATCATGAAGGATCTAATTTTGGCGAAAAAGGTGATTCTGACTTTGTGTTCGGTATTCAAGTCGAAGCTTGGTGGTAATTACCCTCGTTTTTAAACATTATTGTCCATAGTCCAAATAGCCGATCTTAATCGGCTATTTTTTTCAGGGTTCACATTATCGTATCTCAAATTGTTTTTGGGATATGACACAAATTTGCTCAACTTCGGTTTGCAGTGGGTTGATTTAATGAGAGCCTTAAAAAAAATGATAAAAAGGAGTTGTTATGGTGTTTAGAGCCTTATTTTTGGGCGGATGTATTGCATTGACTGGCTGTCAAAATTCCGCAGTGATTGAGCAAACCACGTCTAATGTGCAACAAGATATTCAGCAAATCTCTCAGTTACAAGCGATCAAAGTCAAGTTTCCGAGTTCAACTAAAGTCGCTTTGAGCAACGAAACGCAATATTTACGTAACCAAATGGTTGCCAGTCCGGTTGCTTTGTTTGAGATCCCAGCAGATCGTGGACAAATGACACTGACGATTACCAGTGAAATTGGCCGTTCGGTGTTCTACCCACATGTAATGATTGTCGATGCACAAGGCCAAGTGGTTGAGTCGTTTGATGATTCGGTGTTTGAATACCGTAAGCCGCGTTTACACTTAGGTAATCGTTTAGTGGCAGAGTTGAATTTTTATCCACCGCAAGGTTATCAATCTCTATTTGTATTGGTGTACACCAAGCAGCAAGATTTACAAGATGTCACATACGTCGCACACCCAGCAAGAATTGATGCGGAGGCGCGAGGCAATCATCTTCCAGAAGTGAAAGATATCGCGGTGCCTCATGCGTTAACTGGAATGATTGAGTTGGAAGTTTCAGGACCTTCTTTCTTTTCTTTTGTACGTAGCGAAGAACGTCAAGTCACGACTTCTAGCGATACTGCAAAAACACAGCTTCAAGTGCAGCCGGATACGCAGGCTTATTATTTCTCATCGATAGAGCAAGCCGTTAAAGCCAATGATCTACCTAAAGCCCTCAGCTTATTAGATGAAGCTAAAGCACTGGGCATCGAAGGGGTGCAAGAGGTGTTTGTGCAAGCGGTGAATGCTCGCCACTAAACGCTCGTAGTATCAAATGGGTGGCCGATTGCCACCCATTTTTGATCGTGCAGAGTTTCTTGGTAAGACATAGTTTCTCAGTGAGATGTACAGTACAATCCAAGCTGTTTTTATGGTGGTCCACTGGCTCGTATGGTGGCAAATACAATCACCTTATTAGAGAAATTATGAATATTATTGGAATAGCAATTGGTGCGACAGGGTTAACATTGATCCTATTTTTTATCTGGATGATGGTGTTATCAGCAAGACGTAAACGACTAGAAGCTGAGCGTAAAGCGCGCGAAGAAACCTATCGCAAAGCGTTAGAGCGTAACCGAGAGCAAGAACGCAAAGAGCGGTTGTTTAAAGCCGAATCGGGGCATATTCCAACGATTTTGTTTTTAGCCAAAGAGGCTGAGCGTAGTAGTTTAAAAGAAGCGCTATTTTGGTATGAGAAAGCCGCACAGTTGGATAATATCTCCGCCATGTATGGCATGGTGCGCATTTGCCAGCGGATCCGCGATGATGTGATTGCGCAAGAGAAAGCCAAGTTTTGGCAGACTTGCGCTCAGGGCATGGAAGGCGATCTTGTGGCTAAATTTGAAACGGGTATGGCGTGGCTGCATGGTCGCAATATTGAAGTCAATGTTGCGAAAGGGATTGAGCTGATCCAAGCGGCGGCAGAGGCGAATTTGATCGAGGCTATATTGTTTATGGGTGGATGGTGTGTGTCCGCCGATAATATTGCTCCAACGCCGGCCGATTCGACCTTTTGGTATAGCAAAGCGGCCGAAATGGGCAGCGCCGAGGGGATGATGAAGTTTGGATTAAACTTATTACATGGTGTGGGTGGCGCAAGTGATTTTCCCAGCGCATGTTATTGGCTAGAGCGAGCCTCGGAAAAAGGCCATGCCCAAGCGATGTTTCATGCCGGAGAGGCGTGGCTTGATCGTGGTGCTCATGGTAATGCGATTGGCTACATCTGGCTGTTTCTTTCCGCTTCGATGGGCTATGAACCCGCTAAACATTTACGAGATTGGGTGGGCGGTAAATTTGGGGTTGAATCGATCGTTGGTTTACAATCATTAGCCAAGCCATTGCAACGCAAACTGGCAACTGGTTCAGTGACTAAGCACTCGATTATCCGCGCGTTAAATAAATTGTATAAACGTCAGATTCCGCTGCCGCTTAAAAGCGAAGAGCTTAACTCTATTGCTGTGCAACCTGTGGAGAGTATTGATGGCTCCCTTGAACCAATGCCTCAGGCTGATCCCATGGCGTATGAGCGCACTGAAGCGTTAGATTTTTCCCAGCCGATGATCGATAACCGATAAAGCTGGTTTGGGTTGATTTAACGAGCCGATTTATTCAGCAACATGTTATGGCAGACAACAATTAACGCCCCGAATTTCGGGGCGTTAGTTTTTTAGATAGGGTCTTGGATAGGGTTTCGGATACGGTGATTACCGCGATCCGAGATTGCTTAGCTGAAGCGCAACTTAGAAGCCAACAATATTTTTTGCTTCAAGCTCAGTGAAGTATTTCACGGTTTTCACTTTCAGCTCTTGAGTCGATGGCTCATCACACACAATCACTGATTTAGGATGCAGTTGCAGGGCAGAAACGGTCCATAGGTGGTTAACGCTACCTTCAACCGCCGCTTGCAGTGCGAGCGCTTTGTTGTGGCCAGTAACTAGGATCATGATTTCTTGTGCATCGAGCAGAGTACCAACACCGATGGTCAGGGCGTATTTAGGCACTTGATTGATATCGCCAGCAAAGAAACGTGAATTGGCAATACGCGTATCTTCCGTCAGGGTTTTGATCCGCGTGCGTGAAGAGAGTGATGATGCAGGTTCATTAAATGCAATATGCCCATCATTGCCAACACCACCCATGAAGAGGTTAATTTTGCCGTATGATTTGATTTTGTCTTCATAGCGTTGGCATTCGGCTTCTTGGTCCGCGGCATTACCGTTCAATAGATTGATATTTTGTTCTTGAATATCAATATGATTGAAGAAGTTATTGTACATAAACGAGCGATAAGACTCTGGGTGATCTGCCGCCAGACCTACGTATTCATCCATGTTAAATGTCACTACGTGCTTAAAGCTGACTTTGCCAGCCTTGTGCAATTCGATCAGTGCCTTATAGGTCGCTAGTGGCGTACCGCCAGTTGGCAGTCCTAGTACAAAAGGACGTTCAGCGGTTGGTTGGAACTCGTTGATACGTTTAACGATGTGTGCTGCTGCCCATTGACCAACTTGTGCTGCGGCTTTCAGTGGGATAAGTCTCATGTATTGCCCCTAAATTTCAATTTATGATGTCTTGTGATCCCATCCTATTTGACGCTGTTTTATCGATCAGCAGCGGGGATGGATAAGTTAATTTGCATTATAAAATAAGACCTCAAAAACTGCTATTGTTTTAGGTCAAAAAATCGAGTCTTGAGTCGATTGTATCGTCAATCGTGGTATGTTGAGCCAATATTCAATCGCTTGAGCTGAGGAAATTTGTGGTTTGGTCTGAGTCAATCACATCTCGCCATAAAAAATTCATTTTGAAAATTAAGTTATTTTGTGAGCATTGCTTAGCTCTGAGCTCTGAGCTCTGATCCTGAATCAATTTAGGCGGAGAGGGCAACCGTGCTTAAGGTTGGCGATTGGTGATTAATAGCGTAGTGATTCAATCAAATATTTGAGGGTCGGTGTCGGTTCGCTGCCTAAATCATCAAATCGAAACTGTGGCTTGATTAACCAACCACGCTCGACCAGCTCATCAATCAAATCAAGATATTGATAGCTGCATTTTCCGACCAATAGATTATCGAGGTTGCGTTTTTGGGCTTGGTGCAAGATGCCTATAAAGCCTTCGAGATAGAGATGATCTTTCGTAAAACCACCGCCACGGTAAACACGGGTGGTGGTGATAAAAGCACTGTCGCGATCCACGCCATATTCATCGGTTAAATAGCTGAAAGTTTGGTGAAAATCCTGCTCTTTAAGCATTGAATCGACCGCCAATACCCGAGTGGCTAAGGTTTTTAAGCGCTCGTGTGACATATAGCCCGCTTTGTATTCAGCCCAAATCGCTAAGCCTTCTTGTGATTCTGTTGCGCCGGGCAAGCCGATGGAAAATACTCGCAAAGGCTGCATCCGACCATTAAAGGTGGTAGCTAAGTGCACACCAATTTCATGCTGGATCAAGCGCTGAATTTCTGCATGTGAATACGTCGCTTTACTGTTGAGATACAGGGTAGGTGGTTTTTTACCACTGACCATCGCGCGGGCAGCTAATGATGCTGTTGGGGTAATATGGCAATGCATCCCCCACTGCTGGGCCTTTTCCAGCATGATTTGCGCCGCTTGATCCGCGTTATACAGTGGTCCTTGCTCTTCGGCTAAAGTTTTGGCGTACAGCAAAAATTTCGCGTTTTCGAGCGCCGTGTGTTTGGGGCGACCATAAAAACGCAGTGAGTTATACAAAAATGCTTCTTGGCCAATGCTGGTTAATAAATCGATTTTTTCATTCAATTTATCCACCATCGATCCATAAAGTTGTTTTAAATCGGGATCGGAAATGGTGTCAATCGGCAATTGATAGAGCTGCTGTTTGAACTGATTAGCATTGATTGGTAACTGTTTGTAGCGAAACTCAGGTTTGTAGCGACTGGGTGCCGCTTCAAAGCGTTTTTGCTCGCTATTGAGGTTAGTCGGGTTGACGTATTTAAGCGTTTCGACTTTGCGAGTCAGTTTGGATAACGCGTCATCAATCGCCAAAATTGCAGGCTCAATCGATGAACTGAGCATTTTTGATTTACTGATCCGCCGCCGATTATGCTGGCGCTGAAAATAGGCACTGGTTTGACTAAACGCGCTTTTCAAGCCACTGCACAGGGCGTTCAATACCAAGGGGTAAACCGTGCCGCTAGTTTCTTCCATAAACACTTTTTTTACTTCGGTCGGCAGCACTAAAGTGCGATCGAAGTGCGCATTGGTGTGGGCAATCAAATAGCCACGTCCTTCAAACAGAGCATTGATTTCGGTTTGGTTTTTGATGTGCGGTAGTTGAATTTTGCTTAATTCAGTGCAAAAGCGTTTGACCACCGACCCCCAACGTTGCATATCGATTTGCGCGGTGCCGACATTAAATACCGGCGTGGGTTTATCACCCAGTTGCTGATAGTTATAAGCATACATATCGAACACGATCACCATGCCGTGCATGGCTTCGAGTTTGCGGATCAAGGCTTCATAGAGCTGATAAAATGCACTGTGTTTGCGGTGACTTTCACTGCGTTGCTTATCGTTCAGTGGGCGATTCCAGGCTGATTTGTAGCGAGTGCTGAGGGTTTTAGCGCGATTGAGATCGTATTCGAAACGTGAATCGAGGCCACATAATGTGATCGGCTGTGAGGCGATAAATTGATCGGTGTAAGGCGCTTCTTCTAAATGGCGCTCCGCTTGGCTTAACTGGCACTGTTTGAGCAAATCTTCGCGTAAACGGCTACCGGCATGGATGGCGGTGCAGACCACCGGCAGATAGTTATCCACCTTGATATAACAGCCCGCTGATTCCAGTGATCCAGCAAAAGGCTGTTCACGCTGGATCATCGAGAGCATCTCATCAAGCGAATAAACATTGCACACAGGGTTCGACATTTTACCTCCAATAAGGACGCAAATTGTCGTCCATCCATGTCACAATGGCGACCGATGGAATGATCGCCGTCAGAATTAATCTTCTTCTGTTAAGCTCGGTTCATCGTCAGTGTAATCTTCAGTCCCATCTGGCTTATTGCGGCCATTTAAGGTGTGAAAGCGTTTACGACCACGTGCTAAACGAGTGTATTTTAACCAAGCTTTTTCTAATTTATGCTCAGCTAAATCTGGGTTTTCTAGCACCTTAATGAAATGCTGTTCTTGGTCATTTTCTGGGGTCAGTTCACCACTCTCTAAACCGAGCATGGTATTTCCGTATAGGCTTAAAATCTCTTCTTCTGCCAGAGTAAAATCTCCAGACTTAGCAAAGCCTCTTGGGAACTTTTTAGTATCGAAAAAACGTTTTTTTCCTTGACGAAATGCTGTCTCAGCCATGTCAACCTCATGTGTCTATGTTCAACCAGCGTGTAAGCGTGGGTCACGGCGAAAGTTAGGCGTAATCTTAATAAAAGAAAAACAAAAATTTTTTATCGTCATAATACCGCTTCCTTGTTAATCTGCGCGGGTAATATCAGAGGAAACTATATGGACGTAAAAGTCTTTCGCACCTTTCTTGAACTGGCTAAAGTGCGCCACTTTGGGCGCGCGGCTGAAAACCTGTATTTGACGCAAGCCGCGGTCAGCGCGCGGATCAAACAACTGGAAAATCATTTTGATGCACAGTTGTTTACCCGAGATCGCAACAACATCAAATTAACTTCGGCGGGTGAACGTTTGGTTGGCTATGCCGAGGTAATGGTAGCGACCCTGCAACAGGCTAAATTTGAATTATCGCTGGAAAGCGGTAAAGCATTACAGCTGACGTTAGGGGGTACGCCCAATATTTGGGATGCGTATTTACAGCACTGTTTGAGTCGGATCACCGATACGTTTGAAGGCTATGGCTTTTTAGCAGAAGTGATGGGGCGTGAACAACTCAACCGTGGCTTGTTAGAGCGAACCTTGGATATGGCGTTTGCTTTTGACCCGATCAAAGCGGAAGAGCTGCATTGTAAAAAAGTCGCTGATCTGGTGTTGCTGTTAGTCTCGACTCAGCCGGCGAATGCACAAAATGTGTTTGAACATCGCTATGTGTATGTTGATTGGGGCGCTCGATTTGCATCCGAGCATGCGGATCGTCATCCGAAAGCGCCTGCACCGTTTTTACGCACTTCGACCGCGAGAATTGCGCTCGATTTTATTATTGAGAAAGGCGGCAGTGCTTATTTGCCTGAAACTATGGTGCGACCTTTGCTAGAAAGCGGACAGTTATATCCAGTGTCTGAGGTCAATCAATGGCATCGACCTCTCTATCTTAGCTATCGTAAAAATAGCTCATCCATCGAAGCGATTGTACAGGTAGAAAAGCTGATCAAAACACTCGATCCACTGGAGACGCTGCGTAGTGCCAGCAGCACAGTGGCTGAAATTATCTGATTGAGACCGTTGGATCTGCGCGTGGTTTAATCGATGACTCGATCAGCGCTGCGAGTTAGCGGGAGGAGCGAGGCAATGAAATATTTTACCCATTATTCATCTCCGATCGGGCGCATGACTTTGCAAGCCGATCAACACGCGTTGCTTGGGGTATGGTTTGCTACTCAAACCACGCAACCGAGCGATTTAGGTCATGAGAGCCAAACG
Organism: Vibrio misgurnus; assembly: GCF_029635775.1. Lineage (NCBI taxonomy): Bacteria > Pseudomonadati > Pseudomonadota > Gammaproteobacteria > Vibrionales > Vibrionaceae > Vibrio > Vibrio misgurnus. The sequence goes on along the minus strand of NZ_CP113242.1, from coordinate 384,295 downwards.
TGGCCGATTCTCAAGCAAACCATTCAACAACTGAATGAGTATTTTGCAGGTCAGCGCCGCCAATTTGATCTGCCATTGGCGGCTACTGGTACACCATTCCAGCAGTCGGTATGGCGTGGATTGTGTGCGATTCCCTACGGAGCAACTTGCAGTTATCAGCAACTGGCTGAGGCGATCGGTAATCCGCAAGCGGTGCGAGCCGTTGGGGTAGCCAATAGTAAAAACCCACTGTCGATCATTGTGCCTTGCCATCGTGTGGTAGGAAAAAATGGTCAATTGACCGGCTATGCGGGCGGTTTAGAGCGCAAAGCATTTCTGCTGGATCTTGAGCAGCGAACAAGCACATAAGCACCGAGTTGGTTTTGAATTGATTATCAATGACGACGATCTAGTTGTTGGGTGAATTGTTCTTTAATGCTTGTTATTGTTAATTTAACAAAATAATGTTTTATTTTTAATCAAAAACTCAGCTTTATCATCTAATTGACTTTGATCATTCCCTCTGGCACGCAATTGGTGCACCATAGCGGCCAATTTTTTTCAATCTTATAGAGGTAATGATGAGTCAATCGACAACTCTAGAGCGAAAAGTGACCTGGGGATGCTACGTTGCGTTAGCATTCGCAGTGGTCTTTTTCTCTGGCTTACTGCAATCTAACCAATGGTATGGTGTATTTGATTTCACCACGTTAAACGGTGCTTTTGGTAAAGTGGCGTACAATGTCAGCGAAACCGCTGATGGGCTACAAGTTGCAACCACTTCGTTGCGTGGCCAAGGGGGCAGTGGTGCTCGTGATGGTTTCCTGTTTGCTCTGACCCTGATCCCAACCGTAATGTTCGCACTGGGTATGATCAATGTGCTGGAACATTACGGCGCACTGGATGCGGCTCGTAAGCTGTTAACACCATTATTGCGCCCAGTGATGGGTATTCCGGGTAATACTGGTTTAGCGCTGATTGCTTCTTTGCAAAGTACCGATGCGGGTTCAGCCATGACTCGTCAGCTTAAAGATGAAGGTCATCTGACTAAGCGTGAAGCGGACGTGTTTACCATGTTCCAATTCTCTGCAGGTGCGACCATTGTTAACTTCTTCTCTTCTGGTGCGGTGCTGTTCACTCTGACGCTGGCTGACGGCTCTGCCGCGGTAACTTCTTCAATCGGTCTTGCGGTTGCGGTGATGTTTATCTTCAAAATTGTCGGTGCCAACTTGTTCCGTATCTATTTGAACCTCACCGAAGGTAAAGGATCTGCTCAGCAAGAGCCAAAATTAGAGGAAGCAAACTGATGAGCGAAGTGAAAGCGAAAAAGCCAATGGTGACGGATATTTTCGTCGAAGGGGCGAAAAAAGGCTGGGTGATTGCAACGACTTCAACAGTACCGAATGTACTGATGGCGTTTGTGATCATCAAAGCGCTGCAAATTACCGGTGCTCTTGATCTGATGGGTACGGTATTTTCACCACTGATGGCTATTTTTGGTTTGCCTGGTGAAGCGGCGGCAGTACTGATTGGTGCATGGATGTCGATGGGCGGTGCGGTTGGTGTGGTGATCACCTTGTTTGACCAAGGTATTTTAAATGGTACCCACATTGCGATTTTGGCTCCTGCGATTTATTTGATGGGATCGCAAGTGCAGTATATCGGTCGTATTCTTGGACCAATTGGTACTGAAGGTCGCTATATCCCAGTGATGATTGCGATTTCAGTACTCAACGCATTTGGCGCGATGTTAGTGATGAACCTATTCCTGTAAGGGTTTATTTGTCCACTGACTGGGCGTGGTGAAACACCATGCTAAGTGGGTGAGGCAGCGCATCGACTCTCCCCATTGATTGACTGAGTGTTAAGTGACTCAAGCCAATCAGTGGGGATTTTTTTATCGCACTTATTGCCTATCTATTTGAAGCTGCCGCAATGTGGACTAGATCGGTTGATACCAATTACCCACTTGGCTTAGGCTTCACTGAAGCTGCACAACATGACATAAGCTTGCGCTGCAAGCTCCAGTTCTAATTGGCCATTATTTGGCTGCCAAGTTTGACCCGTTAACGTCTCTTGCATAGCTTGTGACCAAGCGATGGTTACCGACTGCTTACGCTGTGATTTATTGATCGCGACTAAGCCTTGGGTACCGCGGTGGAAGATCAGCAGATCATCGGTGCCGATCAGCACTTGCATCGGTTCGCCATGACATTGATTATGGAAGGCGATCATCTGCGCCATGCGTGGATCTTGCCAGCTATTGACCCAGCGTGGCTGGCCTTGACGATTTTCGATCCCGCTTGGATTGAGGTCGGTATACACCAGAGGGGTTCCTCCATCACGACCTAACACATAAGCGTACGCTAACCATTCATCGGCTTCATCCAACACTAGATTGGCAAATACCGCGTTGTTAGGGATGTCGTGGGTGATCGCAAAGGTAATCGCGCGCCGATTGGAAAGCGCTTGGCCAAAGCAGTAGGGATCAATCAAACTTTTTAAGCTGCCTTGGGCTGAAAAAGCGTTAAATAAAATACTGAACAGCGGAAAGTCGTAGGCACCAAAGCGTGTTTCTTGCAGATAGGGCTGCAGAAAAATTTCATACTCCTGCTCGGTGGCGCCTCCTGCGGTGATAATTTCACCAAAAATATGCATACCATCGGTGATAGCATCGCTCCACACTTGCTTAATATGTTCTAAGGTCATGTGTTTTGCTGCATCGATGCGAAAACCTTTCACGCCCATTTGCTTGAGGGCGAGCAAATAGTTTTTCTGCTGCTCGATCACATGCGGATGCACGCGTAAGGTCGGTAAGCCAGGATCCGTTGGTCCTCCGCTGATGCGGCCATTTTGTACCTGCCACTTATCCTGCCAATTTTTAATCCCAAATGCGGCGACAAAATCTTGCTGGTTAAATAGCGGTTCAGCTAGATTGCCAAATAAGCGTAGTTCGGCGTAGTGTTCGGGATCTTGTTGGTATTCGGCAAGTACGGCTTGACTAGGATAGCTCAGATCACTGCGTTGTTTGGTTTCATTGGCCATGTGGTTAAACACCACATCGGCATAAACTTGCACGCCATGCTGGCTAAGGGCCGTGAGCATGGCTTTGAAATCGAGGGTATTGCCTAGTGGGTTATCGATCACTCGGTAATCTTGTGGTTGATAGCGTTGCCACCATGGCGCGCAGTGAGCACTGCGCATCGGTGGTGAAACCAGTACTGAACCATAGCCCAGTTGCTGAATTAATTTGGCTTGTTTGGCGATCTCTGCATATGGCCAATCAAAGGCATGCAAAATAACGTTGGCATTGGATTTGGACAATGGTGTGACTCCCTGCAACTACGCCGCCACACATTTTTGTCGTGTGGTGCATGGGTTTGAAGCAATTCAATGGCTGGGATTATAGACGTGGCTTGCTGGGCGTCATCCTCCTTGATCGAAGGCTGATCTGGAGGATTGGTGAGGCGTAGTAATGATCTATTTACCGACTAACTGCGTAAGCAGGTCTGAAAATAGATCATCTCTTTGCTGGCTAAGCGATAGACCATCGCAGGTTTGCCGCCTTTGCCTTTGTTGGAGGCGACAATCCGGTTAGTGCTGACTATCACACCTGTGTCGATTAAGCGGCGTTTGATGGTCATGCGGTTCACTTCGACGCCGAATTTAGCGTAGGCATCAATAATGTCGGCGACCAAAAATTCTTTTTCAAGCAAGAATAGGGCGACAGAGGTGTATTCGACCGCAGCGCGCAGTTTTTTCCAAGCGTGCTGAATTTGTGCCACGTGATCAAAGGCCAGAGTCTGCTTACCTTGTAATATATTCTCCAGCGCAAACCAATTGACACGGCTTTTGGCCATGCCCGCTTCTTCAATTTGTTTAATGTTGGTGTGATTGAGTAGGGCGTAGTGGGAAATACTGATACTCCAACCATCAGGATCGCGTTTAGGGTTGCCATCGACCAGTGGATCGCTGATGAAATTCGGGTAGGTATGGATTTTTTGGCGGCAGATGCGCCGCCGCGCAGAGTCAAAATCTTTATCGGCCGGCTCTCCGCCTTGGGCGCTGAGATCTTCATCAAACACCCAGCCGCCAGGCAATGCCCATAAGCCACAGTCAGAGCGGTGTGGATTGTTGCGCTTGACTAATAAGGTCTCAATACCCGCTGGGGCTAGGCGCAAGCAGACCATATCAATGGTGACAATCATACAAGGCTCCTAAAGTGAGATAGGAGTATTCTAGGTAACTGAAAGGTAAGGGTCAAATATAAATAACAAAATGTGACAAACTTAGGTTTCAGACATAATGGTGCCACTATCGATAATCAAAAGAGCTGTGTCTATCCCCTTCCGAGTTGAAGCTGCAGCGGTGTTGGCGACGTTCGTTTACCCCAATCACATAGTTTGTCTATGCCCATGCGGACTCACTTCCTTGCCGCCTACCTGCAACTCCAAGTTATTTGGGTATAGTCATAGCTGGTGATAAGAGTGATGATGGCCATTTTTATGCTTGGTTTGTCACAAAAGTTGACAAACGCTGGTGGCTCGATTATCGTGCCAGCAAAAGTTAGCAACAATATGTTACTAACATCGAAAGTGAACTGAAGGAGGGCAATCATGAGTCCACGCCTGTTTTCTCCCCACATCATTCGTAGTCTGCTTGACCTTGATGCTTATAAAATCAATATGATGCAGGCGATACACCATTTTTATCCCGATGTATCAGTACGTTACGAGTTGATTGTGCGCAGTGATGAGGATGTCAGTTCACTACTCGCCGAAATTCGTCAAGCGATCGCCGAACTGGGTTCACTGCGTTTTTCAGACGCGGATATTCACTATTTAATCCAGCATGCGCCCCATCTTAAGCCGACTTTTTTGCAATCTCTGCGCTATTTTCATTTTACGCCGCAAGAGCAGGTGGAAATCGGTGTGCTGCAGCAGGCAGGTAAACAGCAACTGCGGATTGGTATTCGCGGTAGTTGGCGTGACACCATCTTATATGAAACCTTAGTGATGGCGATTGTGGCCGAAGTGCGCAGTCGTCAGCGTTGGGCGGATGTTCCCGCTGATTTGCCGCTCAAGGTGTTACAGCGCAAATTAACTAAACTCAAAGCCGACATTGCTCGCCGTGGCATCACCAATTTCTCACTCACAGAAATGGGCACGCGGCGTCGTTTCTCCAGCCAAGTACAACGTGATGTGGTGGCGTGTTTGCAGCAAGAAATTCCACAATGGATGTTGGGCACCAGCAATTATCATTTCGCGCGTGAGTTTGGTTTAAAACCGATTGGCACGATTGCCCATGAGTGGTTTATGGGCCATCAAGCACTGGTGAATGAGCGTGATTCACAACAAGTGGCATTACAGCGTTGGCTAAGCGCTTTTGATGGCATGTTGGCGATTGCTCCAACCGATACTTTAACCATTGATGCTTTCTTGAGTGATTTTAATCGTCACTTGGCCAATGCTTATGATGGGGTGCGCCACGATTCCGGTTGTCCATTCCGCTGGGGGGATCGCATGATTGCTCATTATCAGCAGCTCGGTATTGATCCAATGAGCAAGCTGTTTATTTTTTCTGATGGCTTGGATTTCGATCAGGCGTTGGATTTGTGTGAGTATTTTGCTGGACGAGTGAAAATTTCGTTTGGGATTGGCACCTTTTTGACCAATGATTTAGCCCAGTGGCGCAACGCGGCAGGGGTTGAATATCGTCCGTTATCGATGGTGATTAAGCTGGCTGAGTGTCAAGGTCGTCCGGTGGCAAAAATCAGTGACCAACCTGAGAAAGCGATGTGTGAAGATCCGATCTTTCTCGCCAACCTTAAACGCCGCTTTAATATTGAACTGAATCTAGATGCGCTGATCCAAGAGCTTGCACAGCAAACCCGTTCGCCACGCAATTATATTTCAGCGGCATAATTGATCGCCGCGCTTCTCTTTTGATCTCTCTTTTATCATGGTTGTCGGATGAGGCGGTGACGCGCTAGAGTCGCGTTACTGCTCATCACCGACTTACCGTGTCGGTGTTGGATGGAGGGTAAATTGCAAAACTTGCTCTAGTGGCATCGGCTTAGCATAGAAATAACCTTGGATCCAATATACACCGCGTTGCGCTAAATAATCGACCTGATACTGATGTTCCACTCCCTCGGCGATCACTTCAATATTACCGCCCTGGGCTGAGCCAATAATCGAATCTAATACGCTGATTTTTACATCACTGGTGTTGATGGTATCGACGAACATTTTGTCGATTTTAATGCTGGTAATTTGTAAGTTTTGTAGATAAGCAAATCCACCATAGCCAGTACCAAAATCATCCAGTTTAAACTGGTAGCCTTGTCGCAATAGACTAGCCACTTCATCTTGCGCTTGGGTCATGACTTTGATCGGTGTTCTTTCGGTTAATTCAAACGTAATACGTTCACTGTATGGCCAGTGTAACTGTTCCAATAATTGGGAAAGATGGTGTTGCTCTAGATGATCAGCGACCACGTTTATACTTATCCAACAGTGAGCCGGAATATGCGCTAAATCTAAGCAGACTCTTTGGATCAGTTGATTGGTCATTTCGACCACTAAACCGGAATTTTCGGCAGCAGAGATAAATAGGCTTGGCGGTAACAATTGCTGGCCTTTCTGCCAGCGTAGTAGGACTTCATAACCGACCACTTCACGGGTTCTAGAATCGACGATCGGTTGATAGTAAGGAATAAACTCTTCATCTCGGATCCCTTTCTCAATCAAGCCTTCAATTGAGTTACGATAGTTACGCAAAATCAGATAGCTGCTGGAAAACAGTAAGCCAAGCAGCAGAGAGATAGGGATCCCCCATGCGAAAATTTGTTGGCGGGCGAAAGTGTGTAGAGCCGCTCCTGCGATCAAGGTCTGTTCGCTCTCAAAGGGCGCCTGGCCGGATTGTCGATAAACCGACAGCTTCTCGGTTTGCGCCAAAATGGCCAAATTGCCGCGTTGGATGGTGAGCGCACTCAGGGCCGGGTCTAAAAAGCGAAATTTCAGATAAAAACACTCGGTACAAGGCTCACGTAGCAGTTCTTGTGCCCAGCTACCATCCACTACCCAAAATACCCGGCCACGCGGCTCAACATATTGAATTAACAGCTCCCGTGACGCACTTTCGGTTTGCGGTGTGGCAGAAAGGTGATAGCCCATGCTCATTATGGTTGAGTTAGGCAACTCAGCGGGTAGTGGGATCGGGTAACCTATGGTTGAGCAACCGACTCCTTGCGCAGTTTCAATCCCGATCAGACGGATAAAGCGATTGTAAAACAGTGGATTATTAATTAGTTGCATATCATTCGTGTCACAGCTAAAAGTCATCGACTGCACTTGAGTGGTGATCATGTTATCCAAAGCTAGATTACGTTGCTCAACATATTGATTAATTTCTGTAAATTTTTGATTGAGCAAAAACTGTATCGCATAAGTAACCCACAACTGTTGGGTCAGCAACAGAATAATCAGTGGTGAGATAAAAATGGCTAACGCGATTCTGGTCGGTATTTTCGCAAGCACTGGCTATTCCTTAGCGATTATTGGCTTGGATATATGCCCTTCCGACTTGAAGTTGCAGCGGTGTTGGCTACGTTCGTACACCCCAATCACATAGTTTGCCTATGCTCATTGGGACTCACTCACTTGCCGTCTACCTGCAACTCCCAGTTATTTGGGTATAGTTGATATTTCTATCATAGTAGATGAACTGAACTGAATTGTAATGGGAATACCGAAAAATGGTTTATTTCCATGATGTTGATAACATAATCTCTAAGTATGAAAAGGAAGAGTACCTATGGACTCAGTGACTATCGCGATTCAGCAATGGGCAGATCAAAAGCCAGAGTGGAATACCTTACCGATGGCAATTATTGACCGTACCTTGCGCATCACTAAACGTATTGAATTGGCAATGGCGAAGTTTTACCAGCAAATTGACTTAACCCCAGGTGAATTTGAAGTGTTGCTTGCGCTGCGTCGTGCTGGAGCGCCTTACTGTTTAACCCCCGCTATGTTGCAAAGTCTGACCTTGTTGAGCTCAGGTGCGATGACCTATCGTCTGGATCAGCTTGAACACAAAGGCTGGCTGATTCGGACCATAAGCCAAGCGGATCGGCGCAGTATTGACGTTACGCTCAGTGAGCAAGGTGTGTACCGCATCGACGCCTTGTTAGTCGAATATTTGGCGTGGCAAACGCGCATTTTGAACGGTTTTTCTGAGCTTGAGCAAGATGCGCTGTCCAATCAATTGCAGCAATGGCTAAGCCATTATGAACAGCGCTGGGATGGGCATTTTCAATAAGAGGCTAGCCGTTACCTACTGAGCGATTTATGTCTGAGTTAAGCACTGAGTTTGGAGTTTTTTGGCTCCGCGTAGCATCGCCTCAATCAATTCGGTCGCATTAAATTTCTCTAATGCTTCATGAGCCCCGACTTGGTGGGCGCGATCAAGACAGATTTCGCTGGATAAGGAGGTGTGCAAAATACAGTAGGCCTGGTTTAACGCGGGATCATTTTGCACTTCAAACGCCAGTTCATAGCCATCTAAGCCGGGCATTTCAATGTCACTGACCAGAATATTGATTGCGCGATGTTCTCTCGCCATGTTACGCATCAGTTCGATCGCATCATTGCCATTTTTACATATCTGATAGGCAATATTAATGCGGTCTAACGCATCAGAGAGCTGTTTACGGGCAATCGAAGAATCATCGACGAGCAGAATATTGAGTGGCTTAAGCCGTTCACGTTCAATATCGGTCAACATGGGTATTTTCGATGACTCATACTGAGGATAGATTTTTGACAGCAGTAATTCTACATCAAGGAGCTGGACTATCTTATCTTGAAAGTGAGTGATGCCGGTGACAAACACATTGTGCCCAGCAGAAGGCGGCGAGGACTCAATTTGTCGCCAATCGCATTCGATGATTTTTTCAATACTACGCACCATAAACGCGACCACGGTGCGCAAACAATCGGTCACGATCAGATAGCATTGTTGATATTCACTGGGCTGGATAGCACGAAAGCCAATTGCAGCCGCCATATCAATCACCGGGATGGTTAAATTGCGAATGGTCACAGTACCAATCACATGATGATGGGAGTAGGGTATTTGCGTCATCGGTTGGTAAGTGACAATTTCCCGCACTTTTAGAGTACCAATCGCGAAAAGTTGTTGTTGAGCACTGAGGGTGAACATCAACATGCCCTGTGCTTGATTCGCTTTACTGACCACTTTTGCCATAACGCTATCTTTATCTCGTGAAGGTGATTGATACTAGACGAAATTACCTTATCGGTAATGCAATAGCCCCTTCCGACTTGAAGCTGCAGTGGTGTTGGCTACGTTTGCTCACCCCAATCACATAGTTTGCCTATGCTCGTGGGGACTCACTCACTTGCCGCCTACCTGCAACTCCAAGTTATTTGGGTATAGCTTGAATTTAGCTGATATTTAAGCCATTTATTTTGATCTAAGCCATACGTTTACATTTATGGCTGTTCAGGTACACTACGCGGCTAATTAAAATCGGGGGATCCTATGGCTCGTACTGCGGCAGCGTTGCATATTTTAGTCAAACATCAACAACAAGCGGATGATATTCTCGCGCAACTCAAGCAAGGGGCTAAGTTTCATCTGTTAGCCAAAAAATATTCGTTGTGCCCTTCAGGTAAAAAAGGCGGCGATCTGGGTGAGTTTCGCCAAGGTCAAATGGTGCCTGCTTTTGATAAAGCGTGTTTTCAGGGGGAGATATTAACCCCGCAGTTGGTTAAAACCAAATTTGGTTGGCATGTCATCAAAGTGCTTTATCGTACGTAATTTTTGCCAATTAATTAAGCAACTTGGTTGATATTTGATTAATGCTTGCCGTGGTTGTGATTAATATATTCTTAATATTGAGAAATAACGCTCAACATGATGCATTATGCTCATTATGGTCTTAAATTTCCCTGCTTAAACGTTTGTCTTATTTTTGAAGATTGACTTCGCCTTACTTAACGTTAGTTTAATTACGTTGGTCTTGCTGCGTTAGGAAGGATGAAATGAAAGGTCAGGAAAAGCTAAACGTTAGAATGTTGTCTGATGTTGGTATGCAATCGAGATTGTTGAAAGAGGCACTGGAATCAAAGCTTCCCGTGGCGCTGGAGATCACGCCATTTTCACAAATCTGGCTTGAGGAAAATAAGCCCGCCAGTCGAAATATTCAGATATTGATGATTGATTACTCGAGAATTGCAGACAATGCCTTAAATGATTATAGCGCTTTCAAGCAGCTATGCTGCCCTGATGCAAAAGAAGTCATTATAAATTGTCCGCTCGATATTGAGCATAAAGCATTGTTCAAGTGGAATAATCTGGTCGGTGTTTTTTATGTAGAGGATGATATCGATAAGCTGATCAAAGGTATGGGCAACGTTTTGCAAGACGAAATGTGGTTAACGCGTAAACTGGCTCAAGAATATATCCTGCATTATCGTACCGGCCATTCTGTGGTGACTTCGCAAATGTACGCAAAATTAACCAAAAGAGAGCAACAAATTATTAAGTTGCTGGGCAGTGGGGCATCTAATATTGAAATTGCCGATCAGCTTTTTGTCAGTGAAAATACCGTTAAAACCCATTTGCATAATGTATTTAAAAAAATTAATGCCAAAAACCGCCTGCAGGCTCTGATTTGGGCCAAAAATAATATCGGTCTTGAAGATGTTGATGCTTAATTAGGCATAATAAAAAGCCCTCTTAAATAAGAGGGCGTAGTCAGTAAAGATAGGCTTAACGCTTGGATTCGGTGCCTTTTTCTTGGTATAGACGGCGGCAAGCTCGACCATCGCTGTGAAACAGATGGCAGCGATAGGCAGGGATGCCAATTGTCAACGAGTCACCGGTTTCAACATCGAGGGTATCGGGTTGGCGATAAATGACATCAGAGTCAGAGCCTTTTAGATTCATATAGACTTGTGTTTCGTTGCCCAATTTCTCAACGATCATCACTTTACCTTCGATTTGAGCGTCACCTTTTTCCGCTTCGACTAAATGCTCTGGACGGATACCGAGCGACATACGTTGACCGCGTGTGACGGTGGTACCATCGACAGGGATCCAGAATGTTGCTCCTTTAGAAAGTTGTACTTGTACGCGATCTTTTTCTACCGCCTCAATAAACACACTCATAAAGTTCATTTTTGGTGAACCTATAAAACCGGCCACAAAGCGATTTTCTGGGTAGTGGTACAGCTCAAGTGGTTTACCCACTTGTGAGACAAAACCAGCATCCAACACAACGATTTTATCGGCCATGGTCATCGCTTCGACTTGGTCGTGAGTAACGTAAATCATGGTGCAGCCTAGTTTGCGTTGTAGCTTGGTAATTTCTGAGCGCATCTGCACGCGTAGCGCCGCGTCAAGGTTAGACAGCGGTTCATCGAGTAAAAAGACGTTAGGCTGCGAAACCAGAGTACGACCAATCGCTACTCGCTGGCGCTGACCACCAGACAGGGCTTTTGGTTGACGGTCGAGCAGATGACTGAGCTGCAGAATTTCAGCAGCGTGATCGACGCGTTGTTTGATCTCATTTTTGTCCGATTTAGACAGTTTCAAGCCAAACGACATGTTGTCATAGAGGTTGAGATGCGGATAAAGTGCGTAGGATTGAAACACCATACCCACTCCGCGTTTGGACGGTTCAATATCATTCATCCGTTGCTCACCGATATACAGATCGCCCGAGGTAATGTCTTCGAGCCCGGCAATACAACGCAGTAGGGTTGATTTACCACAACCTGAAGGGCCGACGAATACCACAAATTCGCCTTCTTGAATCTCTAGGTCGACATCCTTAGAAATCAGCACATCGCCATAAGCTTTACATACATTTTTTAACGTGACACTCGCCATCTAGCTCGTCCTCGATCAAGATTTTTAATCATTACTGCGGCTCATTATATGAATTATTGTGCACGCAATAACAGCAGGAATTGGATAAGGCGAACCACAGTGGCTCGATTGACAGCGCCGCCTTATTAGGTAAGAAAAGAAAGGGTGAAGACTCCGGCTATGAAGCCATTCACCCGTCTGCCACGAAAAGTCGGTTGTTTCCCCCGTATAAAAAATCATATCTCTCCCGTAATGCTCACTACCAATATGATTTTATATCGACAACCGACTTGGCGGTGGAACCAGTCACAAGTTGTGAACTGGAAAAGGCTCTTACCATCCTCTTTAGGATGCAGTGAGTTTGTGTGAAATGGTCAATGCTTGCATCCTCCTCATCATTTTTTTTGTAGGGGGAGTAGTCAAGGATGAGGTGGAGGAGGGGGTGTCAGGCGTAGTTAGATCCAGTTCAAATAATTGATGGCGGATAAGTTGCGTAGGATCACACCAATCCTGCTTTTTGTGATTTAGCTCGCTGACATGCATCGATAGAGATCACGAAAATACGCCATAATACCGAGGGCGTAGGGATTGGGATGATGAGTTGCATGCGCTTTTTTCTGATCATGAATGGCGAAATACGGCAAAACCTCTTGGTGAGCCCTACAACACAAAAAAAAGGATATAAATATGAAAAATGCCCTAAGCACAGTCGCGCTGAGCACTTTGGTTGCTCTTGGTTCGTTTGGTGCCCATGCTGCTATAGAACAAGGACAACTCACTATTTGGATTAATGGTGATAAAGGTTATAACGGTCTGGCGGAAGTCGGTAAAAAATTTGAAGCGGACACTGGGGTGAAAGTGACCGTGGCTCACCCTGATGGCCTGCAAGATCGATTCCCACAAACGGCGGCCACGGGTGATGGTCCTGACATTGTGTTCTGGGCTCATGACCGCTTTGGTGGTTATGCTGATGCGGGTCTGTTGGTTGAGATCAAACCTTCCAAGAAAATCCAAGAGGGTACCGTGGACTTTGCTTGGGATGCGGTGAAATACAAAGGTAAGCTGATCGGTTATCCGATTGCTGTTGAATCGCTATCTTTGATTTACAACAAAGATTTAGTGCCTAACCCACCGAAGAACTGGGAAGAAGTGGCTGAACTGGATGCCAAACTGAAAAAAGAAGGCAAGTCCGCGATTATGTGGAACCTCAAAGAACCGTATTTCACTTGGCCGCTAATGGCTGCTGATGGTGGTTATGCGTTCAAATATGGCATGGATGGTTACGATGTCAAAGATGCTGGCGTTAACAACAAAGGTGTCAAAGAGGCGATGAACTTCGTCAAAGGCCTAGTTGATAAAGGGATCATTTCACCAGATATGGATTATTCGGTATCTGAAGCAGCCTTTAACCAAGGTACCACAGCGATGACCATCAACGGCCCATGGTCATGGGGCAACATTGATAAGTCAGGCATCAATTATGGTGTGACAACGCTGCCTAAATTTAACTCTCAAGCGTCAAAACCTTTTGTCGGCGTACTGACTGCGGGTATCAGTACCGCTTCTCCAAACAAAGATCTAGCGGTTGAGTTTATCGAAAACTATCTGTTGACCAATGATGGTCTACGTATGGTGAACAATGATAAACCACTGGGTGCTGTAGCACTGAATTCATTCCAGCGTGAATTGGATGCGGATACACGTATTGCCGCGACCATGGATAACGCTATGAATGGTGAAATCATGCCTAATATTCCAGAAATGAACGCATTCTGGAGTGCAGTGAAAAATGCCATCATCAACATTGTTGATGGTCGCCAAACCGTTGATGCCGCACTGGCTGATGCTGAAAAACAGATGACTCGATAACCCATCGTCATATCTTGGAGGGGGCATTTTCCCCCTCCCATTTCTTGGTAACAACACGCTAGCAGGTTATTTATGCAGTCAGCTCAAGGTACACAGGCTATGTCCGAACCAACTGCGGTACGTCCAATCGACAAACGTGCATTTTTAAAATGGGCAGTACTTGGCGCAGTAGGTATCGTGAATGGCTACGCAACCATTATTATGTATTCTCGCGGTGAGGTAGCGTTTGCATTGCTGACGCTGATCCTGACCACATTGGCTTTGTATGTATTTGCCAGTCCTAAAACATACGCACATCGTTATATCTATCCCGGTATTGCGGGAATGATCCTGTTTATTCTGTTCCCCCTCGCGTATACCGTGAACCTGGCTTTTACCAACTACAGTGCGAAAAATCAGCTCTCGTTGGAGCGGGCGCAGTCGGTGCTGATGGATCAGACCTTTCAAAGTGGCGAGAGTTATACATTCCAACTTTATAACACTGAGCAAGGTTATCGTTTACTGATTGAAGATGGAGATCAGCTTTTAGCTACTGAAGCTTTCTCGCTGAGTGAGAATATTCCATCGGATCTCAATATCGAAGTGGTAGAGGGTGTTGCGGGTGAACTTGAACCGATCAAAACCATCATCAGTTATCGTTCGGTATTAAGTGGCATTGATCTGCATTTCCCTGATGGTGAAGATATCCGTATGAGCGGGTTACGCAAATTCGCCGCAGTCAAACCTTTGTATACCCTACAAGCGGATGGTGAAACGCTGATCAATAATCAGTCGGGTCAAAAGCTTAGTCCTAATATGGAAATCGGTTTTTACCAACCAGTCAATGATAGCGGTGAATTTATCGGTGATCGCGTCTCGCCTGGATTTGTGGTATCGATTGGGACTCACAACTTTGAACGAGTCTGGAAAGATGAGGGCATTAAAGAGCCGTTTATCAATATCTTTATTTGGACGGTGATCTTCTCAGTTTTAACGGTGATTTTTACCCTGATCATTGGGCTGGTACTGGCAAGTGTTGTGCAGTGGGAAGCACTCAAAGGCCGCGCGGTTTATCGTGTGCTACTGATTCTGCCCTATGCGGTTCCGGCATTTATCTCGATTTTGATTTTCCGCGGTTTGTTTAACCAAAGCTTCGGTGAAATCAATATGGTACTGAATGGCTTATTTGGGATCAGTCCGGCTTGGTTCTCTGAGCCACTGCTGGCCAAAACCATGGTATTGATTGTCAATACTTGGCTTGGTTTCCCTTATATGATGATTTTGTGTATGGGGCTACTTAAAGCGATCCCGGATGATCTGTATGAAGCATCGGCGATTGATGGTGCGAATTTTATTAATAATTTCACCAAAATTACGTTGCCAATGATGATTAAGCCACTGACACCGTTACTGATCGCAAGTTTTGCTTTTAACTTCAACAACTTTGTTATGATTCAGTTGTTAACTCAAGGTGGACCTAACCGTATCGGCACTTCAGAGCCTGCGGGTTACACCGATCTGCTGGTCAGCTATACCTACCGGATTGCGTTTGAAGGCGCGGGCGGCCAAGACTTCGGTCTGGCGAGTGCGATTGCCACGTTGATCTTCTTACTGGTAGGCGCCTTAGCGCTGCTTAACCTGCGCTTTACTAAGCTGAGCCAATAATAAGGAGCATTCATATGGCTATGGTACAAGGTAAATCTCTTAAGTATCGCGTGTGGGCAACCCACGCGGCACTGTGGGTGTTCTTAGCAATGATTATTTTCCCGTTGTTAATGATTATCGCGATTTCGTTTCGTGAAGGTAACTTCGCGACTGGCAGCTTAATTCCGGATCGCCCATCGCTGGAGCATTGGAAATTAGCACTTGGTATTGCGGTGCAAAATGCTGATGGTACGGTGACACCACCTCCGTTTCCGGTGATGACTTGGCTGTGGAACTCAGTCAAAGTGGCGGGGATCACGTCGGTATTGATCGTTGCACTGTCAACCACCTCTGCGTATGCCTTTGCTCGGATGCGTTTTAAAGGTAAAGAGACGATTTTAAAAGCGATGATGATTTTCCAGATGTTCCCTGCGGTGCTGGCTTTGGTGGCGTTGTATGCGTTGTTTGATAAGCTTGGTCAGTACATTCCATTCTTGGGCTTAAATACTCATGGTGGCTTGATTTTCTCTTATCTTGGTGGGATTGCGCTGCACGTTTGGACGATTAAAGGTTACTTTGAAACGATCGATCGTTCATTAGAAGAAGCGGCAGCGTTGGATGGTGCTACCCCTTGGCAAGCGTTTAGACTGGTGTTGCTGCCGTTATCCGTGCCGATTTTGGCGGTGGTGTTTATTTTGTCATTTATCGGTGTGGTGGGCGAAGTTCCGGTGGCATCGCTGCTGCTTTCTGATGTAAACTCGTACACTCTTGCGGTTGGTATGCAGCAGTATCTTTATCCTCAGAACTATCTGTGGGGTGATTTTGCCGCCGCAGCGGTGCTCTCAGCATTCCCAATCACGATTGTATTTTTACTTGCGCAGCGCTGGTTAGTCGGAGGACTTACGGCTGGTGGTGTGAAAGGATAATAACCATAAGGGCGACCTAAGGTCGCCCATTGTATCCCTTCTTAACAACTATTGGTTTGGCCGCCGACAAGTTAAGAAGCTGCAATTCTGGCGTTACGCATAGCTGGCTGTTAGCTCTATTCCTTACTAGTTCACGACTAACAGTTTTTGTAACCAAAACCTGAGCTTAGCTCGGGTTTTTTTATGGCTGATCTCTGTTATATACCCAAACAACGTAGTTGCAGCTTCAAGTAAGAAGGATATCGAACACGCTTGCCAGTATAAGCACAACCTTATTTGCCAACAGAGCTAGCATGATAGGTTGCGAGTCAGATCAGAAATTGAGTGGTAATCAAGAATGAAGAGTACAGAAAAATTAGAACTCTCGACTAGAAGGCGCACAATTTAAGTATCTCAGCAGCAAATAGAGACTCTCCTCATGCATCGCAACGCGACGGAACAGATCGGCAAAAGTGGTATCACCACCAAAACAGGTTTGAATATAGTGGTTAATTGCTTCTGGTTGATAGCCTTGCACGTACAGTGTTCTGACCCATTGATATTCGACCGATTTTAGGTTGTTTAAAGTCGTTTCGGTTAGCGTAATTTTATCGAGGGTTAGCGCCATAACAAAAGCGTACAATCCGTGAGCTAGAGATGGGCAAACATTTAAGCAAAGTTTGATGACAATTGGATGACAGGCGCTGGTAAATAACCTTACAGCGCCTGACAACTCTTTAATTTTTCACAAATTTGAGCAGTATTGATCCTTTTTGCGCTGTTGCAGCGCTGACCGGCTAAACCACTTGAATGGCGACTTCATGCAATTTAGCAAATTCGGCGATCTCTTGCGGTGGGGCTTGATCGGTAATGATCAAATCCACATCGGCTAAGGTCCCGAGTTTTACCATCGCATTACGGCCAAATTTACTGTGATCAACGGCAAGGAATACACTACGGCTGTTTTCAATAATCGCACGTTTGACTCGCACTTCATGGTAATCAAAATCGAGTAATGAGCCATCATAATCGATACCACTGATGCCCAAAATGCCAAAATCTAAACGAAACTGGGAGATGAAGTCTAGGGTGGCTTCACCTGTAACACCACCATCTTTATTGCGCACTTCTCCGCCGGCTAGAATCACGCTGAAATCAGGTTTATTCATCAACATGGTGGCAACATTGAGGTTATTGGTCACAACCCTTAGTTGATGATGGTTGACCATCAATGCGCGGGCGATGGCTTCTGGTGTAGTTCCAATATCAATAAAAAGCGTCGCTCCATCGGGAATATGCTGTACCAACACGCTAGCCACGAGCTCTTTTTCGGCTTGATAAGAGACTTGTCGGGTGTAATACGAGGAGTTTTCTGAACTGATAGGAATCGTGGCACCGCCGTGGTTACGGCGTAATTGATTGGCTTCGGCTAATTCGTTGAGATCGCGGCGGATGGTTTGTGGGCTGACATCAAACCGTGCAACCAACTCTTCAGTACTGACAAAACCTTGAGCTTGAACTAATTCAATGATTTCTTGATGGCGCTTGACTGCTTTCACCGTAATATCCTTATCATTTCAATGGCCTCCAGTTTACGAAGTCACGGCGCAATTTTAAACCATGATTTGCGTATTCTTTTCGTTTTTAATCCTTTTTTATAAAAACGAACTATCGTGATCAAAATGCACTATCGCTTCTCAGCTGTTGTGCAACGAGGGAGTCGTTATGACGCTAAC
Organism: Vibrio misgurnus; assembly: GCF_029635775.1. Classification (NCBI taxonomy): domain Bacteria; kingdom Pseudomonadati; phylum Pseudomonadota; class Gammaproteobacteria; order Vibrionales; family Vibrionaceae; genus Vibrio; species Vibrio misgurnus. Next base: position 366,279 of record NZ_CP113242.1, on the reverse strand, counting down.
CTGGGGTTAGCGTGTTGAGTCAACATCAAATCTGAGAGACTTTTTCTACCGCATCACTGCGCCAACGTTGAAGTTTCAACTGAGATAACACCACCCCACTGACCACCAACATGCCACCAATCAAATGGTAAAAATGGACCGTTTCGCCTAATAAGGTTGCCGCTAACGAAACCGAAAAGACCGGTAATAAGTTCATAAACATCGCGGTAGAATCGGCCCCGATCGCATCAATCGCCTTGACCCACATCCAAGGAGCCAGTAATGATGCGCCAATCCCTGCGTAGGCAATCAATGGCAGTGAGCCGGAGGTCGGTAATAGCTGATCACTGGTCAGCCAAAGTGGGATCAGCATTAACACCGCGCACATTCCTTGCAAATAAATCAGCATCCAATTGCTAAATGGCATTTTCCATCGTTTGAGCAACACACAATATAGCGCATAAACCAGCGCGGCCATCACCATTAAAGCATCGCCTTCGGTAATGGTTTGATGCAAGAAAAAGAGCGGGTTGCCTGCGCCAAGCATATAAGCCAGACCGGTTAGCGATAGTATTCCGCCAATTACACTCAGTGGTGAAATCGGTTTATTGAGTAGCGGCACACTGATAAATACACTCATCAGTGGCACGAAAGAGGAGATAAGGGACATATTGGTGGCGGTAGTGGTTAACCCCGCGTAATAGCCGAGCGATTGATTCAGTACCATGCCCAGCAATGCCAAACCCGCAAGTTTGCTCAAGTAACGTTTGATGGTCGGCCATTGACGGATCGCGCTCGGTAGGCAGAATGGCGTTAATAGCAGCATGGCTAATAACCAACGATAAAAACTCATCGCGCTTGGTTCGATGGTGACGGAGGCGAGCTTGTTGACAATCGAGTTGCCACCCCAAATCAGCACCGTTAAAAATGGCAGAAGATAAATCATGTGAGTCTCATCACTCTTTGTTACTTGGATCATAGTGTGGCAGGTCTTTATAATTATAACTATCTTTGAAAAGACATTGTGAGCGATAGGAAGACAAGTTTGAGCAAACATCCACGCCATTTGCACCCTTCATTATCCATCGAACATCCACCCTCAGATGTGTTTATGAATTTCGAAGCTTTTCTGTCCAATACCGAAACCCGCGAACATAGTCATCCTTGGGGACAGGTACAATTGATTGCCGGTGGCATTTTGGAAATGCAAGCGCAGGATACCCGCTTTCTTGCTCCGCCTCATTTGGCAATTTGGGTACCCGCGGGGATTTTGCACCGCAGCTATAACCGCAAGCCAATTGAATATTGTTCACTGAATATTGCCTCGAATTTAACTGCCACGTTTCCAACCAAAACCAGCTTAATTAAAGTCACCCCGATTGTGTCTGCGATTATTGATGATTTTCGAGCGCGGCAGATTAATGTCGCCGACAGTCGTGAAGATCAGCGCTTAGTACAGGTACTGCTTGATCAACTGGCAACTCGTGAAACGCAACACCATTTTCTGCCCTCGACCCATCACAAATATTTAGCGCCGATTTTGGCGTGTGTCGAAGAGAACCCGACCGATAATACCACCTTGCAGCAGTGGGCTGAGCGAGTACACACCACGGAACGCACGCTGGCACGTCATTGTCAGGCGGAATTGGGGATGAGTTTTACTGAATGGCGTTTGCGAGTGCGCTACCTCTATGCGATGGAACTGCTGCGCCAAGGCCATGCGGTGAAAGAGGTGGCATTGACACTGGGTTACAATCAAGCCAGCCCGTTCATCACTATGTTTAAAAAATACGCCGGTTTAACCCCTGAGCAGTATAAAAATCGGTTGTTAGTCGAGTGATCCTGCTTGTTATTTTCAGGCAGGCCAATAAACTAGCGGCTTTGCTTTTTCGGTGGTGGATAGTATGCAATGTGAGTTCTTTATTCAAAAGCGGTGTAGCTCTTGCCAACAGTGTGCGCTGCCGTATTCCCAGCAAGTTGAGAATAAAGATCAGCAGTTGCGAGCCTTGATTACGCCGAGCTTGGATGTCGAGTGGTTAGAGCCGGTCACCAGTGCTGAAACGGGGTTTCGTAATAAAGCCAAGATGGTGGTGCTTGGAGCCGCTCACGCGCCGATTTTAGGTATTGAAGATCGGCAAGGCGAGCCGTTATCGCTGGTCAGTTGCCCACTTTATCCTCAGCCAATGCAAGAGCTACTCGTGTATCTGCAAAACTGGATCCGGGTTGCTGGCATTGCACCGTATAACAAGTTGAAGAAAAAAGGTGAGTTGAAGTTTATTCTGCTCACCCGCAGTGCGATTCGTGGCCAATATATGCTGCGTTTTGTGGCGCGCAGTCATGCCGTGCTTGAGCGGATTGAACGTAATTTGCCTGCGTTGCTGGCGGCGTTTCCGAGCATTGCGGTGGTGTCGGTCAATATTCAGCCGGTGCATATGGCGCGCTTAGAAGGTGAAGAGGAAATTTTCCTGACCGCCACGCAAAGCTTGCTTGAGCAGTTCAATGATGTGCCGATGGTGATCCGCCCGAAAAGTTTTTTCCAAACCAATCCTCAAGTTGCCGAGCAGCTTTACGCGACTGCGCGGGCTTGGGTGCGTGAAATTGCACCACAGCAAATGTGGGATCTGTTTTGTGGGGTTGGCGGTTTTGCACTGCATTGTGCCGCGCCACAAACTTCCGTCACGGGGATTGAAATCGAGCCAGAGGCGATTGCCAGTGCGCAGCGCTCAGCTCAACTGATGGGGATTGAAAATCTCAGCTTTGCCGCTCTTGATTCGGCTAAATTTTCGCACACGCAAATCAGTGCGCCGGAATTAGTGTTGGTTAATCCTCCGCGGCGTGGCTTAGGGGGGGAACTGACCGCCCAACTGCAAGCCCTTGCGCCCAAACATATTCTCTACTCTAGCTGTAATCCGCATACCATGGTCAAAGACATCGCTGAGCTTGCTCGTTATCAACTGATCCGAGTGCAGTGGTTTGATATGTTTCCCCACACCGATCATGCGGAAGTGCTGACGTTATTGGTAAGACGGGATTGATGAAAATATCCGCTTCCTAGTTGAAGCTGCAGCGGTGCTGGCTAGGTTGGTTCACCCCAATCACATAGCTTGCCTATGCTCATCGGGACTCACTTGCCGCCTACTTGCAACGCCAAGTGGTTTGGGTAGATAAGGAGAGGCGAGCCTCTCCTGTTGGATATCGACCAATATTCGATATTTGCAGCGTGCTTAGCTAACCGTCCATTCGATCTGCTCACCGGCGCGGATCGGCACCACGCTATCGCTGCCAAACGGCATGCTGTGTGCCACTGGCCATGCTTGCTTGGTCAGGGTGACAGTGGTTGGGTTGCGCGGCAAACCATAGAAATCAGGGCCATTCAAGCTGGCAAACGCCTCCAGATTCTCTAGTTTACCTTCTTTTTCAAACACTTCTGCATACAGCTCAAGCGCAGCATGGGCAGTGTAAGATCCCGCACAACCACAAGCCGCCTCTTTACGATCTTTGGCGTGAGGAGCGGAGTCAGTCCCGAGGAAAAATTGTTTACTGCCCGAGGTGGCGGCAGCCACTAAGGCTTGTTGGTGAGTGGCGCGTTTTAAAATTGGTAAACAGTAGAAATGGGGGCGAATGCCACCGACCAGCATATGGTTACGGTTAAACAGTAAATGGTGCGCGGTGATCGTGGCAGCAACGTTAGCGCCCGCTTGGCGCACAAAATTGACTGCGTCGGCGGTGGTAATGTGCTCTAGGACGATTTTCAACTGTGGAAAATCGGCCACGATTGGTGCAAGCACTTGATTAAGAAACGCTTGTTCACGGTCAAAAATGTCGATGTCATGCGTTGTGACTTCGCCATGCACCAGCAGCAACATCCCCACCTCTTGCATCGCTTGCAGCACTGGATAGATTTTCTGCGCCGAGGTAACACCAGAATCTGAATTGGTGGTTGCGCCCGCAGGATAAAGCTTGGCGGCCACTACTTGGCCCGATGCTTTAGCGTGACGAATTTCATCGGCGGTGGTGTTATCAGTAAGATACAGCGTCATCAACGGGGTAAAATGTGCCGAGGGCTGAGCGGCCATGATCCGCTCTTGATAGGCTAACGCCATGGCGGTGGTGGTGACCGGTGGCACGGTATTGGGCATGATCAGTGCGCGGCCGTTATAGCGGCTAATATCACGCACCGTATCGGTAAGAACCTCACCATCGCGAAGGTGAACGTGCCAGTCGTCTGGGCGTGTAATGGTCAGTGTTGTCATGAAGTACTCCCACCATAAAGGCATAAAATGATTGGAGCCTAGCGCGCCGCGCAAACGGTTCCGCTTAGGCGTGCGGATGATAGAGCAAAGCCTAATCCTTTTCATCCTTTATTTCTGTTGCACTCGCTTAACTATCCCCTTCCTACTGGAAGCTGCAGCGGTGTTGGCTAGGTTCATTCACCCCAATCACATCGTTTGTCTATGCTCATCGGGACTCACTTGCCGCCAACCTGCAACGCCAAGTAGCTTGGCTATAACGTTTGGCATGCTCACAATTTGTTATCCCGGATCAGAGCTTTGTTTTATGATGCCCTATCTAGACCACGCACAGGGAAACCGCATGTCAGCAGGACAACTCTCACAAATCAATGTTTTTCCAGTTAAATCATTAGCCGGGATCGCTATGTCATCGGCTTGGGTTGAAACACAAGGGATAAGCTTTGATCGGCGCTTTATGTTGGCGGATGGTGATGGCCGCATGGTCACTGCACGTCAATTTCCGCAACTGGTGCGGATCAAAACCGCATTACGGCATGATGGGGTACAGTTTTACGCGCCCGGTCACGCTGCACTGACAATTCGTTATGCCGATTTGCAACGGCAAACCGTTACAGCTCAAGTTTGGTCCGATAATTTTCCGGCTTATACCACCACCGATGCGGCTAATCACTGGTTTAGCGCGCTGCTTGGAGTGACGGTGCGTTTGCTGTATTGCGGTGAGCAATCCCATCGTGTGCGTGAAAAGCTCGGGCATAACGTCAGTTTTGCGGATGGTTATCCACTGCTGGTCATCAGTCAGGCCTCCTTAGATGAGCTGAATCGGCGCAGTCCTGAGTCGCATGTCATGGATCAATTTCGCACCAATTTGGTGGTGGCGGGCAGCGAGCCGTTTGCCGAAGATAGCTGGAAGCGGATCCGGATTGGCGAGGTGGAGTTTACGCTGGTGAAACCTTGCCAACGCTGCATTTTAACCACCATTGATCTCGCGCAAGGCGCATTTAGACCAAGCCAAGAGCCGCTGCGCACCTTGGCCCAATTTCGAGCTAATCCGCAGGGGAGTGTGTTTTTTGGCCAAAATTTGCTGGCCAAAAATGAAGGGATGATTACGGTTGGCGACTCGATTGAAGTGTTGGAATATCAGTCGCCACCGCTTTACCTTGAGCAGCCTCTTTAGCCTGTCAAGCTCGTGAACAAGAGATGATTCGGCAGGTTTAATCGATTAGTGGGCCAGTGAATGGCTCACGCTTGGCCTAAAATAATCGAACGCAGCTGCTGATATTGCTCAGCATTGCCGGCAAACAGTTGATCAATAATGCGCGGCGTCGCCACGCCAGATTGTGAGCGTTTTAGCGCTTCACGAACCAGTAATACCAGATGATGCTCTTTGCTGATGCCCGATGGCGCTTCTGGTTGCCACTGGCTGAGCGCTTGAGTGAGTGGCGAATGGATGAGTTTAGGCTCGCAGCCGATAAGCTCAAGCATCAGCAGTTGGGTCAAGTGGGCAAATGCGGGTTGCTCGCGCGGGCAATCTTGCAAGCGATCAAGTATCACGCTGACCAGTGGTGACAGTTGCACTAGCCCAGCTTGGTGGGCAAAGGATGCGCTTAAACGTACCGAAAAATCTACGCGAGTGATGCGAGTATCTGGAAAAAAGGTGAGACCACACAGGCAGTCACAAGGGATCCACAGTGTTTGAGCGTGTTCCACGGCATACTCGTGTTTGCCGAGTCGAAACAGCAGTAAACCTTGTTCAACTCGGATCAGACTGTGTTTGAGTGTGCGTTTACGGGCGGTTAGTGCTAAGTGGGCAAAGTGGCGGGCTTGCGACTCAATTGCGTAGTTCATAAAAGGCCTTGGAAATGTTAACGGCGCTAAGATTACCCCTTATCACGGCAAAAGCCAATTGCTGTGCTTTAGGAATAGCCGCACTGGTCTGACCTTTTCGATGTTTGCTGATGGCGTGGCTAACTATGCGTAGAATAGGCCAGTTTTTTATCTGATGTACAAACTTATGACTTCAACAACTGATCCTTATATTGATATTCGCCCATACAACGATGACGAAATCCCTGCCGCGCTTACTCGGTTGATCAATGACCAAGAGTTTACTGCGGCGATTTTGAAACATCGCTTTAAACACCAGTCGGCCTGGTTACGCGCTTTAATGACTCCACTGGTTAAGTTTTACCTTAAGCGCAAGTGGGCGAAATTGGACAGTATTGAAGCGATCCAACTTGAGGTGAAAAAGTACCTCCGCCAAACGTTAGCTCAAACCACACAAGGGGTGAGCTTCAGCGGGTTAGATAAGTTAGATACTCAGCAAGCCTATTTATTTGTGTGTAATCACCGTGATATCGCGATGGATCCGGCATTAGTCAATTACGGATTATATCTGGCCGGTCATCGTACGGTGCGCATCGCGATTGGCGATAATTTATTGACCAAACCCTGTGCTACTGAGCTGATGCGCTTAAATAAAAGTTTTATTGTCAAACGTTCGGCTAAGGGGCCGCGTGAGATGATGAAAATGTTGGGCACCCTGTCGGGCTACATCAAGCATTCATTAGAGACCGGACATTCGATCTGGATTGCCCAGAAAGAGGGACGCGCCAAAGATGGCAACGATCAGACCGATCCGGCGATTTTGAAAATGTTCCATGTTGAAGGGCGTCATCAAAAAATACCGTTTGCGGAGTATATGCGTAGTTTGCAGATTGTTCCGGTGGCGATCTCTTATGAAAACGATCCGTGTGATATTGCCAAAGCGCGCGAATTGTACGAAAAAGATACCCAAGGTCGCTACGAAAAAGGTGAGTTTGAAGATATCGAAAGCATTATCCAAGGCATTATCGGTGAAAAAGGTCGAGTGCATGTTGCTTTTGGTGAAGTGATCGGCGAAGACTTCGAGACCCCAGAAGCGTTGGCACAAGAGATTGATCGACAAATTCACCACAACTATGTGCTCTATCCGATCAACCGTTTGGCGGCTGGGCAAGATGATAGCGAGATCACCGCTGAGGTACGTGAGCGGTTAAACGCTAAGCTGGCTGAGTTGCCAGAGCCGGCTCAGCGTTATCTACTGGATGCTTACGCTAACCCGGTGCGTAATCATCTTCATAGCTAATGGATGTTGTTAATCGCTAGGTTGCTGTGCTGTTACTGTTTGGTATAGCGCATTCCGATCACCAGAGGAGCTCACGCTCCTCTTTTTGTCGGTGTTTGATGGTAGGTAATCACTTAGCGTTTTAGCGCGCCACTGCGCCGCCGAGTGTCAGTTCGGTTGGCCATTGACTGATTTGATTACCACCTAAATAAATATTGCCGTTTACTGTCATCCGCTCAGGAAAACGGGTGATTTGTGAGCCACCAATATACAAATTACCTTCAATAATAATGCCATTCGGTAGCTCAGTCAGTGGGGTGCGGATCACGCTTAAATCGCCTTTGACAGTCAGCCGAGCGGGTAAGGAGGCTAATGGTGTATCGGTAAAATTGAGATAGCCACCGACGCGAATGCCTGCCGGCCAAGCTTTGATTTTGCTGCCCAGTAAATTGGCGTAGCCTTTGATGCTGGTACCGCGCGGCACGTTGGTTAACCCACTGTTTGCCGCCTCAAGACTGCCATCGATGATAAGACCTCTGGGCAGCGATGTGATAGCGGTGTTGCCGATATTCAGATTGCCCTTGATGTGAAAATTTTCCGGCAATGAGCGGTAGGGTTTGGCGCGTAAATCCAGATTACCGTAGTTATCGAGATGATTGAGCACCATATACTGATCCAGTGCTATGGCTTGTGAGCCACTGGCTAAACATGAACAACAGAGTACTAAAGTACGCCACATCATTGATAACGATCGATCCTTGGCTTGAATGGAAATACGCGGCTTTAGTGTTGCAAACAATGTTGCACGCGCCAGTTATAATTGGCTAGCTGCGCAGAAAAAGCGGGCATGATGCCCGCTGAGTGAGTATTGATTTAGCTGCGTGCTAGGGCACGAGTCTTGAGTTCGAAAATTAATTTTTCAGCACTCACTTCAAATTTAAATCGAGCGTGTAATTCGGTGGCATCCTCTGCGGCCGGTGCCACTTCGTATTCCACTGCAGCACAAACCTGCTGAGCTAAACTGATGTACTCGGCTAATTTGCCTTGCAGATGTGCTGGATCAGCACCAAATATGGAGACCTCTGCCACATCATCGCCTTCACGAATGATAAAACCAATCTCTCCGGCACAACCACAAGCTTCACACACTTCATTTTCGACACAAGTTTGGTTACTCATATCCTAATCCTCTTACCAATAGTCGAACTATTTTAGTCCGCAGCGAATGGTTATACCACAAAAAAGCTCAGCGATGAGTGTAGGAATTGAGTCAGTCAGAGCTATCGCAGCTCGAAACCACGAGTGATGAAGCGAATTTGCGCAGCTCAGTGTGAGCTTCTGCACTAATTTGGTTTTCCAATGTCGGAGAATTGTCAGAGTTGCCGCTAGCGCATTGTTATGGTCTATCGATTGATGGATTATTAGTCATGTAGCGATATGCATTTTTGCACTGAGTCGATGGCGCGATAAGAACTGGGTATTTAAAAACAGTCAAAAAATTATGCAAAAGAGTGAATTCATCTACTGAGTGACTAGTATTAAAAGATCCAACCAAACCATACTTGAGCTTGTTTGGTGGTGACTTTTGAGCTGACTATTTTAATCATTATGATGCTTGCTCACGATTCATCCAGACAAGTCATCGACGTTAGAAAAGAGCCTAATCATGCCTAAGCGTAGTAAACAAGATACACAAATAACCATTCAGACCATCATGGATGCAGTAGTGGACCAGTTGTTGCGACTCGGTTATGACCAAATGTCGTATACCACTCTTAGTCAGCAAACCGGCATTTCTCGGACTGGGATCAGTCATCATTTTCCGAAGAAAACCGATTTTGCCTCGGCGCTGGATGGGCGGATTTTCAAGCTATTTATTGAACACCTTGATTTTGAACATGATATTGAAGCGTTTCGTCGCAGTTGGCTGCAAGCATTGCAACAATCGCCATTTACCGCGATTTTGCGCCTGTTATTTCATCATATTGTGAGTGCAGAACGTGCCGATGATTTTGCTTATAAAGAGATCAATGGCTTATATAAGCTAGCCGCAGAGAAATTTGGCCAAGATAGCCAAAAAGAAGTGGAATGGTTACTGGGCCGTTCACTGGTCAGTATGATCCACTGAGTCGTGATCATACAGAACGGCCTTGATGGTTAAGCACCGCCGCCAGCCGCGAATGTTTAAAGCGCCGGCTTTGCAATACGTCGGCGGTTTTTCAGGTGCTGGCTTACGGTTGAAATCGCGGGCGGCTTAGGCTGGGTAGACCATCGGAAAATCGCGGGTGGGATGTGCCGCTACGAGGGCTTGATAACCGTAGACTTGCTCAATTCGCTCAGCGGTCAGCGCTTGCCACGGCGCGGCATCACACACAATTTTACCTTGGTGCAGCAAGATCATTCGATCGGCATATTGCGCTGCAAGGTTTAAATCATGCAATACCACCACCACGGCACACCCTTGATGGTCGGCTAAGTCGCGTGCCAGTTGTAAGGTATTATGCTGATGGGCTAAATCCAGCGCCGAAGTTGGTTCATCCAGCATTAAAATGCGTTGTTGACCCGCTTGATGTAACTGAGTCAAGACTCGCGCTAAATGCAGGCGCTGTTTTTCACCTCCCGACAGCGATGGGTAGAGGCTAGTGGCCAGATGCAACACATCGGTTTGTTGCATATAATGCCGCGCCACTTGCTGCACTTCTTTGCGCGATAAATTGAGTGGAATAGCGCCCAATTCCACCACTTCTTGCGCGCTAAATGGGAAGCTTAGCGAACTCTGCTGGGGCAAAATACCCAAATGAGTGGCCAGTTTTGCTGCTGGCCATTGGTTGGCTGGAATATCAAAATAGCGCAGTGTTCCTGCACCGCTCATTTCACCGCTGAGCAGTTTTAATAAGGTGCTTTTGCCCGCACCATTCGGACCGAGTAACGCCGCCACTTCACCACCACGCAAAGTGATATCCACATGGTCGAGCACGGAGCGTGAGCCATAAGTGACACAAAGATCAGTGCCTTGAATTGCCATCGAGTGCATCAGAAAATTCGGCCTTTTTGTTGGAATAACAGATACAAGAAGAACGGAGCACCGACCAAGGCGGTGACAATACCAATCGGTAATTCCGCTGGTGCGACCGCAATTCGCGCGATCATATCGGCGAGGGTGAGCATCAATGCGCCGAGTAGGGCAGAAATCGGCACTAGATTACGATGATCTGGCCCGACCAACATACGACCAATATGCGGTACCACCAATCCGACAAAGCCAATCATGCCTGCCGCGCTCACCGCGACGCCTACTCCAATCGCTGACAGTAAAATCATTTCGCGTTTGAGCCGTTGTACTGGTACACCTAAATGACGTGCTTCGGCTTCACCGAGTAGCAAAGCGTTTAACGCCATCGCTCGCCAGCAAAAATAACCTAATAAGATCAATAAGGTGATCCCACACAGCACAATACTTGACTGGGTGGCGCCAGCCATCGAACCCATCGACCATAGTGTCAAATCACGCAGCATCTGATCGCTGGCTAAATAGTTAAGATAGCCAATGCCTGCTCCGGCAAGGGCCGAAATCGCCACTCCAGCCAGCAGCATGATGGTGACTGAGGTGCCAAATTTAGAGGTGCCCAAACGATAGACTAATACCGTGGTGAGCGCGCCGCCGATAAATGCCGCCACCGGTAACATCAGGCTATTTAACCAAGGTAAACGGAAGGTTAAATCGCTCAATAATACAATCGCCAAGGCGGCGCCGAGCGAGGCGCCAGCAGAAACACCGATGATACCAGGTTCTGCCAGTGGGTTACGAAACAGCCCCTGCATCGCCGTACCACATAACGCCAATATTGCGCCAATCAGTAAGCAAAGTAACGTACGTGGCAAACGAATATCATGGATCACCAGATGGATGGCACTGGCCTGCTGATCAGAGCGAAACAGCAGGCTACGAATACTGTCGGTCATCGTGATATTCATCGGACCGACAGTAATCGAGTAGATCCCAGCCAACATCACCGCCACCAGCAGCAGACTTATGGTCAGCATAAACGGAAATCGTCTTAACACTAGGATCGGCCTCAGGGATAAAGCAGAGATTGAATACGCTGAGCCTCTTGCAGGCTTTTCAGCCCTAAGCCGCCAACCAAAGCATGACCATCGATCGCCACGATATTTTTGTTTTGACCCGCCGGGGTGGCCGCTAATACTGGCACGGCACTCAGTACGGCATCGACACCGCCTAAAACGTCTAGGCTGCGGCCGCTGACTAAAATCATCTCCGGTTGCATTTCGAGCATAGATTCCATCGATAGGGGTTTATAAGAGGTGACCAGGCTGGCTGGATTATGCCCACCCGCTAAGCGAATGATGGTATCGGGAACGGTATCACTGCCGGCAACGTTAGCGGCGCGACCTTCATGCAGCAGTAAGAACAACACTTTTTTCGGGGTGGTCGGCTGCTTGGCTTGTAAGCTGGCAATTTGCTGTTGCACGCTCTGTTTTAACTGCTGCGCATGCGACTCACTATTGGTGAGCTGAGCAATTTGGTCAATGCGAGTTAATAAACCTTGTGGGCTTGCATCGCTATTAATCACACTGACTTGCACTCCCGCATTACGCAGTTGTTGCAAGGCGTTATCGGGACCCATTTCATCCGATCCAATCAGTTGGGTCGGCGCTAACGCTAGCAAACCTTCGGCGGCTAGGCGACGGTGATAACCAATCTTGGGCAGATTGAGCGAACTCGGTAGTTCGCTGGTCACATCGACCGCGATCAATTGTTGCTGAGCGCCGAGTGCGAGCATAAGTTCAGTGACGGCACTGCCTGCACTAACGATCCTTTCTTGCGCCAGAGTGATGCCCGATGAGCAACAGGCCAGCAATACAACCAATGATTGAGTGAGTTTCATCTTGTTTCCATTACGAGTGAGGAGTTTCAGTAAGTAATTGAGTGGCTTGAATGCCATGCTGCTGTAAAAAGCCGAGCAGTTTAACCAGTTGCTGTACCTCGGCACCTTGATCTGCGGCGATCACAATTGGCCGTTGGCTGTTATGTACCATTTCGAGCAGTGCCACTGAGAAATCATGCCAATCGGGGTAGGTTTTACCATCAATCGCCCAGTAAGGTTGGCTGGCCAATAGATTGATGGTGATCGACTGTTGATTAATTTCATTAACCACCGGTGCATCGGTGGTGGGTAGCGCAACGTCTAAAGATTCCAGCCGCACGGAAGCCGTTAGCAGCAGGAATACCATCACAATAAAAATGATATCGAGCAGGGGAGTGAGATCGGGAGTGAGCCCAAAATCCTGCTGCTTGGCAGAAGACTTAATCATCGCGGCTCATTTCCTGTCTCAGTCGGCATACCTGCAGAGTCTTGCCGGGTAACGATGCTCAGTGCAGCGTTGGCATGTAGCGTCATCCCTTCGAGCCAAAGATTGACGTAATTGAGCGTGTGCTCCAATTTGGCCATGGTACGATCGGCCCATAAATTCAGCAGTTGTGCTCCGGCGACCGCCGGCACCGCCACGATCAAACCTGCGGCAGTGGTGTACATCGCGACACCTAATCCATCCGCCAGTACGTTTGGCGTAATGTTGCCTGTGGTTGCGGCCACCCCTTTAAACATCGCAATCAGGCCTAATACCGTGCCGAGCAGACCAAGCAGCGGACTGATCACGCCAATCAGGGTCAGCAAACGTAAGCCAGAGTTAAATTGGTGACGCTGCTCTTGCAGCCAAATACCCGCGGCATCTTCGCGCAGGGATTTCTCAAATTGATGATGGGCTAATAACATCGCCACCCCACGGTACAACACAGGTCGTTTATGGCTGAAATGTTCGGTGAGCGCAGCGATTTGATCTGGGTTGCTAGGTGATACCGCTTGCAAGGCTTGACGTATTGCACCTTTACCAACCGTCAAACTGAGCAACACTTGGCAAAGACGTTCGGCTAACAGCATCACAGTTAGCGCAGAACAAATGAAAAGTGGCCAAGCCATCAAGCCTAGCTGTTGTTGGAGTTGTTGTAACGATTCCATTAGCCTTCCAATTTGAAACGAACAGGGATATGAACTCGGTGTGCCACTGGCGCACCATCAAGAATACGTGGCGAAAACTGCCACTGTTTAATGGCTTCCAGCGCCGATTGATCCAGTAGTGCCGTGCCGGATGACGAGATCAGTTGTTGCTTGATTTGACGTCCTTGTTCATCGAGCCAAATTTCATACATCACCGTGCCTTCGATACCGCGTTTTTGCGCAATACGTGGATAGCGAGGTTGCACCGGTGCGCTCACGAAAGCCGGTTTATCAAGCAAAATCGGCTGGCTACTGATCCCTTTACTCGCCTCGCTAGGCTGAGTTGGGGACGCTTCACGCGCCACTTCATTATGGGTGATCGGCTCGATAGGCTCTGTAACCGGTTTTTGGGTCGACTGTGGTTTAGCTGGCGTGGTAGCCACAGGCTTGGCGATCTTGGCCGGTTTTGGTTTGGCCACAGTGGCTGGTGTTGGCGCGGTTTTTTGCGGCTCGACGGCGGCAGGTAACATCGGTTCAGGTTGTGCGGGTGCGCTTGGTTTTGGCATCGAAACCATATTGATTGCTACCGATTGGCTCGGATTTCCAACTGGCATGGCAAACACTTGAGCTTGATCGGTGGTGATCAGCAACAGTGCATGAAGCGCGATGGATGCTCCTCCTGCAATAATATATCTGTGCAGATTCAACTGATTACCCCCTAGCAACATCATTACATCATTCTGTGACTTGACTGAGTTTTGACCATTTACGCCTCAGCGCTAAGGATTATCCCTTAGCTTGCAAATAATAGCAATTATCAATTGCATTATCATTAGCGTCAATTTATGATCTTGCCGCATAAGATTAAATAAACCACAACCCTTGTCGCACTAGGTGTTGGCTTGAGAAATAGTATGTTGAATTTAGATAATTTTGATGAATCAATCTTGGGCGCTGATACCCCAGATCCACTGCGTTTTGCGTTCAAAAATAAGCACTCGGCGCATGCCGGTGGTATCGCGATGCCTGTTGCACCGCCTGAACAAGCTAAAGTCTGGCAGCAAATATCGCAGCAGCCGAGCTCACCTGAGCAAACTCGATGCCTTTATATCCATGTGCCTTTTTGTCGAGTGCGTTGCACCTTCTGTAACTTCTTCCAAAATGCCGCCAGCCGTCAGCTGGTGGATGCCTACTTCGATGCCTTGCTCGAAGAGATCAAACAAAAAGCCGCTCTACCTTGGACCCAAAGTGGGGTATTTCATGCGGTGTATATTGGTGGCGGCACACCTACTGAGCTTTCACCGCTGCAGATCCGCCAACTGGGAGAGGCGATCCGTCACTACTTTCCGCTCACCGCGGATTGCGAGATGACCTTAGAAGGACGTACCCATCGTTTTAGTGATGAGATGTTCGAACAAGCGTTAGAAGGCGGTTTTAACCGTTTCTCGTTTGGTGTGCAGAGCTTTGATACTCAAGTGCGCCGCCGGGCTAAACGTCTCGATGATCGTGATGTGGTGATGGCACGCGTCGCTTCTTTAGCGGCGACCGGACAAGCGCCGATTGTGATCGATCTGTTGTATGGCTTACCTTACCAAACAGAGCAAGTTTTCGAACAAGATTTGCTCGATTTTATGGCCACTGGCGCGCAAGGTATCGACTTGTATCAACTGGTGGTGGGCGGCAGTGCACCCATGTTGACTATGGTTGAGCAAGGTCGTTTACCCGCGCCCGCCACTACGCCAGAAAAAGCCACCTTGTACCAAATCGGGGTGGAGTTTATGGCGAAACATCACCTGCGCCAACTGAGTGTTAATCACTGGGCACGTGATAATCGTGAGCGCAGTCTGTACAACAGCTTGGCAAAAACTTACGCCGAAGTGTTGCCGATCGGCTGTGGCGCAGGGGGCAATATTGGCGGTTATGGACTCATGCAACATCGTCAGCTCACCACTTATTTAGACGCGCTGAAAAATGGTCAGCCACTGAGCGCGATGATGATGCGTCAGCATACATATGAACCGCTATTCGCGGCCTTAAAATCCGGTTTTGATGCTGGCGTGGTAGCCAAACAACGTTTACCCGCTTTTCAGCATCAGTCTGCTTTTGAATGGTTAATGCCACTCTTTTTACGTTGGCAAGCGCTGGGGCTAGCCATTGTCGAAGAGGATTACTTGATCTTGACCACTGCAGGCTGTTTTTGGTCGGTGAGTTTAGCGCAAGCCTGTATTCAAGTTCTCATTCATTCGCATCAACAACCGCTTATTGCCTAAGCACAACCAGATTGGAAAACACAATGGAATCATTAGCACAGCAAGTCATGCAGCTGCTTGAGCAGCAACCGATGTTATTACCTGCCGCGATGGCGGAGCAATTGGGAATTACCGAGTTTGAGGTTGTGAGCTCACTACCGCAAGAGATGGCCGCGATTATCGATGGTGCGCAAGCGCAATCCATTTTAGAAAGTTTACCTGATTGGGGACCGGTCACGACCATTATGACCGTGGCTGGCTCAATTTTTGAGGTGAAAGCGCCGTTTCCAAAAGGTAAGGTTGCGCGCGGTTATTACAACTTAATGGGTCGTGAGGGCGAATTGCATGGCCATTTGCTGCTGGACAACATTAGCCATGTTGCATTGGTCAGCAAACCGTTTATGGGGCGTGAAAGCCACTACTTTGGATTTTTTACCGCACAAGGCGAGAACGCATTCAAAATCTATCTCGGTCGTGATGAAAAACGCGAATTAATTGCCGAGCAAGTGGCGCGTTTTAAAGCGATGCAGCAACAGCAGTCAGTATAATTATATCCCCCTTCCGACTTGAAGTTGCAGCGGTGTTGGCGACGTTGGTTCACCCCCATCACATAGTTTGTCTATGCTCATAGGGACTCACTCACTTGCCACCTAGCTGCAACTCCAAGTTGTTTGGGTATAAAAATAATAACGATAATGCCCATCATTGAGGAGAAAGAGATGGATCAGCAAGTTAAACAAGAGCGTTTACAGGGCCGCTTAGAGCCAGAAATCAAAGAATTTCGCCAACAACGCCAAACACTGCAACTCGCCACGGTGGATGCCGAAGGTCGCCCGAATGTCAGCTACGCGCCTTTCGTGCAAAATCAGCAAGGTTATTTTGTGCTGATTTCACGCATTGCCCGTCACGCACGTAATTTGGAAGTCAATCCACAGGTTTCGATTATGTTGATTGAAGATGAAGGGCAAGCCAAGCAGTTGTTTGCGCGCAAGCGTCTAACTTTTGATTCAGTCGCGAGCATCATTGAGCGCGACAGTGAGCTATGGCAACCGGTGATTGCGCAAATGAGTGAGCGGTTTGGTGAAATTATTGATGGTTTAAGCCAACTACAAGACTTTATTTTGTTTCGCTTGCAGCCAGAACAAGGCCTGTATGTGAAAGGTTTTGGTCAGGCCTACCAAGTCTCTGGCGATGATCTGGTGGATTTTGTCCATCTACAAGAAGGCCATCGTAAAATTGCTGATGACTAAATAAAAAAAGCACCTGCGGGTGCTTTTTTTATCGGTTCAAATCACGATATTGCTGGGTACCGATCATAATCCGCCTTGCTGCTGTGCTTGTTTCACCATCTGCTGGCGCTGAGCTTCCTTCTCAGATGCAACGTCACTATCCTGATGTATTGGCGTTTGTAACGCTTGTGGTACCAAAACATAGTACTTGTTGATAGTCATCATCGATTCTCTTAAAAAGCCAATGTGCAGAAAAAATAAAGGATGTCGGCTAAACCGACATCCTCCTTAAACGGCGAAATTATAGGCTGAGAGCAAAGAAGTAGCTAGTCCTATTTTTCATCCTTATTTGGCGATAGCTCAATCGTAAGTTTATACATCGTAGGTGGTTGAAGCGGTATTACCGCCGGTTCCGGTCCAGTTAGTGTGGAAGAACTCGCCACGTGGACGATCGATGCGCTCATAAGTGTGGGCACCGAAATAGTCACGCTGTGCTTGCAGCAGATTTGCTGGCAGGCGTGCGGTGGTATAACCATCAAGGAACGTCAATGCAGAGGTGGTACAAGGCATTGGAATACCAACTTCCAGTGACTTAGCGGCCACTTTACGCCAGGCGGCCAAGCAGTTCTCCAAAATCCCTTTGAAGTAGGCATCTGAACCTAAGAATGCCAGATCAGGATTGTGTTCAAACGCATCACGAATATTGCCAAGGAATGCAGAACGGATGATACAGCCACCGCGCCACATCAGAGCCACGTTACCGTAGTTCAGGTTCCAACCATTCTCATTTGATGCTTCACGCATCAGCATAAAGCCTTGTGCGTAAGAGATGATTTTTGAAGCCAGCAGCGCTTGACGCAGGGCATCAACCCACTCTTGCTTATCACCAGTCACCTGAGTTTGAGTTTTGCCAAACAGTTGTTCGGCTGCTACACGTTGATCTTTGAGTGCTGATAGGCAGCGCGAGAACACAGATTCGGTGATCAGCGTGAGAGGAATCCCCATATCAAGCGCGTTGATGCCTGTCCATTTACCGGTGCCTTTTTGGCCTGCGGTATCGAGGATTTTCTCAACCAGCGCTTCACCATCTTGATCTTTGTAGCCCAAGATATCAGCGGTGATTTCAACTAAATAGCTGTCTAGCTCAGTTTTGTTCCAGTTGGCAAACACCGCTTGCATCTCGTCAGCCGACATCCCAAGACCATCTTTCATAAACTGGTATGCTTCAGTGATCAGCTGCATGTCGCCGTATTCGATACCGTTGTGCACCATTTTCACGAAGTGGCCAGCACCATCGTTACCGACCCAGTCACAGCAAGGCTCGCCAGCGTCAGTTTTAGCCGAAATAGCTTGGAAAATCGGTTTCACCGCTTGCCATGCTTCAGGTGCGCCACCTGGCATGATCGAAGGTCCGAAACGTGCGCCTTCTTCACCGCCAGATACGCCAGTACCAATAAAGTGAATGCCTTTGTCACGCAGCGCTTTGACGCGGCGGTTAGTATCTGGGAAGTTGGTGTTACCTCCATCAATAATGATGTCGCCTTGCTCAAGCAGCGGAACCAACTGCTCGATGAAATCATCCACCACTTGACCAGCTCGCACCATCAGCATCACTTTACGTGGGGTAGCTAATTTTTCCACCAGCTCTGGCAGCGAATAAGCACCAACAATGTTAGTGCCTTTGGCTGGGCCGGCTAAAAACTCGTCGACTTTCGCCGCAGTACGGTTGTGCGCCACCACTTTGAAGCCGTGGTCATTCATGTTGAGGATCAGGTTTTGGCCCATAACAGCCAAGCCGATTACACCGATATCACCTTTCATTTTTTGCTCTCCTTCACGCAATCTTTGCTGCGGCGTCTGAATCTAAATACCACTCGGTTACTCCACTCGTAGAGTGAATTTTGGCTGCCGGATAGGGCAGTTGTTCCGCTGGAGTGGTGTGAATTTGTTGTACGATCTCGGCTTTACCTGCACCAAGTACTAAATAACTGATGCGTTTGGCCGCTTGCAGCACTTTGGCGGTTTTTGATACGCGCAGTTGCCCAGATTGTGGATGGCTGGCCACCACGGCCAGATGCGGATCCGCGTAGTCGGTTTGCTCTGGAAACAGGGATGCTGTGTGACCATCGGCCCCCACGCCAAGCAAAATCCAGTCGAACACTGGCGTACCATTATTATCAACAGGGATCAGCTCGGCCATTGCTTGGGCAAAACGCTCCGCTTCCGCCTGAGGTGGATTTTCACCTAAAATGCGATGGATATTTTGCTCAGGCATGTTGATGTGGCTAAACAGCAGCGCATTGGCTTCACCGTAATTGCTTTCTGCATCATCGGGAGCCACACAGCGCTCATCACCCCACCAGAAATGCAGATTTTGCCACTGAATATCATGCGCATAAGGTTGGCTAGCCAGCAATTGAAACAGCATTTTTGGCGTGCTGCCGCCGGAAAGTGAAATATGCACCGGTTGGCTTTGTTGGCTGTAACTGAGCAACTCGTCGGCCAAACGGGTCACGACTGCATCCGCAGTAACAAAAATTTTATGATTGATCATAATTCGCAGTAATCCGTATCCGTTAGGTTTTTACAAGGAAAGCGCCATGTGCGCTGGTCCGCTTGCAGTAAAGTATCGGCTTGTTGTGGTCCCCATGTGCCACAGGCGTATCCATACAGCGATTGTGGGTCTTGTTTGAAATCGAGGATGGGTTGTACAAACTTCCAACACGCTTCTACTGCATCGGTACGCGCAAACAGTGTCGCATCACCATTAAGTGCATCAAGCAACAAACGCTCATAGGCGGTGAGCATTTTGATCTGCTCCAGTGAGGCATAGTGGAAATTCATCGATACTTCTTTGGCTTTGAAACCCGCGCCGGGCTCTTTTAAACCAAAGCTCATCAGAATACCTTCATCCGGCTGAATACGAATGATCAGTTTGTTTTCCGGGGCATTTTGGCCAAACACCGGATGCGGCGTACGTTTAAAGTGGATCACCACTTCGGTGACGCGGGTTGGTAAACGTTTACCACTGCGCACATAGAAAGGTACGCCATTCCAACGCCAGTTATTGATGAACATTTTCAGCGCAACATAGGTTTCAGTGCGTGAATCGGCAGCAACGCCAGGTTCATTACGATAACTCGGCAAAAACTGCCCACGCACTGCTGATTCGGTATATTGTCCCAACACCAAATTGTTGCGCAGATCGCTCTCAGACAGTGGCAGTAGGCTTTGCAGTACTTTATTGACTTCGTCACGAATCGAATCTGCATTGATCGCCGCGGGTGGTTCCATACTGACCATCGCTAGCACTTGCAGCAGATGGTTTTGGAACATATCACGCACCGCGCCAGAGCCATCGTAATAGCCGCCGCGCTCTTCAACCCCAAGAAACTCTGCGCCAGTGATTTCGACATAATCAATAAAGTTACGGTTCCACAACGGCTCAAACATGCCGTTCGCAAAGCGGAATACCAGCAAATTTTGCACCGTTTCTTTACCAAGATAATGGTCGATGCGGTAGATCTGGTGTTCTTGGAAATGGTGATGGATCTCCACATCCAGCGCTTGCGCTGATTGCAGATCGTAACCAAAGGGTTTTTCGATGATCAGCCGCTTCCAGCCTTGGCGCTCATCGTTGAGACCATGGGCAGCCAGACAAGCTGGGATCACCCCATACAGGCTTGGCGGTGTGGCAAGATAAAACAGCGTATTGCGCTGGGTTAATTGATGTTGGTTGGCCAGCTGATCGAGCTTAGTCACCAAGTGTTGGTAGTCATTCACCGCTGAGGTATTCAGAGCTTGGTAATGCACATGCTGCATGAACGCCGCTAAAACGGCGGGTTCAGTCTTTTCCAGCTCTTGCAGCGAACGTTGCAATTTGTCACGGTAAGTTTCATCGCTGTACTCAGTACGGCTCACCCCTAAAATCACAAATGATTTTGGCAGTTGTTGACTGGCATAGAGGTGATACAGCGCAGGAATAAGCTTACGGTAGGTCAAATCTCCCGAGGCACCGAAAATTACGATGCTGCTGTTTTCAGGTATTACCATCATCTTTCCTTTCGAAACGAGGTATTTCCCATCTTTGCGGGCAAAAAATGACCATTCCCCCGCAAAATATTTGGGTATGCTTAGTATGCGCCAACCCTAGCAGCGCATTACACAAATCAAAAACCGATCCTATCTATAGTTTCAATAGATAAAATCAATCAAGTACAAAGTCGACTGCGTGAGCGAGAGGCCGACTCAACTTGGTGGCGTATTGTCTACGACTCTTTGACATACATCAACTCTTGATGGCGCAATCGATTAAATTGTGACACGTAAAAATGGTTATATTTAGATTTTTGATGCTCAAGCCAGCGATTTTGTCTATGAACAGCGCGGTTGAATGAGGTGACGCAAGGTTTGCGGCTTGGGCTGTTCCAGCAGGTAAGATTAAACATAGCACGGATAACCGAGTGATCGGCTGGGTAAGTCAAACTTACAGCATAATCTGCAACGTAGTAACTGATCGGGCGGGCTGTTACACTGGCGGCAATGCGCTTGCAAGGATGATTAAAATGAAATTTGTTGTAGATACACACACTCATACTTACGCCAGTGGCCACGCTTACAGCACGCTGATTGAAAATGCGCGCGCAGCCAAAGCCAATGGTTTGACCCTGTTTTGCACCACAGATCATGCACACTCAATGCCCGGTGCGCCTCATTATTGGTTTTTCTCTAACCAACGTATTTTGCCGCGTTTTTTGGAAGGGGTCGGGGTACTGCGTGGGGTTGAGGCTAATATTCTTAATCCGCAAGGGGAGATTGATCTGCATCCGAGTGTGGATGCCAACCTTGATTGGGTGATTGCCAGTTTTCATGAGCCGGTTTTTACTCCAGCCGATAAAGCGACCCACACCGCAGCACTGATCAATACCATTGAAAGTGGTCGGGTTGACGCATTAGGCCATTTGGGCAATCCCAATTTTGATTTCGATTTTGCCGAGGTGATTGCTTGTGCCAAAGCTCATCATGTGGCGATTGAGATCAATAACAGCACACTTAAGGGCAATAGTCGGATCGGCAGTATCGATCGCTGCTATCAGATTGCTCAGGTCGCCAAAACCCTCGATGCTTATATTACGACTGGGAGCGATGCCCATTTTTGCTTAGATCTCGGTGAATTATCTTTAGCCAGTCAACTGATTGATCAAGTCGGGATCCCGACATCGCGGGTGATCACGCACACTGCTCGGCAGTTTTTAGATTTTCTGCAGTTACGTGGCCGTCAGCCGATTGCCGAGTTTGCCGATTTGGTTTAAGCATTGCGTTTAACTGTTTCGTTTAAGTTTTTCGTTTAAAGAAAGAGCACGTTGCGTGATATGAGTCGCGATTGAGATTAGATCTGATACAGCTCAAGTGGTAAGCCATCCGGATCGGCGAAAAACGTGTAGGCTTTGCCAGTGTATTGATCGATCCGAATCGGTTCTACCTCGATGCCTTGCTGTTCTAGTTGAGCTTTGCAGTGGGCGACATCTTCCACGGCAAACGCTAAATGACGTAATCCTTGTGCTTCCGGAAAACTGGCACGGGCTGGTGGGTGAGCAAATGAAAATAGCTCAATTTGCGACCCATCAGGCAGAGCTAAATCGAGCTTGTAAGAGTCTCGTTCGGCGCGATAGTGCTCGGCGATCACGCGTAAGCCGAGAACCTCGCTATAAAATGCCTTCGAGCGTGGGTAATCGGCACAGATGATCGCGGCATGATGAATACGTTTTAGCATGTTGACTCCTTATCCCCTTCCTACTTAAAGCTGCCGCGGTGTTGGCTACGCTCGTTGACCCTAATCACATCGTTTACCTAATGACATATTTATCTTATTACACAGTTTTGCCTATGCTCATGGGGACTCACTCACTTGCTGCTTACCTGCAACTCCAAGTGGTTTGGGTGTAGAATGCTTCGGGCATAAATGCTCAAGCACAAAATCAATAAACACCCGTACACGAGTGGGCATGTATTTGGTTTGTGCATACTGCATGGCAATCGCGCCGTGATAATTACTTTTAATACTCCACGCTTGCAGCACCTGCACTACCTTGCCGGTCGCAAGGGCATCTTGCACCACAAAATCGTGGAAAATACCGATGCCCAGATGATTTTTTACCCCAGTTAAACGCAGTTGTGACTGATTGACCGCGTAGCGACCACTCACCGCTACGGTGTGTGTTTCTTGGCCTTGGGCGAAGCTCCAGATATGATCTTTCTCCGTTTCGGCCAGATACAAACAGTCATGCTCGGCCAGCTCAGTGGGATGGCTTGGCGTACCGCGCAGCGCGAGATAGTCTGGGCTAGCGCATAGCACTAAGTTGGTTTTGCACAGCTCACGCAGCACTAAGTTTTCATCCGGTTTATCGGTTAAACGAAATGCCACATCAATATTGTGTTTGAACAGATCAATCTCACCATCGGCGGCGCGCAGTTTGAGCTGAATGTGTGGATAACGGGCGAGAAACGGCAGCACAAACGGCTGTAATACCGAATTTAAAAATGCTTCTGGCGCAGCAACCGTCAGCGCGCCGGCAGGTTCAGCGTGTTCAGCATTGGAAATCTCCATCGCTTGCTGGGCAGCATTGACCATTAAGCGGCTTTGCTCATACACCTTTTGTCCCGCTTGAGTAATGATCAGTTTACGCGTAGTTCGCTCAAACAGTTTGATCGATAACGCTTGTTCTAGGCGAGTGATCAGTTTACTCAGCGCCGAAGGAGTCACACCAAGTTTGCTAGCGGCAGCGGTAAAACTGCCTTCATTGACCACTACAATAAAGGTGGCGAGATCGGGCAGTAGGGCAATCAATTTAGCGGGTAACATCAGGCTTTGTAGAGTCAGGCAACAAGTCGCGCCACTGTCGCAGAATCTGCTGATAAATGCAATTTGCTGGGCCAAAAGTGCAGGGTTTAGCGGTAAGCTGCTCCGTCTCGCATGAGAGGGAGCAAGCTAAGCGCTGGAATCACCAGCGCTGTGTTAAGCGTTGAGAGCTTGTTCGAGATCGGCCAACAGATCATCGATATGTTCTATCCCAACCGATAAGCGGATCATCTCTGGTCTCACGCCTGCTTTAGATTGCTCTTGCTCACTCATTTGCCGATGAGTCGTGGATGCGGGATGGCAAGCCAGTGATTTGGCATCACCAATATTGACCAAACGTTTGAAGATTTGCAGCGCATCGTAAAAACGCACCCCAGCTTGATAACCCTCTTGCAAACCAAAGGAGAGAATCGCCGAAGGTTTGCCGCCCATGTATTGTTGTGCTAATTCATAATACGGTGAGTCAGGGAGGCCGGCATAGCTGACCCAACTGACTTTTGGATGCTGTTTTAGGTACTGGGCGACTTTGAGTGCATTTTCAGTGTGGCGCTCCATGCGCAGTGGCAAGGTTTCCAAACCTTGCAGGATCATAAACGCATTCATCGGCGAGAGGGCGGAGCCTGTATTGCGCAGTGGTACGGTACGCGCGCGGCCAATAAACGCCGCATCACCAAAGGCTTCAGTGTACACCACACCGTGATAAGACGGTTCAGGTTGATTAAACACTGGGAAGCGCTCTGGATGCTGCGCCCACGGGAATTTGCCTGAATCGACAATCACACCACCTAAGGTGGTGCCGTGTCCGCCGCAATACTTGGTCAACGAATGAACAACAATATCAGCACCAAATTGGATCGGTTTACACAATGCGGGACTGGCGACGGTATTATCGACTATCACCGGCACGCCTTGTGCGTGGGCTAGCTCAGCCAGCCGTTGTACATCAATAATATTGCCAGCCGGATTACCAATGCTTTCGCAGTACACCGCTTTGGTGCGCTCATCAATCAGCTCAATCAAACTTTCAGGGCGATCATCTTTAGCAAAACGCACTTCAATCCCTTGGCTTGGCAGCATATGCGCAAACAGAGTGTAGGTGCCGCCATACAGTTGCGGGGTGGAAACAATATTATCCCCGGCTTGGGCCAAAGTGAGAATGGCATAGTTGATCGCGGCGCTGCCTGCACTCACCACTAAAGCGCCAATGCCACCTTCCAGTGCGGCCATGCGTTTTTCCAGCACATCGTTGGTTGGGTTCATGATCCGGGTATAAATGTTGCCCGGCACCGCCAAGTTAAACAGATCCGCGCCATGTTGCGCATTATCAAATTCATAAGCGACGGTTTGATAAATCGGCGTGGCCACCGATTTGGTGGTGGGATCGGTGGTGTAACCATAATGGATCGCTAAGGTTGCGTCTTTCATCGTCGGTCCTTTGACTCAAGAAGTGGGACCACATCTTTGAAGTTTCCGGCGCAGAAATCAAGCGCTATTGCATGAACTGGCCGTATTACGACCTCAATGCCACCTTCTTATTCCAGCTGCAAGATTAGATTTGTGCTTGAAATTCACCAATGCTTTTCCACTGTGACAGATAATCGCTGATGAGCGCTTCGACTACACTTACAGCAATCGGCTTTTTACAGTGTAAATAGGGTGTGTTTGCGCATCCTGTTCCCTGCAAAATCAAAATAATAAGGAATACACCATGTCGTCTGCTTTTTATCAGCAAATCCGCACTCAACTTGAGCAAGTCAAAGCTGAAGGGCTTTATAAATCGGAACGTGTCATCACTTCGCAGCAACAAGCAGCGGTCGAAATTTCTTCTGGTGAAGAGGTACTCAACTTCTGCGCCAACAACTACCTTGGTTTGGCCAATCACCCGGCGCTAATAGAAGCGGCACAACAGGGCATGAATAGCCACGGTTTTGGCATGGCATCGGTGCGTTTTATCTGCGGTACGCAAGATATTCATAAACAGCTGGAACAAAAGCTCTCGCAATTTTTAGGTCAGGAAGAGACCATTCTTTACACCTCATGCTTTGATGCCAACACCGGTCTGTTTGAAACTCTGCTTGATAAAGAAGATGCGATCATTTCTGATGCGCTCAACCACGCTTCGATCATTGATGGGGTGCGCCTATGTAAAGCGATGCGTTTCCGCTACTCCAACAACAACATGCAAGAGCTGGAAGAGCAACTTATCGCCGCCGATGCTGCCGGCGCTCGTCACAAGCTGATCGTGACTGATGGTGTGTTTTCAATGGACGGCGTGGTGGCAAATTTGCCAGCCATTTGTGATTTGGCAGATAAATACAACGCGTTAGTGATGGTTGATGATTCACACGCGGTAGGTTTTATGGGCGCAAATGGTCGCGGTACTCATGAATACCACGATGTGATTGATCGCATTGATATCATCACCGGCACACTCGGCAAAGCGATGGGTGGTGCATCAGGCGGTTACACGTCAGGCAAAAAAGAGGTGATCGATTGGCTGCGTCAACGTTCACGTCCTTACCTGTTTTCTAACTCGGTGGCTCCGGCGATTGTGGCGGCATCGCTGCGCGTGTTGGATTTGCTACAAGAGAGTGGTGACCTGCGTGAGCGCCTATGGGCAAACGCCGCGCACTTCCGTACACGTATGGAAGCGGCGGGTTTCATTATGGGCGGTGCTGACCATGCGATCATTCCAATTATGCTCGGTGATGCCAAAGTGGCGGCAGAATTTGCCGAGCGTGCCTTGGCCAAAGGCATTTACGTGGTCGGTTTCTCATTCCCGGTTGTGCCTAAAGGGCAGGCGCGCATTCGTACGCAAATGTCTGCTGCACACAGCCGTCAACAACTAGACAAAGCCATCGACACTTTCATTGAA
Organism: Vibrio misgurnus; assembly: GCF_029635775.1. Lineage (NCBI taxonomy): Bacteria > Pseudomonadati > Pseudomonadota > Gammaproteobacteria > Vibrionales > Vibrionaceae > Vibrio > Vibrio misgurnus. Next base: position 339,715 of record NZ_CP113242.1, on the reverse strand, counting down.
GTCGGTCGTGATATGGGACTCATTTAATTATGAAAATCAAAGCACTTTCTAAACTCAAACCTGAGCAGGGCATCTGGATCAACCAAGTCGACATGCCTGAGCTTGGCCACAATGATCTGCTGATCAAAATTAAGAAAACCGCGATTTGTGGTACTGATGTACACATTTATAACTGGGATGAGTGGTCACAAAAAACCATTCCAGTACCTATGGTGGTTGGCCACGAATACGTGGGTGAAGTAGTTGGCATTGGCCAAGAAGTGCGTGGTTTCCAAATCGGTGATCGCGTTTCTGGTGAAGGGCATATCACTTGTGGTCATTGCCGTAACTGTCGTGGTGGCCGTACGCACCTGTGCCGCAACACGATTGGTGTTGGTGTTAACCGCACCGGTTGTTTCTCGGAATATTTGGTGATCCCAGCGTTTAATGCCTTCAAAATTCCAGATGGCATCTCTGATGATTTGGCCTCGATTTTCGACCCGTTTGGCAACGCGGTGCACACTGCGCTTTCTTTCGACTTAGTCGGTGAAGATGTGCTGATCACCGGTGCTGGCCCAATCGGCATTATGGCGGCAGCGGTGGCTAAACATGTTGGCGCACGACATGTGGTGATCACAGATGTTAATGAATACCGTCTTGATTTAGCTCGTAAAATGGGCGTAACTCGCGCGGTGAACGTGGCAGAGCAAAATCTAGAAGACGTGATGCAAGAGCTTGGCATGACCGAAGGTTTTGATGTCGGCTTAGAGATGTCTGGCGTACCAAGTGCGTTCAGTGCCATGCTTAAAACCATGAACCACGGTGGCCGTATCGCGCTATTGGGCATTCCACCTTCATCGATGGCGATTGACTGGAACCAAGTGATCTTCAAAGGTCTGGTGATCAAAGGCATCTACGGCCGCGAAATGTTCGAAACTTGGTATAAAATGGCGAGTCTGATCCAATCGGGTCTCGATATTAGCCCAATCATCACTCACCACTTCAAAGTCGATGATTTCCAAAAAGGCTTCGACATCATGCGCAGCGGGGCTTCCGGCAAAGTTATCCTCGATTGGCAGTAACCGAAAATCTCTCTACAGAGCGCTCCGCAAGGGGCGCTTTGTTTTTGGCTAACACTGTTTTTATAAACAGTAAAGTGGAAAATACGACCGTATTCAACCTTTCAAAAAGCCCCAATTTAGCCCCAAACACACTCTAAAACACTGCTGGCGTTCGTCAGTTTAGCCCCAAAGATTTTGAATCAAAGTTTGAGGTGTCTGTTCTTAAAAAGGCTAATGGTTGGTGTTTTTTTGTTGCTCAAAATCGTTTTTGGACAAAAGTGAGTTTCGAGAATGCAAACATTAGCAAATGACGAATTAGCACAACCATGGAAAGTCGCTAAACTGAGAGCCCTTATTTGGATTAGATAGAAAAAAGATTCACACATTCGTTATATGACTGCGGTATTTCCCATAACATGTAAGCGAAAATTGTTGTAGAACATTGAAAGTTAAAATGACCCTGCATACCATACGGAACACATAGTAATAGAGTTGCTTATTCGCATTGGGAGCAGAAGTTGCAAGTTGTTGGTAGCAAATGGTTTAAAGTTGATTTTCATTGTCACTCTCCTGCCTCGGATGACTTTCCTAGGTCTGACAAGACTCCTACCTGTACTAACCGAGAATGGCTCCTTGGTCAAATGTCCAATGAAGTTGATTGTGTGGTATTAAGTGACCACAATACTGGTGCAGGTCTAGATACCATTCGATCAGAACTAAATGCACTCAAAGCTGAGTTCGATTCTGGTGAGAGTAATGGGTATCGGGACATTGTTATTATGCCTGCAGTGGAGCTCACAGCAGCAGGCAACGTCCATGTTCTTGCTATCTTGCATGACGACGCTACGTCCTCAACCATTAGTGAACTGGTAGGTAGTTGCGGCCTTCCTTCCACCCAAGGCAAGAATCATTCATTGGAGCTGACATATGGTACACGCGGGATTGTTGAGGCTATTCATGGCTTTTCTACACCTGCTTTGGCCATTCTGGCGCATGTAGACGAGCATAAAGGAGTTTTCAAGAATCCCAATCAGGGGTCAGTAAGCTGTGTTTTTGATGCAAATCCAGATGCTATAGAGCTAATCGGTGAGGTGGACGCTCTCGAACCTTATCAGAAGAAACTCATCGAGGATCTGGCTTGGGTAAAAGGGTCTGACGCGCATTCTATTGAAGAGATGGGGCAGGGCTACACGTGGGTTAAGATGATAAAGCCTTCTTTTGAAGGGTTAAAAGTAGCACTGTCTGATCCTAAGCACTGTATAAAACGCGGACCTAAACAGCCACCTGCGATCCCATCGCAGCAAATCACCAAATTAACTTTAAAGACCAAGATGTGCCAAGACGTCGGTGGTAACCCCATCAACATTGACCTGAGCCCTTGGTATACCTCAATTATAGGGAGCCGTGGTTCGGGGAAGTCAACGTTGATAGAAGCGATGCGATTGAGTCTCCGTCGTGATGAAAACCTTCCTCAGATACAACAAAGCAATATCGATGCATTCAAAAAGGTGGGGCCGGAAGGGGCGATGTCACCTGACTCATTCATCGAACTTGAGTACCGTAAAGGTCAAGAGAAATACAAACTGACATGGTCACCGACAAATACTCATTTTCATCACCTCAATAAGGGAAGTGGGCAGTGGGAGGAAGAAGAAACCTTTAATACATCGCGCTTTCCAGTCTCGATTTACTCACAAAAAATGTTGTATGAAATGGCGACTCAACCGAATTCATTTCTACGCGTAATCGATGAAAGTGAAACGGTAAATTATGCTAAGTGGGTACAAGATAAACTCAATCTTGAAACTAAGTATAAGCAGTACTGTTCTGAAGAGCGTGAAGCCCTGCGAGCTATCGAAAACCTAACAATCACTAAAGGCCAACTACAAGACGTTGATCGTAAGCTTCAAACGTTAAAAGAGGCGGGGTTAGAGTCACTTCAACAGGCGCTTACTAACGATAAAGATGAGTTAAGCAAAGCGGAAGGCAGTAAGCAGAAAGTGGACGAACTAATCGAGAAACTGGAAAGTGCTTGCGTGGAAAGCAGCGTAGCAGATATTTACGATACAGAGTCTGATTTAGGCGCGTGGCAACTGGAAGTCAATGAAATTCACGACACCTTGAATGCAGCAGTACTCGCGTTAATTGAAGAGTCAAAGGCAAAGTTGATTAAGTCATCTGAGCAAACTTATCTTCAGACACTCAAGTCCCGAATCGCTGTTAATTCTGCCGAATTAAACACCAAAGTATCTGAATTAAACAACGCGAAAATTGATCACGAAGAACTGAGTGTTCTTATGGACTCGCAAGCGGAATTGCAACGGGTTCTAAATAATGAGCAAGGTCTGAAAGACGACCTTGCTCTAGTTCAAGCAAACAAAGCTGAAGTGTACGGGAAACTCGTCACGCATAGGGAGAATCTAACCAAAGTTCGTAATAAGTTCATCGAGGAGCTTGGTTTAACGGAGCTAAAAATCCAGGTGCTTCCTCTGGCATGTTCGAGCGACCGGTTAGTCAAGGGTTACCAGGCGGCCTCAGGAATCGAAAGATTCGATAGCCACATCTTTGATGAAGGCACTCCGAATAGCTTATTATTTGACCTAAATAATTTTAACAAATTCAATCCTAATAGCGCAGAGCAGCGATATGCTGAGTTGGCAAAACTAAAGCGTTTTCATATCGCTTGTGTCAAAAAGGAAGAGAGTACTGACTATTCCGCGATACATGGTTCACTAAGAACTCGATTGTGGCAGTTGCAGGATGAAAGGTTGGATGACTTACATTGTTGGTTTCCTGACGACGGTCTTCAAATTCAGTTCCAAGATTCGATTGGTCAGTTTCGTCAGTTAGAAAGGGCGTCACCAGGCCAAAAATCTGCGTCTATGTTGTCGTTTTTGATGTCATATGGCGAAGATCCGCTCATCCTAGATCAGCCTGAAGATGACTTGGATTGTGCTATGCTTGCCAGCTCTGTGATTCCTGCGATTTCAAATAATAAGAAACGCAGACAACTAGTAGTCGTAACTCATTCTGCGCCAATTGTGGTGAACGGTGATGCAGAGCTAGTAGTGGGGATGAAACAGCAAGCTCAAAGGTTAGAGCCTCATATCTCTGGAGGACTTCAAGAGGAGACGGTCAAAGAGTTTATATGTTTCCAAATGGAAGGTGGTGAAAAAGCCTTTAGAACTAGATTCAAGCGCATCATAGGTTAGATAAAGCAAACTATAAAGCTCAGCTAAATGTTGAGCTTTTTAATTCCAAGCGTTTAAATCTAACAAGCAATGAATGTGGGATGCAGTGGAACAGTGATTCTAATCACGGCTCAATCAAAAGCCCGTACTTAAATTTTGTAGAGTATTTTGTCTAACAAACTTTGGGGCAAAAGTTTGTTGTCATGTCGACCTAGTTGGTTGCAGGCATTATCGGTATTACGTTCTTTAGGAGCAAAAAACGCCTAATCGGCGGTTATTGATTCCTCACTTTTTCTATCTCTTGCCATACCCGTTCGGATTCTTTGTTGTTCGATTTACCTAACTTGCCGTAGAACTAAGATCATTGATTAAAACGATTGATAAAGCTGAATTTGTGTTCAGAAAGGGCTTTTGTTGGCAAGTAAGGTGGCACGACACTGTTGGTGGTTTATTTAACAAAAAAAACCGTCAGGCGACGGTTTTTTCGGTAGTGCTTTCGCGCTTAAGCGCAGCACTTTTTGTATTTTTTTCCGCTGCCGCAAAGGCATGGATCATTACGGTTTGGTGTTTTATCAAAGGTAATGGTTTTTGGTTTGCTTAATAGCGTATCAAGCTCAAGCGTATTTTCTGGCTGAGTCGAGTCGATAGTAATATTGGCCACGATAGCGTGCTCGGCCAATAATGCGGCAATCTCAACTTTACGCGCTTCGCTGGCGACGATGATCTGGATCGGTGCTTCCTCTGAACCAGCTTTGACATCACGATTCACGTTGTAGCCAGAGATGACATGATTTTGTCTCGCATCGATTCGGCCTTTGAAAAATAGTTTGGACATTTGCCACTCACTGATAGATATGGGGGAGGTTTGGGCGCGATTATACGGAACTCTGGCAATTGATAAAGTGGTACCTTGCAAAACACCACTTCACTTGGCCCGATTTATTGTGCCATTTGTGGCCCACCTTGCGGCACGGTGTTGGGGATCGGGAACAGCTTGTCGTAACCCCAGTTATAAACGAAAGCATAGACCAGATAGAAAGTAACGAAACCAATGTTCAGGCTGAGCGCTGCCAGTAGCGCTAGATCGAGCCACCAGGCAATGACCGGTAGCGTGAGAGCCATAAATCCACCCTCGAAACCGCAGGCATGCACGACTCGTTGGAACAAACTCTTGTGCGGGTGGCCCTGATATTTGAGCAGCAACTGGTCAAAACCGATGTTGTAAACATAGTTCCAGACGGTTGCCAAAATTGAAAACAGCACGGCCAGCGGCCCCATGTGACTGAGTTCGATCCCCGTGGCTAAGCTTGCTAGCGGGGCGGCAATCAGCAGGCCAATCAATTCAAAACCAATCGCATGGCGCAGGCGATCGTTACGTGTGCGCATAAATAGTTCTCTTAAGCAGGTTTAGTGATAAATCGCGGCTAATCTATTGTCATTTGGCGATAGAATCACGTTGGTATCTATCGTTAAAATAGATGGATTGAGTTTTAAATCGGTAACACTAGGGGAAGCATAAAATGAACCCTTCACTGGAAACGCTCCGGATCTTACTGGCTGCCGCTGAGACGGGCTCCTTTTCTGCGGCCGCTCGCAAACTGGGCAAGGCACAATCGGTGGTCAGTACGGCGATTGCCAATCTAGAGATCGATCTGGCACTGACTTTATTTGATCGTTCTGGCCGTTATCCCCAACTGACGGACGCGGGCGCACGGATGGTGCAGGAGGCGGAGATCCTCCTCGCGCAAAGTGAGCATTTGCAAGCGGTGGCTGGCGAGTTAGCGGCAGGGGTTGAGTCACGTCTCACACTGGCTATCGACGATGACTCTCACTTACCTTGGCTTGGAAGTGTGCTGGAGCAGTTCGCGATTCATTATCCGACCGTTGAGTTGGAGCTACTGTTTCCATTGATGGAGGATCTTACCGAGTTGTTGGTCAGCGGGCGTGCCCAATTGGGGATCAGTTATCAAAAAGCGCATCCCCAGCGGGAGATCGCCACCCGTTCCTTGGGAGATGTCGCCATGCCGCTGGTGGTAGCGCCTAGTCATCCACTGGCGCAGCAGAGACCATTGCAGGAGCGTGATTTACAGGGAACGCGTCAACTGATGGCCACGGGGCGGCGAGCAGGCAGTGAGCGTCACCGCTTTCGTCTGTCGGCGCAAGTGTGGTGGATTGAAGGCGATCTCGGCGTATTGGAGCTGGTTAAGCTTGGGCTCGGTTGGGCCGCCATTCCTGAATTTCTGCTGCATCAGCCATTGGCGCGGGGGGAGGTGGTGGTATTAACCCCAGATTGTATCGCCAGCCCCAGATTGGGATTGGAGCTGCAATGGCACCGCGCTCGTCCATTAGGCCAAGCGGGAAACTGGCTTAAAGAGGCGATCTATACGCGAGCTCCTCAGTGAACTTCGAGTATCCTCCATCGCTGTTGGATAGTGTCGATCACGAATTTCGGTAAATGGGTTTAAATTGGAGTACTATGCAGCCATTACCTTGATTGAAGAACACTATGACCATTCCAATCACCAATCTACCGACTACAGAAATTTCTTGTTCAAACTGTCAGGCTTGCTGTTGCCGTCTCGAGGTGATGATCATTACCGATACCGGAGTACCAGAGCGGCATATTGCCTTTGATAAATGGGGCGGAGAAACCATGTTACGTTTGGCGGATGGCTGGTGCTCAGCGTTAGATCGAGAAACATTTATGTGTACCATTTACCAACATCGTCCTTGGATTTGTCGAGAGTTTGAAATGGGCTCTTATGAATGCCAACAGGAAAGAGCAAATTTAACCAATGATGAGAAATAGCGGGATTGAGGCCATGACTGCAAGGTGATTATCAAGTTGCATACCTGTGCTGGGTTATGAATGGATCTGCTGATTTATCCAATTAATTAAAATAAGCTGCCAATTGTGATGGTTATCATAAAAGATTATTTCAATCGGTGAGTATTTGATCGCTTGGCGCGGGACTTGACTTCGATCATTCCTTTCTCGGCAGTCTGCACTCAGGATCGGCGCTGATGGCGAGTCGCTGGTTGGGCGATATCACCTCGGAAGGTTGTCAGATTGCGCTGATGATCGCTATCTCAGCATTGAGCGCTTTGAGCGCCAGACTGGTTATAAACGTGTTGGTTTAGGAGTACACATGCATTTTTCTCTACAGCAATATCTTGCAGAATTGGAACCGTTGATTAATGTCGATTGCGGCACATACACCCTAGAAGGGATCGAGTTTATCGCTAGCCAATTTGAGCAAAAATTTCAGGCAATGCATGGTTGGCAGGTAAAACGTATCGATTGTGGTAAGGCGGGTGTTGGGCTTGAAATTCGCAACCAACCTAACGCAGAGCAGATCGATGTGTTGATGATCGGCCATATGGATACCGTATTCCCAGTCGGCACTGCGCAGGCGCGCCCAATGTCACAAGATGGTGAAAATGCTTATGGTCCAGGTGTGTCGGATATGAAATCCGGCTTGCTCAACATCGTTTATGCGTTGCGCCACCTTGATCCTGAGGTAGTCAATAAACTTTCGATTTGCGTCTGTATGAACCCAGATGAAGAAACCGGCTCTGCTGATTCGGTAGACTGGATCCAATCAGTGGCTAAATCTGCCAAAACCGTGTTGGTCGCTGAAGCGGCGCGCGCTGATGGCGGTTTAGTCAAGGCGCGTAAAGGCCGAATTGGTTACCAAATCAGTTTTAACGGCATTGCTGCCCACGCGGGCAATGATCCAGAAAAAGGTCGTAGTGCGATCACCGAAATGGCTAACTGGATCATAGCGATTAACGCGATGAATAATTTTGAATCCGGTACCACTTTAAATGTGGGTGTTGTTTCTGGCGGAGTTGGGGTCAATATTGTGCCTGACTGTGCTCAAGCGCATATTGATGTTCGATTCTGGGATAATGCTGATTATGATGCGATTGATACTCAACTCAGCGCGATGGCACAAACTCCGTTTGTGGATGGTGTAACGGTAGCGATTGAGCGTGAAGGTTATAAGCCAGCAATGGTTGCTAATTCGCACACTGAAGATCTGATCCAGTTGGTGGAAAACGCCGCGCAAGAGCTGGCGATTGATCTGAATTGGCATGCGGTTGGCGGTGGTTCAGATGCCAATAATACGGCGATTTTGGGCATCCCGACCTTAGATGGCTTAGGCCCGATCGGTGCTTGCTTCCATAGCGACAAAGAATATCTGGTGTTAGCTTCTATCGAACCTCGCATTCGTCTACTGATGCGCGTTCTGGAAAAATTGAGCGCTTAAGTCATCCTGTGATCATTCAATTAAACCCGTGACCTTGGTTGGCACGGGTTTTTTGTTGTGAATCCAATAACCCGAACCGCTATTTGGCCGCTTCGTATTTCAATGGTTTAGACTATCCATCTCTGCGGGCTCTTAACCCACTCTTAACCAGCGGCCGCTTAAACTGCGGCTAGATGGGTAGGAGACAATAAGATGATATTGCGATATTCAGTGATGGCGGTGATGTTAGTCGGGGTGTTGGGTTGTGCCTCTCGTGGGGCCGACTTTACCACTCAAGCGACGCAGATAAGCGATCACACCATGGCACAATTGCTGGCGCAGTTGATGGCAGAACCGTCGGCGGCGTCATCAATCCCAAATGATGCACCAACATACTTGACCGATTTAGTCGATATTCCTGAGCTTGATCAATATCTGCAACATGCTTTACGGCATAACCCAAGCTTGCAGCAAAGCATGCTGGCCTTACAGATAGCCTATGCACAGCAAGGGGTTAGCGTGAGTGAGCAACGGCCACAGATTGAAGCCAGCTTTACGGCTCAAGAGCAGCAAGCCAGTCAGGCGAGTTACACGAGCGAGATCAGCATCAGTTGGGAGCTTGATTTATGGCGAAAATTAGCCGCCAGCAGTGCCGCGGCCGCGAAAGATATCGCCGCTTCCCAAGCTAGCCTGCAGGCCACCAGAGATCTGTTAGCCGCCAATATTATGCGCAATTGGTTGGAGATTAGCCTTCACCAACAGTTGTTGGAGATTGAACAGCGCCGCTTAGCGATATTCGAAAATAACGAAAGCTTGATATTGGGCCGATACCGCGTTGGTTTGGAGAATTTGCAAGCCTTAGACAATGCAAAAACCAGCACCGCCACCACACATGCCACTGTGGCTGAATATCGCGAAAATTTAGCCAAAAGCCAGCGCAATTTATGGCTATTAACCGGTCAGTGGAACTCGACATTGAGCCAGCCGCAAGTGCCGCTCTCCTTTCCCTCCGTGATCAATCCAATCCAGCGTTTAGCGCCGCAAAATATGGCTGGGCGTCCAGACTTACAGCAAGCTTTTTTTAATCTGGAAGCAGAATCCTACCGTAGCGATGCGGCTTATAAAGCTATGCTGCCTTCTTTTAGTTTATCCGCCAGTGTGGCGGATTTTGGCTCTACGCCAAGTCAAGCGTTGTTTACTAGCCCACTATGGAGTTTATTGGGGCAAATTTCCGCCCCCCTGTTTCAAGGTGGCAAATTGAAAGCACAGGCGGAAATGGCCGAGCTCACTGCCGAGCAAGCGTATTGGGCTTATCAAGAGGCATTATTGAATGCGGTCAATGAAGTGGAAAACGCAGTCGGACAAGAAAACGCGTTAGCGCGTCAGCAACAGCATTTAAGCGCGGCTTTGGCCAGTGCCGAGCGCAGTGAACAGAGTTATGAGCAGCAATACCGTGCCGGTTTGATTGATATTTTTGATCTGCTCACTGTGCAGCGGCAAACCTACGATATTGCCGCGCAGCTGGCCAATACCACTTACCAACGCTTATTAAACCGAATTGATTTAGGCCTGGCTTTGGGTCTGGGAGTTGCGTCATGAAAAAACATACGGTGAAATTCGCCATCACTTTGGTCGCGATCGGGGCGATGCTGGCTGTGTTGGCATGGAATGGACGGCAAATGACGCCGATCACTGAGCCACAGCTCGCCGATCCATCAGAGCCAGCCGCTAAATTGGCACAGGTCGCGGTCCAAACCACCTCGCCGGGCAGTTATCAAGCCGAAATCATCGGTTATGGTGAAGCTAAGCCGCGTTATGATTTAACTTTCAGCAGTGAAGTTAGCGGCCGAGTGCATTATTTGGCGGAAAATTTCGCCACCGGTCGAGTGATCAAACAAGGTACGGTGATCGCAAAGCTGGATGACTCAAGTTATCAACAAGCCTTATCTCAAGCGATGGCGGATGTCACATCCACCCATTTAGCGCTGCTGGAAGAGCAGCGGCAAGGTGAACAAGCCAAATCAGAATGGCAACATTCGGGACTCACTGGGGAGCCTGATTCGCCATTAGTATTGCGCCAGCCACAACTGGAGAGTGCCCAAGCCGCCTATGCTTATGCCCAGCAATCTTTGCTCACCGCGCAAAAAAATCTTGCCAATACGGTGATCCGTGCGCCGTTTGATGCGTTAGTGGTGAGTCGTGAAATACAACTTGGTAGCTATCTGAATGTCGATAGCAGTATTGCCACTCTGTACAGCATCGATCAGTTGGAAATTGAGATCCCACTGGCTGATCAGCACTGGAAAAATTTACCCCCGATCGGCGCTGACGAACCGTGGCTGATCACCTTGCGTGATAGCACGACCGAACATCAGTGGCAGGCAAGGGTCGAGCGTCAAACTCAGCACAGCTCAGCCAACACTCGTCAGCGTTCATTGATCGCGGTGGTTGAACGTCCGTTAGAGCAGGCGACGCCCTTGTATCCCGGTACTTTTGTGCAGGCGATCATCACCAGCGAAAAAATGGATCCTCTTTGGGAGTTACCGGCTTCAGCCTTGTCGCAGCAGGGGGACATTTGGACGCTCGATGCGCAAGGCACCTTACAAAAATTCGCCGCCACGCTACGCTTTGCTCAGCGAGATAAAATCTACGTTGTGCCGCCGCAAACCCAGGCTTCTAGCCAAGTGCAAGTGGTTATTCGTCCGTTGAGTCATTTCCAAGTCGGCATGTCTGTGCAACCGAGTGAGGCGCGTTAATATGAGTCATTCAACGCCTCGTGGCATCATTGCGTGGTTTGCGCACAATCCGGTAGCCGCCAATTTATTGATGTTCAGCACCATCATTGTCGGTTTGTTATCGTTTAGCGCTTTACGCCAAGAAGCCTTTCCGAGCCTAGAGCCGGATGAAGTGACCGTTTCGGTGACCTATGACAGCGGTGATCCGTTGCAATCGGAAGAGGGCTTGGCGATTAAAATTGAAGAGGCATTAGAAACGGTGCCGGGTATTAAGCGTATTACCTCCACCTCTGATGCTTCAGGTAGTCAAGTGTCGATTGAAAAACAGACCAACTATGACCTTGATAAACTACTGACCGAAGTAAAAAATAAAGTTGATGCGATCAACAACTTACCAAGCGAAGCCGAAAAACCGGTGATTGATAAGGCGCGTTTGCAAGATCATGCGATTTGGGTACAGCTGTATGGCGATGCCGATCGCAGCACGTTGCAAACCTTGGCTCAACAACTCAAATCGGATCTACTGAGCCAAAGCGCGATCCGTGATCTGGAAATTAAAGCTTACCTTGATCCGCTGCTGTCGGTGGAAGTCGATGAGCGAACACTGCAAGCCTATAGTTTGACGCTGAATGATATCGCCGAGCGGATTAATGCGGAGTCGAACAGTGCGATTGCCACCAGCTTGCGTAATCCTGATAAAACCGTGCGCTTGAAAGCTTCCGAGCAAGCTTATTCGGTGGACGCTTTTAAAGCGATCCCGGTGGTGACGGCATCCAATGGTAGCCAATTAACCTTAGGTGAGATTGCTCGTGTCGAAGATGCGTTTGCAGAAGATAGCTATGTTGTCTCGCGTTATAACCAACATAATGCGATGAGCATTCAAATCGTAATGGATGAAAACAGCGATGTGGTGGATATTGTTGAGCAAGCCAAGCGAGTGGTAGCCGAGTGGCAAACCAGTGATCGGCTGCCTGATAACGTCGCAATGGCGACATGGTATGACAAGAGCCAAATGATCAAAGAGCGTTTATCGTTGCTGGCGAAAAATGCCCTGACGGGGATTGGGTTGGTCTTTATCGTGTTGGCGCTGTTTTTAAATATTCGCGTTGCGTTTTGGGTTGCCGCATCGCTGCCGTTTGTGTTTTGCGGTACGCTATTTTTTATGACCGATTCGTGGATGGGCTTAACCATTAACGAAATGACCACATTTGGTTTCATTATGGCGCTAGGGATTGTGGTGGATGATGCGGTGGTGGTGGGTGAGAGTATTTACACCACCCGGCGTGCAGAAGGCGACACGCTCAACAGCACCATTAAAGGTACGCTCAGAGTCGCAGCACCAACGATTTTTGGGGTGTTAACCACAGTGGTGGCATTTCTTTCTATAGCTGCGGTCGAGGGCAAAATGGGGCAAATTTACGCCCAGTTTGCCACCGTAGTGGTGATTTGCTTGCTACTGTCATTGGTCGAATCTAAGTTTATCCTGCCGGCTCATTTGGCGCACATTAATACCCAGCGCAGTGAGAGCAAGGGCATCTGGAGTCGTGTGCAACGTGCCACAGAGCACGGCTTAGAGTGGTTTAATCAAAACATTTATCAGCCAGTGATCCAGTTTGCCATCGAGTTGCGTTATGCGGTGATTGTGGGCTTTGTGGCGATTTTCTTGTTGGTGATCGGGATGCCTATGACTGGTGCGGTGCGGGTGGCTTTCTTTCCCGATATTGCGGGTGATACGGTCAGCGCCGAAATCAGCTTATATAACGATGTGAGTTTTGGTCAGACTCACGCCAACTTGTTGCAGTTGGAAAGTGATGCGCTTGAAGTTGAGCGGCAGTTCCGCGTTCAAACCGCGAGTCGCGCGGCTTCTTATATCACCAGCATTCAAGTGATCGCCGAGGAGGATAAACTCGGCACGGTAAAGATCGAACTGGCGACCGATGCGCCATTCAGTACCAATGATTTTGCTGCCGCTTGGTTGGCGATGTCGCAAGGCATGGAAGGGGTTAAAAAGTTAAAAGTCATGTCATCCCAAGAGATGGTGGATAACTTTAAGGTTGAATTAAAAGCCGATGACGTAGCCCAACTCACGGCGGCGGGTCATCAGTTTAAGCTGGCGCTCCAAACTATTGAGGGGGTGAGCGGGATTGATGACAACCTAGATTTAGGTGAGCCGCAGTACCGATTTGAGCTGACCGAGCAAGGGCGGGCACTGGGTATGGATTCGGCCACTCTTGCTCAGCAAGTGCTGCAAAATTTTGGTGGTGATATTGTCCAGCGATTCCAACGTGGCAAGGATGAGGTGAAAGTGCGGGTTCGTTACCCTGCAACCGATCGGCAAACCTTAGCTGATATTCAGCGGGCGAGTGTGCGCACCCCAACCGGTAGCGTGGTGCCTTTAGTAGCCGTGGCTAAGGTTTATCGCGAATATCAACCAGCAGAAATCACCCGTATCGATAATCAACGAGCGGTCTATTTAACTGCCGCAGTGGATAAGTCGGTGATCTCTTCAAATGAACTGGTTAACCAACTGAAAGCTTCACTGGTGCCGCAATTAACCGCCAGTTACCCAGCCCTGAAGATTGATTTCACCGGTGAGGCAGAGCAGCAGCAAGAATCAACCAGTTCAATGCAAACCACCTTTGTACTGGCGTTGGTGGTGATCTTTGTGTTGTTGGCTGTGCCACTGAAATCCTACGTGCAACCGATGATTATTATGGTCGCGATCCCGTTTGGTATTGTGGGGGCGATCCTTGGCCACTGGTGGAATGACTTAACCATCAGTATTTTATCACTCAATGGCATACTGGCGCTGAGTGGGGTTGTGGTTAATGACAGCTTATTGCTGGTGTCTCGTTACAATGAATTGGTGCGTGCGCAAAAGATGCCTCCGGCAGCCGCCATCAAGCTGGCTTGTAGTAGCCGATTGCGCGCGGTATTGCTCACCTCAATCACGACATTTGCTGGTTTAGCTCCGTTATTGGGGGAAACATCAATGCAAGCGCAGTTTTTGATCCCAGCCGCCGCGGCACTGGGTTACGGTATTTTGTTTGCGACCTTAATTACCTTGATCCTAACCCCATCCCTGTTGATGATTGACCATGATATCCGCTGCTTGATCGCTCGTTTGGCACAGTACGCCAAGTGTCAATTCGCCAAGAACCCATCCGCGTCCCATCAATCGAGTGGTTCACCAGATCAACCAACTTAATCAACTAAGGCCCAGATGTTCTGCAGGGCGGAGAGACACATGAGTATTGAAAAATGAGTATTGAAAACCTGCAATTATTGCTGATTGAGGATGATTTGGACCTAGCCAAAGCGGTGATTGATTATCTCGAACTGGAAGATATTCAATGCGATCATGCTTCTAATGGGGTGTCTGGATACCAATTAATTAAACAAAATAATTACGATACGGTTATTTTGGATCTGAATTTACCTAAGCTGAGTGGCCTTGAGGTTTGTGCTAAGTTGCGTGCGCAGGGCATGGATGTGCCGATTTTAATGCTCACCGCTCGCGATACCTTGGAGGATAAACTGGCTGGTTTTGCGCACGGAGCGGATGATTACTTGGTTAAACCGTTTGCTATGCAAGAGCTGATTATGCGAGCGCAGGTATTGTCGAGTCGCAGAAGCGGTCGAGTGACAAAGTTGATGATTGAAGGTGTGGTGCTGGATATGCAAACCCAAACCGCGACTCGCGATGGCTGCACGCTTAACCTCACGCCAATCGGTTTTAAATTGCTGGTCAGCTTGATGCGTGCTAGCCCAGCTCTGCTGACGCGTGACCAATTGATGCACAGTGTATGGGGAGAAGATCCACCAGACAGTAACAGTTTAAAGGTACACATGCATAACCTAAGAAAAGCGGTGGATGGTACACGTGCAGATAAGTTAATCCATACCCTTGTGGGGCGTGGTTTTGTGTTTAGACGTGAGGCTAATTAATGCAACTTAGGCGCAGTTTACGGATCTATTTTCTAGCGATCATGCTATTGGTCGGGGCGATGACCATTTTGTTTATGTCGGGAATTGCGGTCAGTTATTTTTTCTCTGGTATGGACATGGCGGTTGCGCGTTCGATGCGCGTACAAGCGCGCACGCTAGCCGCGGAAGATTATCCAGTTATTCAAGATGACATGATCTTCGCCACCGATTGGCAAATGCTACCCATGCCGATCCAAACTCACTTTAGCGAATCTGATTTAGCGCCCAATCAACTGGCAAAGCATATTGACGGTATACCGCTGTTTGAGCCACCGAAAGCGGGCTTGTTTGTAATGAAAATTGTCGATAACGGTAAGCAACTGTATGCTGCGATTGTGCTCCCGCCACCCAGTACACATTTAGCGTTTGAGGACGATGAAGTACCGCATTTTTACTACATCATTTTAACCGCGCTAGGGGGCTTATTGTTATTTTCTGCGGCATTGGTGATGATCTTACGCAGTGTATCAACGCCAGTTGAAAATCTTAAAGATTGGGCAAAATCGCTGAATAATCAAAAGCTCAGTGAGCCATTACCACATTTTCATTACAGTGAGCTCAATACCTTAGCGGCAATTATTCAAACCAGTTTTCGCACCGTACAAGACAGCCTAGATCGCGAAAAGCGCTTTCTCGGCTATACCGGACATGAATTGAGAACTCCGATCGCGGTAATGCGCACCAATGCCGAGTTACTGAGTAAGTTAGTTGCCAAAGAGAGCGATAAAGATAAACAAATCGCGGTATTACAGAGAATTGAGCGGGCGGCTTTTACCATGACCGATGTGACCGAAACGTTGTTGTGGCTCAATCGGCAGCAGGAACAACCTTTGCCCACCACCACGGTGGCGCTCGGTGAACTGGTTAGCCAAATCAAACAAGATCTGGTTTATTTGTTGCACGATAAGTCAGTAAACGTGGTGGTGTTGACCGATGCCAGCACACTGGAATTGCCTGTCGGTTTATGTCGAATAGTGATCAGTAATTTGATCCGCAACGCTTTTCAACATACTTATGGTGGCAATGTGGTGATTAAGCAAGTCGGCTGTCAGCTCACCATCGATAATCACAATCATCCACGTCATGAACAAGCCAAGGAGCTTGGATTTGGCTTGGGATTAGAGCTGACTGAACGATTAGTTAAGCAGTATGCTTGGTATTACCAAAACACGACCACTGAGCACGGGCACAGTGTCATGTTACGTTTTTGCTCTGATTCTCCGGTCAGTTAAGCAAACCAAGAGTGGATAGGGCACAGATACAGCAATCAGCTGGAGAGAAAAAGAGCCACTGAAGGTGGCTCTTGAGCATTAAGCGAGAGTGTTGTTAGCCGGTTAGCCAATAATCATCTTACTCAGTACTAAGCCGGCGCAACAAGCCGAGATCACCGCAATCAGGCCAACGACCATAAACGAGTGGTTGAAATACCACTTACCGATCTTGGTGGTACCGGTGTTATCGAAGTTGACGGTGGCAATATCCGATGGGTAGTTAGGGATAAAGAAGTAACCATACAGTGCGGGCATTAAGCCAATCAGCAGTGCCGGTTCTAAGCCCAGTCCTAAGCCCACTGGCAGCATCATCCGCGCAACTGCCGCCTGGGAGTTAACCACTACCGACACAATAAACAGCGCTAAGGCGAACGTCCAAGGGTAGCTGGTGACCATTTCAACGATGCCAGATTTAAATTGCGGCATCGCGTATTGGAAGTAAGTATCCGACATCCAAGCAATACCAAAAATGGCAATTGCCGCCACCATGCCAGATTTAAAGACTACGCCATTGGGCACGGCGCGTGGGTCGGTTTTGGTGGCGAGCAGAATGATACCGCCAAAGCACAGCATGATCATCTGGATCACCATATCCATGCCAATCGGTTTACTGCCCGCTTGAATGGTACGGATCTCAGGCCACATCGCAATTACCACGATCACCAAGATTGAGGAGATAAACAGCAATACCGAGTTGCGAGCCGAGTTCGGCAAGGTTTCATCCAGAGAGGTGGCTGTAGTATTGAGGATTTTTTCACGCCAGACCGGATCTTGCAGCCGAGCTTGGTATTCTGGATCATCTTCCAGTTCTTTACCGCGTCTTAGGCTGTAGAGCGCCATCAACAAAGTACCAAACAAGGTGGCAGGAATGGTCACCATCAGAATCGATAACAAGGTGAGGCTGTGATTAATGTTGACCAATTCTGCCAAGTAATACACCACCGCGGCCGAAATGGGTGAAGCGGTGATCGCGATTTGCGAGGCCACTGAAGCCGCAGCCATTGGACGTTCGGGACGAATGCCATTTTTCAGCGCGACATCACCAATGATTGGCATAATCGAATAAACGGCATGGCCGGTGCCGAGCATAAAGGTCATACCGTAAGTGACAAATGGTGCAATCAAGGTCACGCGCTTGGGATTTCTGCGCAGCATACGTTCCGCGACTTGCAGCATATATTTTAGGCCGCCGGCGGCTTCGAGAATCGAGGCACAGGTTACCACGGCTAAAATGATCAGCATCACCGTGATCGGTGGCGAGGTGGGTGGCATCTTAAAGACGAACACTTCGATAACCAGACCAATCCCAGATACAACGCCAAGTCCAATCCCGCCATATCGTGAGCCGATATACAGCATTAGCAGCAGAAACAAAAACTCCAAATACAACATTCAATGTTCCCTATATTTAATTGAATTGGTATGCATTGTCGGATGTCATTTGCAAAAATGATGGAGCCGAGCTCACAGAATCTTAGCTCGATCAAATGGGATGATGATATTCAGAGTTTTATCACACTATGGTGCTGAAAAATAACGTCTTCTGTTGGTGAGGTGTAAGGATTTTGTTGCGTGACATCACATGGCATGGATGTCACCAACCCAGTACAACTCTGGGTTGGTGGATATCGATAGCACTAATTAATCGTACAGGGTTGGGATAGGCTGACGCTTATGTTGCGTGGCATGATAAATCGCCACTAAGCGTTGGCTAACTTCCACTGCGACCGGTTTACCTTCCAGAAAATCATCAATCTGCTCATAAGTGAGATTAAGCGCTGCTTCGTCGGCTTTTTGTGGGGCTAATTCTTCCAGATCGGCGGTTGGGGTTTTATATACCAGTTGTTCTGGGGCGCCGAGGGTTTTCGCCACTAGGCGAACTTGACGTTTATTAAGACCAAACAGTGGTGCGAGATCGCACGCTCCATCGCCAAATTTGGTGTAAAAACCGGTGATGTTTTCTGCTGAATGGTCAGTACCTAGCACTAGGCCACCGACATAGCCGGCGATTTCATACTGGGCCACCATGCGGGCGCGAGCTTTGACGTTGCCTTTGATAAAATCAATCTTGGCAGGATCATTAGGAACTAAGCCCCTATCGGTCAACGCTTGTTGTGCAGCGGCATGTAGCCCATCGACACCGGCTTTGATATTCACTGAGACTGAATGGCTAGGGCGGATAAAAGAGAGGGCGAGTTGGGCTTCCGCTTCATCTTTTTGCTCGCCGTAAGGCAAACGCACCGCAATAAATTGGTATTCAGAGGTATTGTGTTGCTGATTGAGATCTTCAATAGCAAGTTGAGCTAACCGGCCACAGGTTGTCGAGTCAACACCACCACTAATACCCAATACCAAGGATTTGCAGCCAGCTTCGGTCAGCTTATGTTTAATAAAAGCAACGCGGCGTTCGATTTCAAACAACGGATCAATTGAAGGCAATACGCGCATTTGTTGACGGATCTTGTGTTCCATAGGTTCCATTCCTGCAAGCAATGTCAAATTTTCAGTGTATGATAACGCAATTCACTGGCAAGCAGGGGACACAATGAAAAAAATCGCGGTGTTTGGCAGCGCGTTTAATCCGCCCACCTTAGGTCATAAAAGCATTATTGATGCACTCGGTCATTTCGATCTGATTTTATTGGTGCCGAGCATTGCTCATGCTTGGGGGAAGACCATGTTGGATTATGAGCTGCGTAATCAACTGGTTGATCAGTTCATCGAGGATATTGGCTCAAGCAAAGTGCAACGAAGCGATGTTGAAGAAATTTTATACACACCAGAAAATACCGTCACTACTTATGCGGTGCTCACCCACTTGCAAGCCCAGTATCCAGAAGATGAGTTGACGTTTGTGATCGGGCCGGACAATCTGCTTAATTTTGCTCAATTTTATCAAGCCGAGCAGATTTTGCAGCGCTGGACGGTGATGGCTTGTCCAGAGAAACTGACGGTACGCAGCACTATGCTGCGTGAGGCTTTGCAAGCGGGACAACCGATCCATGCATTAACCACTCCAGGTGTGGCGCAACTGTTACTCGATCAGCAGTGGTATCTCAATTAAGCGTATGATTGATATGGACTTGGCTGAGTGACATCTCAACTCAGCCAAACGCTGACCAAGCACAGTCGTATTTGGTCAGCGTGACAGGGGAGGGTTATTCACTCTCAGTTAGTTAGGTATTAACTTAGGCGTTAACCGGTTGCTGTTTTTGCTGCTGCCAGCGAGTTTGGCGCAAATGAAAGCCACAAAACAGCACAAACCATACGCTACTCGCCGCTAAACCGGCCCACACCGAGTGCAGTAAGCCCATCGCCAAATAACCCAATAATGCTCCGCTAGCCGCGCTGAGCGCATAGGGCAACTGAGTGACCACATGGTCGATATGATGGCTGCCTGCACCCGTGGCGGAAAGAATACTGGTGCTAGAAATTGGTGAAGCATGATCGCCAAACACTGCGCCAGCCAGTACCGCAGAAAGAGTCGGCAACATTAGGCTAATATCCGATGCGGCCGCTATATCGCCGGCTAACGGCAGCATAATTCCGAAAGTGCCCCAACTGGTACCAGTGGCAAAGGCCATCAAACAAGACAGCACAAACACTAAGGCAGGCAGCAGTTCAACCGGCAGATTGCCTTGAGTCAAGGAAGCGAGATAGACCCCAGTTTGCAGATCGCGCACCACGCCACCAATCGTCCATGCAAACAGCAAAATGATGATAGCGGGCATCATGGCCATCACCCCTTTGGGGGCGGTCGCCAGCCAAGTTTGTGCGGAAAGCTTTAAGCGCAATGACAAAGCCACCGAAACCGCGAGGCTACACAACGCAGCATAAACCAAAGACTGAGCCACATCGGTGTTTTCTAACGCTCCAATCAAGGAAAAGGGCTGCTCGGCTGCGACTAATGCGTGGTTACCGGTATAGAGCATAAAGAACAGGGTAGTGATGGTCAGTACCGCGATGGGTAACACCATATCCAGCATTGTGCCTTGTGCGCTGTCGCCGCCTTCCATATCTAATCCGGCCGGACGACCTTTGTGCTCATCCCACAATTTGCCTTCACGCGCCCACGCTTCATGTTGGCGCATCGGGCCAATATCCATCGGCAGGAAGATCACCACAAGCACCATCAGCAGGGTAAATACTGCATACAGATTCATCGGGATCATCTGTACAAAAGCAGAAATGGCACTGATTTCTGTCATCTCATGCGCGGTTAAAATGCCGCCAATCAGGGCAATAATATAAGCCCCCCAAGAAGAAATCGGAGTGATCACACACACCGGTGCAGCAGTCGAGTCGAGCAGATACGCTAGCTTAGCGCGTGAGATTTGGAAACGATCGGTCACCGGGCGGCAAATCGCCCCCACTGAGAGGCTATGAAAGAAATCGTCAATAAAAAAGGCAAACACCATCAAGCCAGTCAGCGCTTTGGCACTGCGGCGATCTTTACATTTGCGCTCTGCCCATAAGGCGAAAGCGCGGGTTGCGCCGGATGCGGTCATTAAACTGATCAAGCCACCGAGCAGCAGCATAAACAGCAGCATATTGATGTTTTCAGTGTTGGGCGCACCCTCTGACCACAATAACCCGCTAATTTTAGCCAACAGATATTGCAAAGTCGTCAGGGGGGAAAAATGGTTGAGCATGACGGCACCAGCGATAATCCCTGCGCCTAGCGAGAGTAAAACTCGGCGCGTGGTGATCGCCAGTAGCACCGCGAGCAGCGGCGGAATGACCGAATAAATCGAGTCAGAATAAAGGGCTAAATTCATGGATCTCACATCACCTTTTCAGGTGGAGATCTACCAGCAGGATAAAAAACACATTTCAGCGAAATAACACTTCTTATCCTTCAAGGTAGCGCTCCATAGACAACAAACTATGGCAGTCCGGCATTTGTTCAATGCTGGCCCAGCGAACGTTGATGACGCAACGAACGCTTCGGCGCTGTACCCTTTAACCAGTCCTCATCGGGGTCAACCTACGACTGGCGACTCATGAACAGCGCGCCTCTACTTAAAGGAAGTATCACGTTGAGAAGTTGATTCAAAACGTGATATGGCGCGTATATTACTGCCTTTTTAGTCGACGACAAGATTTAATTTTGTCTTTTCCGCCACGAAATGGATCTCGTATGGCATAGCCGATTGATAGCGCTAACGTTTTGCGGTTACACCGCAAGCGGCATCTCATCCGCTGGTGGTTGTTTGCTATAAACTCGTTTTAGCCCCCACAGTGCGATGATCGACATCAGCAACATAATCATGCCGAGTGGTAGCTGATTTGTCGCCGGGTACATGGCCGCGAGCAAAGTCGCTAAACCGGCCCCTAAATTCTGCATTCCTCCCAAAATCGCCCCGCCAGTCCCAGCATGATAAGGGAAAGGGGAGAGCGCACCCGTGGTGGCGGCTGGGAATAAAATACCGGCACCGAGAAAGTAAATGGTTGCCCCGCTGATCAAAGACCAAGCGTTGGTGATGTCAAACAAGCCCGGCAGCATGATCACTAATGAACCAATCAGGATGGCACTTAAACCAACCTGCATGGCCATTTTTTCACGCCAGTGCTGGCTGATAAGGTTAGACAGCCAAGCTCCGGTTAAATAACCTGGGATCGGCAGTACAAACAGTAAACTTACCGTTGTCGCAGGCAGCGCCAATACTCCGCCCAATAACACCCCAGCCGCGGCTTCAAATACTGCGAGTCCGGCGAAGGTTGCCACTAAGCAGATCAAATAGCCTTGGAAGCGGCGGGTAGCAAGCACATGCTGATAGCTGCGCAACACAGGTTCTTTCCGGCGAGCGTGGGCAGGTAGCGTTTCTATCATGCGGGTTAGCATAGTGATCACGACCGCGATAGCAAACAGCGATAAAAATAAGTAGCTTGAACGCCAACCGAAGGTTTCCGTCAGTACGCCGCCTAACACTGGCGCGACCAGCGGTGAAAAAATCAAACACATGCTGATTAAACTATTGACTTTGTGCAGGCGTTCGCCCTCAAAACAATCACGCGAAAGGGTGCGTGACATCGCGCCACCACAACCAATTCCTAAGCCTTGTACAAAGCTGCCGATCAGAAACCATGAGTATTGATGAGCAAAAAGCGCCATCAGTGAACCCAAAATATAGATCAGTAATCCTGCGATGATGATCGGTTTACGGCCAATCCGATCGGACAGAGTACCGTAGACAAATTGCGATAAACCGTATGGGATAAGATAACAAGCCATGACCGCCTGTAATGCGGCGGGTGAAACCAGAAACTCTTGTGCCATGTAGCCGATAGAAGGCACGTACATCGTTTGGGTTGCCTGACCGACTGCAGTCAGAATAGCGATAAAAAAGGTTAATTTTGCAACGGAAAGTGGGGCAGACATCGTTATCTCCAGCTAAAAACCATATCTGATTAAAATCATCTAATGAAAAAATAGAACAGGGTCTGATTGTTGGTGCGAGATGGTATTGCTGAGAGCCTTATCTAGCAATCGATTATTGCCAGTTTGCCCACGATAAATATCTATCCAATGGATTATTTTTTCTAATTAATAAAATAAAATTCAGATGGCTTGAACCCGCAGCGAGAGCAGACTATTATCGATTTAAATGAGAATTAGTCTCATTGTTGATGGGGTTATGTTTATGTTACCACTGATGATATTACTGCTGTTGATTGGCTTGCTGGGGTTTAAGTTAAGAGTGGCTCCTAGCTTATGGATTGGGCTTGGTTTGGTGACCTTGCTGCTGAGCGTTATCAGCCACAACAGCCCATTGCCAGCCTTAGTGTTGCTGTTTTTTCTCGCTCCACTGCTGCTGGCGTTAAACAACCAAGTTTGGCGAAGCGGGTTATTTTGTTTGGCGATATTGCTGCCACAACTGATGCTGATCTAACACTGGGTTTAGTCAGCCGATTGAACGCTCAGGATAAGTGAAGTTTTAGCACCGCTATCGGAGCAGTCATACCTCGAAAATCATCCCAAGAGATCACCTATCCCAAAATGAATGACTGAAGCGAGTTTTCACATTGCTGTAAACTTATGTTGCGATAGTATAGGGTGCATTGACAACGGCTTATGAAGTTTTTGTCGCGTCGACATAGCAGTTTATTCTAAAAATAGGTATCAAGCATGATGATCAATAAGTTTTCTCTCAAATGGATGCTGGCGATCGCCGTAGCCATTCCTGCGGTTGCGCTGCTGTGTGTGGCCTTTTCCAGTCTCAATACCATGTCCGAGATGCAGGCCCAATCCAACCGTTTGTATGCCAACACCGCCGCACCAATGCGTGCGATGGCTGAGGCGAGCACACGGATCCCGCGTATGCGGGTGGGGATTGATATGATGCTGTTACAACAAACGGCATTGCAAGATGCCAAAGGGGTTTTGAATCGCGTGCAAGAAACGCGCATGGAAGATATTCCGGAAATGCGTCAAGCGATGCAATTAGCGGTTGATTCACAGGTTAACCCTGCGCTCAGAGAGCAAGCACGCCAATTGCAAACACGTTTTGAACAGATGGTGCGTGAAGAGCTAGAGCCGATGCTGCAAGCTTTGGCCAATAATGATATGACCACCGCGCAGAATATCTATCGTGATCAGTATGCGAAAACTTATGGTGATATGCGTAAACAAGCCAATCAGATCCTCGATACTTTATTAGATCAAGCGGAGCAGCAAAACCGTGCCAGCGTGGTCAGTTTTGAATCTGGGCGCACCGGGCAATTGATCATGATTGCGGCGGGGCTGATCATCTCTTTTATCACCTCACTGATCATCATTACCAATTTGCGCAGCCGTGTGGCGTATTTAAAAGATCAGATGAGTTCAGCCGCGGCCAATCTTTCACTGCGCACCCGAATTGAACTGGAGGGTAACGATGAGCTGTGTGACATTGGTGCAAGTTTCAATAATTTTATTGATAAAGTGCACGCTTCGATTGAAGCGGTAGCGGACAACTCGAAAGAGTTAGCATCAATGGCTGCTAGTGTTTCGCAGCGCGCGCATACGACTCAAACCAACTGTGCGGCACAACGTGACAGAACCGTGCAGGTAGCAACTGCGATTCATGAATTAGGGGCCACGGTGGCCGAAATCGCTTCCAATGCCGCAATGGCGGCAGATGTTGCCAAACAAGCCACTTTACATTCTGGTGAAGGTAAACAGGTGGTCGGTGAAGTACAACAACGCATTCAAACCCTCTCCAGCGAGTTAGACAGTGCAACTCAAGTGGTCACTTCGTTAGCCACTCAGATCAACGGCATTAGTTCAACCTTAGATACGATTCGCAGTATTTCAGAGCAAACCAATTTGCTGGCATTAAATGCGGCAATCGAAGCGGCCCGCGCCGGTGAGCAAGGACGTGGTTTTGCGGTGGTAGCGGATGAGGTTCGTACACTGGCTAGCCGTTCCGCCGCCTCGACCGAAGAGATTCAGCAAGTGATCAACCGTCTGCAAAGTGAGTCAAATCGTGCAGTAGAAGCAATGGAAAAAGGCCGTTCACAAAGTGATGTGGTGGTGGATTTTGCCGCGAAAGCCAATCAATCGCTGACCGAAATTAATGGTCAGATTGATCAAATTAACGATCAGAATATCCAAGTAGCGACCGCGACCGAAGAGCAATCGACGGTAGTGGAAGACATTAACCGTAATGTGGAAGACATCAATCACCTAACCTCTGAAACTTCGCAGGTTGCTGATGAGTTGAGTCGAGCCAGTGCCAATTTGCAGCGGCTCTCTGCACAACTGGATAAATTGGTTGGAGGCTTTGTGCTATAAGTCAGTTTTCCCACTACTGATTGGGCGACTATTTTTACCTTCAGCCTCAACCTATGTTGGGGCTGCTTTTTTGTTGCTAACAGGTTGATGATCTTTCTCCTGCCGACCACAAATCAGCCCCTTATCATGCCGATGTGCTTATACAGTTGCATTGCGTTGTCGATTTTGATTATGATACCGTCATCATTAATGAGAATAAGTATCAGAGCTATTATCTTGCTTATCTCCATTACCATCGGAAACAACGGATGAAATCTCGTCTTCATTGGGCAGTGTTAGGTTTATTGGCGGCGTTTGCTGTGCAAGCAGAAACGGTCACGATTGAACATCGTTTGGGTAAAACCACTGTTGAGCAAAAGCCACAACGGGTGGTGGTGATTGGTGTGGGAGCACTGGATGCGTTGGATAGCTTCGGTATTGAACCGGTTGCGGTGGCTAAGTTTTATGGCACCCCTAGCTATTTAGCAAAATACGAAACGAATCAATATCCTAGTGCGGGATCTCAGTTTGAACCTGATTTTGAAAAAATTTATACCCATAAACCGGATTTGATTGTGATTGGTCCACGTGCGGCGAAAAACTATCAAGAATTGTCCAAAATCGCCCCAACGATCGTATTTGCAGCAGAAACGGAGCCGGGTTATTGGGTCAGTACCCAGCAGCAGTGGCGTAATCTTGGCAAAGTATTTGCGATTGAGTCACTGGTGGAATCTAAAATTGCTCAACTGGATGCGCAGTTTAAAGCGATCATGGATTATAACCAACAGCGCAATAATGATGCGATGTTGGTCATGAGCTCAGGTGGTAATTTAACGACATTTGGTGCTAACTCACGTTTTTCTTCGGTGTACAAAGATTTCGGTTTTCGCGAAACCGTGCCGGTCATTAAAGAAAGTGGTCATGGTGATCTGATCTCCTATGAGTACATTCGTCAGCACAATCCTAAGCACTTGTTGATGGTCGATCGTGACAAGTTGGTCAATAAAAGTGAAGTTGGCATCCGCCGAGCTTTTGAAAATGATTTAGTCAAAGCAACCACCGCCTACCAAGACGGACATCTGGCTTACCTTGATGTGAATGCTTGGTATGTGGCCATCTCCGGCGTGACCGCCACCGAACAGATGGTCGCAGATATGAAAACATTGATTGGTATGCAGTAAACCAAGGAGGGGAAACCCTCCTTGAGTTCTCAAGCTGAGGTTAGCTTTGAAAAAGTTATTGCTTGTTTTAATGGTAGTGAGTGCTTGTTCACTGCTGGTTGGTGTTGGACAACTGTCAGTAGCGGATCTCCTACAAGGGGATCCGGCGGCTTGGCAGCTACTGATGATGAGCCGAGTGCCAAGATTGTTGGCGATTGTCCTGTCTGGCGCAGGGTTAAGTATCGCTGGTCTGATTATGCAGCAGGTGAGTCAAAATCGGTTTGCTTCGCCTTCCACTTCCGGCACGGTTGAGTGTGCCATGCTCGGTTATGTGCTGAGTTTGGTGCTGTTTGGCCATGGTCAAAACCTGTGGTTGATTTTCGGTATCTCGATGTTGGGTACACTGATGTTTGTGTTTTTTATTCAGCGTATTCAGTTCAAAAACGTCATCTTTGTACCTTTAATTGGCATTATCTTTGGTAATGTGGTCGACTCGCTCGCCACCTTCATTGCCTATAAATACGATGCAGTTCAAAACCTTTCCGGTTGGGCGGTGGCCAATTTCGCCAATCTGCTCAAAGGCGACTTTGAACTACTCTATATCGCCATTCCGGTGGCAATTTTCAGCTATTTATATGCTGCGCGGATCTCGGCAGTTGGGATGGGCAAAGATTTTGCGACTAACCTTGGTCTCAAATACCAGCAGGTGATCATTATTGGGGTGGCGTTAGTGTCAATGATGTCCGCAACCGTGGTGATGATCGTCGGTCAATTACCTTTCTTGGGGCTGATTGTGCCCAATCTGGTCAGCCTGTATTACGGCGATAATTTGCGTAAAAACATTCCACTGACCGCGACTTTTGGCGCACTGTTTGTGCTGGTGTGTGATCTGGTTGGGCGGGTGATTATTTTCCCATACGAAGTGCCAATTTCGATGATCATCAGTATCTTGGGTGGTTCAATCTTTATTGCTTTGATTTTGCGAGGACAGCGCCATGCAGGATAGAAGCAAATTACTGCTGCTGATCGCGATTTCGCTGCTGTTTGCGGCATTATTTATCGGTATTGGGCTTACCGCCGATAACTACCAATATTTTTTGTCGCGCCGAGTGCCAAAAGTGTTGGCAATTGTGTTTGCCGGGATTGCGATTGCGCAGTCATCTTTGGCGTTTCAAACCATTACTCATAACCGAATTCTAACCCCGAGTATTATGGGTTTTGATGCGCTATACATGTTTACTCAAGTACTGGTGGTAGTGCTGTTTGGTGGCATGAGTAGCATTGCAATCAATGTGTATTGGAATTTTTCGCTGTCGCTAGCGGCAATGTTGAGCTTTTCAACCTTGCTGTTCACCTTTTATTTCCGTTCTGGTCATCGCAATTTGATTGTGCTGCTGTTACTGGGGGTTATTTTAGGCCAGCTATTTTCCAATGTGGCTTCATTTTTTATTATGCTGATGGACCCCAACGATTTCGCTGCCGTCCAAGCCAATATGTTTGCCAGTTTTAATAATGTGAATACCCAACTGGTGTATGTGGTTTCGCCATTACTGCTGCTGGCCTGTGTGCTGTTATATCGTCAACATCGGGTACTCGATGTGTTTTGGCTTGATCAAGATAATGCGATCAGTTTGGGGGTGGATGTGCAGCAAGTGACGCGCAATGTACTGCTGATCAGCGCGCTACTGATTTCGATTTCGACCGCGCTAGTTGGGCCGATTCTATTCTTTGGCTTGCTGGTGACTAACCTGACTCGCGAATGGTTTCGCTCCTATCGACATTCCACATTACTGATCGCGACTTCGGCGATGTCGGTGTGTGCGTTGCTCTCTGGACAATGGATTATCGAAAAAATCTTCCATTTTGGCACCACCTTGAGTGTGGTGATCAATTTTATTGGCGGCATCTATTTCTTGTCGCTGTTACTGCGCAATAAAGTGGTGTAGCAATGATCAAACTGGAAAAATTGACCAAACATTTTGGCAGCAAAAGTGTGGTGAAAGAGGCCAGTGCCCAATTTGATAAAGGGCAGGTGACGGCGATCATTGGCCCGAATGGGGCTGGTAAAAGTACCTTACTGTCCATGGCTAGTCGCCTGGTTAACCGTGATGCGGGTAAGGTGTGGATTGAACAGCGCGAATTGGTGGATTGGAACACCAAAGCGTTGGCGCAAAAACTCGCCGTACTGCGCCAATCTAACGTATTGAATATGCGTTTCACGGTACGTGAGCTGACTGCGTTTGGCCGTTTCCCCTATAGCCAAGGCAAATTGACCGCCCACGATGAGCAGATCATCAATCAAGCGATTGAGTATCTCGATCTGGAAACCATTCAATACCAGTATCTCGATGAGTTAAGTGGTGGTCAGCGTCAATTGGCCTTTATTGCGATGGTGATGGCGCAAGATACCGATTACGTTTTTCTGGATGAGCCACTGAACAATTTAGACATCAAACACTCACTGCAAATTATGTCTACCTTGCGCCGCTTAGCCCATGAGCTGAATAAAGCGGTGGTGGTGGTGATCCATGACATCAACTTTGCTTCTTGTTATGCCGATAAAATCATCGCTTTGAAAAAAGGTGAGGTGGTGGCGACTGGTACGGTGGCAGAGGTGATCGAATCGACAGTGCTGAGTGCGATTTATGAAACGCCGTTTAATGTGATTGAGATGCAAGGACAGCGTTTGTGCCTTTATACCCTTCCAACCTGATGTGCAGCGCTATTGCTGCACAGTTTTTGTTCGAGCCAAGCCTACCGAGTGGGTTTTAATACTGGAAAAATGCCTATGTCTTATCAATCACAAGCTTGTTTACACTCTGAACACGTCGCCAAATATTTAGTGACGTTATGTCGCCATTTCGCGCGTAAAACCACTGCGACTTGGGATGAAGTCGAGGGCGAGGGGCGGATCGAATTTTCTGCTGGGATCGCTACCTTAGCCGTTAATGAAGCCGAGCAGTTATTGACCTTTGTATGTCGCGCTGAAACGGAACAACAAGTTACCACTTTGCAAGCGGTGATCAGCAAGCATATGGTAATGTTTGCCCGCCGCGAAACGGTTGAATTGAATTGGCAACCAATCGAGCAAGCATAACGCCATTACTGCTACACACTTCTGCAGTACTGTCTCAGCGCTGATCATAGTGATTATGCGCTGATGGCAATTCACAAAAAGAAATATTTCTCGCCTAGAAAGAAATCCATTGTTGTCTAAGATCAACAAAAAAACGTTTCTCTCACACAAAAAACTAAAACAAAGTTGAAAGATTCAAAAATTATTGAATAATGAAATTTCTATAATGATGAAGTAAAAACACTTCCTTTTAACGTTTGAAACAGGATACCGCCCCCATGTCGAATTCGTATGTGTTGGTTATAAACTCTGGTAGCTCATCATTGAAGTTTGCAGTGATAGATTCCCAAACTGGTGAGGCGCTGATCTCAGGTCTTGGTGAGTGCTTTGGCTTGCCTGAAGCGGTGATTAGCTGGAAATATCAGGGTGAAAAAACCGCAGAGGCGATCACTGCCGCGGATCATCATCACCAACATGCGATTAACCGGATCGTGGGCTTAATGGAGAGTCTCGGTTTGGCACAAGACTTAGTGGCCGTCGGACACCGTATTGTGCATGGCGGTGAAAAATTCACCTCAACGGTGCGGATTGATCAAGAAGTCTTGGCTGAGATTGAAAGCTTGGCCGATCTTGCTCCGCTGCACAACCCTGCCGGTGCCAAAGGTATTCAAGCCGCGATGGAGGCTTTCCCACACTTGCCACAATTTGCAGTGTTTGATACCGCATTCCACCAAACGATGCCGAAAAAAGCCTTCACAGGCGCAATTTCTCACGAGCTGTATGAGCAGTATGGTATCCGTCGCTACGGTTTCCACGGTACCAGCCACTATTATGTCAGCCGTGAAGCGGCGAAAATGCTCAATAAGCCGATTGAACAAGCCAGTTTTATTTCGGTACACCTAGGCAACGGTGCTTCGGTGTGTGCGATCAGTCATGGTCAATCGGTGGATACTTCGATGGGTTTTACCCCATTGGCTGGGTTGATGATGGGAACGCGTTCCGGCGATTTGGATCCTGGTATCATCGAATTTTTGATGAAAAAAGGTTGGAGCCAAGAGCGCGTATTTGACACGCTGAATAAAAAATCCGGCTTCTTGGGGGTTTCTGGCCTCACTTCTGATGCTCGCGGTATTTTAGAAGCGATGGAGCAGGGTCATGCTGGCGCGAAGTTGGCATTTGAAGTCTTCACCTATCGCGTTGCGAAATACATTGGCTCTTACCTGATCCCACTCGATCATCTGGATGCGATCATCTTCACTGGCGGCATTGGTGAAAATTCACTGCCGATCCGCCGCGAAATTTTAGCCAATCTGAAGTTACTCGGTTTTGTCGAAGATGAATTAGGCAACCAAGCCGCCCGCTTTGGGAATGCGGGGATTATCGCTAAATCAGAGCTACTTAATGCGGTGGCTTTGGTGATCCCGACCAATGAAGAATTCGTGATCGTATCGCAAGCGATGGCACTGCTAAATAGCAAGTGATCCCATCACTTTTTCAAGGGCTGGTGTTGCCAGCCCTTTCTCTATCTGCTTTTTGCCTCTATCCGCCTTTTTCTCTATCCATCAGATTAATTCAAGTTTGCTTTCGCGATTCCTCCCGCGATCTCTGATTCACCATAACTAAAAATTATTAACATGATAATGATTGATAATTTTTTGCTTGGCATTCTTTGCCGTATCTTATTAGCAATTTAGCGCGAACTGCGTGTTATCAGCACAGGTGAAAAATGAAATTTCTGCATACGATGATTCGAGTCACGGATCTCGATCAATCGATTGATTTTTATACCCAGCTATTAGGTATGAGTGTGTTAGAACGGATAGAAAACGCCCAATACCGTTACACTTTGGTCTTTGTCGGTTTTAAAGATCAAGCCGACAGTACCACTATCGAGCTGACTTACAACTGGGATACGGATCACTACGATTTAGGCAACGCGTTTGGTCACCTTGCTCTCGGTTGTGAAGATATTTATGCCGCTTGCGATAAGATCCGCCAACTGGGTGGTAATATTGCTCGTGAGCCAGGGCCAGTAAAAGGCGGGCAAACCCACATTGCGTTTGTCAAAGATCCGGATGGTTATGCCATCGAACTGATCCAAACCAGTAAGTAGGATATGGTTATGAAAAATGTCTTGTTTCAATCGATTCAACTCGATCAATTAACCCTAAAAAATCGGATTGTGATGCCACCGATGACCCGCTCACGCGCAAGTCAGCCGGGCAATCTCGCCAATCAGATGATGGCGACGTATTACGCCCAGCGCGCCTCTGCCGGATTGATTGTGGCAGAAGGCACGCAAATCTCGCCGATGGCTCAAGGTTATGCTTGGACGCCGGGGATTTACACGGCACAGCAAATTGCCGGTTGGAAAACAGTAACGCAAGCGGTCCATCAACAAGGTGGGGTGATTTTTGCTCAGCTTTGGCATGTGGGGCGGGTTACTCATCCCGACAATATTGGTGGTGAGCAGCCGATCTCTTCTTCTGCCTTGAAAGCCGAGAAGGTCAAAGTTTTCGTGGATAATGGCACCGATCAACCCGGTTTTGTTGATGTGGTTGAGCCTAGAGCAATGACGCAAGCGGATATTGATCAAGTGATTGCTGAGTATCGTCAAGCGGCGTTAAACGCGATCGAAGCAGGCTTTGATGGCATTGAATTGCATGCGGCTAATGGCTATTTGGTCAACCAATTTATTGATTCGGAATCAAACCAACGTAGCGATCAATATGGCGGCAGCCTTGCCAATCGACTGCGTTTTCTTGATCAAGTGGTTGCTGCTCTGGTGGATGCCATCGGTGCGGGTCGGGTTGGAGTACGTTTGGCGCCCTTAACCACACTCAATGGTACTGTTGATGCCAACCCGATCGAAACCTACACCGCGGCAGCAGCGTTACTCAATCAACATGGCATTGTTTATCTGCATATTGCTGAAGTGGATTGGGATGATGCGCCAGAGATGCCAGTGTCATTCAAACGCGCATTACGCGAAGCTTATCAAGGTGTGCTGATTTACGCTGGTCGCTACAGCGCAGAAAAAGCCGAGCAAGCCATCGAGCAAGGATTGGCCGATATGATTGGCTTTGGCCGACCTTTTGTGGCCAATCCCGATCTGCCTGCGCGTCTGCAGCACGGCTATCCACTTGCGGAGCACGATCCAAATACGCTATTTGGTGGCGGTGAGCAAGGGCTGACCGATTACCCAACCTATCAGCCATAACCACTGAATTTTTTGATCACATAAGCGCTAACACCGATGGTCGTTAGCGCTTAATTTTTGCTGGATCAAACGGCTATTCTGCAGGCTCAAACCACGTTGAGCGAAAATCAAACCAACCTAAGTTATTCAGATGGATCCCTTGCGCATTGGCTGGCCCTTTTAGACGCATCCAATGATGGAAGAGAGGTTGCAGCCAGCCCGAATGGATAACTTGCCACATCAGTTGTTCTGAGCTAATTGCACCGCTGCGCCATTGATGATGCAAACTGTGTAACTGCTTATGATCAGTGCCGCAGATCGAGCGGCGCAGCAGCAGTGAGCCGAGTAACCATGCGCCCACATGCCAGCTTTCTGGAACGGGGAAATTGATGGTGCCCAGCCAGAGATCAATATTGTCTGCTGCCCCTTGCGCCCATTGCTCATAAGGTAACTCAACCAGTTCAAGCTCAATCCGTTGCCGCTGGAGTAAATTTTCCAACGCTTTGCTCAGCGTCGGAAACTCAGGATGGTGGTCATGGTAGGCGAGGCGGATCCGCGCCGTGGATGCTGGATTATCGAGGCTCTGGCTGTCAAAAGGTGAACTGGGTTGCAGAGCGGCAATTCGGTGGCACCAATTGGGCAACAAGCTGCTTGCCGGAACCCATAAGTGGCGAATGGCCGGATTGAGCTCTTGTGCAATCGAATAAGGGTTGAGCAGTTGTTGTAGCCAAGCGCGCCGCTCGGGTTGTTGCCAGTGGCGAGAGTGACTATCGCAGAGTAGAAAATAGCCCCCTTGCTCTAAAAACATCTCTTCCAGCCGTTCCGTCGGTCCTCCGGTCAACTCCGAAGCTTCCCCTGCGATATATTGCTGATCACTCAAGCTTGAACTCAACCAAGTGGTATTGGTATGTAAAGCGGCGGCTGGTGGGTTTGGCTCAAGCGTATCGGTGGTTTGCTGGGTCAAATTGGGCCACATCAGAATATCAATCTGATCGAGTAAAGCGCGCAAGCCAAAATAGCCATCAAATGCGCTGAGAGACAAACGCCGTTGATCATTTTGTACCACTTGATAGGGGCCAGTGCCGATCGGAATGCGTGCAAAATGCTCCATTTGATGCTGCTGCGCAGGCAAGATCAATGCTGAGGCGGTTGCCAACAGTTGCGGGAAATTCACATCTGGCGCGTTGAGTACAAACTCGACACAGTGCGGCCCAACAATCTTGATCTGTTCAATATGTGAGAAGAGTGCAAGCTCACGAGCACGGTTAAGTGAGGCGGTAATGTCGGCACAAGTCAGTCGCTGGCCATCATGAAACTGTACCGCTGGCCGAATATAAAAACGCCACAGTAATGGAGTGATTTGTCGCCAGTGATGAGCCAAATCTGCCGCCAGTTCACCATTTTCCTCTTTTATCCGGGTTAAGCCACTAAAGATCTGGCGCACGAGATGACGCTCGGAGCGCCGTAAAGGGGTTGCAGGGTGCAAGTTGAGCATGGTTCGGTAATAGGGCACGCGTAGAACTTGCTGCTCAGGATTGATGCAAAACCCCAGTTTCGCTCGCAATAAGGGCGCGATTAAATGTTGCTCGGAACCGAGCAGATCGATCGCTTCATTGAAGCGACCTTGATCAATTAAGTAGGCGGCTTTATTACTGACTAGCTGATTTTTATTGCTTAACAGCGTCAGCTTTGAGCGTTTTCCTCGTCCAAATTCCCCTTGCCATGCAATCCATCCGGACTGTTGCATTTTGAGCAAAAGATTACGCATATGTCGCTTGGTACAAAACAGTGTGTCAGCCAACTGTTGTAAGGTGACCCAAACGCTAGTTTCACCAAAGTGGTTAAGCAGCTTGAGATAGTGTTGTTCGAGTCGATGGTTTTGCATAAAAGAGGAACTTAAAAAGATTGAATTCAGCAATTTTTAATTGCCTTAATTTAGGCCATTCTAGCGCCATCAACAAGGCCTATCTCATGGTGAGTGAAGCGTTTTTCTTGTGGCAAATTCACGGTTAATGCGTTGATGATCTTGTGATCAATCAACCGATATCAATCAATGGAGAGTGTTAATGCACACCAAAATTAATAAAGACACTACAATTTGTATGTCATTAGCGGCCAGACCAACCAACTTTGGTACCCGTTTTCATAACTACCTCTATGCTGCGCTCAATCTCAATTATCTTTATAAAGCTTTTAGCAGCCAAGATTTGGTTGGTGTTATCGCTGGAGTGAGAGCGTTAAACTTTCGTGGCTGTGCGATTTCGATGCCATTTAAGGAGGCGGTGATCCCATTGGTTGATGAGCTGGATAGCTCTGCTGCGGCGATTCAATCGATCAACACCATTGTGAATACTGATGGTCATCTTAAGGCGTATAACACCGATTACATTGCGATAGTGACTCTGCTCAAGCAATACGCGATTACGAAGGATGTCTCTTTTGTACTGAAAGGCAGTGGCGGCATGGCCAAAGCGGTGGCATGTGCGCTAAGAGATTTAGGCTTTACCCGTGGCGTGATCGTGGCGATGAACCCCTCAAGTGGCCAAGCATTAGCCGATTTATGTGGTTT
Source organism: Vibrio misgurnus (assembly GCF_029635775.1). Classification (NCBI taxonomy): domain Bacteria; kingdom Pseudomonadati; phylum Pseudomonadota; class Gammaproteobacteria; order Vibrionales; family Vibrionaceae; genus Vibrio; species Vibrio misgurnus. The sequence goes on along the minus strand of NZ_CP113242.1, from coordinate 304,479 downwards.
TACTTGGCAGCCCGATATGCAGGGCCTCGCCGCCGATTTGCTGATCAATGCCACCCCGCTTGGTATGGATGGTGGCCCTGAAGCTGGCAAACTCTGTTTTTCTGAACCTGAAATTGAGCGGGCGCAGATCCTGTTTGATGTGGTCGCCATGCCTGCGGTGACCCCTGCGGTGGCGTTTGCTCAATCGATCGGTAAAACGGTGATCACAGGTAGCGAAGTTTTTGCGATTCAAGCCGTCGAGCAATTTCAGTTATACACTGGCATTAAACCGAGTCAGGAGCTGTTTGAACAAGCCGCTGCTTATTCGCGAAGCGAGTGCTCCGCTTGTTAAGCGATTTCATTTCTCATTCACCATTGTGACTTAATCTTAGGTAAGCAAAAAAACATTCCTCCTCATTGCTGAGGAGGAATGTGATGTAATTTACCGGTTTGATGGGTTGATCCGTAAGCTTTAACCGCGACCGAGCATGCGCGCTATGGTGGCATCTTTATCGATCACTTGGTGTTTAATCGCCGCCAGAATATGCAGCAGTACAATCGCGATGATCAGTGGTGGTGCGGTCTTGTGAATGGCCGAACCCAATTCTTGGAGCCAAGGTAGGCTTTCGCCTGCGGCAACCAGTGTATAGCCAAACACTTCTAGCGCGCGGCCACCGCCGATGTTCATTGCAATCCCGGAGATAGGCATCGCCAGTGTTGCGAGCATCAGTAAACCATGCACCGCTTTGGCGGCTTTGTATTGCCAAGCCGGCATGACCGAGGCTGGCGGGATCGCACCCTCTTTAATCCGCCATACAATGCGGGTGAGCGCAATCAGCAAGATCATGACTCCAAAAGATTTATGCAGAGCCAGCAACTGCAATTTTTCCGGTCCGCGTGGCAGCTCAGAGAGATAATCACCCACCATAAATACACCGATAAAGGCTAACCCTGTGATCCAATGCAGAGCGATTGAGGTTTTCGAGTAGGTTTTTGCGGTATCCATAATTGATTTCCATCAGTTTTATTCGTTCATGACTATTATGAGCCATTTGTTCTGATTGTGAATATTTTGTTGGTTAAATTGTGTGAATGTAAGGTTTGATGGTTTGGCTAGGGGATGGAGTGTCAGTTGTGATGGGGCTCAGTCGTTATCGCAGCATCGTTCAGGAGCAGCACGAGTCTGTTCCTGAACGATGATTGCTTGGCTTAGCGGCCAACAAAGGCGACTACCACCTTATCCTCGCCGAGTTGACGAGTGAAAAGATAGGCATTAGCTTGCGCAATTTCGCGATGTTCACCCGCGCCAATCGCTGGGTGACGTTGGCGGAATTGACCTAAAGTCTGCCAGTGCTTCAGTAACGCTTGGCGTTCGTTATTCCACTCCCATGGCATATCGGAACGGGTGCCTTGATGGAAATCATCAGCATAAGGTCCCGCTTCACGCGCTACTTCATCGCCGTAATAAACTTGAACCGCACCAGGGGTCAGCAGCAGAGCATTGGCGGCGCTACGTTGCATTTCAAATGATTTAAAGCGGCCAAAAAACAGCTCGGTATCATGCGAAGACATATAGCTGACGGGATTGAAATCCGGGTATTTGCTGAGCGTTTGTGCGTAATCGCGATACACCATCGCCATTTGGCTTAAACAGGCGGCACCATTATCCATCCGTTTTTGAATATCAAAGTTAATCAGTGCATCGAAACCATCATCAAAGTAAGGGCTACGATAAGCGCCGTGTCCCCATACTTCGCCCATCATCCAAAATGGTTCACCAGTTTGATTATGCTCTTGTCGCCATGCGTTGAGGCTAGCCGTGGCTTGTTGTTTCAAGCGTTGCCACACTGCACCTTCAACATGTTTGACCGTATCAATTCGAAAACCGTCGATCCCAAAGCGGCGTACCCAATCGGTTTGCCATTCAACTAAATAATCAGTGACACTGTAACCTGGCTTGTTCACTACACGCGTACCGGGATTATTTAGTAACCATTGTGGTGGACTAACCGCTTGGGTTGATTCGGTGCGAAAATCGGGCAGGCCAGCGAGGTTCATAGTGATATCACTGCTGCCCGGTTTCGGGTAACCCGGTAAGCCTGCGCGTACCCAATCGCCACCCCACCATTGGCTCCATTTTGGGCTTTGGTAATCAATCGCTTGGTGAAAGCTATGCCAATTTTGTTTGGCTGTGGGCTGCCATTGGCTCCAACGTTCAGGCAACATCGGCGCGTTAACAATTTCAATCGCATCTTGTTGTAAATCCGCTAACGTGGCATAACCAGCATGGTTCAGTACCGCATCAAGTAATACTTTGATGCCGCGTCGATGCGCTTCGCGCACCAGCGTTTGTAAATCTTCATCCACTCCGAAATTGGCGTCAATTTTAGTGAAATCTCGCGTCCAGTAGCCGTGATAAGCATAAAAGGGGAACGAACCTTTCTCGCCACCGCCCACAAAACCGTGTACTTGTTCAACAATCGGTGACAGCCAAATCGCATCGGTGCCGAGACTTTGAATGTGATCGAGCTTAGCAATCACGCCTTTTAAATCACCGCCGTGAAAAGTGCCGATTTCTTGCTGACCATCTTTTTGCCGACCGTAACTGCCATCATTGCTGGGATCACCATTGTAAAAGCGATCAATCATCACGAAATAGATGTTGGCGTTGCGATAGGTAAAAGGTTGCGCTTGGATTGGATGATGCTCAGCGACCGGTTCGAGTAGCACTAAACCACCACTGTCGGTTGATGGGGTTAGGCGGACTTGACCTTGGTTTACCGTCACCACTTGGCCGGTAAACGCATCTCGCAACTGAGTCCCATCAGCAAAGCTGTTGGCCAAATTTAAGACCACTTCACCACCTTGGTAAGTTTGACAACTGACATTTGGGATTGGGCGGCGAAATTCACTGGTTGCCGCTTTGGTGGTTTGACGTACTAGTGTGAGCGTATTGTTTTGTGCTTGCCATTGAAATGCGTAATCACCGGTAAAACGGATGTTCAACGGCAGTTGGGTCGGTGCATGACAGTTTAAAGCAAATGGAGTATTGAATTTGATCTCTTGAGCCGTCGTCGCGGCACAATCACCCTCAATACCACTAATGGTTAAGGTGTAATCGCCTTTGGTCAGTGGGATCACCAACGGTGCATCGGCTGCGAGTGGAAAATCGCGACTGTTGGTGGTGGTTGCAATGGTTAAATTGGCGGTTAAATTCGGCGCTGCCAATACTGGCAAGCTGAGGGTAGACAGCAGTGCTAAGGTCAGAGTATTGCGTTTCATCGTCGATCCTTGATGGTGATTCGGTCATTGATATTGACCGCAATCCGATGTTCTCTCCGGCTATATTTGTCCGGTTATGATGGGTGGATAATGTGTTATCCATGGCTGCGGCAATTGTATGAGGACGCTAGCGGTGGATAGGGACAGCATAATTGGCTCGCGGTTGATCAACATCATTCTTAGCTCTACGCCTTGTTTACTTGCACTGCATCACAACTTGAGCGCTAAAGGCGTAGCGGGCTTAAGCTGCGAGGGGCGAATCCGTGGCTGATAAGATAGCTATTGAGTGCCATTGTGCTGAAAAAGCCAAGCTAAGTCACAACCTGATCAATCGCTATTGATAGGTTTTGCACAAAACATGCGCTGTGCTTAGGATGTGGCGAAGTCAAAATGGGAGAGACACAATGCAACAATCTAAAGTGGTACAAAAAGCGACCATCGCTCCACAAGGACCAGAGCTTTCCGAACTGGTACAAGGCTATTGGCGATTGGCCGAGTGGCATATGACACCACAGCAGCGCTTAACGTTTCTCAAGCAACATATTGAGCTGGGGGTCACCAGTGTTGATCACGCGGATATTTATGGCAATTATCAATGTGAAACACTATTTGGTGAAGCTCTAGCGCTGCAACCTGCACTGCGTGAGCAAATCCAAATTATTACCAAGTGTGATATCCAATTGTGTAGCGAGCGTTTTCCTGAGCGCAAAATCAATCACTACGACACTAGCGCCGCGCATATCCATCAATCGGTCAATCATTCACTACAACGCCTCGGCGTTAGCGAAATTGATGTGCTATTGATCCATCGCCCCGATCTATTAATGAATGCCGATGAGGTTGCCGAAGCGTTTGCCGAGTTGCACAAAGTCGGCAAAGTGAAACATTTTGGGGTATCGAACTTTACGCCGGCTCAATTTGATTTGCTGCAATCTCGTTTGGGTAAACCACTGGTGACCAATCAAGTGGAAATTAACCCGCTGAATTTCGAAGTAGCGCACGATGGTACTTTGGATCAGGTGCAGCGTCTGCGTGTGCGCCCGATGGCGTGGTCATGCTTGGGTGGCGGGGTAATTTTCTCCGGTCAAACTGAGCAAGCTCAACGTGTACGTGCGGTGCTGGAAGAGATCCGTGTCGAATTGGGTGCTGAGTCACTTGAGCAGGTTATTTACGCTTGGGTACGCCGTTTGCCAAGCCAACCACTGCCAATTATCGGTTCCGGTAAAATTGAGCGCGTGCAAAGTGCGATCGCAGCTTTATCGCTACAACTGACTCGTGAACAATGGTATCGCGTATGGGTTGCATCTAAAGGCCATGGTGTACCATAACCGGATTGGTTTTTTATGGTTTGATCCTCTTGCGCCAGTCTCTGCACTGGCGCTGTTTTGTATCAATAAAGCCCAAATGGAAGCGCTCAAATTGAAGCTTCGCTAGGTGTATTTGAGCTTCAGCCTGTAATGCATTTTCTCAATCATGGCCTTGCTCGCCCTCTTGCTAATCTGTTCTTGAATGACAATGTCCATGGTGATGGTTTTTACCTTTGGTGTCGATTTTTTTGCTGTGCTGTGAGTTCATTTTTTGTTCGATTGTCACAACTGAGATACTGGATATTTATCATGATAATCTGCAGAGATTTAGTCATGCAGCTCCTCATAAATTAGTCTATAAGTTTAGGTGCAAAGGCAGACTCTTGCTATGAGAAACGGCAGTGTCGATTTGCATTCACTTACCCTAATCACAGAGCGTTCTATGTTGATTGAGATTGGCTCATTGGATGCTGATTCGCAGCACCAAGTTACCCGATAGGTGTGAATTGCTACTAAGATTACAGCGCGATAAAAATCACGCACCGTGATCACTATCATCAGAACAGCCAGGGGGCAATATGGAGTCTCAAGTCGTCACTCAACCAGTCATCGTAAAAGGTTTATCAGGGGAAGTTTTGGTCGTTAATGCGCAAGGACAAGCGCGCAAGGTTAGCCTAGGTGATGTATTGCAATCGGGGGACATTATCATTGCCGACAACCTTGGCGAGTTGCTGTTGCAAAATGCATCCACGCAACAGGATATTTCCCCAGATGTAGCTCAGCGTGATGTGACCAATGTTGATGAACAAACGATCGCGGCAATTCAGCAAGCCATCTTAGATAGGGTTGACCCAACGCTTGCTTTGCAAGAGGCTGCGGCAGGGGTGGCTGTTGCTGGTTCGGCCAATAATGGTGGGATCACCATTGATAGCCTGCGCCCAGAAGTGTTGGCGAGTACCGTATTTGATACCCATGCTTTAACCTCACAAATTTTGTCGAGTACACGGCGTGGCGGCAACTTACTGCGTTTTGCTGAAGGCGGTGAAACTCTTAACGCACAAGTGAGCGAAGGATCTTTGCAGCTCGGAACGTATCCGCAAATCTCTAGCGTGACAGCTTTAATTAGCGCAGGTAGCTTGGCTTTGTTGCCCGGATCTTTTGTTCCTGTCCCCTCTTTTTTGACGGAGTTGTTGGCAGAGCTTAACCGCGACATCACTTCCTCTGGCCGGCCAGTTCAGTTTTATTATGATGCGGCAACGAACACGATTATTGGTGAGCAAAATGGCACGGAAGTTCTGAGTATTACCATCTCCGCTCAATCGGTTGGACGTGATCTCAACCTGACGATTACCACTACGCTTAGCCAGCCTATTGATCACCTACCAGGGGTTGGCGCTGGATTAGTCTCAATTAAAGGCGATCAAATTTCGATTGCGCTGCAGTTAACTGGCACCGACAGTAATGGTAATGCTATCCGAGCGCCAATCACTATGGATATTGCGATTAATGATGGTCGTGTGCCGGTGATGGTTGATGAGCCGACTCTCAGTTTGCATGAAAATGATCTGTTGGCTGGCTCGGATCAAACAGGCCCATTGACGGTCTCCGGTCAGTTTGAGCCTCAGCTGGGTTCAGATCGCGTCGCCTATTATCAAATCGATCCGAATAGCGCCAATCCAATGGTTGGATTGACCTCACAAGGTGCCGCCGTGATTTTAGGTGAACCGACCATGATTAATGGTAACCGAGTTTACCAAGCCACTGCCGATGGTCGCGATATTTTCCAATTAACCCTGAATGCGGATGGCAGTTATCGCTTTGTATTACAAGGTTCGCTGGATCATGCGGCGGGCAGTGATGTGCTTAGTATTCGTTTGCCGATTGTGGCGCTGGATTATGACAACGACCGTTCAGCACCCGGTTATCTCACCATTCAAATTCAAGATGATCAGCCGAACATTACGGGAGTTGAGCCGCTAACTGTGGTCGAACAATCGCTGACGACAGGCTCGCTTCCTAGTGGCGCCGATTTGTTGGCTGAGGGGCATTTCACTACTATTCAAGGCTCTGATCGAGTGATTTCGTACCGTCTTGAAAATTTGACTGATGCGATAGCTGGCCTGACATCTAAGGGAGTGGCCGTTACGTTGAGTGAGTCGCTGGATGCAAATGGCAATTACCATTACACCGCCAGCGCCGGTGGCAGCCCGGTATTTAGTTTGGTGCTCAATACCGATGGCAGTTACACGTTTACCTTGCAAGGAACGCTGGATCATGCGCTGGAACTGGACGAATTATTGGTCAATTTCACCGTGGTCGCGACCGATTTTGATGGCGATACCAGCCGTATTGTATTACCCGTCACCATTGCTGACGATAAACCGACCATTAATGAGGTACAGGCACTGTCGCTGAGTGAAGATGATTTAGTGCAAGGCTCAGATGTCAGCCAAGAGCCACTTAGTGCAACAGGTCAATTTAGCGTGGTACAAGGTGCCGATCGGGTGGTCAGTTATCAGCTCGATAGCAGTGTCAACCCCATGCAAGGCTTAACCTCCCACGGGGTCGCGGTCACGCTGTCGACTCCGGTGGCCGATAGCAATGGCAATCTGACTTACACCGCCAGTGCGGGTGGCAGCCCGGTGTTTAGTCTGGTGCTTAATACTAATGGTAGTTATACCTTTACCTTGCTCGGGGTGGTCGATCACGCGGTGGGTAGCGATAGCCAGTTATTGAACTTTACCGTGCAGGCCACTGATTTTGATGGTGATAAAACCAGCGTCATTTTACCGGTCACTATTGCTGATGATAAACCGACTATTAGTGAGGTACAGGCGCTGTCGCTGAGTGAAGATGATTTAGCGCAAGGCTCAGATGTCAGCCAAGAGCCACTCAGCGCCACAGGTCAATTTAGCGTGGTACAAGGGGCGGATCGGGTGGTGAGTTACCAGCTCGACAGCAGCATCAATCCGGTGCAAGGCTTAACTTCCCATGGCGTCGCGGTGACGCTGTCGGCTCCGGTGGCCGATAGCAATGGCAATCTGACTTACACTGCCAGCGCCGGTGGCAGTGCGGTGTTTAGTCTGGTGCTTAATACTAATGGTAGTTATACCTTTACCTTGCTCGGTGTGATCGATCACGCGGTGGGTAGCGATAGCCAGTTATTGAACTTTACCGTGCAGGCCACTGATTTTGATGGTGATAAAACCAGCGTCATTTTACCGGTCACTATTGCTGATGATAAACCGACCATTAATGGAGTGCAGGCGCTGTCGCTGAGTGAAGATGATTTAGCGCAAGGCTCGGATGTCAGCCAAGAGCCACTGAGCGCTACGGGTCAATTTAGCGTGGTACAAGGGGCGGATCGGGTGGTCAGTTATCAGCTCGATAGCAGTGTCAACCCAGTACAAGGCTTAACTTCGCACGGGGTCGCGGTCACGCTGTCGGCTCCGATCTCCGATAGCAATGGCAATCTGACTTACACCGCCAGCGCCGGTGGCAGTGCGGTGTTTAGTTTGGTGCTCAATACTAATGGTAGTTATACCTTTACCTTGCTTGGGGTGGTGGATCACGCGGTGGGCAGCGATAGCCAGTTATTGAACTTTACCGTGCAGGCCACCGATTTTGATGGCGACACCAGCCGTATTGTATTACCCGTCACCATTGCTGATGATAAACCGACCATTAATGGAGTACAGGCACTGTCGCTGAGTGAAGATGATTTAGCGCAAGGCTCAGATGTCAGCCAAGAGCCACTCAGTGCCGCAGGTCAATTTAGCGTGGTACAAGGGGCGGATCGGGTGGTCAGTTATCAGCTCGACAGCAGCATCAATCCGGTGCAAGGCTTAACTTCGCACGGGGTGGCGGTAACACTTTCTTCTCCGGTCGCCGATAGCAATGGCAATCTGACGTACACCGCCAGCGCCGGTGGCAGCCCGGTATTTAGTTTGGTGCTCAATACCGATGGCAGTTACACCTTTACCTTGCAAGGAACGCTGGATCATGCGCTGGAACTGGACGAATTATTGGTCAATTTCACAGTGGTTGCGACCGATTTTGATGGCGATACCAGCCGTATTGTATTACCCGTCACCATTGCTGACGATAAACCGACCATTAATGAGGTACAGGCACTGTCGCTGAGTGAAGATGATTTAGTGCAAGGCTCAGATGTCAGCCAAGAGCCACTTAGTGTAACAGGTCAATTTAGCGTGGTACAAGGTGCCGATCGGGTGGTCAGTTATCAGCTCGATAGCAGTGTCAACCCCATGCAAGGCTTAACCTCCCACGGGGTCGCGGTCACGCTGTCGACTCCGGTGGCCGATAGCAATGGCAATCTGACTTACACCGCCAGTGCGGGTGGCAGCCCGGTGTTTAGTCTGGTGCTTAATACTAATGGTAGTTATACCTTTACCTTGCTCGGGGTGGTCGATCACGCGGTGGGTAGCGATAGCCAGTTATTGAACTTTACCGTGCAGGCCACTGATTTTGATGGTGATAAAACCAGCGTCATTTTACCGGTCACTATTGCTGATGATAAACCGACTATTAGTGAGGTACAGGCGCTGTCGCTGAGTGAAGATGATTTAGCGCAAGGCTCAGATGTCAGCCAAGAGCCACTCAGCGCCACAGGTCAATTTAGCGTGGTACAAGGGGCGGATCGGGTGGTCAGTTACCAGCTCGACAGCAGCATCAATCCGGTGCAAGGCTTAACTTCCCATGGCGTCGCGGTGACGCTGTCGGCTCCGGTGGCCGATAGCAATGGCAATCTGACTTACACCGCCAGCGCGGGTGGCAGCCCGGTATTTAGTTTGGTGCTCAATACAAATGGTAGTTATGCCTTTACCTTGCTCGGTGTGATTGATCACGCGGTGGGTAGCGATAGCCAGTTATTGAACTTTACCGTGCAGGCCACTGATTTTGATGGTGATAAAACCAGTGCCACGCTGCCGGTAACCATTGTCGATGATAAACCGACTATTAATGAGGTACAGGCGCTGTCGCTGAGTGAAGATGATTTAGTGCAAGGCTCGGATGTCAGCCAAGAGCTACTCAGTGCTACTGGGCAATTTAGTGTAGTGCAAGGCGCCGATCGAGTGGCGAGCTATCAGCTCGACAGCAGCGTCAATCCGGTACAAGGCTTAACTTCCCATGGGGTGTCGGTAACACTTTCTTCCCCGGTCGCCGATAGCAATGGCAATCTGACTTACACCGCGAGTGCAGGCTCAACCCCGATCTTTACCTTAGTGCTCAATACAAATGGCAGTTATGCCTTTACCTTGCTCGGAGTGCTTGATCACGCGGTGGGCAGCGATAGCCAGTTATTGAACTTTACCGTGGTTGCGACCGATTTTGATGGTGATAAAACCAGTGTCACGCTGCCGGTGACCATTGTCGATGATAAACCGACCCTTAATGAGGTACAGGCGCTGTCGCTGAGTGAAGATGATTTAGCACAAGGCTCGGATGTCAGCCAAGAGCCACTCAGTGCCAGTGGTCAATTTAGCGTAGTGCAAGGGGCGGATCGGGTGGTCAGTTATCAGCTCGACAGCAGTATCAATCCGGTGCAAGGCTTAACTTCGCACGGGGTGGCGGTAACACTTTCTTCTCCGGTCGCCGATAGCAATGGCAATCTGACTTACACCGCCAGCGCCGGTGGCAGTGCGGTGTTTAGTCTGGTGCTTAATACAAATGGCAGTTATACCTTTACCTTGCTTGGGGTGGTGGATCACGCGCTGAACATGGATCAACTGTTGGTCAATTTCACCGTGGTCGCGACCGATTTTGATGGCGACACCAGCCGTATTGTATTGCCCGTCACCATTGCTGATGATAAACCGACCATTAGTGCGGTGCAGCCGTTGTCGCTGAGTGAAGATGATTTGGCGCAAGGCTCAGATGTCAGCCAAGAGTCACTCAGTGCTACGGGTCAATTTAGCGTGGTACAAGGCGCGGATCGGGTGGTCAATTATCAGCTCGACAGCAGTGTCAACCCCGTGCAAGGTTTAACTTCGCACGGGGTGGCGGTCACGCTGTCGGCTCCGGTGGCCGATAGCAATGGCAATCTGACTTACACCGCCAGCGCCGGTGGCAGTGCGGTGTTTAGTCTGGTGCTTAATACAAATGGCAGTTATACCTTTACCTTGCTTGGGGTGGTGGATCACGCGCTGAACATGGATCAACTGTTGGTCAATTTCACCGTGGTCGCGACCGATTTTGATGGCGACACCAGCCGTATTGTATTGCCCGTCACCATTGCTGATGATAAACCGACCATTAGTGCGGTGCAGCCGTTGTCGCTGAGTGAAGATGATTTGGCGCAAGGCTCAGATGTCAGCCAAGAGTCACTCAGTGCTACGGGTCAATTTAGCGTGGTACAAGGCGCGGATCGGGTGGTCAGTTATCAGCTCGATAGCAGTGTGAACCCAGTACAAGGCTTAACTTCGCACGGGGTCGCGGTGACGCTGTCGGCTCCGGTTGCCGATAGCAATGGCAATCTGACGTACACCGCCAGCGCCGGTGGCAGTGCGGTGTTTAGTTTACTGCTTAATACTAATGGCAGTTATACCTTTACCTTGCTCGGTGTGATTGATCACGCGGTGGGTAGCGATAGCCAGTTATTGAACTTTACCGTGCAGGCTACCGATTTTGATGGTGATAAAACCAGTGTCACGCTGCCGGTGACCATTGTCGATGATAAACCGACTATTAGCGCGGTGCAGCCGTTGTCGCTGAGTGAAGATGATTTAGCGCAAGGCTCGGATGTCAGCCAAGAGCCACTCAGTGCCAGTGGTCAATTCAGCGTAGTGCAAGGGGCGGATCGGGTGGTCAGTTATCAGCTCGACAGCAGCGTCAATCCAGTACAAGGCTTAACTTCCCATGGGGTGGCGGTCACGCTGTCGGCTCCGGTGGCCGATAGCAATGGCAATCTGACGTACACCGCTAGTGCGGGTGGCAGTGCGGTGTTTAGTTTGCTGCTCAATACTAATGGCAGTTATACCTTTACCTTGTTTGGGGTGGTGGATCACGCGGTGGGTAGCGATAGCCAGTTGCTGAACTTTAAAGTACAGGCTACCGATTTTGATGGTGATAAAACCAGCGTCACCTTACCGGTCACTATCCTTGATGATAAACCGACCATTAGCGCGGTGCAGCCGTTGTCGCTGAGTGAAGATGATTTGGCGCAAGGCTCGGATGTCAGCAAAGAGCCACTCAGTGCCAGTGGTCAATTTAGCGTGGTACAAGGTGCCGATCGGGTGGTCAGTTATCAGCTTGATAGCAGTGTCAACCCAGTACAAGGCTTAACCTCCCATGGGGTGGTGGTCACGCTGTCAGCTCCGGTGGCCGATAGCAATGGCAATCTGACTTACACTGCCAGCGCCGGAGGCAGCCCGGTATTTAGTTTGCTGCTTAATACTAATGGCAGTTATACCTTTACGTTGCTTGGGGTGGTGGATCACGCGGTGGGTAGCGATAGCAAGTTATTGAACTTTAAAGTGCAAGCCATCGATTTTGATGGTGATAAAACCAGTATCACGCTGCCAGTCACGATCACCGATGATAAACCGCTCATTAACGCAGCAGAGTCATTATCAGTGAGTGAAGATGACTTAGTGAAAGGTTCCGACAGCAGCAAGGAGCCATTAACAGCCACTGGCCAATTCACCACCACTCAAGGTGCGGATCATGTGGTTGCTTATACTTTGAACCCGACGGCAAATCCATTAGCCGGCGTGACCTCTGGCGGTCAAACCTTGAGCTTAACCGATCGGGTCGATGCCAATGGCAACCATATCTATTCGGCGAGTAAACCAGATGGCAGTGTTATTTTCACCTTGCAGCTCAATGTTAATGGCAGTTATTTATTCACGTTATCTGGACCGTTGGATCACGCCGTCAACAGTGATCAATTACTGCTTAATTTCAATGTAGTTGCCACCGATTATGATGGTGATAGCTCAACGATGGTATTGCCGGTCACGGTATTGGATGACAAACCACTTGTGATCAGCGCACAAGCCTTGTCGGTGAATGAAGATGATTTGGCTTTGGGAACCGATCAAACCAAAGAAGCCACTTCGGTATCGGGACAATTTACTGCCACTCCCGGCGCAGATGGTGTTATTTATCAACTGGATACCAGTGCAGGCCGTGATACTGGATTGACGTCACAAGGCCAGCCAGTCGTATGGGGTACACCAACCGTTAATGGTCAAATTTATACTTATCAAGCGATCGCCAATGGCGTGGTTATTTTTAGCTTAGTGCTGCGGCCTGATGGCAGCTATAGCTTTACTTTAACGGGTGCCGTGGATCATCCGCTCAATGCCACTCAACTGACGCTGAATATTCCGTTATTCGCCCAAGATTTTGATGGTGATCGCTCGTCAATCCTGTTGCCAGTGACCATTGTTGATGATGTGCCGATCTTGTATGACAAAAATATTGCCTTGCAAGAAAATGCGGCGCTTCAATCGGTCAACATGTTCTCACGTGATAATAATTTGAGCGCGGATACTCAAGGTGCAGATCGTGGGGTGATCACCCAATTCAGTGCGGTTGACAGCGTAGGGCGCGATATTCAATTCCGTGATGGCAATCAATTGCTGAATGATGTGCAGCTCAATGGTGCGTCGAAAACCGTCACGGTGGTGGAAATCATCAATGGCGTGAGCCGCGATCTCGGTAGCTTAACGATTCAGCCGAATGGCACCGCAAGTTTTAAACCTGTGGCGCAGTTGCAACACACGGAAGGTAATGACATCAAATTTACCGTTAATGTTACTGGAACTGATTACGATCGGGATACTTCAACCGAGCAACTGAATATCACGATCTCGGATCAGAAAGCGACTATTACCCAACAAAAATTTATCGGTTATGAAGATCAAGGACATGATGCATCACTGAACTCAGTTCCGGTTGGTGAGCAAAGTAATACCCAAGATAATTTGGGTGGTCTAACTGGCGATGCGTTGAAATTAGCCTTACAGATCAACCTCTACGATGTCGACCAAGCGGAAAGTTTAGGCAATGTTTCGATCTTGAATCCCAACAGCCTCGCTGGCGATTTTTATTATCTCAATCCAAGTAATCAATTGATCAAATTGGAGGTGGATCCCGCCAGTGGTCGAGTGGTGTTGCCAGCTGCGCTAGTGCAGCAGTCGCTCAATGGGACCATCGCGACCGTCAATAACCTGTATTTTGTACCCGATCGCCACACATCGACCGATAACAATGGCATGAGTGCTTCGGTTAGTGTCGATATTCTACATAATGGGGTTCGCGATCATACTACGAGCGGTACGATGCGGATTGAAATTGAGAGCGTAGCCGATATTGCCACTTGGAAAAGCAGCAGCGTATTTCACTATGATGGCCAGGAAGATAGTCGCCATGTGCCGCTGAATATTAGTGCAGAAACGCAAGACAGTAGCAGTCCTGAAACGATCACTTATCAACTGCGCTTTACCGAAAATGGTCAGCATGCCAAATTGGTATACAGCGATGGTTCATTGATCCCGAGCACCACCGATGCCAGTGGCACTTACTATGTGGTCGCGGCCAACAAAATTGGCCAAGTGCAGGTTGATCCAAGCGATAATTTCTCCGGTCAAATCAAACTGGATGTGACGGCAATAAGTCAAGAACTGACCAACTTTGTGACGGGTAAACAGACCGCGCAATCGGAAACCAAGCAGATCGTGATTGATGTCGCTCCAGATGCGGATCGCGGTAGCTTTACGGTCAATCGCATTTCGATTTTCGAGGATAATGCGGCCAGTCAAAATGCGCTCGATCCAAGGGTAGAGCACGATCCTTTGCTGCTCAGTGAAGTGATTCGCATGACAGGCTCTGCTGATGTTGATGGTTCTGAAACTCTGTTTGTACGCTTGTCGGACTTTACCGACAGCGGTGCAACGCTGGTTTGGCTGGGGGCGGGAGCGAGCCCGATCACGCTTGGAACCTATCCTAATGGTACTACTTATTATGAAATTCCACAGAGTGTACTGGCACAAGTGGAAGTTTTACCCACAGCGCACAGTAACCAAGACTTTTCGTTTGTTGTACAAGGCATCGTTAAAGACACCGCCAATTTATCGACGGGTCAAGTACAGGATATTGAATCCTTGGGCAGTAAAACTGTGTATGTGGCGGTGAAAGGGGGCGCTGATTTGCCGGCGATTGAATCGATAGGTGGTAATCACTGGCAAGGATTCAATGATGGTACTCATCAAGGTGTGATGGTGACCGTTAAGGAAGACAGCACGGTCGATCTCAATTTCACGATTCTTTCGGGAGAGCTAGCGCAAAGCCCAAGCGATCACTCAGAGACGATTTCCGTGTTGCTCTCCAATATCCCCGATGGAGTAAAACTGTTTGACAGTGATGGCCGCAGCGTGGATTTGGTGTTTGCAGGTTACGATAGTCAGCAAAAACCCACCTACCAAGCGAATATGACGGTTGCGCAAGTGATCACCGGAATTCAGGTTCAGCCGACCGCATCGTCTACCAAAAATATTGATATTACCGCGATAGTGATCGTGACGGAAGACGATGGTCATGTGCGCCAAGTGCAAAATACCATTCGTATTTTGGTCGAGCCAAAAATTGATATGGTTGAGAACTATCACAATGCTGCGGTAGGTAATGAAGACTCTCGGATCAACGTCAACTGGGTGCCACAAAATAGCGCGGGGAATATTCAGTATCCAGATGGACAAGAGTATTTCAGTCGCGTCGAAATTTCCGGATTCCCAGTGGGCAGCCAAGTTTGGGTTAATAATCAGCCGGTCACTTTAGTCAATGGCGTACTGGTGCTTACCCCAGCCGCAGGACAATCGGAGGTCAATTTTTCCAACCAAGTGATGGCCTCAGGTTATATTCAAGTGCTGCCGCCGCATAATTCGAGTACCGATTTTAGCTTAACCACGGTGTTGACCGTTAAAGAGCAAGATCACGAATATGTCAATGCCACGAACCCTGGGCAAGGTATTACTGAGCAAGTGATCCACGGCTCGGTTGTAGTGAAAGTCAATCCGATTGCGGAATCGGATGGGCAGCTTTTGGTCGAAAATAGTGGGCATGTCACCCAAGTGGTACAAGCAGATGCCAACGGCCGGATTGACTTTACCATCAATGATGCTATTGGCGGTCAGTTAGGGGCGAATGTGATCCGCTTTGATAACTTAGACAGCAATACGGCTGGCGGTTATCAATCGATGGAGTTGGTTGACCAACTGGTGGTGAGTTTTGGCAATCTGTCACAACAGGTGCTGGATCAGTTATTCATCACAGGGGCCATCAATAACGGCGACGGCACTTGGACCATTACCAATGAGGCAGATTTCAGCATTAAAGCGCCCAATGGCTTGGTTTACAGCAGCAATAATGATCCCGATGGTAATGGCTTTAATGAGATTAAAATTACCATTAGCGCCAAAGTGTATGACCAAGGTGAAGATAGCCGTGAGGCGAAAATCACGCAATTGGCGACCACTTCGCTGACATTAAGCTTCCCGACCGTGGTAACGGGCAACCACAGTGTGGCCGCTGAGCTTAATTGGGTCGGTAATGCGGATGATTTAGTGATTGGTCAGGAAGATAAACCGGTGGATTTGGGGCTACAGATCCAAGAGAAATTGATGCTCAACCCCGTTGGGGTCGATAGCGTGGCTGATGAATTGAGTCTCGTGATTCAGGCCAGTGATCTGCCGGCTGGTGCCTCGATTGTCGGACAAGATTTCAACTTTGTTGATGGGCAGTACGTGTTTAAAGGTACCTTGCAGGCGGATGGTTCCATTTCTGGCTTGCAAGGGTTGGTGCTGATCCCACCACGTGATTATGCCGGTGATTTTAAATTGCCGATCACCTTCGTCACCACGGATCCTCAATCAGGGGACGAGAAAAGCATGACAGCGCAAGTTCCGATTGCGATTGCGCCGCAGGCGGATGTGCCAAGTAGTGCCGGTGATCAGCCACTGGATAATAACCTAACACCAGCGGTGAGCCTGCAAGTTAAGGGAACTCTAGGACTGGATGTCGATCATCAGCCAACCGATCTGGCTCATGATACGCCAACGCAAGATGGTATTGCTTATGAAGATGGGATTGTCCAGCTCAATCTCGCGATTGACTTGGCCGACAGCCTTAACCTTACCACTCAAGGCCAAGAGGTGTTGAGTGAAGTGATTTTGACCCTCAGCGACAGTCATGCTGGCGTATTTGTTGATGGGAATGGACAAAGTTTGGGTAGCAGCCTGACTCTGACTCAGAGCGAGTTACCTGCGGCGCTGAGCAATATTTACTTTAAACCGGCGGCTAATTACCCAAGTGGTAATGCTCAGCATACGGTGCAAATTAACGTGAGTGGCAAAATTACCGACAGCACAGTATTTGATGAAACGAATGCCAGCTCACAAGGCGTACTCAGCAGTGATGCAGGCAAGAGCTTTAGCTCGCAAGTGAGTTTTGAGGTCAAACCGGTCGTCGATAATATTGATTTTAATTCCGGCGCTGCACTGGCCGTGACTGGGATTGAAGATGGTTGGATTGCGTTGGCGGATCAAGCCGGTGGCCTGAAGGTGAGTCTGACGGATGTTGATGGTTCAGAGCAATTTGTTTCGTTAGTACTGACTGGATTGCCAACCGATTTTCTGGTCAAGTCGCTCTCGAGCGATTATGCGGTGAAAAATAGCGGCGCTGGAGAATGGAGCGTGCAGATCCGTAATCCGAGCTTAACCAGCTTAGATCTCTCGGCATTGGCGATTAAACCAACCCAAGATTTTAGTGGCCAAGTGCAATTGGGGATCAAAGTCTTTACCCAAGAGGCCTTGCTTGGTCAACCGGTTGAATACACCAGTCAACTCACGCTTAACATCAATCCTGTTGGCGATGAGATTGATATTGATCCCGCTACTAATGTGCAGGGTGATGAAGGTCAAGCGATCGAGATTGCGCTTAAAGCGCAGGTCCTCGACCAACGCGAGAGTTTACCGGGCGGCACTAACTATAGTGAAAACCATCCGGAAACCTTGCGAGTAGAGGTTTCCGGCGTGCCTGCGGGGGCATCATTGAGTTTGCTCGATGGCACACAGGCAACCAACCTGGGTGGTGGAGTATGGGTATTGTTCATTAATGCGCAGCAGTTGGATAAAGTCATTTTCAATTCTGGTGATAATAACCAACAGAACTGGGATGGACAGTTGCACTTTACCGTGCAATCGGTCGACACCGGCTTAGCTGGCGATCAACATCTTGGTGCTGCTCAGCAGTTTGATGTCACGGTGGCAGTGACGGCGATCAATGATAAACCAGAACTGGATAGCAGCAATCTCACCACCCAGATCAGTGAGCTAGCGGCACAAAAATTGACCGGCATTGTCGTGTCGGATGTGGATTATGTGGGCGCACATGCGAATGATGTGATGAGCGTAACCCTCAGTGTTAGCCAAGGTCTATTGAGTGTGCAAGCGCCAGTCAGTAGCTCAGTGGTAGTAAGTTATGCGCTGGATGGTAGTGTGATGCTAGAAGGTAGCCCCCAGGCGATTAATGGATTACTGAATCATAGCGATCCTCGCTATGGTGTGTTTGTGGATGCGCGGGCGATTGCTGGTACCCAAATTGCGTTCACGGTCACGGTGCAAGATCGAGGGGTTTATTTTGAGAACGCGGCAGGTATCGCATTAGAAGAGAGCAAAACCTATCCGATTCAAGTGACACCGGTGGCTAATGCGCCAAGTTTGAGCCTCAATTCGAGCTTGAACTATGCACAGCAGATTTACACCAACCAGAGTGTGAGTGCGCAAGGTATTGCGCTGTTAGGGGCGATAGCGGCTTTGGTCGATCTGCATGAAACACTAAGTATTCGTGTTGATCACTTGCCTATTAGCGCGAGTTTAACCAGCACTAGCGGTCAGATCACTGAGGTCGGGAATGGAACCTGGGAGGCTTCTGCTGATGCGCTGCCTAATCTCAAAGTGGTGGGGTTAGAGGAAGGGGTACATAATCTGAGCTTGACGGCATTGACGACGGAAAGTGATGGTAGCCAAGCTCAATCCAGCAATTCGATTGATTACCGTATTGAAATTGCGCCAGATGGCAGCGATCTTGATCATCACAGTGCTACACAAAATAGTTTCGTGATCGCAGATCAGAGTGGCATAACTCTGGTCGCAGGCAGTGGCAATGACTATGTACAAGGTGGTGCTGGTGATGATGTGTTGATTGGCGGTTCAGGCAATGACATCTTGATTGGTGGTGCGGGGGCGGATCTGTTTAAGTGGACCGCAGACAGTACCAGTGATCAAGTCGATCGGATCCGGGATTTCAGCCTTAATCAAGGCGATAGCATTGATTTGACCGATATAGTGCAAGATCTTGGCAGTAATCTGTCGCTAGAACAAATCTTGACTAATCTCGGCGAGTCGAACCAACTGACCGCACAAGTGGTGAATAATGATCTTCAATTAGGCGTTACTACAGATAACAGCGTGCATCAAACCATTGTGATTGAAAATTTAGCGAGCCAGATTGATTTTAGCGGTATGAATTCGCTAGATATTATCAGTACTTTGCTGGATCAAAATGTCCTGCGGCACGACTAGTTAACCCGCGACAGTTGTACCACGTCAAACCGATCTCAGCCCCTGTAACATGGGGCTGATTTTTTCTATTCAAGCCAAATTATCAATACCTATCACCTCAGTTGTGGGGGATACATTTTGCAAACTTTGTTCTATAGTTCTCAACTGTTTGAACATCTTGTCACCTGTCGAGAACGTGTGAGGATTACACATGACACTGACCATTTGGTTATCTTTGTTTACGATTTGTATTTTGGGCGCGATGTCGCCAGGCCCGAGTTTGGCGATGGTGGCCAAACACAGCTTGGCCGGAGGGCGCAAAAATGGTTTGGCTGCGACTTGGGCACATGCGCTTGGCATTGGTGTCTATGCCTTTATTACCTTAATTGGTCTGGCGGTGGTGTTGCATCAATCGCCCCTGCTTTTTAAAACCATCAGTTATGTTGGCGCGGCCTATTTAGCGTATTTAGGCTGGAATGCCCTACGTTCGAAAGGTGGCGTGGCAGCAAAACTTGAATCGGGTATCGCGGTGTCGGTTTGGCAATCTGCCAAAGAAGGGTTGCTGATCGCTTTGCTGAGCCCGAAAATCGCGCTGTTTTTTATTGCGTTATTTAGTCAATACGTCATGGTTGGCTCTGATCTGAGCAGCAAAACCGTGATTGTCTTGACCCCGCTGGTGGTCGATGGTCTGTGGTACAGCTTTATCAGCGTGATTTTATCTTCGCCACGCTTGCTCGATAGCTTGCGATCTCGCGCAGTATTGATCGATAGACTTTCCGGGATCGTATTAATTGCCTTGGCACTGCGTGTGCTTTGGACGGCTTAGAGGATGGGAAATGGGTTTGAGTTATGCTCAAACCCAAAGGCTATTGGTGGTCATTTATTCAGTGGGCAGCTCAATGGTATTGATATGCTTGATCTGAGCCAATGGCAGCCAATGTACCGTGACGCCCGCTTGTAAAAACATCTCTTGGCTGACATTAATTTTATCGCCCCAACGAGATAAGAAATCGGCGGACTGCTCAGGGCAGTGTACGGCGGCGATTCCGGTTTGGATGATCTTAGCCGCGCAGTTAGGGCAAGGAAAATGAGTGACGTAAATTTCACAGCCATCCAGATCGCGTTTAGCAAACAAAATAGCGTTCTCTTCCGCATGCAGAGTTTTTAAATATTTCATATCACGATCATCGGTGCTGGCACTGTCCGAAATACCGTGCGGATAACCGTTAAATCCCACGGAAACAATGCGATTTTGCTTAGTGATCACTGCGCCGACCTGAGTAGACGGGTCTTTACTCCATGAACCCACTAATTCGGCCATCTGGAAAAAACGTTGTGCCCATTTTGAAATCATGTCGTTATTCCTCATTGATTGTCGACCTGGCTATCGGATAAGTTTCTAAAGAGAGCATTGGCAGCGATACTATCACGATTTTTATACTCGGAGTCTATACCCTTACTCTTTGAAAATGCTCACCTTGGCATTCTGCGGTCGAAGCGCAAGCTAGATTGATACGCTGCGTGGTCACTTGAATTGGCGGCCAGTTGCCTGTGATTTCAATCACATAAAGATTGAGGCCGCATCGAGCAAGATATTCTGAATTTAGGATGTGCCTTGTGAGAAATTTCTTACAAGATTTGTAGGAAATATTATCTTTAGTCGAGTGGTAATTAAATGGTTCCTGGTTTAATTTATTGATATATAGGTGTTTTCTTTGATCTTGTGCAAATTCAACGGATTAAAGATAGCAAACGGATATTGCTGAAATTTACCAATATCGTAAAGTGGATTGGTCAGCAGGAAGCAGACACGGAACAGGAAAGACCCAAGGATTGGTCATCTTCAGGATGAAGATTTCGATTGTTCAGGATGAATGGTCGGCAGGGAGAGCAAAGGACATTGGCTGGAAGCTGCATAACTAGGATGGTTATCAACGGAAAGTGAATGGACAACTTAAAGGATTAAGCGAGTTCTGTCAGGATGACAGAGAAAGGGACACCGCTAGGAAGGCGATGAAACGGAATGCGCTGAAGGATACAGCAGACGATCAAGGAATAGATGCAGGGAGCACCTATCAGTAGCTGGATTGCTGCGAGTAAGAACCAAAACCCCACTAAGTGATTGCTTAGTGGGGTTTTCTTTTTGCTGCGGATTTGCAACCAAGCACCTTTCCTGATCGCATTGTGTTAACATAACCACGTTGAACAAGGTTTGATGAGTTTCGGCTATGCAAATGCAAGTTCTGTCGGCTGAAGCTTTTCATGGTATTGATTTAGGATGTCACTTATGAGTTTTTTTGAAAACATCTCGATCATCATGGTGCTGATTGCTGCCAGTTGCTTTTTTTCTATGTCGGAAATCTCCCTCGCCGCAGCACGTAAAATACGTTTGCGCCAAATGGCGGATGAAGGCGATGAGCGCGCCGAACAAGTGTTGGCGTTGCAGGCTCATCCGGGCAATTTTTTCACTGTGGTCCAAATAGGCCTTAATGCGGTCGCGATTATGGGCGGGATTGTCGGTGAATCGGCGTTTACCCCTTATATTCGCTCACTGCTTGAAGGCGTGATCCCGAGTAATTGGTTAGGACAAGCGAGTTTTATTTTGTCATTTATGCTGGTGACCAGTCTGTTTATTTTGATTGCCGATTTAATGCCTAAACGGATTGCGATGGCGATGCCTGAGCGGATTGCCGCTCAATTGGTTGGCGGTATGCTGATTTGTATTACCATATTAAAGCCGATTGTGTGGTTATTTAATGGGTTCGCTAACGTACTGTTTCGGGCCTTGAGATTGCCGACTGAGCGCAATGACGAAATCACCTCAGATGATATTTACGCGGTGATGGATGCGGGGGCGGAAGCGGGAGTGCTGGATAAAGGCGAGCAGCAGATGATGGAAAGTGTGTTTGAAATGCAGACCATCCCGGTCACGTCAGCTATGACCGCTCGTGAGAGTTTGGTTTTTCTGAGCTTGAATGACAGTGAAGAGTTGATCAAACAGAAAATTTCGCGGCATCCGCACAATAAATTTTTAGTCTGTGATGGGCAATTAGATCTGATCAAAGGTTATGTGGATTCCAAAGCGCTGCTGCTACGGGTGATTAATGGCCAAGGCATGAACTTGAAAGAGAGTAACGTGGTGATCAGTTGCCCGATCATCCCAGATACTTTAAGCCTTTCCGAAGCGATGGAATACTTCAAAATTAATCGTGTCGATTTTGCGGTGGTGATGAACGAATACGCGCTGGTGGTTGGAGTTGTCACTTTTAACGATTTGCAAAGTGCGGTGATGGGCACTTGGGTTTTGGCCGAAGGTGAAGAGCAAATCGTGGCTCGCGATAGTAATTCTTGGTTAGTTGATGGAGTAACACCGATTACCGATGTGATGCGTGCCTTTGAAATTGAATCATTCCCGCAGCAGCAAAACTACGAAACGATTGCCGGATTTATGATGTATATGCTGCGCAAAATTCCGCGCCGTACCGATTCAGTCGTCTATGCGGGTTATAAATTTGAAGTAGTCGATATTGATAATTATAAAGTTGACCAATTATTGGTCAGTCGTAGTGAAACCCTAGAGCCTGTCGTCAAAGAAGAATAATAGAGGAAATCGATTCACTATTAATTGGCACTTTTTATCTGTGGATGAATGATTAATCTTAGATATTCATCAATGACGAGAGAAAGAATATGAGCGAATTAGAAAAAATGCTCAAAGGCGAACCATTTGACGGCTCATCGGCGGAAATTGAAGCGCTGCGTAACCAAGTGGAAAAGCTAAAACTTGAGATTAACCAAAGTGTTGATCAAGTGAAACGAGCTGCTTTGCAGCGTGAGCTTTTTGCTCATTTTGGTGATAAAAGTTGTGTACAGCCACCGTTCCATTGTGAGTTTGGCAAAACTATTCGTATTGGTGATAATACTTTTATCAATATGAACGTGGTGATGCTAGATGGTGCGTCGATCACGATTGGTAACCATGTATTGAT
This sequence comes from Vibrio misgurnus, assembly GCF_029635775.1. Taxonomy (NCBI): domain Bacteria; kingdom Pseudomonadati; phylum Pseudomonadota; class Gammaproteobacteria; order Vibrionales; family Vibrionaceae; genus Vibrio; species Vibrio misgurnus. Next base: position 281,337 of record NZ_CP113242.1, on the reverse strand, counting down.
TGGTCCGAATGTCCAATTTTATACGGCATCGCATCCTCTGGATTATCGTCGTCGTCGGGCGTGGGAAACCATCTGCCAATCGATTGTGATTGAAGATGATGTTTGGATCGGCGGTAATGTAGTGATTAATCAAGGGGTGACGATTGGTGCTCGTTCAGTGGTGGCTGCTAATTCCGTCGTGAATCAGGATGTTCCATCAGATTCGTTAGTGGGTGGCACTCCTGCTCGAATTTTACGTTCGTTGAAAGATTCGGTGTAACGGATAGATGTGATGATGTACTGCTTTAACCATTTTTGAGGCTTACTTTGAAACAACCATTTGTCACTCATAAGCACACATTGTACGGTGTGGGCGCAATTCTACTCTGGGGGAGCTTGATGGCTCTAACCCGTCGGGTGGCCGAAGAGTTTTCTCCGATTGGTGGCGCGGCGCTGATTTATACCGTCAGTAGCGTGTTTTTGCTGTTCACTATGGGTTTGCCTCGTTTAAAAACGGGTTCCATGCGTTATGTGCTCATTGGCGGCGCTCTATTTGTGAGCTACGAAATCTGTTTAGCGCTGGCGCTTGGTATGGCTAATGATCGCTTACAAGCGATCGAAATGTCGGTGATTAACTACCTGTGGCCGGCACTCACCGTGTTGATCGCGGTATTGATCAGCCAGCGCGCGGTTAATCGGTGGGTCTATCCTAGTGTCGCTTTAGCTTTTGCGGGAGTCGCATGGACGATTGTGGCTGAGCAAGGGATTGCACTTAGCGATTTCATCGCACGGGTCGCGACTAATCCTGCGGTGTATGCCATGGCCTTGAGTGGTGCTTTTATCTGGGCGATCTATTGCAATGTAACGCAGCGTTTAGCGCAGGGGCAAAATGCCATTGTTCTGTTTTTTACCGCGACGGCTGCAACTCTGTGGATTCAATATGCAGTGAGTGATGAGCCAGCGCTGAGTTTTTCTGTATCGGGCGTTGCCACTTTACTGTTAACCGGGATGGTGATGGGCAGTGGTTACGCCTTATGGAATGTGGCGATTTTACGCGGCAATATGCTGTTGCTAGCCACACTGTCTTATTTTACTCCCGTGATTTCGACGATTTTTTCATCGCTTATATTGGGTGTTGTGCTGGGTTTGAGTTTTTGGCAAGGCGTGGTGATGGTTACGCTTGGATCTTTGCTTTGCTGGTGGGCAACGCGTCACTCTGCTTCGGCTGAGCAAGATGTTGGCTCAGCACACCTCAACCATGATGCAACCGATCAGGCTAGTCAATCCAATTAGTGTTACTGCTGAGTGCTGTACAAATTCACGGCAAATGAGGTGAAAGTAGCGTTTCTGGGCAAACAATCACGGGTAATACTATCAACTCGCCTTGCTTTTGGTTTACTCTTGGCAGCATTGCCCGAATACAAGAAGTAATACGGAGACCATGATGGCACACAACTGGGATGAATACGCTGCAACTTGGGAACAAAACCATGTAAATCATGTGTTTGTTCAGAGCGCATTCCAACAATTGACCCAAATCCTTGCCGTGCAAGATAAGCATGTGCTGGATTTAGGTTGTGGCAGTGGGCTGTTGAGCCAGTTACTGTCTCCTTTGGCTCGTGACATCGTGGCACTTGATTCCTCAGAAGCGATGATTGAAGAGCTGGATCGTAAAGAATTACGCAATGTAGAGCCAGTGGTTGATTCCTTGACTCGAGGTTTGGTCGCACAACACCCGGCCTTTCGTAAGCAATTTGATTTGGTGGTCGCCTCGTCGGTGTGCGCGTTTTTACCTAATCTATCCGATGTTGTTGATATTATCTTCACTCTGCTCGATCAAGGTGGCTATTTTGTACATTTTGATTGGTCATCGGCTCTATCAGACTCGCTTGAGGGCTGCTTAAGTGAAATGGAAATGTCAGCAATATTAAGCCATGCTGGTTTTTCTAGCGTAGAAACGGCCTTTGCTTTTGAGGTGGCAACCGAACAAGGTACTCGGTCGGTAATGGTTGGTATTGCTCGTAAATAAGCTCGCGACCAATGCATGGTACTAATCGCATGGTACTAATCGAATGGTACCAATCGCATTGAGTCTCGAGCGTTATTGGATACGAGAATGATGAGTTGGCCAGGTTATAGCATGACCAAACTGGCGGTGCCGAGGAAAGCGAAAAAGCCAACCACGTCGGTAACGGTAGTTAGGATCACCGAGCCTGCCAATGCAGGGTCAAGTTTGAACTTATCCAAAATGATTGGGATCAGTACCCCAAACAGTGCGGCGGTGGTAATGTTGACCACAATCGCCAGAGCAATGGTCGCGCCGATCAGTGGTTGCTGGAACCAAAGTGCCGCGATAGCGCCGATAATCACTGCCCATACCACGCCATTAATTGAGCCAATCCCCAACTCATTTTTTAGTAAAGCGAATCGGTTACCGACCGAGATCTGATTGAGTGCCATTGCTCGTACCATTAAGGTTAAGGTTTGGCTACCGGCAATTCCGCCCATCGAGGCGACAATCGGCATCAGAACCGCAAGAGCGACTACTTGAGAGATCACATCTTCAAATAAGCCAATCGTGATCGAGGCAAGAATCGCTGTCAGCAGATTAATCCCAAGCCAAACTCCGCGCTTTTTAGAACTTTTGATGACAGGAGCGAACAGGTCATCGCCTTCATCCATACCTGTACCGGCCATCAGGCGAGCTTCATACTGCTCACGTTGCACGCTAAGTGCAAAGCGCCAATCGAGCTCTCCAATTAAGGTATCATCATCACTCAATACTGGAACAATCGGTAACATCGTGTGCTCTAGGGCATCAACCGCATCGGATAATGTTTGCTGCGCATTGAGTGTAATTAACTCTTCCTTGCGTAAGCTATTGAGCTGCGTTGTATTGTCTGCTTGTAATACATCACTAAAGCTGACTAATCCGCGAAATTTTTTATTTTTATTGATCAGATAAATGTATTGCGGCGAGTCGTAGTGGTACTTATCAAGCAGCATTTTTGCGCGCTGCACCGTGAGGCTAAAAGGCAAGGTATACACTTTACGATCCGCCCAATGGCCGATTTCATGATCGGCAAACTCATTGGCTTGATCGTACAGTTCAAGCTCATCACGACTGATCAGGCTTAGCGCTTCACTCACGATCTCATCGGGTAGTGAATCTTCCCATTCGATCAGCGAAAGGTTATCCAACTTCGCGAGGGTAAGTTTCAGCTCAATTTCAGAGAGCGCATTAATGACCGAAAAACGCACCTCGGCACGCATTTCGGTCAGCACATCAATGTGCATTTCCAGTGGTAAACTACGCCATAAGCGCACCCGCTGTTCGACCGGAAATGCTTCTAAAATCAGTGCCAATGAGCCTTGATCTAAGCCATTTTCCAGCATATTGCCGAGTAAATGGGTTTGCTCTGCTTCTTCGGCGGTGGCAAGCTGTTCAATTTGTTGAGATAACTCTTGATATTCGCTCAAATTTACGATCTCTTCGGTAACTGTTTTTTCTCAGTTTTTTTGATGGTTTTTTCAGGAGCCTTACTCATGATAATCACCGGGCGCACAATAAATAAGTTGTTTGGGTAGAGTACGCGATGGCCATCGAGCGTTTCTAATTCAACCGTGAGTAGCGCCATATCGATAATTTTGCCTTCGACAAAATTTGCGCCGTCGACAATGCGGACCCAGCAACCGATCCGACAATGGTTTTGCATAAACAGGATCAAAAAAGCGGTCACGTTGCTCAGCAGTGACCAACCGGCAAACAAACCAACCCCAAGCAAGGCAAACAGTGAGGAGCCGACCACTAATAAGCCACGTAACTCAATGCCCCACAAAATTAACCCAGTAAATAAAATCACCAGAAACAGCAAGGTACGGATCAGCCAGCGCGCCCGTTTTAAGCGATGGATATCGACTCGACCGGTGATCATATCTTCGAAAATGCGCAAGGTGATCCGTGAGATATGCGGATACAACAGGATGATCAGCCCGGTCATCATCCATTTATAGTGGGTTTGCAGCAAAACGAGGTATTCCATTGCGTCGCTCACTCCTGTCGTTAAATTACCTGAATGGGATTGTATGTAATTACCAATAATAGCCAAGCGGAAATCACTAACAATAGAATGAGTTGCTGCAATAACCAGCACTATTTTCTCTCATCCGTCAATTTCTCGCGATCCGCGGTGCATTATTATCCCTTATTGCTTGATTTTCCCCCGTGTCAACGGCTCGCGGATCGATTGGCGATCTCGGGTTATGCTTGGTGATATTTACGCTAAGCTGAAAGTCGGCCATCAAGTGAATCGCACAATATTGGTTTTTATGCCATAACTAACAGTTGTCTTAACGATAAATTATTATCATTAGACACTCACTGGCTTTTCACCGATAAAGCGCGTGACGTTTAGGCTGTCAGGTGTGATTTCAACCGATGAAATCATGGTAACCTTCTCTACTTTGTGAGATACGATGTGGAACAACCATCCAAATTAGACCGCGTTCGCGCTGACTACAATGTGCATTACTGGAGCCAAGGTTTTTTTGGCATTGACGATCAAGGTGAAGTGTATGTTTCGCCGCGAAATGACAAAGCTCATCAAACGCAATTAAGCTCAATTGTTAAACAGCTCGAAGCGCGTGATTTAAATTTGCCTGTGCTTGTACGCTTTCCGCAGATCCTGCATCAACGCGTGCACAATATTTGTGACGCTTTCAATCAGGCGATTGAAGAGTACGACTACCCGAATAAATATCTGCTGGTTTATCCGATCAAAGTTAACCAACAGCGCGAGGTCGTCGATGAAATTCTTGCCAGTCAGGCCGAATTAGAACATAAACAACTAGGCTTGGAAGCGGGCAGTAAACCAGAACTTCTCGCCGTGTTGGCAATGGCTCAGCAAGCCAGTTCCGTCATCGTTTGTAATGGTTATAAAGACCGAGAGTACATTCGTTTGGCACTGATTGGTGAAAAACTGGGGCATAAAGTTTTTATCGTACTGGAAAAACTGTCAGAGCTGGATTTAGTGCTCAAAGAGGCGAAAAGTCTTGGCGTGAAACCGCGTTTGGGGCTGCGCATTCGTTTGGCTTCACAAGGTGCCGGTAAATGGCAATCGAGTGGTGGTGAAAAATCTAAGTTCGGTCTAGCCGCATCGCAAGTATTAACCGTGATTAACCGTCTGAAGGCGGAAAATCAACTGGAAGCCTTGCAGCTGGTACATTTCCACTTAGGTTCGCAAATGGCGAATATTCGTGATGTGCGTAATGGCGTGAATGAAGCCGTACGCTTCTATTGTGAACTGCGAGAGTTGGGCGCGCACATTGAGTTTTTCGATGTGGGTGGTGGTTTAGCGGTGGACTACGATGGTACGCGCAGCCAGTCGTCTAACTCGATGAACTATGGTTTGCTTGAATACGCGCGTAATATCGTGAGCACGGTCAGCGATGTGTGTAATCTGTACGGTCAACCTCGTCCAGTGATCATTTCTGAATCAGGGCGTTCGATTACCGCTCATCACGCGGTATTGATCACCAATGTTATTGGTACCGAGGCGTATTCACCAGAAAATATTCCCGCCCCCGATGCACAAGCGCCGATGCTGATTAAAAACATGTGGCGTGGTTTTGAAGAAGTACAGCACGGTACCGATGACCGCGCACTGATTGAAATTTATAACGATACCCAAAGCGATCTTTCCGAAGCGCACAGTCAGTTTGCGACTGGGGTACTGAATCTTGAGCATCGCGCATGGGCTGAGCAGTTATCGCTACGTATTTACCATGAACTGCGGCTGAAAATGAGCAACAAAAACCGTTTTCATCGCCCGATCTTAGATGAGCTGCAAGAGCGTTTGGCTGACAAGTTTTTTGTCAATTTCTCGCTGTTCCAATCGCTACCGGATGCCTGGGGGATTGATCAAGTGTTCCCTGTGCTGCCGCTATCTGGTTTGCAAGAGATGGAAGATCGCCGTGCGGTGATGCTCGACATTACTTGCGATTCTGATGGTGCGATTGAGCAGTATGTGGAAGGTCAAGGGATCGAAAGCACTCTGCCAGTACCGAGTTGGAGCAGTGATAAGCCTTATTTGATGGGTTTTTTCCTAGTCGGTGCCTACCAAGAGATTTTGGGCGATATGCACAATCTGTTTGGTGATACTCACAGTGTTGCGGTGAATATTAAGGATAATGGCGATGCTGAAATTGCCTTTATCAATGAAGGCGATACGGTAGAAGATGTGATGCGTTACGTACACATTGATGTGGATAAAATTCGTACCAATTATCGCCAACTGGTTTCCGAACGAGTGGCTGAACCAGAACAGCAGACCGTATTGGCAGAACTTGAATTAGGCCTGAGCGGCTATACTTACTTAGAGGATTTTTAAATGAATGATTTGTTTACAAAAACTGATTATTCACTCTACTCAAACGCCATGACGTTTGTACGCCGTCCTTATGTGCGTAATCCAGTAGATACTAACGCTGATGTTGTCGTACTTGGCGTACCGTTGGATATGGCGACCTCTGGTCGTCCTGGGGCGCGTATGGGGCCAGACGCGATTCGCCGTGCTTCGGTGAATCTCGCGTGGGAAGGTAAGAAGTTTCCTTGGGATTTCAATCTGTTTAATCGTATTAACGTGATTGATGCTGGGGATCTGGTGTTTGATTGTGGTGATGCTGAAGATTTTACTTATCGTTTAGAAGCGGCGACTTGTGAAATTTTGAAAAGTGGCAAAACCATGTTGGCCTTGGGTGGCGATCATTTCATTACTCTGCCTATCTTGCGTGCTTATGCCAAACATTATGGCGAAATGGCGCTGATCCATTTCGATGCACATACCGATACCTATTCTAACGGTAGTGCGTATGATCACGGCACCATGTTTTACCATGCACCAAAAGAAGGTTTGATCTCGGCTAAGCACTCGGTACAAGTGGGTATTCGTACTGAATACAAACAAGAAGGTCACGGTTTCAATGTGATCAATGCGATGCAAGCCAATGATATGTCAGTGGAAGAGATTGTGGCGCAGATCCGTCACATTGTTGGTGACAAGCCAGTATATTTGACATTCGATATCGACTGCCTCGATCCGGCTTTCGCTCCGGGTACGGGTACCCCGGTGTGTGGTGGCTTAAGCTCAGATAAGATCCTGAAAATCATCCGTGCATTGAAAGGGATTAATCTGATTGGTATGGATGTGGTTGAAGTTTCACCACCTTACGATCAGAGCGATTTGACTGCGCTAGCGGGGGCAACGATTGCACTAGAGCTCTTGTATGTTTGGGCATCCAACAAAAAAGACGAATAGCCGTTTGGTGTGATTATTCTTCGCATAACCCAATTAAGCCTGACCAATGTCAGGCTTTTTTATCGCGGTACGAGCCAGACTTGATTGGTGTTTAAGCATGTTTGTAACATGATGTAACTTATTGAGCGGCAACTGTAAGAGTTAGTAAAGAGAGGCTGTGTGAAATCTGGAGTTAGTTATACTGCGGGTTTTGTTTTGATGAGAACACCTTATGACTTGCAGCAAGTTTCTGTCCCGATGTTTAATGGCTTGTATGGCATTGGTGCCAACGTTCAGTTTTTCCGCGTTGACCGTGATCCCGGAATTGCCACCGCTGGCAGCCAATGGGTATATTTTGATCGACTTTCATACTGGAAAAGTTCTGGTCGAACATAACGCCCATCAAAAACTCAATCCAGCCAGTCTGACCAAGCTGATGACGGCCTATGTTGCAGGGCAGGAGATGCAGCGTGGCAATATTCAGGCGAGCGATCAAGTTCGCATCAGCAATAACGCATGGGCGAAAAAATTCCCTGACTCTTCAAAGATGTTTATCGAAGTTGGCACTTATGTCAGCTTGATGGATCTATATCGTGGCTTGATTGTACAGTCTGGCAATGATGCCAGCGTGGCGATTGCAGAGCATGTCGCTGGATCACAAGGCGCTTTTGTGAGTTTAATGAACTCATGGGCACAACAGTTAGGCATGCACAATAGCCAGTTTGCCAATCCGCATGGACTGGATAATCCAAATTTATACAGCACACCTTATGATATTGCAGTGCTAAGTCGCGCGATTATTCGTGATTTACCGGATATTTACCCGTTATACAGTGAGCGCTCATTTACCTACAACGGAATTACCCAGCATAACCGTAATGGTTTGCTACGTGACCGCAGTATCAATGTGGATGGTATGAAAACCGGTTATACCAGTGGCGCGGGTTACAGTTTGGCAAGCTCGGCGACGAGTGGAGAAATGCGACTAATTTCGGTCGTGATGGGTTCAAAAAGTGTCAAAATTCGTGAAGCAGAAAGTAAGCAGTTACTCAGCTATGGTTTCCGTTTCTTTGAAACGGTCAGCCCACATCAAATCGATAACGTAGTGCAAAATCAACGCATTTGGTACGGTGAGCAAGATCACGTCGCTCTCGGTAGTGCGGAGACGGTGTACCTCACTTTGCCACGTAATGATGTAAAAAGGTTGAATGCAGTGATTGAATTGGATAATGCGCTCGAAGCCCCAATAGCTAAAGGTGAAGTGGTGGGTTCAATTGTCTATTACATCGATCAAGATAAAGTGGGTGAAGCCAAATTGGTGACGCAGCAAGCCATAGCGCAAGGTGGCATTTTCAAGCGGCTGAGCGATTGGTTTAAGTTACTGTTCTCTAACTGGTTCTAAGCATTAAATCGTCAAGTCCTCACCATAAACTGTGTATTTGATCTCAGTTTGTGGTGAGGGGATTTAACCCATATCCCAAACTCACCTTAGATTGACACTCAGTTGCAAAAACTCTGGCATGCTGTTGGTTACCCACAAGCATGACAAGGATCGAGTAATGGAGTTAAATCAAGAAGATCGTAAAGCATTGTACGATGTCTGGATGATCAAAAAAGCCAAAATGCACATGACTCAGATGGAAATGACCAAACGGCTTGGGGTGAGTCAGGTTGAGTTTTCTGAGCTATTGCGTGGTGATGCACCACTGTCGATGGCTTTTGTCAGCCGATTTTGTCAGCACTTGCACGTTGAACCCCACAATGTACTACCGACCCTCAAACGTAAAGCGCGTGCTGGCGAAAAATGGGTGCATCTGCAAAATCGAGTCACGGTCGATGGCGAGATTAAACGTGTCTATGTTGAGGGTAACCAAGTGATTATTGAATATACCCATCTTGCCAAATAGAGCCGCTTGATTACGCTGCCACTCTGTTCAGAACCCTCTCTTTTCTGACCACTACACTATTGTTGCGCCACTCACTCTTTTTTCAAGCACCAAGCTTAAATAGTTAAGTGAGTGTGTTTTAGTTCAAGCGTTATTGTTCTGCGTAGCGATACAGCAACTCGGTGAGTTGCTTTGACCAAGCGAGAGCATTCTCCGGTTGTGTGCTGATCAAGTTTTCTACTGCTGCGCAATGAGTGGCTAAACTCACACTGTGCTCTAAATTGAAGGCCACTGCATAAAAATGCCACATCAACAAGCGAGTCATGCGCTGAATATTCTGGCTGGCTTGATCTGAGCCTTCAAACATGGCCGGTAATTGACCTAGGGCGATGGCGTGCATTTTGACCATCGCATCAATGTGCGCCATTTGTGCTTTTTCTGTACCTTCGAATTCTTCATCATCACAACGATACAATTCAGCTAGTGTCTCTTCGCTGATCAGACGGTGTAATATACGCATACTAAATTCGGTCAACTCTGATTTGTCCATCATGCAAAGGCATTGATAGGTGTAGTCACGCGACATGGTCTTACTCTTTTGGGCTTTCAACAGGAGCGAGCATTGTAAAGAGTTTTTCACTCGCTGCCAGTTAAAGTGTCAATTTTGATAATGGTCCATGCTTGGGCAAGAGCAGATAAGGTTGCGGTCGCCGTACACATTATCCACTCGGTTGACGGTTGGCCAATATTTGCTGGCTTTAGTTTGCGCGGATGGAAAGCAAGCCAGTTCACGCGAGTAAGGGTGATGCCAATCCTCGGCACACAGATCGGCTTGAGTATGTGGTGCATTGACGAGTGGATTGTTGTTAAGCGGCCATTGACCATGTTTCACCTTGTCGATTTCACTACGGATCGCAATCAGTGCATCACAGAAGCGATCCAATTCGGCTAAATCTTCCGACTCGGTTGGTTCAATCATCAGTGTTCCTGCTACAGGAAATGACATCGTTGGCGCATGGAAGCCGTAGTCCATCAATCGTTTAGCAATATCTTCTTCGCTAATACTGGTTTCTTCTTTGAGCGGACGGATATCGATGATGCACTCATGCGCCACTCGACCATTTGCACCACGGTAAAGGATCGGGTAGTGCGGGCGCAGGCGCTCCATCACATAGTTGGCATTCAAAATTGCCAGCTTGGTAGCCTGGGTTAACCCCTCAGCTCCCATCAGCGTAATGTAGGCCCAAGAGATAGGCAGAATCGATGCACTGCCGAGATCGGCGGCAGACACTGCAAAATCAGTGCCTTGTACACCACTTTCAATGTGTCCGGGCAGGAAAGGTGCTAAGTGGGATTTCACACCAATTGGCCCCATACCCGGTCCACCACCACCATGGGGAATGCAGAATGTTTTGTGTAAGTTTAAGTGCGATACGTCGGCACCGATAAAGCCTGGTGAGGTCAGCCCGACTTGTGCATTCATATTGGCACCGTCGAGGTAAACTTGCCCACCGGCAGCATGCACCATGTCACACACTTCACGTACTTGCTGTTCATACACGCCGTGGGTTGAAGGGTAGGTGATCATGATGCTGGCCAGATGGTCGCGATGCAGTTCAATCTTGTCTGCTAGGTCCGCTAAATCAATATTGCCATTTTTATCACATTTTACCACCACGACTTGCATCGACAACATGGCCGCGGTGGCGGGGTTGGTGCCATGCGCGGAGCTGGGGATCAGGCAAACATTACGCTGACTCTCACCACGGCTTTGGTGATAACGAGCAATAGCAAGTAGACCGGCATACTCACCACCTGCACCAGAGTTGGGTTGCAGTGAAAAAGCATCATAACCCGTGATTGCACACAGTTTTTGTTTCAGATCTTCCGCCAATGCGGCATAGCCGGCAGCTTGTGCTTTGGGTACAAACGGATGCAGAGCACTCAATTCAGGCCAAGTGACAGGGATCATTTCCGCCGTGGCATTGAGCTTCATGGTGCAACTACCCAGCGGGATCATGCCGTGCGTGAGAGAAAAATCTTTGTTTTCCAGATGCTTCATATAACGCAGCATCTGAGTTTCACTGTGGTGGCTGTTAAACACTGGATGAGTCAAAAACGCGCTTTGGCGGCGGCAACACTCTGGAATCGCTGCGAGCTCATTACCAGCGATGTGCTTTGACAGCGTATCGATCTCTTGTTTAATACCGAAGATGGCAAATAGTGCTGCAATATCGGCCACGGTCGTGGTTTCATCCAAGCTTACCCCAAGCTGATTAGGTAGCCTACGCAGGTTGATATCCGCTTGTTGTGCCGCTTGATATAGGCTAGCGGTTTTTGCACCAGTATTGATGGTGAGGGTATCGAAAAAGTGTGCATGGGCAAGTTCGTAACCGGCTTTGGTTAAGCCTGCGGCAAGTATCGCACTGAAATGGTGGGTGCGACGGGCAATGGTGCGCAGGCCTTGTGGGCCATGGTACACCGCATAAAATGCAGCCATATTGGCCAGCAGTGCTTGCGCGGTACAAATGTTTGAAGTGGCTTTTTCGCGGCGGATATGCTGCTCACGAGTTTGCATTGCCATGCGCAGTGCTGGTTTGCCTTGTGCATCGATCGAAACACCGATCACCCGTCCCGGCATGGTACGCTTATAGCTATCACGAGTGGCCATGAACGCAGCGTGTGGACCGCCATATCCCATTGGTACACCAAAACGCTGGGCAGAACCAATCACCACATCTGCGCCCATTTCACCTACAGGTTTGAGCAGTACACTGGCGAGCAAATCGGTCGCGACGCTGACTAAGGTTTGCTGGGCTTGTGCTTTGGCGATGATGTCTTTCAGGTCACGCACTTCACCGGTCGTGCCAGGGTATTGCAGCAGTGCACCAAATGCTGGTTGTTGAGTGATGTTATCAATCGAATCTACTTTTACCTTAAAACCTAGAAATGCGGCGCGGGTTTTCACCACTTCAATGGTTTGTGGGTGTACATCATCGGCCACAAAGAACAGGTTGCTTTTGCTTTTTCCTGCGCGTTGGCACAGTGCCATCGCTTCCGCAGCAGCAGTGGCTTCATCGAGCAGTGATGCGTTAGCAATCTCCATCGCGGTTAAATCCATCACCATCTGCTGGTAATTGAGTAGCGACTCAAGACGACCCTGCGAGATTTCGGGTTGGTAAGGGGTATATGCCGTATACCAGCCCGGATTCTCCAGCACGTTACGTAGAATAACGTTCGGCGTGAAGGTGTTGTAGTAACCTTGGCCAATAAAAGTGCGCTTGATTTGATTAAGTTGAGCGAAGGATTGCAGGCTAGCCAGCATTTGTGCTTCGCTTTGTGCGGGCGCAAGCGCAAGCGGTGCCTTGAGACGGATTTGCGGCGGAATAGTTTGTGCGATAAGTTCATCTAAATGATCAAGCTTGATGGTGTGAAGCATAGCTTGTTGCTGCGATGGGTTCGGCCCATTGTGGCGTGCTATGAACGCATTTTCACCGCTTAAATAGTCCAGTAATTCAGTCATAGTCGGCCACCTCATGGTTTGCTCTGTACGCGAACAATCTTGCTCGTATTGCCACTTACTTGACGTGCAACCTCACTCCTCTGCGTGAGTGACATTGAAGTTTAGGTTCTAGGTATCCAGCGTTACTCTTCCTCAATCGAAGCCAGGTATTCCGCTGCGTCTTTAAGATCGTCCAATTCATCGGGATCGGATAGTTTGACTTTGACGATCCAGCCACCATCGTAAGGTTCTTGATTGATCAGCTCGGGGCTGGTTTGCAGATCTTCATTGACTTCAATCACCACACCTGTGACAGGAGCATAGATGTCTGAAGCGGCTTTGACTGATTCAACCAATGAGAAATTATCCCCCGCGTCTATTTCGCTCTCAATTTCCGGTAACTCGACGAATACTACATCACCGAGCATTTGTTGAGCATGCTCAGAGATGCCGATAGTCACGGTGCCATCACCGTTATCGCGTACCCATTCATGACTGTCGCTAAATTTGAGTGTGTGGTCCATGTTGTACTCTCCAAAAAATGTCTTATTGGTAACAATAGCAGAATGTGAAGCGCTGCAATGATGGGCTAGCTTAATTGCTGATTAGGGAACTTGCCGTGGCTCAGCGATCTCCGCGACCTCTAACATACACGATAAAATGTTGCGTAAGGTGAGGAAAAGCCCATCTAGAGAGATTTATGATAAGCATCATTGAGTGATAATGTTAACTGTGATGATAAGCACGGTTGTGGCAAGGTTAATCCACTACAACGGATTAGATCGGCTTAAAGATTGATCATTGGGCTTGCTTGCCAATCGAATCATTGATCTCGACATCGCGCCTTCAGCGTGGTTTGAGCTTATTTTATGGAGAATCATCATGGATCAACCACATACCTTGCTGACCACGCCGCTACACAAACGACATCTTGAGGCGGGAGCAAAAATGGTGCCTTTTGCGGGCTACGATATGCCGGTGCAATATGCGCTTGGGGTAAAAAAAGAGCATCTCCACACGCGTGCCGCTGTCGGTTTATTTGATGTTTCTCATATGGGGCAATTGCGTCTTTATGGTGATCACGCGGCTGCGGCTTTAGAAACTTTAGTTCCGGTTGACATTATTGATTTGCCGGTTGGTAAGCAGCGCTACGCCTTCTTTACCAATCCGCAAGGTGGGATATTGGATGATTTGATGGTGGCCAACATGGGAGACCATCTGTTTATGGTAGTGAATGCGGCCTGTAAAGCGCAAGATATTACTCATCTACAAGCTCATCTACCGATAGACGTAGAGTTAGAAGTGTTGGAAGATCGCGCTCTGCTCGCTCTGCAAGGCCCATTAGCTGCGCAAGTGCTTGCGCGGCTGCAGCCAGCGGTGACGTATATGCACTTTATGGACATTCAATGGCTTGAGATTGATGGGGCAGAATGTATCGTGAGTCGCAGTGGTTACACTGGTGAAGATGGCTACGAAATCTCAGTCGCTGCTGATCAAGCAGTTGCACTGGCGGATAAATTGACCAGTTTTGCTGAAGTAGAGTGGATTGGTCTGGGCGCGCGCGATTCACTGCGTTTGGAGTGTGGTTTGTGTCTGTATGGACACGATCTCGATCCAACCACCACGCCAGTCGAAGCCAGTTTGTTGTGGGCGATTCAGCCGATTCGCCGAAAAGGTGGCGCGCGGCAAGGTGGCTTTCCCGGTGCCGAGATTATTCTCAACCAAATTGAAACTAAGCAAGTCAGCCGTAAACGAGTGGGTTTAGTCGGACAAACCAAAGCGCCAGTACGCGAAGGCACCGAGCTGTTTGATGTACAAGGCAACAAAATTGGTATCGTAACCAGTGGCACGGCTGGCCCAACGGCGGATAAACCAGTTTCAATGGCTTATATAAGCACTGAGTACACCGCCTTAGGCAATCAAGTGTTAGCACAAGTTCGCGGTAAGATGTTACCAATGACGGTCGAAAAAATGCCATTTGTCGCTCAGCATTATTATCGCGGAGCATAATCTACCGGTATTACTCTTATCAAAGAGGGTTGCCTAGTCAAGTAAGAGAAACCTTCTTTTGACTTTTTGTTACCTGAGTTGGCGACTTGGGCTGTCCGAGAAAGCGGTTGTCATTTCAGCATATTGCTTTATCATGCTGCGACGGTCTTAAGCTGGCACATCCGTATTTGTACCAAAATTTGTACCTAATCCTAAAAAATCGTTACGCAATATTTATAATTAATTGAATATAAAGCGTATTTTTTTCAAACAAGTGTTGCTTGGTGTGCAACACCACTGTAAGGATCTTTGATGCCTATTATTACTCTTCCTGACGGCAGTCAGCGTCATTTTGACAACCCAGTATCGACTCTCGAAGTTGCCCAATCTATCGGCCCAGGTCTTGCGAAAGCGACCATTGCCGGGCGTGTGAATGGTGCACGCGTTGATGCTTGCGATTTGATTGAACACGATGCCAGCCTAGAAATCATCACCACCAAAGATGAAGTGGATGGTTTGGAAATCGTGCGCCACTCTTGCGCGCACTTGCTTGGTCATGCGCTGAAGCAACTTTACCCTAACGCGAAAATGGCGATCGGTCCTACCATCGATAGCGGTTTTTACTACGATATCGATCTCGAGCAATCGCTTTCTCAAGAAGATCTGGAGAAAATCGAAGCTCGTATGGTTGAGCTAGCGAAAACCAAATACGCGGTTGTCAAAAAGAAAGTCAGCTGGCAGGAAGCGCGTGATACGTTTGAATCGCGCGGCGAAAGCTACAAGATGGAAATTTTGGATGAAAACGTTGCACGCGACGATCGTCCAGGTCTTTACCATCATGAAGAATACATTGATATGTGCCGTGGTCCACACGTACCGCACATGGGCTTTTGTCAAAACTTTAAATTGCTGAACGTGGCTGGTGCGTACTGGCGCGGCAACAGCGATAACAAAATGCTGCAACGTATTTACGGTACCGCATTTCATGATAAGAAAGCTCTGCAAGCGCATTTAACCCGCCTTGAAGAAGCGGCAAAACGTGATCACCGTAAAATTGGTAAGCAGCTTGACCTGTTCCATATGCAGCAAGAAGCGCCGGGGATGGTGTTCTGGCACCATAACGGCTGGTCTATTTTCCGTGATCTGGAAGTTTTTATTCGTCACAAATTGAACGAATACGATTACCAAGAAGTAAAAGGTCCATTAATGATGGATCGTGTACTTTGGGAGCGTTCTGGTCACTGGGATAAATACGCTGATGCGATGTTTACCACTTCATCAGAAAACCGTGAATACGCGATCAAACCGATGAACTGCCCAGGCCACATCCAGATTTTCAACCAAGGTTTGAAATCCTATCGTGACCTACCACTGCGTATGGCCGAGTTTGGTTCGTGCCATCGTAATGAGCCATCCGGTTCACTCCACGGTATCATGCGTGTGCGTGGCTTTACCCAAGATGATGCGCATATTTTCTGTACCGAAGATCAAATCCAGCAAGAAGTCACTTCTTGCATCAAGATGGTGTATGACACTTACACCACGTTTGGTTTCCAAAATATTGTGGTGAAGCTCTCTACTCGTCCTGAGCAGCGGGTTGGTAGCGATGAAATTTGGGATAAATCAGAACAAGCCCTGATCGATTCTTTGAATGCGATGGCGATCCCATTTGAAATTCAGGAAGGTGAAGGCGCGTTTTACGGCCCGAAAATTGAATTTACACTGTATGACTGTTTGGATCGCGCATGGCAATGTGGTACTGTGCAGCTCGATTTCAATTTACCAACTCGTTTAGGTGCCACATACGTAGGCGAAAGCAATGAACGCCTAGTCCCGGTGATGATCCACCGCGCGATTTTAGGTTCATTGGAGCGTTTTATTGGTATTTTGATTGAAGAGTACGCGGGCTTTTTCCCTACCTGGTTAGCCCCAGAGCAGGTTGTTGTGGTCAATATCACCGACAAACAAGCTGACTATGCGCATGAAGTAGTACAAAAGCTACAAAAATGTGGCATTCGAGCAAAAGCGGACTTGAGAAATGAGAAGATAGGCTTTAAAATCCGCGAACACACTTTGAAGCGTGTACCGTACATGTTAGTTTGTGGCGACCAAGAGATGGAAGCCGGTGAAATTGCAGTACGTACGCGTAAAGGCAAAGATCTTGGCAAGTTTAAATTGGATCATTTTATTGAACATATCCAAGCTGAGATTGCGAGCCGTAAGCTTAATCTGGAGGAATAAACTATTAAAGGCGGAAGACGTGGCCAAGTTCCGGTCAAGCAAAACCAGCATCGTTTAAACGGTGAAATTCGTGGCGTTCGTGAAGTTCGTTTAACTGGCGCAGACGGTGAGTCTGTAGGTATCGTTTCGATCCAAGAAGCACTAGCTACCGCAGAAGAATCTGGTTTGGATCTCGTTGAGATCAGCCCTAACGCCGAGCCACCAGTCTGTCGTGTGATGGACTATGGCAAGTTCCTCTTTGAGAAGAGCAAGGCTACAAAAGAGCAGAAGAAGAAGCAAAAGCAGATCCAGATTAAGGAACTTAAATTCCGACCTGGGACTGATATCGGAGACTATCAGGTAAAACTACGCAACCTGATCCGTTTCCTTGAAGAAGGCAACAAAGTGAAAGTTACTATTCGCTTCCGTGGCCGAGAGATGGCTCACCAAGACATCGGTGTGGACGTTTTGCATCGACTGAAAGAGGACACTGAAGAATTTGCAGTGGTTGAATCTTTCCCGACCAAAATTGAAGCACGCCAGATGATCATGGTGTTAGCCCCTAAAAAGAAGTAATTAACGGCTTTGCAAGTAATGAACCCAGCCGTTGAAAGGCGGCTGGGTTTTATTCGCCCTAATTACACTGTTATTTAACTACAACAATGCGGAGTTATTCATCATGCCTAAGATGAAAAACAACAAAGGTGCTGCTAAGCGTTTCAAGAAAACTGCTGGTGGTATTAAATTTAAGCACGCTACTAAACGTCACATCCTGACTAAGCGTACTACTAAGAACAAGCGTCAGCTGCGTCCAAATGCTATTTTGCCTAAGTGCGAACTGGCTGCTGTAGCACGTATGCTTCCATACGCTTAATTCTTTTTAGTTTAATATTCGTTTAGTTTAGGAGAGACATAATGCCTCGCGTAAAACGTGGTGTACAAGCTCGTGCACGTCATAAGAAAGTTTTAAAACAAGCTAAAGGTTACTACGGTGCACGTTCACGTGTTTATCGTGTAGCGTTCCAAGCCGTTATTAAAGCTGGTCAATACGCTTACCGTGACCGTCGCGCTAAGAAACGTCAATTCCGTCAACTGTGGATTGCACGTATCAACGCAGCGGCTCGTCAAAATGGCCTATCTTACAGCCGTTTCATCAACGGTCTGAAGAAAGCTTCTATCGAGATCGATCGTAAGATCCTTGCTGATATCGCAGTATTCGACAAAGCAGCATTTGCTGTTCTGGTTGAAAAGGCGAAAGGCGCTCTGTAATAGCGTGTTATTAAGAAAAGGGAGCATTTATGCTCCCTTTTTTTCTATCCAGAATTTAAATATATACCCAGAGCTAATGCTTTAGAGGCGAGATAACGGACTTAATACGCCACTAGCACCTCGATCAAGCACATGGGTATAAATCTGAGTCGTTTTTACATCTGTATGGCCCAGTTGTTCCTGTACGGTACGGATGTCTGCCCCTATCTCTAGCAAATGAGTAGCAAATGAATGCCTGAGTGTGTGGCAGGTTACCGTTTTCTCAATTCCAGCTTCTTGTGCTGATCTACGGACCATCCTTTGTAGTGCTGTTTCATTAATATGATGGCGGCGCATAACATCAGCTTCTGGATCACGCGATAGCTGAAATGATGGAAAAAGATAATGCCAACGGAATTCATAAGGCGCCGCTGGATATTTTTCTTGTAGCGCATGAGGTAGCCAAACACCACCATAATTTTTCTGATGTAAATCTCGGTCATAATAGCGTTTTGCTAATGCTATTTGATCTTTGAGATGTGGATAGAGTTCTTTCGCTAACGTAACTGTACGATTCTTCCCTCCTTTACCTTGCCATACCCGAATTGCTCCATAATCAAAATCGATATCCTGAACCCTTAAACGAATACATTCCATCAGACGCAGACCAGAACCATACAGTAATTTGGTGGGAAGTAGGTACTTGGGATCAATGATTTCAAGTAAACGGCGAATTTCGTCTCGTGTCAGTACAACAGGTAATTTCCTCTCAAGCTGGGAGCGTTGAAAGCGCATTTCAAGAGAAAGTGGCGTTTTGAGAATTTCACGATAAAGAAAGCTTAACGAGTTCAAGGCTAGTGATTGAGTTTTAGTGGCAACTTTTCCCTTTACTGCCAAATGAGTTAAGAATTCCTCCACGTCTTTATCGCCCATTTGGCTAGGATGCTTTTTGTTGTGGAAATAGATGTATCGGGAGATCCAATGCAAATACGCTTCTATCGTTTTCTGGGCATAATGTCGAGTCTGCATGAATTCACGAATACTCAATAAGAACTGAGATTTCATTTTTCCTCACACTTGGAGCTGTTTTTTTATACAGTATCATTACTTGTCTTTATGTCAAGAAGATAAAAATATAATGGCTGTATAGATCCTAAAGTTTATGAATAGTTGTTACACAAGAGTCTGATTAAAAGGAATTTTATGCTACTATGCATCAAGTGGTCTATGTGTTAAGCGGCGATAACATGTTTATGAACGGTGTGAATAGTCGTCTAGAAAGCGTTATGTGTTTTTCTTGCAAGAGCCATGATTAATCAAAACTTTTTTCTAGCCATGCGGCATGGGCGAATTAAAAAACAGTGCCTTAGAACGTCAATTTGGTACCTTATTTTTGCGATTTTAAGTGGTTGTAAGTTGCTGTTTTTAAGGTGTTTATTTTTCTTGAGAACTGGTTGGTAAATGTTAGTCTTCGACTCAAATAGAAAGAGGGCTAGAAAATGGATAAAACAGACCAGTTATATGTACAAGCAGACTTTTCACATCAAGACATGAGTGGTCAGTATTTTAAAAATTGCAAATTTTTCTGCTGTTCCTTTAAACGAGCGAACCTCCGCGATACACAATTTGTAGATTGTTCTTTCATTGAACGAGGTGAATTAGAGGGGTGTGATTTTTCTTACTCGGATCTTAGAGATGCATCTTTTAAAAACTGCAGTCTTTCAATGTCGTATTTCAAAGGTGCAAATTGTTTTGGTATCGAGTTCAGAGAATGCGATTTAAAGGGTGCCAATTTTGCTCAAGCTAGCTTCATGAATCAGGTATCGAACAGAATGTATTTTTGTTCAGCTTATATAACAGGTTGTAATCTTTCATACGCCAACTTTGAAAGGCAGTGTATCGAAAAGTGTGATTTGTTTGAGAATAGATGGATTGGCGCAAATCTGAGTGGTGCATCATTTAAAGAGTCTGATTTAAGTCGGGGAGTATTTTCTGAAGGGTGTTGGAGTCAGTGTAGGTTGCAAGGTTGTGATTTGAGCCACTCGGAGTTGTATGGTTTAGACCCTCGGAAAGTCGACCTTACAGGTGTAAAAATCTGTTCGTGGCAGCAAGAACAACTTTTAGAGCAATTAGGTTTAATAGTAGTTCCTGACTAAATTTGATGGTTTGAACACACACATAACAAACGCCTCAAGAGGGACTGTCAACGCGTGGCGTTTCCAGTCCCAATGAGCCACGGTGGTTATGGCTGTTGTGCTTGAGTTTCGTGGTATGCGTTGTCAGCCCCTTAGGCGGGCGTTAACAGGGCTGCTCAATTAATTATCCTAACTTGATATTAATTGATATGAGTCACTTTTTTATGCGCAAGTTTGAATATCCTATCAACCATTGTTTAAGCATTTAAAATGGAGATAAAAATGTTTTGTAGTGGTTGTGGAAAGGAAATTCATGAAACAGCTAGAGCTTGTCCTAGTTGTGGGGCTCAACAAAAAGGGATCCAAGGTGAAAAAAGCAGAGTTGCTGCTGCACTTTTAGCCTTTTTTCTTGGAGGGTTTGGTGCTCATAAATTTTATCTAGGCAAAATTGGTCAAGGTCTTTTGTATTTGTTTTTTTGTTGGACATTAATACCGGCAATCATCGCTTTTATTGAGTTCATTATTTACCTTTGTGAATCAGATGAAAAGTTTGAAACAAGATATAGATGATAATCTAATCAATTAATGGCTGTTATAACATTACTAATTACCAGAATTTGGATTCTGGTTTAGCCCTGTTAACAAGCTGCTCAAGAGGGATTCGCAACGCGTGGCATTTTTACTATGCGTTGAATTATGTGATTAAGGTGGTGTGCGGAGGCTTCAGTATTGCGCTGCTCACCCCTTAGCAGGGCGTTAAATGCTAGGAGGTAAAAAGTTGGCTCGTCATGAAATGTGGAGAAATGAATATAGATCTCACAGATATATGAAGTTTTTATCGAAAAGCGAGCTGGAAGACCGGACAAAGCAAATTATTTCCAATATGACAATTCTTTCCGCTGAAGGAAAGATTGGCTTACATGGTACTAACGAACATGGCATATACTGGCTTCAAGTGTGGACTCATGTTTTGGAAGAGTTTTTTATTAGGTACGGACCTTATCCAAATGGTTTTGCAGATGGGTCAATGTCAAATGCAGAAATCGTCAAAGCATCTTTTCCCGAACCTCCAAAAGCTGCAACAGCTTTAGAACAAGCTGGAGGGTTTAGTGAAGGGGCTATTTGTAAGTTTGGTAAGTATGAACATTTAGATGGGATGTTCAATAAGGGACATATTCGCATTGCTCCAGCTTCATATTATAAAGACCCATCATTAAATAATGCAATCCGTGACGATGAACTATCCTTTGAAGTTCAAACAAGAGCTGATTGGCTAGTTTTTGAGGATGTACAAGGCGTTAAAATACCTGCCTTTGGTCAAGTTAAATTTAAATTAGAAAGCAACACAAACTATTACGTTCATTGCTTTGCGTCTAAATATACGTATAGGGAGTATGATGATTTTGATGCTGATTGCTGTATTATCATCGATAAGCCGCGGGAACTATTTCAAAAGATGATGAAAGCTGTGAAAAAGGTTAAGCCTGATTTTAAAGGCTTTGCAGCACCAGTAAAATACCTTGATCCATTAAATGTAAGTCCTGATGATGTAAATGTATTTTTAGCTAAGCATTTTAAATATAGCTATCAAAATGAAGTTAGGACTATATGGTTGCCAGAAGAACCTCAAATGCAACTGGAACCTTTCTTCATAAACGTAGGCTCTATGGCTTCGTACGCTCGGATGGTGCGCATTTAACAAACGCTTCAAGAGGGACAGCCAACGCGGGGCATTTTTATTATGCGTTGATTTTTGTGATTACAGTGTTATGCGGAAAGTTGGTAGTAGTGTTGTCTGCCCCTTAAGCGGGCGTTATAAGTACGGGTGATTTATGGAACAATCGAAAAAAAATCTAATGCTGCTTGAGAAAGCACTCGATCGTATACAGTTGCCTCGTAACGATAAAGTAATGGTAGCTAGTTCATATTATTCCATTTGTATGGAGCACTATCGTTCAATTCTGAATTTACTTGAACTCCGGTTATATAGTTCAGCAAGCGCATTATTAAGGTGTCTTTTTGAAAGCTATGTAAAAGGTTTGTGGTTTTATTATTGCTCCAGCGAAGACGATATAGCTTTGTTAAGAAGGGACAAGTTTGAGAAACCATTTGGTGTGTTAGTCAAAGAAATAGAAGAAAAGAAAGTGAAAGACCTGTCTAACGCTAAGAAAAATAACTGGAGAACTCTCAACGGTTTGTAGTGGTCAACTAAAATTGGCCACGGTTTTAGAGTTTTCCCAATACAATCGTTCTGATTCATTGGGTGTCAAACCACCGTTATACTGATGGGGCCTGAGCTGGCTATAATATCCAATAATGTAGCGGATGATCTCTTGTTGAGCCTCTGCAAAGCTACGATAACCTACCGTTGGAACCCATTCCGTTTTCAAGCTTCTAAAGAAGCGCTCCATAGGCGCATTATCCCAGCAATTTCCTCGGCGAGATAAACTTTGTTTTATTTGAAAACGCCACAGTAACTGACGGTATTGACGACTCGTATAGTGACTGCCTTGATCACTGTGGAACATGATACCTTTAGGCTTTCCACGAGACTCATAAGCCATCGAAAGCGCTTTGCTTGTTAATCGTGTATCAGGTGATACTGACATTGCCCAACCAATCACTTTTCGAGCAAAAAGGTCGATGACTACCGCTAAATACATCCAACGATTTCCCGTCCAAATATAGGTCACGTCACCCACCCAGACTTCATTTGGTGCCGTGACAGCAAACTGACGATCTAAGTGATTCGGGACTTCAATATGCTCTTGTGAGGCTTTACGGTAACGATGTTTTGGGACTTGGCAACTTACTAATCCCAGCGTTTTCATCAGCTTTGCTGCTCGGTAACGACTCAGACTCACGCCTTGGTTTGTTACGATATCGGCAATGGTTCTTGCTCCCGCAGAACCATTGCTTGCCGCATAAGCTTCGCTAATCAAACTGCGAAGTTTTACGGTTTCCGCCTTTATTTCTGTTGGCCGTTTCAGCCAATAGTTATAACTGCTTCGATGAACATTGAAGACTTCGCATAATGTTTTTATGCTGTGGCTCTGCTTGAGTTTCTTGATCATCAAGAATTGTTCAGTGAGTCCGACATCAAGAGAGCCGTGGCTTTTTTTAATATTTCATTATGCTCTTCAAGACGAGCGAGCTTCTTTTTTAATTCACGAATTTCAATTTGCTCAGGCGTCATTGGTGACGCTTTGGGTGCTTTGCCTTGGCGCTCTTGTTTTAATTGGCGAACCCACTTATCCATCGTAGATTTACCTACATTCATGGCTTGAGCCGCTTCAGTCACTGAGTAGTTTTGATCGAGCACTAATTGTGCCGCTTCCAGTTTGAATTCGGCACTAAATAGCCGTCTTGTACGTTTTGTCATAATGTCACCTATTAACTTATGAGATGATAATATCACCTCTAATTAAGTGACCAAATTCACCGTACCACTACAAATTTCAAGGATTCACGATTTCTCAGGTTTATGGTTCTTTGCTTTTTGGTCTGCTTACTGGCCTATTCCTTGCTGTTGAAGTTGTAAGAGTTCGTAGGAAGCATGGATTCACTGATTTTGATAGTTGGCTTAAAGCAAATGGTTTGGAATAGCGCCATAACAAACGCCTCAAGAGGGACTGTCAACGCGTGGCATTTTTGTTATGCGGTGATTTTTGTGGTGACTTTGCTATGCGTTAAGTCGGTTTGTGCGTTACCAGCCCCTTAGGCGGGCGTTAACTGGCAAAGCGGAAAATCCATTAACATTTGAGAAACGGAATTTACAAATATTTCGTTGTGGTCAATGCCGACATTTTGGACGAGCGAAAAACAATCTCAAAGATTTGTGCGGAGCTTGGGATCAACCAACGATAGCAACGCGTGAAGCTTGTGGATTTTTCACACTCAGAGAATCGGTACAAAATCCGAAAATTTCAAACGAAGCGTAACGTGATGATTTACATTGATAATCACTTCTTGGTGAAATGTTCGGTAGAAATCTTCAGCCCTGGCCAGTTAACAAACGCCTCAAGCGGGACTGTCAACGCGCGGCATTTGTTGTATGCGGTGATTTTTGTGGTTAATTTGTTATGCGTTAAGTTGGTTTGTGCGTTGTCAGCCCCTTAGGCGGGCGTTAGTTTCTATCAAGAAAATTGATAAAATTTGCGTTAATGGTTTCGATAATTCGGCTTTTTGCGCTCAAAGTTTACGAATTGGCTTTGGTGTTTTACTTGATGCTGATTAGGTAGAAATCGTTGAAAATGTCACTGGCACAAGATCGCTAAAGTCAGCAAACATTGATGCATCCATTTTGTGGAAGCCTCCACACGGCAAGTTTGGTTTCACAAAAGCGGCAACAGCGCTTTATGTGCGCTTTCTTTGTAGGAAGTTCGTTCATTGGCCAACTCAACCTTGATCGCTTTGAGTTTTGGCAGCCAACTTCACAGGGTTTGATGCTGGACGTGTGTTTGTTCGATGATTTTGCATAAAATGTGGTTCAAATGTTTTGGTGAAAAATCATTGTTAAACAATAGGCTACGAAACTAACAAGCGCCTCAAGAGGGACTGTTAACGCGCAGCATTTTTGGTGTACTGTGATTTTTGTGATTAATTTGTTATGCGTTAAGTTTGGTTGTAGCGTTACCAGCCCCTTAGGCGGGCGTTATGTGTTTTCTTCGAAAGTGGAGCTTCTGATGAAAATTAGTCACCTAGATCATTTAGTTTTGACTGTTGCAGATATTCCAACAACAGTGAGCTTTTATGAAAAAGTGTTGGGCATGAAAGCCGTTAGTTTTGGCTCAGGTCGGATTGCTTTAGAGTTTGGCCACCAGAAAATCAATCTTCATCAACTTGGTAACGAATTTGAGCCTAAAGCTCAGAATGTCAGATCTGGGAGTGCAGATTTATGCTTTATCACCGACATAGATGTGTCTGATGCAATGAAGCATGTGGAAAATCAAGGTGTGGTTATCATGGAAGGGCCTGTAAAACGTACAGGTGCGCAAGGTGTGATCACATCATTCTATTTCAGAGATCCGGATGGTAATCTCATAGAAGTATCAAGGTATTCAAACACATAACAAACGCCTCAAGAGGGACTGTCAACGCGCGGCATTTTTGTTATGCGGTGATTTTTGTGGTGACTTTGCTATGCGTTTAGTTGGGTTGTGCGTTGCCAGCCCCTTAGGCGGGCGTTAGGTCACGACGGGATCACATGAGCAATGCAGAGCAGTGTCGATTGAGTATGGAAGAGCAAAACGTGGATAGAGAAAATAAGGCAAAAAGGACGAATATTAGTCATTTCCATGATACCCTTGAGGCGCTTTCGTGCGCACCTTAATCGGGGCGCGATTGAAGAGTGACGCCCGCAAGACCTCAAGGTAGAGCGATGCCAAATACTTCGGCTTCGATTTTTGTCTTTTTCTTCAATTCGTATTGATTATCCATAATTGACGAGAGACTTTTTACCCATTTGGTCGTGACCTAACAAGCGATTCAAGACAGATTCACAACGCGCGGCATTGGCGTGATGCGAGAACGACAGTGATGAACATTGTGATGCGTTGAGTTGGTTTAGGCGTTGCTCACTGCTTAATCGGGCGTTATGTGCTTTCGGAAAATGAGTAAATCTATGAACGAAAATTTAGATGTTTTGGCATTTCAGTTCTTTAAGCTGTTTTCCCAATATGAATTCTCTTTAAAAAAACACGGTTACTTTCAAGGAATACATAATGGTAGGTCAATAATCGTTGACTGGGATAGATTTGTTAATGAGCAGATAGGAGCTAACTTTCTTGATCTTCTTGTTAAGAATAGAGCTTCTGCTGAGTACATTTTGGAAAATCCACCGAAAAGACAAGTTGTAGATGAAAACAACAACATTGTTTGGGAGCCTGTACCTAACAATGAGAGGAACATACAAGCATTGTTTACTCATATATCGAGAATGCGGAATAATATGTTTCATGGTGCTAAATTTAATGGCACTTGGTTTGACCCTCAGAGAAGTAATTTACTGCTGTCACATGGTTTAATTGTCTTAGAGCATTTTAAGTACTTAGTCGATTTTGAGTAACGCACATAACAAACGGTTAAAGAGGGATTCGCAACGCGCGGCATTTTTGTGATGCGTTGATTTTTGTGGTTACGGTGTTGTGCGGTGAGTTGGTAGTTGCGTTGCTCACCCCTTAACCGGGCGTTATGTTGCAGGTGAATCATGAGGCACGGGTAGTGCCTCAAAAATCATTATTTCTTTGTTTTTAAATGGCTTACAAAGGTTTTTAAGCCATCAATATGCTCTGCTAAATCGCCTTTTACTCTTCTTCCCATAGCATCAAGTATGAAATGAGCGCCTTCAATGCGAGCCAGTTTTGCCGCTGGAACGAAGTCGCTGTCACCTGAAATTAATACAATTTTATTAGCTAGTTTCTTTAATACAACACTCGTGATGTCAACACCAAGTTTCATATCAACGCCTTTTTGGCGTGGGCGCAACGAAACATTGCTTGGGTCAATGTCTTTGGGATCTACTTCACCACGAATTATTTTATTGAAGTTGTGGACTTTATCCTTACGAATAAACCCCCACTCTTTGTCTGTGGTACTTAAGTGTCCCATTCTGCATGCAACATATGGTTGGTGTGTTAAAGCTTCATGTAGCGCATTTTTGTATTTTGTGATGTCACTTTTAGCAAAGTCAATTTGCTTGTTTGTAATAGGGTGGTGCGCTTTTTGGTGTAAAGGTGGGCAGTCATAGAAGTATATGCGGTACAGCTCTTCACCGTTTTTTCTATCAACGTGTTTTATCCAGTAGTGCCACATCTCTTTGGCAAGTTTTTCTGGATCCATGTTCATGTCTGGGTCAACATGAGAAGTAAAGATGCGGTTGAAAAAACCAGCATCAACAAAAATAGCGACTGTTCTACGGGACATCCTAGACCTCATAAATGAAAAAGCCCCTGGGTCGTCACTTCCCGTATTGTGGGAGGAGTCGCCAAAGGCTGTATGTTTGGGTTGCTGTCACATCGCTATATAAACACCTTAGACCACCCTAAGGTATGTTGCAAGTATGTTTACAAAAAAATAGCGGTATGCATTGATTCAACGGACGGGAATAATATAGATTTCAAAATGAAATTCAAGAAAATTTTGTGTGAACATTGATCTGGCACCCTAAGAAAAGCAACATAACAAAGCATTTAAGAGTGATTCGCAACGCTTGGCAGTTTCGCTTCGCTCAAGTATAGCCAAGCGTCGCTCACACCTTAATGCGGCGTTAGTTTCTATCAAGAAAATTCATAAAATTTGCGTTAATGGTTTCGATAATTCGGCTTTTGGTGCTCAAAGTTCACGAATTGGCTTTGGTGCTTTGTTTGATGCTGATTGGGTAGAAAGCGTTGAAAATGTCGTTGGCACAAGATCGCTAAAACCAATAAACATCGACGCATCCATTTTGTGGAAGCGTCCACACGGTAAGTTTAGTTTCACAAAAACGGCATCATCGCTTTATGCGCGCTTTCTTTGTTGGAAATTTGGTTATTGCCCAACTCAACCTTGATCGTTTTGAGTTTTGGCTGCCAACTTCACAGCGTTTGATACTGGACGTGTTTTTGCTCGATAACTTTGCATAAAATGTGGTTCAAATGTTTTTGTGAAAAATCATTGTTAAACAATCGGCTACGAAACTAACAAGCGCCTCAAGCGGGACTGTCAACGCGCAGCATTTTTTGTATGTGGTGATTTTTGTGATTAATTTGGTATGCGTTAAGTTGGGTTGTGCGTTGCCAGCCCCTTAGGCGGGCGTTATATTGCCGAGTACCCCACGTTTAGTAGACACTTTACTAAGTTAGATCTAGGGTCTAATTGAGAGGTGATTTATGGCTAAACATCGTAATCCAGCGTACACCGAAGAGTTCCGCAAGGAAGCCGTCCGTCTGGCCAGTCTTCCTGGCCGAACAGCGGTCTCTGTTGCCAAGGAGCTGGGCATCAGCGCCCAGCAAATCCGGAACTGGAAGCGCCAGTTCACACGGCTATCTGATAAACAGTTTAATACCTTAGACGGTGTCGATTATTCGAAGAAAGAGTCGGAAGAGCTTCGAGCGCTAAGGCGCGAGAACAAGCAGCTCAAAGCTGAAATGGAATTCCTAAAGAAGGTCTCGGCGTACTTCGCGAAGCAGCAAGAGTGAAGTACGAGTTCATTGAAAGCTATACCGGTGAGTACTCGATTAGCTTAATGTGTCGCGTTTTAGAAGTGAGTCGAGGCGGTTACTACAAGTGGTGTCATCATACGCCGAGTGAGCGTTCAAAGCGGCGAGAGCGCTTTGAGCAGCTAGTCATGTGTACCTTTGCCCAATATCGGGCACGTTACGGTTCAGTGCGAATAGCAGAAGAGCTAAACGAAGCAGGCTATGCCTGCTGCGTGAATTATGTGGCTGATATCATGAAGGAAAAAGGTATCAGGGCACGTAATGGCAAGGGGTTTAAATACAGCAAGGATGTGGCCGCGATGACGAATGTTGCTGACAATTTACTGCGTAGAGACTTTGAGTCTGAGATTCCCAATCAGAAATGGGTCACAGACATCACGTATATCTGGGTGAAGAGCCGTTGGCTCTTCTTAGCGACAGTGATGGACTTGCATTCAAGGCGTATTGTGGGTTGGTCGTTAGGGACAACGATGACCGTCGAGCTCATCATCAATGCTCTAAAAATGGCGTTTGAGTCACGTAAGCCGCCTAAGGGCATCATTATTCACTCGGATCGTGGTGTACAATACAGAGCCTATAAATATCAAGACTTCATGCGCAAGCATGGAGGTGTACCGAGCATGAGTCGACAGGGCAACTGTTGGGACAATGCGGTGATGGAGTCGTTCTACAGTCGCCTGAAAGTCGAACTGATATACGCAGAAGACTACCAAACTGTCGAAGAAGCCCGAATGGGCATCTTCGAATACATCGAGGTATTTTACAATCGCAAAAGAAGACACTCAGCGTTGGGGTATGTCAGCCCGGTTGAGTACGAAAGTATGTAGTTATGTACTGTCTACTTTTTGTGGGGCACACCAATTGCAGTTGAGTTATGGAGAATAAAATGAAAACGATAGGAATGTTGGGTGGAATGAGTTGGGAATCAACCGCTAGTTATTACAAGGCGATAAATGAATCTGTTCGACATAAATTAGGTGGTCTTCATTCTGCTAAAATTTGCATGTATAGCGTTGATTTTAATGAAATTGAAAGATTACAACATCAGGGAAAATGGGCTGAAACTGCCAAGATTTTATCGAAAGCTGCAAGTCGTATAGAATCCGGTGGTGCGGATTTCCTGCTTATATGCACAAATACAATGCATAAGGTTGCACCTGAAATTGAATCGTCAATTTCAATTCCAATTCTTCACATCGCAGATGCAACAGCCAAAAAATTAGTTTCAGATGGTATCAAAAAAGTGGGCTTACTTGGCACGCGTTTCACTATGGAGCAGGATTTTTACAAGCAGCGCATTATCGACAGGTTTGGTGTTGAGGTTATTGTGCCAAATGCAGACGAACAAACGGTTATTCATGACATTATCTATAACGAACTATGTTTAGGTATTATTAAGCAAAATTCACGCAATCAATATTTAGAAATAATCAACGGATTATATCATCAGGGTGCGGAAGCTATCATTTTAGGTTGTACGGAAATAGCATTACTTGTACAACAAGAGCATACAGATATACCGCTGTATGACACGACGGCAATTCATGCTGAAGAAGCAGTTTTACTTTCGTTAGGTCAATAGTTCGGCAATATAACAAACTGCTCAAGAGGGATTCGCAACGCGCAGCATTTTTGGTATGCGGTTAGTTTTGGTGGTTACGGTATTATGCGGTGAGCTGATTTTTGCGTTGCTCACCCCTTAGCAGGGCGTTAGCTGTTTTGGAGGCTCTATTTGGATTTAGTGTATTTTATTCAGGGTGAAGTTCTTCGGCATGTGAAAATTGGATATTCGACAAAATCTGCGTTGATTCAGCGTTTGAAAGCGCATCAAACGGGTTCACCAGACAAATTGATTCTTTTGGGAATTGCTTTGGGTACGCGTAAGCATGAGGCCGAATTACATCAACGCTTCAAAGCTTCTAGACTTCATGGCGAGTGGTTTCAGTTTTCAAATGAACTTGAACAATACATAAAAGAAAATTGCTTAGTTTTGAATAATCGACAAGTCATGGGACTAAAATACAATGCAGCGTGTGAAACCACTTTTGCAATTAACGAGTACTTTAAAAACCCAGTTTCCATGAAGTATTTAAATAGCATCAATTTGACTGAATGGTACATAAAAAAATTATTCTCAATATTTGAACATTTGTCGAAAAAAAACAGCTAACAAACGCCTCAAGAGGGACTGTCAACGCGTGGCGTTTCCAGTCCCATTGAGCCGCGGTGGTTTCGGTTGTTGTGTTTGAGTTTAGTGTTAATGCGTTGCCAGCCCCTTAGGCGGGCGTTAGTTTCTATCAAGAAAAATTATAAATATTAGTGCTAAATGTTTCGAAAAATTGGATTTTGGTGCTCAAAATTTACGAGTTGGCTTTGGTGTTTTGCTTGATGCTGATTAGGTAGAAAGCGTTGAAAATGTCGTTGGCACAAGATCGCTAAAGTAAGCAAACCTCGATGCATCCATTTTGTGGAAGCGTCCACACGGCAAGTTTGATTCCATAAAAGCTGCAACATCGCTGTGAGTGCGTTTTCTTTGTTGGAAAGCCGATTATTGGCCAACTCAACCTTGAACGTTTTGAGTTTTGGCAACCAACTTCACAGCGTTTGATGCTGGACGTGTGTTTGCTCGATGATTTTGCATAAAATGTGGTTCAAATATTTTGGTGAAAAAATCATTGTTAAACAATCGGCTACGAAACTAACAAGAGCCTCAAGTGGGACTGTCAACGCGTGGCATTTTTTGTATGCGGTGATTTTTGTGATGAATTTGCTATGCGGTGAGTTGGGTTGTGCGTTGCCAGCCCCTTAGGCGAGCGTTAGGGCTAAAATCTCCTACTTGAAGATCCGTTGATCAAAGCTGAAATCAAGTTTCTCTGCTTTGTTAAATATCTCAGGCATAAGTGAGTGATTTGGATTTACGACATAGTTTCGATCTCTGGGGGAGATCGTTGATGGCACTTGTAGTACTGCAAATTCAGGATTTTCTACCTTGAGGAACTGATCTCCAATCTCTTGGGTTTGCTCACTCGTTGGTATTGATCTCCAGTTGTTTGGGAGATCCTCATTGTCCAGTTGAACAATCAGCTCATCAGGAACATCAATTCGATAAAGGTCATATTTATTGATAAGTTCTGGATCGTTGTTAATGTGAACAAATACTTCCAGAACACACAACGATTCTGATTCGGCAAAATAAAGAGCTTCAGTTCCTTTTGAATTCCAGCGTCCACCAAATAGCTTTGCTCCTAGTGGATTAAACGGAGTATCGGCAAATTTTTTCTGTGTGAGTCTGTACATCTTCATTAAGAGAAGACTCCATGCTCAACACGACCGATGAGATCTTTAATTGTTTCAAAGTCGACAGTCGTTGCAATCATATCTAGTGGACGTTTCCCGTTGAGGCCATAAACACTTTCACGTACCCATTCTAATGCACGCTGTTCATTACCAAAAAGATCGGTCGCAAGTTTTATCAGCATGGCAAGCCGATACATGACATCACTTTCTTGAGTGCTAAATCGTTCTTGGTTTTTAAGTCTACGCTTTATTGTACTAATTGGAATAAGAGTGACGTTATGAAACTCATTCTGAGATAATTTGGCTTTCTCAACAATATTGCGATAGACAATGGGTTTAAAGCCTTGGTGTATAGCGGTATTCTTTGATGTATCTTCGTCTTCAATACCAAGTGTATACCAAAAATTCGGCTGGTAAGATGGCTTAGGTTTAAAGCTTTTGAGTATAGTATTAGCCATAAGAGTGATCCTTTTGGTTCATATGGTCCAAGTATTTTGGCTCACTTGGTCTTTTTGGTCAACTTTAAAAAATTTTAGCCCTAACAAGCGCCTCAAGCGGGACTGTCAACGCGCAGCATTTTCGTTATGCGGTGATTTTTGTGGTGACTTTACTATGCGTTAAGTCGGGTTATGCGTTGCCAGCCCCTTAGGCGGGCGTTAGTTTCTATCAAGAAAAGTCATAAATATTAGTGTTAAATGTTCCGAAAATTGGATTTTGGTGCTCAAAATTTACGAATCGGCTTTGGTGCTTTGTTTAATACTGATTGGGTAGAAAGCGTTGAAAATGTCGTTGGCACAAGATCGCTAAAGTAAGCAAACCTCGACGCATCCATGTTGTGGAAGCGTCCACACGGCAAGTTTGGTTTCGCAAAAACTGCAACATCGCTGCGAGTGCGCTTTCTTTGTTGGAAAGCCGGTCATTGGCCAACTCAACCTTGATCGCTTTGAGTTTTGGCAGCCAACTTCACAGCGTTTGATGTTGGACGTTTGTTTGCTCGATGATTCTGCATAAAATATGGTTCAAGTATTTTGGTGAAAAATCATTTTGAAACAATCGGCTACGAAACTAACAAACGCCTCAAGAGGGACTGCCAACGCGCGGCATTTTCGTTATGCGGCAGGTTTTGTGATTAATTTGGTATGCGTTAAGTTGGTTTGTGCGTTGCCAGCCCCTTAGGCGGGCGTTAGCCGTCATCAATCAACAAAATTTGCCTAACGAGTAAAAAGGGTGTAATTTTTACTCATGATTAAATTTGAATTTGATGAAAACAAAAGCAGAAGTAATCTCGAAAAACATGGTATCGATTTTCATACCGCTCAAGGATTGTGGAATGATTCAGATCTTATCGAGATCCCTGCTAATACGAGTGATGAACCAAGATATTTGGTTGTCGGCTTACTAAACGGTAAGCATTGGTCAGGTGTCATTACCTACCGAGGCATGAATATCAGGCTCATCTCAGTTCGGCGTTCACGGAAAGCGGAGATAGACCTTTATGAAAGCGCATGAATTTGATGCTAAGTTTGAAAGTGACGACGATGACATCTTAATGGATTTGGATTTGTCGCAAGTAAAAAGGCCAATGCATAAGCAAAAACGAGTCAATGTCGATTTTCCAGCGTGGATGCTTGAGTCTTTAGACCGAGAAGCCAATCGTGTAGGTGTAACACGCCAATCAATCATTAAAATTTGGCTAGCAGAAAGGCTAGAAAGTGTTTCTCATCATGCAAGTGTGAGATAAACGGCTAACAAAGCATTTAAGAGGGACTCACAACGCGTGGCATTTTTGTCATGCGTTTCTTTTTGTGATTAAGGAGTTATGCATTAAGTATTTTTGTGCGTTGTTCGCCCCTTAATGCGGCGTTAGTTTCTATCAAGAAAATTCATAAAATTTGCGTTAATGGTTTCGATAATTCGGATTTTGGTGCTCAAAGTTTACGAATAGGCTTTTGTGCTTTACTTGATGCTGATTAGGTAGAAAGCGTTGAAAATGTCGTTGGCACAAGATCGCTAAAGCCAACAAACTTTGATGCATCCATTTTGTGGAAGTGTCCACACGGCAAATTTGGTTTCACAAAAGCTGCAACATCGCTGTGAGTGCGTTTTCTTTGTTGGAAAGCCGGTTATTGGCCAACTCAACCTTGATCGCTTTGAATTTTGGCAGCCAACGTCACAGCGTTTGATGCTGGACGTGTGTTTGTTCGATGATTTTGCATAAAATGTGGTTCAAATATTTTGGTGAAAAATCATTGTTAAACAATCGGCTACGAAACTAACAAACGCCTCAAGAGGGACTGTCAACGCGCGGCGTTTTTGGTGTACGGTGATTTTTGTGGTTAATTTGGTATGCGTTGAGTTGGGCTGTGCGTTGCCAGCCCCTTAGGCGGGCGTTAGTTTCTATCAAGAAAATTCATACAATTTGCGCTAATTGTTCCGATTATTCGGCTTTTGATGCTCAAAGTTCACGAATTCGATTTTGTTTTTTGATGGATGCTGATTTGATAGAAAGCGTTAAAAATGTCGCTGGCACAAGATCGCTAAAGTCAGCAAATCTCGATGCATCCATTTTGTGGAAGCGTCCACACGGCAAGGTTGGTTTCACAAAAGCGACAACATCGCTTTAGGCGCGCTTTCTTTGTTGGAAAGCCGGGCATTGGCCAACTCAACCTTGATCGTTTTGAGTTTCGGCCGCCAACTTCACAGCGTTTGATGTTGGACGTTTGTTTGCTCGATGATTCTGCATAAAATTTGATTCGAGTATTTTTATAAAAAGTCATCATTAAACAATGAGCTACAAAACTAACAAGCGCCTCAAGAGGGACTGTCAACGCGCGGCATTTTCGTTATGCGGCAGGTTTTGTGATTAATTTGGTATGCGTTAAGTTGGTTTGTGCGTTGCCAGCCCCTTAGGCGAGCGTTATATGCCAGTAATCAGAAAGTCGATAGCAGCGATGATTTCATCTCTAAAAGTGCCTAAATCTGCAACTGGTTCAGCTAGGATTTTAGCTGGCACACTTGCCATTTGCTGGGTAAGAATGACAAAGTCTCCTTGTTCCAGATGGATTGTAGGACACAAGTGCCTTGGCGCTTTCTTTTCTAGTAGATCAAGTGGAGTCAATGGTATTACTAATCGCGTATTTAGAGTACTGAGCATTTCGCTTTGTACATCAACAAAATAGGGATATACGGCGGTGGTACTCTTATCGAGATTTTTGTAAAGAGCAAATTGAGACATTAGAATACTCGGAATGAATCAGAAAAAAGGCCATGTTTTTCAGTTAGTTCGTTATAAGCTTCAATGGCGTTTGCATTTTGCTCTAACCATTCAGCTTTTAATCTAAAGGAAACCTCTTTTTCTAGTGCCTTTTCCATTGTGGCGGATAGATTAATATTGAGTCGTTTTGCTTCTGCAAGCAACTTACTGTTTAAGCTAAGGTTTGTGGCTTTTTTTGGTATTTGTGTGCTGGATGAGGCTCTCATAAACTTACTCCATGCGCATTTATTATGCGCGTAGATTATAGGTGCAAAAAAAGCATATAACAAGCTGCTTAAGAGGGATTCACAACGCGCGGCATTTTTACTATACGGATGCCTTTAGTGGTTATGTTGTTATGCGGTAAGCTGGTTTTTGCGTTGCTCACCCCTTAGCAGAGCGTTAACTGGCAAAGCGGAAAATCCATTAACATTTGAGAAAAGGAATTTACGAATGTTTCGTTGTGGTCAATGCCGACATTTTGAACGAGCTAAAAACAATCTCAAAGATTTGTGTGGAGCTTGGGATCAACCAACGATAGCAACACGTGAAGCTTGCGGATTTTTCACACTCAGAAAATTGGTGCGAGATCCGAAAACTTTACACGAAGCGTAAAGTGATGATTTGCATTGGTGAAATGTTCGGTGGAAATCCTCAGCCCTGGCCAGTTAACAAACGCCTCAAGAGGGACTGTTAACGCTCTGCGTTTTTGTCATACTTTGGTCTTTGTGATTAATTGTTTATGCGTTAAGTTTATTTGTAGCGTTACCAGCCCCTTAGGCGGGCGTTATGTTTAAGGAGTCAAATGGCAGCTTTTTACTATATATATCCTCATAATGACCTTTGGAATATAGCGTTTCATCATCTGACAACAGCGATTGAAAAGGAGTCAGCGGGTGAGCGAACAGGGATTACTTTGGATTGCCAAAGCTCAGTTTTATTTATGGCTTTTGCTGTTGAAGCAACCATTAATTTTGTGGGCCATCGAGTTATCGACAATTGGAACGAACGTAAGCCATACCATAAAAAACTGAGAGAAGTTTGTTCAATTGCAGAACTTCAATTAGAACAAGGTAGTAACATCGAGCGGGCGCTTAGTTGCTTGAAATCCATGCGTGACTCTATGGCACATGGAAAGCCAGTTTATGGTTCAGCGTGTGATACAACAAAAGCTAGTGAGCAAATGAAAAGCTTTTGGGGTGCGGATGTAAATGTCGAGTATGTAAGGCAACTATATGAATGTGTTCGACCATTTTGTACAAGCCTGATAGAACTAACCGGGGCAGGTGCTTTAGGTCAGTTTTCTGGCTATTGCGGGCGACCGAGAAATTAAACATAACAAACGCCTCAAGAGGGACTGTCAACGCGTAGCATTTTCGTTATGCGGTGATTTTTGTGGTTAATTTGTTATGCGTTAAGTTGGTTGGAGCGTTGCCAGCCCCTTAGGCGGGCGTTAGTTTCTATCAAGAAAAGTCATAAATATTAGTGTTAAATGTTCCGAAAATTGGATTTTGGTGCTTTGTTTAATACTGATTGGGTAGAACGCGTTGAAAATGTCGTTGGCACAAGATCGCTAAAGTAAGCAAACCTCGACGCATCCATGTTGTGGAAGCGTCCACACGGCAAGTTTGGTTTCGCAAAAACTGCAACATCGCTGCGAGTGCGCTTTCTTTGTTGGAAAGCCGGTCATTGGCCAACTCAACCTTGATCGCTTTGAGTTTTGGCAGCCAACTTCACAGCGTTTGATGTTGGACGTTTGTTTGCTCGATGATTCTGCATAAAATGTTGTTCAAATATTTTGGTAAAAATCATTTTGAAACAATCGGCTACGAAACTAACAAACGCCTCAAGAGGGACTGCCAACGCGCGGCATTTTCGTTATGCTGCAGGTTTTGTGATTAATTTGGTATGCGTTAAGTTGGTTTGTGCGTTGCCAGCCCCTTAGGCGGGCGTTAGTTTCTATCAAGAAAAGTCATAAATATTAGTGCTAAATGTTCCGAAAAATTGGATTTTGGTGCTCAAAGTTTACGAATTGGCTTTGGTACTTTACTTGATACTGACTAGGTAGAAAGCGTTGAAAATATCGCTGGCACAAGATCGCTAAAGTAAGCAAATCTTGATGCATCCATTTTGTGGAAGCGTCCACACGGCAAGGTTGGTTTCATAAAAACTGCAACATCGCTTTATGTGCGTTTTCTTTGTTGGAAATTCGGTTATTGGCCAACTCAACCTTGAGCGTTTTGAGTTTTGGCCGCTAATGTCACAGCGTTTGATGCTGGACGTGTTTTTGGTCGATGATTTTGCATAAAATTTGATTCGAGTATTTTTATAAAAAGTCATCATTAAACAATGAGCTACAAAACTAACAAGCGCCTCAAGAGGGACTGTCAACGCGCGGCATTTTTGTTATGCGGCAGGGTTTTGTGGTTAATTTGCTATGCGTTAAGTTGGTTGGTGCGTTGCCAGCCCCTTAGGCGAGCGTTAGTTTCTATCAAGATAATTCGTAAATATTGGTGATAATTGTTCCGATTATTCGGCTTTTGATGCTCAATGTTCACGAATTGGCTTTGGTGCTTTACTTGATGCTGACTAGGTAGAAAGTGTTGAAAATGTCGTTGGCACAAGATCGCTAAAGCCAATAAACCTCGATGCATCCATTTTGTGGAAGCGTCCACACGGCAAGTTTGATTTCACAAAAGCAGCAACATTGCTGTGAGTGCGTTTTCTTTGTTGGAAATCTGCTGATTAGCCAACTCAACCTTAAACGTTTTGAATTTTGGCAGCCAACTTCACAGCGTTTGATGTTGGACGTGTGTTTGCTCGATGATTTTGCATAAAATGTAGTTCAAATATTTTGGTGAAAAATCATTGTTAAACAATCGGCTACGAAACTAACAAGCGCCTCAAGAGGGACTGTTAACGCGCAGCATTTTTGTAATGCTTTGAGCTTTGTGATTAATTTGGTATGCGTTAAGTTTGATTGTAGCGTTACCAGCCCCTTAGGCGGGCGTTATGCTTAATCCATAAAAATCAGCAGGTTGCCGTTGTCGATTTCTTTGGCATTTCGTTCAGGTATTGTCGGCAATTCAATATTGTTTTCCGCTGCCTAATGAAGCGGCAATGTATCTGGCGTTGTAAATTCTGAGTGATTGCCTCATTGAATTATTTTTCCCATGCGTGGTGAGTTGGTTTGTCGGAGAAGGTTTCCACATTGACCTAGTTGCTAAATGAAAGCCTGCATTGGTCAGCTCATAGGTAAAAGTTGAGCCAGTTCTAATTCAAGATAATTCGACGTTTGGTCAATGATTTCAGTTGGTTATTCTTGGGTTGGCTCAAATGTAAAGTGTTGAAGCTTAAGCATAACAAACGCCTCAAGAGGGACTGTCAACGCGTAGCGTTTCCAGTCCCAATGAGCCGCGGTGGTTACGGTTGTTGTGTTTGAGTTTAGTGGCATGCGTTGCCAGCCCCTTAGGCGGGCGTTAAATTACTTTAGAGGTAACAATGATAGATCGTCATGTCAGATTAATAATTGCAGGTGCTAGTTTGTCTTGTAGGTATGATCCTTTTGGTATAATTCACCAATATGTACTGAAAAATGATGAGCATTGTACTTTTGTACCAAAAGGTAGTTCGAGTTTTTTAGCAATTGAAAAATATGTTAACGACAAATCTATTAAAATTGAAAGTGGATTTGAGTGGGTTGAAATCATAAAAAATCAAACAGGTGAGGTACTCTATTACCTAACTAACGTAGGGGCTTTTACAGATGCCGATAATAACTCAGTTTCAAATGAGTTGAAAATGCTGATAGATGAAGGCTCTATAGACATAAGGGAACCTCGTAAATTCCCATGGGTAAAAAATATAGAAGTTTCTGTTTTCCTACCAAGAAAATATCAACTTTCTGGTTCTTCCTATGAAGCGATTAGAGAATCTAAGATTGCAAGTGAATCTCTTGGGCTAAGTTATGAAATTAACCCTAGATTTTTACAAGAGATTGAGTCGGATTATTTTGATGGAAGTGAGTTAATCCAAGAGCAACTTGACTATTCGAAAG
Organism: Vibrio misgurnus; assembly: GCF_029635775.1. NCBI lineage: Bacteria > Pseudomonadati > Pseudomonadota > Gammaproteobacteria > Vibrionales > Vibrionaceae > Vibrio > Vibrio misgurnus. The sequence goes on along the minus strand of NZ_CP113242.1, from coordinate 242,278 downwards.
GGTTAGTGTTCAGGTTTGATATTGATACTAAAAATGTAGGAAAAGTATTTAGTTGGTCGAAAGTTTTTTTGAGTTACGAACTTGAAGCGTTGGAGCAATCATTACTAGAAGATTTAGCTTTACATAAAAGATCTAAATCAAAAGGACCGAGAACAAACTGGTATTTTGATTGGGTTAATTTACAAAACTACCTCTGGACACCGGTACTTCATTTTAGTAACAGAGTTATAGGGATGATTAATATGCAAGCACATCGAAAAGATATGCCATTAATGTCAAAAGACCGAGTAGGGGATATGGCTTGCATTAGAGTCCAATACTCGGACGATAGTCGAGTAGTCCAACCCATATCAAAACTACAAGATTCACAAATTAGTGTTTTCCCGGACCAGTTAAACTGGGATTATAACCCTACAGATATTGCATTTAATAGAATTAGATTTTTATACAACCAAGGGTTGTATTATGAATCTTTAATAGTTGCACAGTCTTTCCTAGAATCATTGGTAAATGGAATGTTTGATTGCAAGGTGGTCAAAGCAACATTTAATCGAAATGAATTAAAGTGGGAACAGAAGTATAAATATTTGAATTCCTTTTTTGGTCATCAACTAAGAGATGATTCACACCTAAAATCACTATTTAATGGTGGGTTGAAAGAAATATACAGTTACAGAAATATGTATGCGCATGACTATATTGAGCATCAGCCCGACTATTCTTTTGATATCAGCCTTTATAAAAAAGTGAGTATGCTTCTTAAGCCTTTTATGGAATATCATGAACGTACAAAGTTTCTTGTTGAAGTTTCCAGTATCTATAGTGAAAAACAAAAATTTTTATTATACCTATCTCGTCAAAAAGCTAGCACGTAATTTAACAAGCAATTTAAGAGGGATTCACAACGCTTGGCATTTTTGCTTCTACTTCAGTTTTAGTGTTTATGGCACAATGCTTTAGGGTTGGGTGGAGGCGTTGTTCACCCCTTAATTGGGCGTTAGTTTCTATCAAGAAAATCATAAATATTGGTGCTAAATATTCCGAAAAATTGAGTTTTTCTGCTCAAAATTTACGAATTGGCTTTAGTGCTTTATTTGATGCTGATTGGGTAGAAAGCGTTGAAAATATCGCTGGCACAAGATCGCTAAAGCCAACAAATCTTGATGCATCCATTTTGTGGAAGCGTCCACACGGCAAGTTTGGTTTCACAAAAGCGGCAACATTGCTGTGAGTGCGTTTTCTTTGTTGGAAATTCGGTTATTGGCCAACTCAGCCTTGATCGTTTTGAGTTTTGGCCGCCCACTTCACAGCGTTTGATGTTGGACGTGTGTTTGCTCTATGATTTTGCATAAAATGTGGTTCAAATATTTTGGTGAAAAATCATTGTTAAACAATCGGCTGCGAAACTAACAAGCGCCTCAAGCGGGACTGTCAACGCGCGGCATTTTCGTTATGCGGCAGGTTTTTGTGGTTAATTTGCTATGCGTTAAGCAGGTTGTGCGTTGCCAGCCCCTTAGGCGAGCGTTATGTACTTTTTCTGAAAATATCCTAGTCAGCAGATGGAGCTGGTCGTAAACTTCGGATTTGAATTCTTGGGGTAATAGATATGGCATTCTCAGAAATTGAACAAAAGCGTTACGAAAAGGCAGTGGAAAAGTATCTCGAAAATTGCCGACCACCAGTAGAAATTCGAGATCAACTTGATATTGGCTATCGTCTAGATGGGCAGGCAATCGAAATTTTCGAAATTCGTCCCAGATGGGATGACCCATCAGAAAAACTTGAACATCCAGTAGCGAGAGTCAAATACTATAAATCGCGGAACGAATGGAAAATTTACTGGATGAAATCAGATTTAAAATGGCATTCATACGAACCGATCCCTGAAGTGAAATTTCTAGAGGTTTTCTTTGATATATTACAAGACGATGCTTATGGCTGTTTCTGGGGATAATCTCAACCACGTACATAACAAACGCCTCAAGAGGGACTGTCAACGCTCGGTATTTTTCTAATGCTTTGGCATTTGTGATTAATTTGTTATGCGTTAAGTTGGATTGTTGCGTTGCCAGCCCCTTAGGCGGGCGTTAGGCAAAATATTTTTAAGTTCAATTGGTTGGTTTCAATAGAAGGAAATAATATGGAAGAGAAAATATTTTTTGAGTCAAATGATGTAAAAGTAACGAACTCAAGATTTATAACTGGCAATCAAACCTATGCTATGAGTAATGTCACATCTGTTAAACCTCACAAACAAAGTCCAAATCGAATGCCTTGGATTTTTGCTTTATTTATGGGTGTGTTTTTTATACTAATAAAGTCATACCTTATTGGTTTTGGCCTTATAGGCTTGGCGATTTTTGTTCTATACAATCAAAAACCGCTATATACGGTGATACTTAAAACATCGTCAGGCGAAAATAGAGCCCTCCACACAAACGAGCAAGAATATTTAAATCAGGTTATTAATGCTCTTAATGAAGCAATTGTTCATCGTGGTTAAAATTTTGCCTAACAAACGCCTCAAGAGGGACTGTCAACGCGTGGCGTTTCCAGTCCCATTGAGCCGCGGTGGTTTCGGCTGTTGTGTTTGAGTTTTGTGGTAATGCGTTGCCAGCCCCTTAGGCGGGCGTTATGTGAATGGAGAAAATAATGTCTTCAGTTCCTGAATCAAAAGATGAGTTGCTCACAGCTATAAATTCTATATTCCCGAAACTTATGGACGACTATCTGAGTGTTCCTGCATCAATGGCACGTAAGTGTGAAATTGAAGGTAACGTAAAAGGAACACAAATTAGCGTTTGTGACACTGTCGCTTATCTTATTGGTTGGGGAAACTTGGTCTTGAAATGGCACAGTTTGAAGTCGCAAGGTTTGCCAGTCGATTTTCCTGACACGGGTTATAAATGGAATCAGCTTGGATTGTTGGCGGTCAGTTTTCACGATCAGTACCGTGATTGGCAATACGAGGACTTACTTCAGGAGTTAGACTCAACAATAAACAAGCTTATCTTGTTAGTCGCAAGTTTAAGCAATGAAGAATTGTATGAAACGACGTGGTATGAAAAATGGACATTTGGTAGGATGATCCAGTTCAACACGTCATCACCAATGAAAAATATGCGAGCCAAAGTTAGGCGCTTTAACAAAAACAACAGGCTTCGGTAGGTTATTCACATAACAAACGCCTCAAGAGGGACTGTCAACGCGTGGCGTTTCCAGTCCCATTGAGCCGCGGTGGTTGCTGTTGTTGTGTTTGAGTTTAGTGGTAGTGCGTTGTCAGCCCCTTAGGCGGGCGTTAGTTTTTTCCGGTCAAATCAATAAAAATACAGTTGGTCGACAAAATGAAAAATAGAAATGGTTATATAGGCGTCAATGGCTCGGAGATTTATTACGAACTTTCCGGCAATCCTGAGGGTGAACCATTATTGATGCTTCATGGCGGCCTTGGTTCGCTGAATGAGTTAAGTCCTATTCACAAATATGTAGCTGCGGACTATCAGTTGATAAGCATAGATTTTCGTGGTCACGGAAAATCACTCTTAGGTGGACTCCCACTTAATTACATGCAGTATCAACAAGATGTCCAGAATGTTCTTAGTTACTTGGGTATTGAGAAATACTCAATTTTTGGTTTCAGTGACGGTGGCATCGTGGGTTATCGGCTAGCAGCACAAGAGCCAGAAAGAGTGTCTTGTTTGGTGACACTGGGTTCGCAGTGGCGATTGGAGGCAGATGACCCATCAATTGAATTGTTAAGTGGTTTGACGGCTGAATTTTGGGTATCAAGGTTTGCAGATGATGTTGCATTTTATGAGACATCAAATCCTAAACCAGATTTTCCTAAGCTTGTAGACATGGTAAAAGCCGTTTGGCTGGATATAACAGAAACTGGCTATCCAGATGAGTTAGTTGAAAAAATTTGTTGCCCGACGTTAGTAATGCGAGGTGATAATGACTTCTTGTTTTCGTTGGATGAGGCGGTGGCTTTAAAGTCGAAAATCGCAGGTTGTAGTTTTGCCAATATCCCATTGACAGCACATTCATCTCACCAAGAGTCACCAGAATTAGTGGGTGAAATGCTAAAACAGTTCATGTCGCAGCACAAAAACTAACAAACGCCTCAAGAGGGACTGTCAACGCGTGGCGTTTCCAGTCCCATTGAGCCGCGGTGGTTACGGTTGTTGTGATTGAGTTTAGTGGTAATGCGTTGCCAGCCCCTTAGGCGGGCGTTATGTGTTTCTTTTCTTGTAAGTGTTGTGATTGATCAAAACTTTTTTCTAGCCATGCGGCATGGGTGAATCAAAAAGCAGTGCCTTAGAGCGTCAATTTGGTGCCTTATTTTTGCGATTTTAAGTGGTTGTAACTTGCTGTTTTTAAGGTGTTTATTTTTCTTGAGAACTGGTTGGTAAATGTTAGTCTTCGACTCAAATAAAAAGAGGGCTAGAAAATGGATAAAGCAAACCAGTTATATGTACAAGCAGACTTTTCACATCAAGACTTGAGTGGTCAGTATTTTAAAAATTGCAAATTTTTCTGCTGTTCCTTTAAACGGGCAAACCTCCGCGATACACAATTTGTAGACTGTTCTTTCATTGAACGAGGTGAATTAGAGGGGTGTGATTTTTCTTACTCGGATCTTAGAGATGCATCTTTTAAAAACTGCAGTCTTTCAATGTCGTATTTCAAAGGTGCAAATTGTTTTGGTATCGAGTTCAGAGAATGCGATTTAAAGGGTGCCAATTTTGCTCAAGCTAGCTTCATGAATCAGGTATCGAATAGAATGTATTTTTGTTCAGCTTATATAACAGGTTGTAATCTTTCATACGCCAACTTTGAAAGGCAGTGTATCGAAAAGTGTGATTTGTTTGAGAATAGATGGATTGGTGCAAATCTTAGTGGAGCGTCATTTAAAGAGTCTGATTTAAGCCGGGGAGTATTTTCTGAAGAGTGTTGGAGCCAGTGTAGGTTGCAAGGTTGTGATTTGAGCCACTCGGAGTTGTATGGGTTAGACCCTCGGAAAGTTGACCTTACAGGTGTAAAAATCTGTTCGTGGCAACAAGAACAACTTTTAGAGCAATTAGGTTTAATAGTAGTTCCTGACTAAATTTGATGGTTTGAACACACACATAACAAACGCCTCAAGAGGGACTGTCAACGCGCGGCGTTTCCAGTCCCAATGGGCTGCGGTGGTTTCGGTTGTTGTATTTGAGTTTAGTGTCATGCGTTGCCAGCCCCTTAGGCGGGCGTTAGGTGAAGGTCAGTGGATTTTAACAGGGACAGTTTTATGAAATGGTTTTTAATTTTTTGGATTGCAATCGCAAGCTGCTTTTCGATTAGTTTGCATGCAAATGATGTCATTTTACAAAAAGCTTATAAATCGCAACAAAGCGACCTTCAGGTTCGAGGCATTGGACAGGTTGTGAAAGTACTGCCTGATGATAATGACGGTTCAAAGCACCAAAGATTTATTTTAAAACTCAATAGCGGACAAACATTACTTGTTGCTCACAATATTGATTTAGCGCCGAGAATTCCGAATTTGAAGGTCGGGGATAGTGTTGAGTTTTACGGTGAATACGAATGGAATAAAAAAGGTGGAGTTCTTCATTGGACTCACAAAGATCCTAAAAATCGTCATGCTCATGGTTGGTTAAAACACAATAGACAGGTGTACGAATAAATTCACCTAACAAGCGCCTTAAGCGGGACTGTCAACGCGCGGCATTTTTGGTGTGCTGTAATTTTTGTGATTAATTTGGTATGCGTTAAGTTGGTTTGTGCGTTGCCAGCCCCTTAGGCGAGCGTTAGGTGAATGGTCAGTGGATTGAACAAGGACAGTTTTATGAAATGGTTTTTAGCTTTTTGGCTCGTTCTCACAAGCTGTTTTTCGGTTAGCTTGTATGCCAATGACGCCGTTTTACAACAAGCTTATCAATCGCAGCAAAGTGACTTGCAAGTTCAAGGACTTGGACAAGTAGTAAAAGTGTTGCCCGACGACAATAATGGTTCGAGGCATCAAAAATTCATCTTAAAGCTCAATAGCGGACAAACATTGCTGGTTGCTCATAACATCGACTTAGCACCGAGAATTCCGAACTTGAAAGTTGGCGATAGTGTTGAGTTTTATGGTGAATACGAATGGAACAAAAAGGGTGGGGTTCTTCACTGGACTCATAAAGATCCTCAAAATCGTCATGCTCATGGTTGGTTGAAACACAATGGGCAGGTGTACGAGTAAATTCACCTAACAAACGCCTCAAGAGGGACTGTTAACGCTCGGCGTTTTTGTAATACTTTGCGCTTTGTGATTAATTTGTTATGCGTTAAGTTTGTTTGTAGCGTTACCAGCCCCTTAGGCGGGCGTTAGCCGTTCAATCAACACTCGCAATTTTGAGGAAATAAAATGAATAAGAAACCGTGGGAAAGAAGATTGAAAGATCTTGCCCATTTGCTTAATGCGTGTGCAACAACTTACTTTGATCCTGAGCTATTTCGGCTAAACTTGAATCAATTTCTTCAGACTTCTCGAACTGTCACTTTCATAATACAAAAGAATAAGAGAGAGATTGTTGGGTACGACGATTGGTATCCAGTCAATGTTGTCGAAAAGTGGCAAGATGACCACCTAATGACGTGGGCGAAAAACTCAAGGAATACCATTGAAAAGCAAGGGGATCTAGAAATGTATAGTAGTGCAAAAGCAACACTACTATTTTCCTATATTGAAGAACAAGATATTGAAATTACGACAAGAGATGAGTTACTTGGTGTTAGCATTAAAAGGTTGGTTCGATTAGCGCAAAAGAAATTACCTTCTGGTGTTACAGATGCTGCTGTCATCAAAGCTGAAAGGCGTTGGGTTGCGAATACCCTGAAGGATTACGAACTATTACATGCTTTGTCCCTTATATATGCACGAATGTACGATTGTTGTAAGTCCTTAGGGGAACTAGTAGGCAGCCCAATAGATCAAGCTATAACCAAGCCAACATCATTTGACTCAATGCGGGAAGAAGTGAGACATGTAAGTTACTTGAAACTCAAGAACTTCTCTGAAGGTAAGTTATCACATACTTCAGTATCATATGATGAAAAGAGCGTTCCTGAGGTAATGAAGGAACGAGCCAGATCTGTTCAGACAGCGCAGACAATTGATTCCATGGATAAGTTGGTTGATTTCTATTCCCAAATGGCGGAGCTAACATTCCAAGCTGATGGATACCACATACCTATTCTTATGTTCTTTGACCGCAACTATAAAGTCATTGACTTGCTTAGTACCAGTTTTGAAGATCAAGCTGACAAGTATATTTTTTGGAGATTTGCCGCCGATCGAGCTCAAGTTATCAATGCTCACGGATTTGTTTGGATATCAGAGCTTTGGGTTAGAAGTACTAAAGTAGGTTTATCAAAAGCCATTCACCAAATGCCAATCGTAGAGGAAAAACTTCGAGTTATAGGTATTGACTCTGCTAACGTTCAAAAGAGTATTTCGTGGAAAGTCATTAGAGAAAGTGAAGAAGCAATGCCAATGCTTTCCTCAAAGGAGATTGATGATCCCAATGAAGGGCAGGCATTTTTTATGCGCCCAATATTAAAAGCAATTGGTGGTGATGTCAGTAGACTGAACGGCTAACAAACGCTTCAAGAGGGACAGCCAACGCGCGGCATTTTTATCATGCGTTGGTTTATGTGTTTACGGTGTTATGCGGGAAGTTCGTAAAGCGTTGGCTGCCCCTTAAGCGGGCGTTATGTGCTTGGGGAAATATTAACTCAAGAATGGCAAGACAAATATGTATAATTTACTTTTTATTAAAGCGTTAGGTGTTAATTGATGAGAGAAAAACAATTAGTTTATGCGCTCTATGGAGCCAGTAACACAGGTAAGACAACAACACTCCGTTTATTAGCGAAAAAGCTAGAAACTATCGCTTTAACAATAGATGCAATCCCCTCTTCAGGTGATTTTACCGCTATATTTGAGCTCAAGGGTTCAAAAATTGCCATAATCTCAGCTGGTGACAACGAGCAGGAGATTAAAAAAGGTCTAGAGTCTTTAGAAAATGTAAGTAATTACGATATTCTATTTTGCGCTTCTAGAACTAGAGGTCAAACTACTGACTTTTTGGCAAGTACGTTCAAAAAACAAGAATTACGCTGGGTTGCCAATATGTATATTTATGGTGAATCCAAAGAGCAAGCAGACTTGTGTAATGAATTTATGTCTAAATTCCTATTCAATTCATTACTACTTGAGTTACGCACATAACAAACTGCTCAAGAGGGATTCGCAACGCGTGGCGTTTTTGCTATGCGTTTAATTATGTGATTAAGGTGGTATGCGGAGGCTTCAGTATTGCGTTGCTCACCCCTTAGCAGGGCGTTAGTTTCTATCAAGAAAATGCATAAAATTTGCGTTAATGGTTTCGATAATTCGGATTTTGATGCTCAAAGTTCACGAGTTGGCTTTTGTGTTTTGATTGATACTGATTGGGTAGAAAGCGTTGAAAATGTCATTGGCACAAGATCGCTAAAGTAAACAAACCTAGATGCATCCATTTTGTGGAAGCGTCCACACGGCAAGTTTGGTTTCACAAAAACTGCAACATCGCTTTATGTGTGCTTTCTTTGTTGAAAAGCTGGTTATTGGTCAACTCAACCTTGATCGCTTTGAGTTTTTGCTGCCAACTTCACAGCGTTTGATGTTGGACGTTTTTTTGCTCGATGACTTTGCATAGAATGTTATTCATATATTTTGGTGAAAAATCATTGTGAAACAATCAGCTACGAAACTAACAAGCGCCTCAAGAGGGACTGTCAACGCGTGGCGTTCCCAGTCTCAATGAGCCGTGGTGGTTACGGTTATTGTGTTTCAGTTTTGTGTTATGCGTTGCCAGCCCCTTAGGCGGGCGTTAGGTCACGACGGGATCACATGAGCAATGCAGAGCAGTGTCGATTGAGTATGGAAGAGCAAAACGTGGATAGAGGAAATAAGGCAAAAAGGACGAATATTAGTCATTTCCATGATACCCTTGAGGCGCTTTCGTGCGCACCTTAATCGGGGCGCGATTGAAGAGTGACGCCCGCAAGACCTCAAGGTAGAGCGATGCCAAATACTTCGGCTTCGATTTTTGTCTTTTTCTTCAATTCGTATTGATTATCCATAATTGACGAGAGACTTTTTACCCATTTGGTCGTGACCTAACAAACGATTCAAGACAGATTCACAACGCGCGGCATTGGCGTGATGCGTGAACGACAGTGATGAACATTGTGATGCGTTGAGTTGGTTTGGGCGTTGCTCACTGCTTAATCGGGCGTTATGGCGCAAAGCATCATATAGGAGCGATCATGGATAAAATGGAATTTGTTCGAACACTATTGATTGAAAAGGGCATTAGTGCTCGTTTAATTAAACCATACCCATATCTATTTCATAAGTTGGCTCGTTTGGATATGAAGCCGAGGATATTTGAAAACCCACTAAAGCTATTTGCTCTCCAATCTGTAATCGGCGCAGGTTTTTGGGGTGGATTTATGTGGTTATTTGTATGGCAGTTTCAAGGATTTATGATTTCTCAGGTTTATGGTTCTTTGCTTTTTGGCCTGTTGACTGGTCTATTCCTTGCTGTTGAAGTTGTAAGAGTTCGTAGGAAGCATGGACTCACTGATTTTGATAGTTGGCTTAAGGCAAATGGTTTGGAATAGCGCCATAACAAACGCCTCAAGAGGGACTGTCAACGCGTGGCGTTTCCAGTCCCATTGAGCCGCGGTGGTTTCGGTTGCTGTGTTTGAGTTTTGTGGTGTGCGTTGCCAGCCCCTTAGGCGAGCGTTAGTTTTTATCAAGAAAATACATAATATTTGCGCTAATTGTTTCGAAAATCAGCTTTTGGTGTTCAAAGTTTACGAATTGGCTTTGGTGCTTTGTTTGATGCTGATTAGGTAGAAAGCGTTGAAAATGTCGTTGGCACAAGATCGCTAAAGTAAGCAAACTTCGATGCTTCCATTTTGTGGAAGCGTCCACACAGCAAGGTTGGTTTCACAAAAACTGCAACATCGCTTTATGTGCGCTTTCTTTGTTGGAAATTCGGTTATTGGCCAACTCAACCTTGATCGTTTGGAGTTTTGGCCGCTAACTTCACAGCGTTTGATGCTGGATGTGTTTTTGCTCGATGATTTTCCATAAAATGTGGTTCAAATATTTTGGTGAAAAATCATTGTTAAACAATAGGCTACGAAACTAACAAGCGCCTCAAGCGGGACTGTCAACGCGCAGCATTTTTTGTATGCGGTGATTTTTGTGATTAATTTGCTATGCGGTGAGTTGGGTTGTGCGTTGCCAGCCCCTTAGGCGGGCGTTAGGTTTAAGGTTGTTCATGGAAATCAAAGAGTTTAGTGCCTGTAATCTTGAATCGTTGAGAAATCTCTACTTGGACTCTAGGCGAGATAGTTTCCCATGGCTCAAGACGGATAGTTTTCGGCTAGAAGACTTCGATCGCGATAGCCAAGGTGAACGAATTTGGTTGTCTGAGGTTTTCGGTAATGTTGCCGGCTTCATTTCCATTTGGGAACCTGACAATTTTATCCATCATCTCTATGTTTCCACTGAATATCAGGGTCAAGGTATTGGCTCGATGCTGCTTAATGGCGCAAAAAAGAAATATGGCAACTTAAGCCTTAAATGCATGATTCAAAATCAAAAAGCACTCAACTTTTATTTGTCACAAGGTTTTGAAATAGTGTCGAAAGTGGATGATGAATTGGGTGGTTACTACTACATGAGCTTCGGTGCACAAACCTAACAAGCGCCTCAAGCGGGACTGTCAACGCGTGGCATTTTTGTTATGCGGTGATTTTTGTGGTGAATTTTGTATGCGTTAAGTTGGGTTGTAGCGTTACCAGCCCCTTAGGCGGGCGTTAGTTTCTATCAAGAAAATTCATAATATTTGCGCTAATTGTTCCGATAACTCGGTTTTTTGTGTTCAAAGTTTACGAGTTAGCTTTGGTGCCTTGTTTTATGCTGATTGGGTAGAAAGCGTTGAAAAGGTTGTTGGCACAAGATCGCTGAAGCCAATAAATCTCGACGCATTCATTTTGTGGAAGCGTCCACACGGCAAGTTTAGTTTCGCAAAAGCTGCAGCATCGCTGTGAGTGCGTTTTCTTTGTTGGAAATTCGGTTATTGGCCAACTCAACCTTGAGCGTTTTGAGTTTTGGCAGCCAACTTCACAGCGTTTGATGTTGGACGTGTGTTTGCTCGATGATTTTGCATAAAATGCGGTTCAAATATTTTGGTGAAAAATCATTGAGAAACAATCGGCTACGAAACTAACAAGCGCCTCAAGAGGGACTGTCAACGCGCGGCATTTTTGTTATGCGGCAGGTTTTGTGATTAATTTGGTATGCGTTAAGTTGGGTTGTGCATTGCCAGCCCCTTAGGCGAGCGTTAGTGCGCAAAGATAAAATTAGCATCAGTAGGATTTAAAATGAGTGAAATTGCTCGCTTCATATCTGGCCAAATTCCAGATAAATTTGGTCGTAATATTGAGCAGTTGTTAGCATATAACCACTTTTGGCTAGAGCATGATCATAAGTATATTCAAGTTCTTTTCCCGATAGATGAGGGTACTAAGTTCAATCAACATGCTCCTTTGGTAACTCAAGCAGATCGAGATGCTTTTGCTAATTCAGAAGAATTGCGTGTTGCTCACTTAAAAGCTCTCGACCTTTTACTTGAGTTTTGGGGATTACAGCGAGATGGGTGTGAAATTTCTTCATTACTGGTATTAAGTCCTGCTAACCATGTCTGGCTTAAAAGTCATGACCACAACCAACTTCGCCTGACCCGTGCAATTCGTAGTTTGTCTTTACTCGGTAATAAGCAGGTAGCGACTAATTTGTGTGACTTTCTAGTGGCAGCAGCAAGAGAAACTAGCATGGTTTCAGATAAAACGGTCGAGTATTGGCGTAATGCGCTTAAAGGTTAGGGGATCGCTGAAAAAGCGCACTAACAAACTGTTCAAGAGGGATTCGCAACGCGTGGCATTTTCACTATGCGTTGGTTTAAGTGATTAAGGTGGTATGCGGCGGCTTTTGTATTGCGTTGCTCACCCCTTAACAGGGCGTTAGTTTCTATCAAGAAAATTCATAATATTTGCGCTAATTGTTTCGAAAATCCAGCTTTTGGTGCTCAAAATTTACTAATTGGCTTTGATGTTTTGCTTGATACTTATTGGGTAGAAAACGTTGAAAATGTCGCTGGCACAAGATCGCTAAAGTAATCAAACTTTGATGCATCCATTTTGTGGAAGCGTCCACACGGCAAATTTGGTTTAACAAAAACAGCAACATCGCTTTATGTGCGCTTTTTCTGTTGGAAATTCAGCTCATTGGCCAACTCAACCTTGATCGCTTTGAGTTTTGGCAGCCAACTTCACAGTGTTTGATGTTGGACGTTTGTTTGCTCGATGATTCTGCATAAAATATGGTTCAAGTATTTTGGTGAAAAATCATTTTGAAACAATCGGCTACGAAACTAACAAACGCCTCAAGAGGGACTGCCAACGCGCGGCATTTTCGTTATGCGGCAGGTTTTGTGATTAATTTGGTATGCGTTAAGTTGGTTGGTGCGTTGCCAGCCCCTTAGGCGGGCGTTAACCCTCTATCTGCACTGTATAAATACTCAACTAATCCCTTATCAATAAAATGAGATAAAATACATAACAGTATGTTTTAAAAGAGTATGTACATGTCCAGTTTACAGCGTAACCAGAACGATCTCTGTATAAAAATTGACTTTGAGAAGAATTCACGCAATCCACAGCGAGTTTTCAACTCAATGAGCCATTTAATCTCTTCTGTAGAAGAATTTCATGCATGTTTACTAAGCTCGGTGTCTGCGGAAACAAAGTCTAGTTTTTTACTTTCTGATATTAATGAAGGCTCTATTAAATCATGGTTATGCCCAGAAATAGAAGGTGATGTGACAGATGAACAAAAAGGTCGGTTAACAAGTTTTCTAAATTATTGTACCGATTTGGTTATATCATTCATTTCTGATAAGAATACTATTGAGTCGCTGGATATTTTGGCTGAATTAGAAGATAAAATTGCAATTGCCGCTACTGAGTTTGAAGTTGAAGAGTTTCCTAATGTTTTTTCTCTAAATCGATACCGATTGTTGAAAGGTTATACAGAGTTATCAGAATCCACAACAGAATTGAATGATGTTGATCAGGTATATTTTAATTCTCGAGGTGAAGCTAAAATTATCAATAAGAACTTCCATTTAACAAAAGATGATGTAGATGCAATTCTTATCGAGAAAGTAGAAAAGAACACTACAAAAGAAACATTGGTTATAAAGAAAGCTGATTTTATTGGTAAATCAATGTGGGATTTTCTACGGAAAAAAAATACTATTTCAGCACGAATAACGCACCAAGCGTGGTTAGATAAATTCCATTCAAGAATAGAAACTGTCGCGCCAGGTGATGGTTTGTTGTGTGACTTGGTAACTACTGCATACTTTGATAAAAATAATAATCTTATTGACACTAAGTATGAAGTTATTTTAGTCTATCAGAAAGTTGATGTCTTAAATATTCAACATGAGATTAAATATGACAGTGAATAAATCTTCACAAAATGCTTGGTTAATACTACTGTCTGAGTATTTATTCATTTTCTTGCCTTTCTTGGTAATAGGTATAATAAAGATATATAAGTCGGACTTTTCAACTTTTTTTCAAGCTGCGGATTGGAGTTTTGCTGCATCAATATTATTTGGGCAAGTAATAGTAAAACTAGTATCTGGCTCTGTTATACATAAAAAAGCAAGATGGCAACGAGTTGTTGTTTTATTGTCGTTTATTTTAGTTTTAGGGCTGGTGCCTAGCTTGGTTGTGTTGGCTTTAGTTTTAATAGATGGTGGTGTTTCTAGTTTCTTAGTAATTACACAACTAGTGCTTTTTACTCTGGCTTCAGTCGTATTTTTCTTGGTTGGTAGTGCCGCACACACCATGATCGAAGAGGGTTAACAAACGCCTCAAGAGGGACTGTCAACGCGCAGCATTTCTGTTATGCGGCGGGTTTTTGTGGTTAATTTAGTATGCGTTAAGTTGAGTTGTGCGTTGCCAGCCCCTTAGGCGGGCGTTATGTGTCAGAGATGGAAACGAGCTTTTATGAAAATTGATTTACCTTATTTATCTAGCATCTTGAATGTATTTTTAGATGCAGAAACTGCGCATATTACGATTTCAGATTTTGAAACTAATGGTCTCCGTATTGAAAGTGAACATCTTCCTAGTCATCTTGATGAAAAATTCCTATTTCACCTTCAATTAGCACTAGAGAATAGTTTGATTAGTAATCAAGATCTAAAATCTTCAGACCTTGGTTCAATAGGTATTAAAATGGGAGCAAACGGTCATGTTGTGCTAACTGGGACTCCAATTAGACTAACGCAACAAGGGCATGACTTCGCTACTGCTTTGGCTAATAAAGAAGTGCTAATACGGATAAAAGCTGAACTAAAAGATGCTCCATTCAAGGTGATTTTCGATGGTAGTCAAAAATTACTAGAGCATCTTATGAAGAAAAAACTCGATGCTTTGTTAGGCTAAACACATAACAAACTGTTTAAGAGTGATTCGCAACGCGTGGCATTTTTATTATGCGTTGAGTTTGGTGTTTAAGGTGGTATGCGGTGGCTTCGGTATTGCATTGCTCACACCTTAACAGGGCGTTATGCGAATAAGAGGAAGTTTTAGCTTTGGCAGTAATTCAACAAAAAGATATTAAGCTACTTTGGGGACGTTCAGGTAATCGCTGTGCCGTTTGCAAAATAGAACTTAGTCAGGATAAAAATGCCGCAGAAGCGTCATTCACTTTAGGCGAGCAGGCTCATATTGTTGGTGAAAAGGAAAAGGCTGCTCGTGGTCAAAGTTTGTTAAATGAAAAACAAAGAAATTCATATCATAACTTAATTCTCTTATGCCCTAATCATCACACTGAAATTGATAGTAATGAGCAAGACTGGCCAGTAGAAAAATTACATCAAGTTAAGTCAGAGCATGAGTTGTGGGTTTCTGAAACTTTGAGTTCTACTACAGATCTAGTTCGAGCTTCTAAACAAGTTGCTATCGCATCTATTATTGATAGCGCCGTAGAGTTGTGTCGTTTGGATCATTGGGAAATCTGGACTAGTTATACTCTTGCTCCAAGCCCTCAATGGGAAGCAGATATGCCAGATGAACTTTATGAATTTAGACAAAAAGTTATTCGTGCTATTTGGCCTGATGAATACGAAGAATTACATCGAGCAGCAGAAACATTATCAATCGCTTTGAATCTTTCTGCACAAACTTTTTTGCAGCATTGCGAACGACATGGAGATACCTTATTTCCTCATAAATTTTACAAAGCTAATGGGTGGAATGAAAATTATGATGCTGATGTAAAAAAATATGATGCTTGGGCTAAATTATGCTGGGAGTACCTAATAGACTCTACCAAAGCAGCAAACTGGTTTGCTGATGTTGTAAGGAGAGACATTAACCCTATGTTTTTTGCAGAGCATGGACGGTTTATTGTAGTAGAGGGTGATATTTTAGGACATAAAACGAACCTTTATCAGTATACACAAGCCGAAAAAGATTCATTGCCACAGTCAAAATTCGCATAACAAACTGTTCAAGAGGGATTCGCAACGCGTGGCATTTTCACTATGCGTTGGTTTTTGTGTTTAAGGTGGTTTGCGGCGACTTCTGCATTGCGTTGCTCACCCCTTAACAGGGCGTTAGTTTCTATCGAGAAAAGTCATAAATATTGATTCCAAATGTTCCGAAAAATTGAGTTTTGGTGCTCAAAGTTTACGTATTGGCTTTGGTGCTTTGTTTGATGCTGATTAGGTAGAAAGCGTTGAAAATCTTGTTGACACAAGATCGCTAAAGTAAACAAACTTAGATGCACCCATTTTGTGGAAGCGTCCACACGGCAAGTTTGGTTTCACAAAAGCG
Source organism: Vibrio misgurnus (assembly GCF_029635775.1). Classification (NCBI taxonomy): domain Bacteria; kingdom Pseudomonadati; phylum Pseudomonadota; class Gammaproteobacteria; order Vibrionales; family Vibrionaceae; genus Vibrio; species Vibrio misgurnus. The sequence continues at coordinate 226,258 of NZ_CP113242.1, read as the reverse complement.
GCAACATCGCTTTAGGTGCGCTTTCTTTGCTGGAAATTCGGTTACTGGCCAACTCAACCTTGAACGTTTTGAGTTTTGGCCGCTAACTTCACAGCGTTTGATGTTGGACGTGTGTTTGCACGATGATTTTGCATAAAATGTGGTTCAAATTTTTTGGTGAAAAATCATTGTTAAACAATCGGCTACGAAACTAACAAGCGCCTCAAGCGGGACTGTCAACGCGCAGCATTTTTGGTATGCGGCAGGTTTTGTGGTTAATTTGTTATGCGTTAAGTTGGGTTGTGCGTTGCCAGCCCCTTAGGCGGGCGTTAGTTGCCAAAGCAATAGTTAAATTTAGGAGTTTTAATGGATAGTATGATTTCCTCGCTTAAAGATAATATAAACTCAAGGCTTACAAATCCGTTTATTGGTGCTTTTATTTTTGCGTGGATATCACTACATATCAAAGGAGTCAGTATATTTCTCCTTGTTGATACACAAATGAAAATAGAGATACTGCGTAATAAAGACTGGTTACTTCTGGATGATGTGATTTACCCTTTGTTTCTGTCACTTGCTTACCTTGTTGTATTACCTATGCTCAACTTGTTATACGATCGCTTTAATAGTGGCTGGCTAATTCCTAAAAGGTTAGAGCTTTCTAGAAAGAAAACTGTTGCTCAAGTCCGTTCTGAAACAGCTTACATTAGAGATTATGAGTATGAAAACTTGTCATCTCTTATCAATGCAAAAAAGAAGTTAACAGATTCTGTAAGCGAGTTACTAGAAGTACTTGATGAATATAGAGAGAACTGCAGTATAGCTGATCAAGACAACTTTATAAGATTACAATCTGTGACATATGAGTTAAGTGAAGTGGTAGCAACAGTGTCTGCTTCTGATAAAAATAATTCAGTATAGTTTGAGCATATGTATTTGTTGTTCAAGGCAACTAACAATCTGTTTAAGAGTGATTCGCAACACGTGGCATTTTTACTATGCGTTGTTTTTAGTGTTTAAGGTGGTATGCGGGAGCTTCGGTATTGCGTTGCTCACACCTTAACAGGGCGTTAGAATTATTGAAGGAGTTGAGATGTCAGAAGATAAAAAGAAAAGGGATTGGATAGATGTTACGGAGACTATTAGTAAGCTTATAGCAACAATTATAATACCAGTTGTTATATTTTTCGTAGGTCAATCCTACACAGAAGCTCAAGTCGAAAGCCAAGTCAGAAGTGAATATATAAAAATGGGAGTTGGTCTTTTAGCCAAGGAGCCAAATGAAAATAACTCTGAAGTTAGAAAATGGGCTATCAAACTTATTAACCATTATTCTGAAGTAAAGTTTACTCCTGAGGCGGAAAAGGAACTTGAGCAAAGTCGTTTTTTACTTTCATTGTTTAATGAGTTAAGTAATGTGGAAAAGAATGTAAAATTTAGTTGGGAGCCCGATGGAAGTGTAGGTTATGAACTAGAAATACAAAAACTTGATAATGGTGTGTGGCAATCTCATAACGGCTTATGCCTTACTGATACATCAACTATTTTATCAGTTCCAATAGATAAGAAAGTGCGATGGAGGCATGGTTCAACAAATAACGGGAAAACGGTTTTTTCAGAGTGGAAAGACTTACCTACAGAAAAAATAATTCTAACAAACGCTTTAAGGCGGATTCGCAACGCACGGCAGTTTTGGTTTTAATTGGCTTTTGTGGTTACAGTACAATAATTTAGTTTCGTGGTAGCGTTGCTCACCACTTAAGCGGGCGTTAGTTTGCTCAAGGCTAGTGGTTAACTAGCCTAGATTTGCTCGGATATCTGCAATGGTTATGAAGAGCTTGTTCTCAGCGTCTTGAAATGCTTGAAATCCATAACGTTCATAGAAGTGTTTGGCTCCGTCTTTGGCATCAACGATAACCACGGGAAACGCTACACTGTCACTGGCTGCGAGTAATTTTCTGAGGGCATCAATAAGCAGCCATTCGCCAAAACCTTTACCTTTGTATCGGTCATCGACAGCTAAACGAGCGATGAGACCGCCTGATGTTGATAATTGGTGTTTCTTCTGTAACTTGTCAGGCAAGGCTTTTAAATCAATAGGTGTCATAGTGAGTGTGTAAAAGCCGATGATATGCGTATTGTTGTTATCATCTTCCAAAACGAACGTTCTCGTATTGTCTTTTTTGGCTTGCTGGCTCGACATTACTTTTAAGTAATTATTTAAGGCTTCAATGCCACAATTGAAACGGTTGCGGTCGTGTTTGTCTTTGTCGAGAAGAACCGTATTCATCATTGAGTTTTACTCTCATAGCGTTCAGATGCTAATTTGAGTTTGGTGTTTATTGTTGCTGGATTATCGAGCGCTTCCATTAACAATAGGGCATCAGCTTGGCTAAGCTTTAGAGCTTGTTCACGTTCAATCACTTGTTTTGCTTTTTCGATTGCCGCATTTAAAACAAATGAATTAATGCTAGACATGCCGGCGAGCGCGGCAGCTTTTGTGAGTAAATATTGAGTGTCGACATCAACTCTGGCGGTGATGCGAGGTAAGGTTGTTGCCATATTTTTATTTCCTATTGTGTCAAATTGTCACATGGGTATTATGGTGTTAAAGTGTTCGCGGGTCAATGCCTGTGTCACTTTGGCACGCAAACTAACAAGCGCCTCAAGCGGGACTGTCAACGCGTAGCAGTTTTTGTATGCGGTGATTTTTGTGATTAATTTGGTATGCGTTAAGTTGGTTGGTGCGTTGCCAGCCCCTTAGGCGAGCGTTAGTTTCTATCGAGAAAATTCATCAAAATTGGTGCTAAATATTCCGAAAAACTAGCTTTTGGTGTTCAAAGTTTACGAGTTGGCTTTGGTGCTTTGTTTGATGCTGATTGGGTAGAAAGCGTTGAAAATCTTGTTGGTACAAGATCGCTAAAGCTGGCAAACCTTGATACATCCATTTTGTGGAAGCGTCCACACGGCAAGTTTGGTTTCACAAAAGCTGCAATATCGCTTTATGTACGCTTTCTTTGTAGGAAGTTCGTTCATTGGCTAACTCAACCTTGATCGCTTTGAGTTTTGGCAGCCAACTTCACAGCGTTGGATGCTGGACGTGTGTTTGCTCGATGATTTTTCATAAAATATGGTTCAAGTATTTTGGTGAAAAATCATTTTGAAACAATAGGCTACGAAACTAACAAGCGCCTCAAGAGGGACTGTCAACGCGCGGCATTTTCGTTATGCGGTGATTTTTGTGATGAATTTGCTATGCGGTGAGTTGGGTTGTGCGTTGCCAGCCCCTTAGGCGGGCGTTAGGTTTTTCGTTGGAACATCACTCTTAATGAGCTTAGTTTCTTATTCATGTTTATGGTAAAATAAATCAAAATTTTCAGTCAATTAAGTTATGAGCAATAAATTAACTAACGGTATTATCGCTGCCGGAACAATCGTTATGGCAGTTGTCGCAGTGCTACAATACACAAACTCTCCTGGCAGTACTAAGGTATCAGCAGATCAGATTGCCCCAAAAGATACTAATGTTACCAATCAGGGTAATGCCAAGGAGCAGCATCCAATTCCTCAATCAACCCTAGAGGAAAAAACAGATCAATTGGTATTTGTGTGCGATGATTACTATCAATCTTTAAAAGCTCCGATTAGAACCCTCTCTTTCAGTTCGGATAAAGATGCAGCGTATAAAAAATTAGTACCAAACTTATTAACTAAAGAGTGCGTTAATGAAGCCTACAGCGCAGCAAATGAGTTATCTTTCTCCTCAGATAGGGATGCAAACTATAAGCTTATCTATAAAAAAGCTTTAGACCTTAAAGAGTTTGATTTTGCCAAAGAGGTAATTGGAGAGCTGTCTTTTTCAAGTGATAGGGATGAGGCTAACAAACAGTTACTTGAATCAATGACAAAAACCTAACAATCTGTTTAAGAGTGATTCGCAACGCTTGGCATTTTTGCTATGCGTTGCGTTTTGTGTTTAAGGTGGTATGCGGAAGCATCGGTATTGCGTTGCTCACACCTTAACAGGGCGTTATGCGCCGAATATTGGGTTTACATCCATGCTCTTATGAAGAATTCGAATTACCCGGATTTGTTGGCTGCCGGTTTGCTGATAAAAGATGACGTGACTACCTTGGGGGAATTTTCTGTAGCCCTCTCGGATTTCATCGCATGATTTACCGATGTCAGGATTTTCCGCTAAAAGCCAAAATGAGTCATCGAACTGCTTTAAATAAATATTTCGCTGCTCTTTTCCCCATCGGCGTTGAGTGAATAAAGCAATATCCCGTAAGTCGGCTTTCGCGGCGACAGTAAGATTAAATGGTTTCATCGAATGTTTTCACTATCGAGTTCATTGATGAAGCTATCAAGGTCATAATCAACGTCACCACTTTGCTCACCTTCAACAAGTAATTGACGGAGTGACTGTAGTTTGGTTTCTTGGTTTTCGAGTAGACGCAGAGCAGAGCGAATGACTTCACTTGCTGAGCCGTAACGTCCACGTTGTATTTGGCTTGCAATAAAGCCATCGAAGTGGTCACCAAGAGTGATACTTGTGTTTTTAGCCATGGGCTTTTCTCCAGAAATACCAAGAAGTACCTAATTATGGTATGAAATGGTATTTGAGGCAAGATGCGCATAACAAACGCCTCAAGTGGGACTGTCAACGCGTGGCATTTTTTGTATGCGGAAGATTTTGTGGTTACTTTGCTATGCGTTAAGCTGGTTGGTGCGTTGCCAGCCCCTTAGGCGGGCGTTAGTGTGATGAGAGGAAAGCGCTTGAATATATCTCATGAAACTCAATTTTTTGGTAATTTGGTAGATCTTGATTGCTACGTACAAGACTTGTTATTGATACTTGAGAAAACAGAGCATATTGAGCTCGATAGTAGTTTTTGCGGACTTGTTCATGACTGTTTTCCCGATGTAACTCGAAAAAGTCATATTGTTACTGTGCTTATTGTTCTCGAGCGAGAGTTCTCTACATTTTGCGACCAGCTTAAATTAGCAACTGGTCAGTTACTCAAATGGAATGACCTAAAAGGTAGCGCTATTGAAAGGTTTATTAAGTATTGCTCGATAGTCTGTGGTATATCTTCACCAGCAAACTCGATAAATATCCAAGATATTAAAGGATTAATCGAACTACGAAATTGCATCGTTCACAATGACTCCTGTATTGAGGGTTTTTCTAAAGCAACTGTAATAAAACAATTAACTTCACGGTACGATGGAATAGGTATAGAGAATGGGTATATAACTCTTAGCCATGATGCTTGTGTCAAGCTTACAGTTGTTGCTTTCGACTTTTTAGAAAGTTGGTATCAATCGGTTCTGGAGCACTTAACCTCATCACACTAACAAACGCCTCAAGAGGGACTGTCAACGCGTAGCGTTTTCAGTCACATTGAGCTGAGGTGGTTACGATTGTTATGTTTGAGTTTAGTTGTGGCGTTGCCAGCCCCTTAGGCGGGCGTTATAGCGCAAATCCAGAAGATTATTATTGATATTTAAGCTACTGGTGGCATATTTTTTGAATTTGGTAATCGTGTGGAGAATTACGTGAAGCAGCAAACATTTGATTTAGTACCTGTGAAACTACAGGAAGTGGATAGTATCAGCATGGGCGTTTTGCCAAATGGTGAAACATTTCTTTCACTTCAAGGTTTAGCTCGATTTTGTGGTTTAGCACCTAGCTCTGTTATTCAGTTAGCTCAAGATTGGTCTGCTGGTGATGCACAAGGCAAGGTTCGTGGACAACAACTAACAGAATTGATTAAAGAATGGACTGAATCAGAAACTATTCCAGATAGCCTATATGTAGAAATTGATAGTAAAAACTCGATAACAGGTGTTATACATGCTGTACCTGAACAAATCGTAATGGCTATCACCGATTATTATGCTCACTATGCGCAAGTAACAAAACCAGAAGCAATTCAGAATTACCGTAGAGCAGCTAAGCTTGGTTTAAGAAAATATATTTATGATCGTTTAAATTATAACGAACAAGATCTAATTGGAGAAAGTTGGAAATTATTCCAAGAACGTATCTTGAACAATGAATGTCCCAAAGGGTATTTCACTATGTTTGATGAAGCGACAACTATTATCGCTTCATTAATTCGTAATAATATAGTAGTTGATGATTCTATAATGCCAGATGGTAGCTTGGGTATTCATTGGGCGAAGTACTGGAAAGCTAAAAATCTAGCTATGGTACATGGTGAACGAATAAAAATTATTCATAAATACCCAGAGTCATATAGACAACTTGATCCTGAAATTAATGCTTATCCAATCAACGCACTTTCAGAGTTCAGGACTTGGTTTCAAGAAATATATCTTCCTGAAAAATACCCAGCATATATCCAGAAAAAGAATCGGGATGGAAAAATTGCTTTGACTTCTATTCCTTTGCTTCTATCTGCAGTAATGCCTCCAGAAGTGTCGCAACGTATTGCGTGCTAAACTGCGCTATAACAAATGCCTCAAGAGGGACTGTCAACGCGTGGCGTTTCCAGTCCCATTGAACCGCGGTGGTTTCGGTTGTTGTGTTTGAGTTTAGTTGTAATGCGTTGCCAGCCCCTTAGGCGGGCGTTAAGCAGCTAGGTAATTTGGTAATAATAAATGAACTTTAATCAAAGATTTGAATGTACAACTTGTGAGTGTTTAGTTGACTGCAGAATAGGTATGTCCAACAGAGATTTTCAGCCTATAAGATTTTGCTGTCCGAGTTGTGGAGAGGCTATTTATATTGAAATTGGGAAAGGCGTGAAAGTAAAAGGTGCTAAAGCTATTAAGTTTGATGGCCCTTTTACTAATGAGTATCCATTTGTCGATTTACATCTAGACTTCCCTGTCACTTTTGGTAAATACCAAATGGGGCATACCCCATTTCTAAAAGCAATAGGTAGAATTGGACATGAAAATTTCGCTATTCATAATGCTAGATTAAATGGTTTGAACTTTCTGCATTCAAAAACACAAGAGTTAGAGCGTGTTCTACGTCTGTACTCGAAAAACGTGAATTTGTTTGGAAGGTTGTGTGAAAAAGAGTTCGGAGAAACTTTAAAATCTGAGAAGCCACAAGATGTGAATCTCGCCTTGTACTGTGTAATTGCAAAAGTTTTTGCTCCATTCTCAATGCCAACTGAGAATGCTGAGTCTGTTGCTATGCATATGAAAGGAATTAAGGATGCGTTATCCTCTGATGCCAAGGCATTAGATGTATTCTTTGAGGAAATTATCGAGACTGGTTTTCTAAAAAATACACAGCATGATTGTTTAGAAATTTACCCGCAAATTTTGGCGGGAGAGTTAGCATTTAGACCTGCATTATTTTTAGATTTTGATCCTGATTATGATAAAGAGTTAGTTGCTTTTAGAGTATCCACAGACGACTTTCAAAAGTATAAAGATTTATATAAAGATATTTCTGAAGTTCTATCTCGTCAGCTTATTCTTGTTGCTGGGATCAATAACATTATTCATCGTAAAGATCACAATAAGTTTAAAGATATTGGCAAAACAACACCTAAGTCGCTGAATGATTTTGCAGACTTACCGTATGGTTTTAAAGTAGCTCATTTAGATGAGTGTTGGTATGAAATTGGTGAAGATGCTATCAACAATCAGCTCCGTAACTCAATTGCTCATGTCAAAGCAGAGTATGATGATGTTTCTCAAATTATTACTTATTACCCTAAGAAAGAAGGCATAAAGCAAGAAAAAGCGGAGTCAATGTACTTTATTGATTTTATGAGGAAAATTCTTATTTCATACCGTGAAATGCACCGGCTACATCAGTTAATCAAATGCATGTTTAACTATGAGTATTTGATGCGTAAAAAAGCTGCTTAACAAACGCCTCAAGAGGGACTGTCAACGCGCGGCGTTTCCAGTCCCAATGAGCCGAAGTGGTTACGGTTGTTGTGGTTGAGTTTGGTGTTATGCGTTGCCAGCCCCTTAGGCTGGCGTTAGTTTTTATCAGGAAAGTTGATAAAATTTGCGCTAATTGTTTGGATGATTCAGCTTTTGGTGCTCAAAGTTCACGAATTGGCTTTTGTATTTTGATTGATACTGATTGGGTAGAAAACGTTGAAAATGTCGTTGGCACAAGATCGCTAAAGCCAATAAACCTCGATGCATCCATTTTGTGGAAGCGTCCACACGGCAAGTTTGGTTTCACAAAAACAGCAACATCGCTGTGAGTGCGCTTTCTTTGTTGGAAATCCGGTCATTGGCCAAATCAACCTTGATCGTTTTGAGTTTCGGCTGCCAACTTCACAGCGTTTGATGCTGGATGTATTTTTGCTCGATGATTTTGCATAAAATTTGATTCGAGTATTTTTATAAAAAGTCATCATTAAACAATGAGCTACAAAACTAACAAGCGCCTCAAGAGGGACTGTCAACGCGCGGCATTTTCGTTATGCGGTGATTTTTGTGATGAATTTGCTATGCGGTGAGTTGGGTTGTGCGTTGCCAGCCCCTTAGGCGAGCGTTATGGCGCAAAGCATCATATAGGAGCGATCATGGATAAAATGGAATTTGTTCGAACACTATTGATTGAAAAGGGCATTAGTGCTCGTTTAATTAAACCATACCCATATCTATTTCATAAGTTGGCTCGTTTGGATATGAAGCCGAGGATATTTGAAAACCCACTAAAGCTATTTGCTCTCCAATCTGTAATCGGCGCAGGTTTTTGGGGTGGATTTATGTGGTTATTTGTATGGCAGTTTCAAGGATTTATGATTTCTCAGGTTTATGGTTCTTTGCTTTTTGGCCTGTTGACTGGTCTATTCCTTGCTGTTGAAGTTGTAAGAGTTCGTAGGAAGCATGGACTCACTGATTTTGATAGTTGGCTTAAGGCAAATGGTTTGGAATAGCGCCATAACAAACGCCTCAAGAGGGACTGTCAACGCGTGGCGTTTCCAGTCCCATTGAGCCGCGGTGGTTTCGGTTGCTGTGTTTGAGTTTTGTGGTGTGCGTTGCCAGCCCCTTAGGCGAGCGTTAACTGGCAAAGCGGAAAATCAATCAACATTTTAGAAAAGGAATTTACGAATGTTTCGCTGTGGTCAATGCCGACATTTTGAGCGAGCAAAAAACAATCTCAAAGATTTGTGTGGGGCTTGGGATCAACCAACGATAGCAACGCGTGAAGCTTGCGGATTTTTCACACTCAGAAAATTGGTGCGAGATCCGAAAACTTCAAACGAAGCGTAAAGTGATGATTTGCATTGGTGAAATGTTCAGTGGAAATCCTCAGCTCTGGCCAGTTAACAAACGCCTCAAGAGGGACTGTTAACGCGCAGCATTTTTGTAATGCTTTGAGCTTTGTGATTAATTTGGTATGCGTTAAGTTGGGTTGTGCGTTACCAGCCCCTTAGGCGGGCGTTAGTTTCTATCAAGAAAATTCATAAAATTTGCGCTAATTGTTCCGATTATTCGGATTTTGATGCTCAAAGTTCACGAATTGGCTTTTTAGCTTCGCTTGATACTGATTGGGTAGAAAGCGTTGAAAATTTCGTTGGCACAAGATCGCTGAAGTCAGAAAATCTCGATGCATCCATTTTGTGGAAGCGTCCACACGGCAAGGTTGGTTTCACAAAAGCGACAACATCGCTTTAGGCGCGCTTTCTTTGTTGGAAAGCCGGGCATCGGCCAACTCAACCTTGAGCGTTTGGAGTTTTGGCCGCTAACGTCACAGCGTTTGATGTTGGACGTGTGTTTGCTCGATGATTTTGCATAAAATGTTGCTGAAATATTTTGGTAAAAAATCATTGTGAAACAATCGGCTACGAAACTAACAAGCGCCTCAAGCGGGACTGTCAACGCGCGGCATTTTTGTTATGCGGCAGGTTTTTGTGGTTAATTTGGTATGCGTTAAGTTGGGTTGTGCGTTGCCAGCCCCTTAGGTGGGCGTTAGTTTCTATCAAGATAATTCGTAAATATTGGTGATAATTGTTCCGATAATTTGGCTTTTGGCGCTCAAAGTTTACGAATTGGCTTTTTAGCTTCGCTTGATACTGATTAGGTAGAAAGCGTTGAAAATGTCGTTGGCACAAGATCGCTAAAGCCAACAAACCTTGATGCATCCATTTTGTGGAAGCGTCCACACGGCAAGTTTGGTTTCACAAAAGCTGCAACATTGCTGTGAGTGCGCTTTCTTTGTTGGAAAGCCGGTCATTGGCCAACTCAACCTTGATCGTTTTGAGTTTCCTCTGCCAACTTCACAGCGTTTGATGCGGGACGTGTTTTTGCTCGATGACTTTGCATAAAATGTGGTTCAAATATTTTGGTGAAAAATCATTGTGAAACAATCGGCTACGAAACTAACAAGCGCCTCAAGCGGGACTGTCAACGCGCGGCATTTTTGTTATGCGGAAAGTTTTGTGATTAATTTGTTATGCGTTAAGTTGGGTTGTGCGTTGCCAGCCCCTTAGGCGGGCGTTAGTTTCTATCAAGAAAATGCATAAAATTTGCGTTAATGGTTTCGATAATTCGGATTTTGGTGCTCAAAGTTTACGAATTGGCTTTGGTGCTTTACTTGATGCTGACTAGGTAGAAAGTGTTGAAAATGTCGTTGGCACAAGATCGCTAAAGCCAATAAACCTCGATGCATCCATTTTGTGGAAGCGTCCACACGGCAAGTTTGATTTCACAAAAGCAGCAACATTGCTGTGAGTGCGTTTTCTTTGTTGGAAATCTGCTGATTGGCCAACTCAACCTTGAACGTTTTGAATTTTGGCAGCGAACTTCACCGCGTTTGATGTTGGACGTGTGTTTGCTCGATGATTTTGCATAAAATGTTGCTGAAATATTTTGGTAAAAAATCATTGTGAAACAATCGGCTACGAAACTAACAAGCGCCTCAAGAGGGACTGTCAACGCGTAGCATTTTCGTTATGCGGTGATTTTTGTGATTAATTTGGTATGCGTTAAGTTGGGTTGTGCGTTGCCAGCCCCTTAGGCGGGCGTTAACTGGCAAAATGGAAATGCCAAAAGCACCTGAGCAAAAGGAGTTTGCAAATGTTTCGTTGTGGGCAATGCCGTCATTTCGAAAGAGCTAAAAATAATCTCAAGGATCTTTGTGGTGCTTGGGAACAACCTACGACTGCAACGCGTGAAGCTTGCGGATTTTTCATGCTCAGAAAACCAGCCCGAGATGTGAAAACACCAAACGAAGAATAGAGTAATTTTCTTTGTGTTGGTTGAAAGTGCAGTGAAAATCATAAGCACTGGCCAGTTAACAAACGCCTCAAGCGGGACTGTCAACGCGTGGCGTTTCCAGTCCCAATGAGCCGCGGGGGTTACGGTTGTTGTGATTGAGTTTAGTGGTAATGCGTTGTCAGCCCCTTAGGCGGGCGTTAGTTTCTATCAAGATAATTCGTAAATATTGGTGATAATTGTTCCGATTATTCGGCTTTTGATGCTCAAAGTTCACGAATTGGCTTTTTAGCTTCGCTTGATACTGATTGGGTAGAAAGTGTTGAAAATGTCGCTGGCACAAGATCGCTAAAGCCAATAAATTTCGACGCATCCATTTTGTGGAAGCGTCCACACGGCAAGTTTAGTTTCGGAAAAGCTGCAACATCGCTGTGAATGCGTTTTCTTTGTTGGAAAGCTGGTTATTGGCCAACTCAACCTTGATCGTTTTGAGTTTTGGCCGCTAACTTCACAGCGTTTGATGCTGGATGTGTTTTTGCGCTATGACTTTGCATAAAATGTGGTTCAAATATTTTGGTGAAAAATCATTGTTAAACAGTCGGCTACGAAACTAACAAGCGCCTCAAGAGGGACTGTCAACGCGCGGCATTTTTGTTATGCGGCAGGTTTTCGTGGTGAATTTGGTATGCGTTAAGTTGGGCTGTGCGTTGTCAGCCCCTTAGGCGGGCGTTAGCCGTCTGAAAGCTTGCTATGCTCATAGTGATAGAATAGTATCACTTTTGTTTTTCTTTGGAGCGGCAGGAATGAAAGTAGAACTTGTGACGTCATTGAAACGTCAAGCAACGAAGATCCTTGCTGATCTTCATCATACAAAAGAGCCAGTATTAATCACAGAGCATGGAAAGCCGTCAGCGTATCTTATCGACGTGGATGATTATGAGTTTATGCAAAATCGTTTAGCGATCCTTGAAGGTATTGCTCGTGGTGAGCGAGCGTTAGCCGATAGCAGAGTTGTTACGCATCAAAATGCTAAGGACAGAATGTTAAAATGGCTGAAATAATTTGGACGGAACCGGCTCTATCCGATCTGAATGATATTGCGGAATATATAGCCCTTGAAAATGTCATAGCAGCTAAACTCTTGGTACAAACGGTCTTCGCAAAGGTTGAGCGCTTAGCTGATTTTCCAGAGTCTGGACGTATTCCCTCAGAGCTAGAGCATCTCAACTATCGTGAAGTGGTTGTTAATCCGTGTCGTATTTTCTACAGCTATGATGATAAACAGGTTTGTATTCTTTTTGTTATGCGTGCGGAAAGGGATTTGCGTCGATTAATGCTGACTAAACAGTAGGTTTGGTAAAAACGGCTAACAAACGCCTCAAGAGGGACTGTTAACGCTCGGCGTTTTCGTAATACTTTAGTTTTTGTGATTAATTTGATATGCGTTAAGTTTGTTTGTAGCGTTACCAGCCCCTTAGGCGGGCGTTAGGTGAAGGTCAGTGGATTTTAACAGGGACAGTTTTATGAAATGGTTTTTAATTTTTTGGATTGCAATCGCAAGCTGCTTTTCGATTAGTTTGCATGCAAATGATGTCATTTTACAAAAAGCTTATAAATCGCAACAAAGCGACCTTCAGGTTCGAGGCATTGGACAGGTTGTGAAAGTACTGCCTGATGATAATGACGGTTCAAAGCACCAAAGATTTATTTTAAAACTCAATAGCGGACAAACATTACTTGTTGCTCACAATATTGATTTAGCGCCGAGAATTCCGAATTTGAAGGTCGGGGATAGTGTTGAGTTTTACGGTGAATACGAATGGAATAAAAAAGGTGGAGTTCTTCATTGGACTCACAAAGATCCTAAAAATCGTCATGCTCATGGTTGGTTAAAACACAATAGACAGGTGTACGAATAAATTCACCTAACAAGCGCCTTAAGCGGGACTGTCAACGCGCGGCATTTTTGGTGTGCTGTAATTTTTGTGATTAATTTGGTATGCGTTAAGTTGGTTTGTGCGTTGCCAGCCCCTTAGGCGAGCGTTAGTTTCTATCAAGAAAATTCATAAAATTTGCGTTAATGGTTTCGATTATTCGGCTTTTTGCGCTCAAAGTTTACGAATTGGCTTTGGTGTTTTATTTGATGCTGATTAGGTAGAAAGCGTTGAAAATGTCGTTGGCACAAGATCGCTAAAGCCAACAAACCTTGATGCATCCATTTTGTGGAAGCGTCCACACGGCAAGTTTGGTTTCACAAAAGCTGCAACATTGCTGTGAGTGCGTTTTCTTTGTTGGAAATTCGGTTATTGGCCAACTCAACCTTGATCGCTTTGAGTTTTGGCAGCCAACTTCACAGCGTTTGATGCTGGACGTGTGTTCGCTCGATGACTTTGCATAAAATGTGGTCCAAATATTTTGGTGAAAAATCATTGTTAAACAATCGGCTACGAAACTAACAAGCGCCTCAAGAGGGACTGTCAACGCGCAGCATTTTTTGTATGCGGTGATTTTTGTGATTAATTTGCTATGCGGTGAGTTGGTTTGTGCGTTGCCAGCCCCTTAGGCGAGCGTTATGCTTAGCTTGATTTAATTCAGGATGTAAAATGGTGCTTACTTTCGATAGATGTTGAGTACAGTTCTTCTGATAGGATATATTTCATAGTTTCAAAAGGATTATAAATGAAATCATCATTTTTTTTAGCTATATCATTTGTTTTGTTGGTTAGTGGTTGTTCATCTATAAATGAGATTCCTGCTAGTCCTGTTGAAGTAAAGATAGATTCCTTTGATTCCAATAGAGTAATTGTCAGCGTAGAATCGATATTCGGATATGGTGATAATGTCGCAAGCATTTTAAATCTTAGATGGAATTCTGATCAGAATCATATTCAAATTGATGCAATTGTTCCAGTTATTGATAATGTTAGTAAATTAACAATTAATGCAGACGGTGATGTATTTGAAGTGCGTCCATGCAGCAGTTTAACGAATTATAGCAGTGCTATTTACAGTCCAACTGCAATGTTCGGACAGGCGTCTTTCGTAGAAATGCCTTGGTCACATCGAACGTTTTGTTTATCTGCTGAACAATACCGGAAAATATCTAAATCACATTTGGTAAAGACGAAAATTTCTACAATGAGTAAATACTGGGTGGGAAGATTTTCACCTACGGGCTCGCCAGAGGTAAATAATTCGACGGCTCATGTTAAAGCTTTCGGCGATTTTTCGAATGCATTGCGTGTTAATGGTGGTTTTGAGTAGAGCAAAGGTATTGGTTGTACATTGCTTTGTGATTACTACCAATATGTAGGTTACATTGTCACGCCAAGCATAACAAGCGCCTCAAGCGGGACTGTCAACGCGCGGCATTTTTTTTATGCGGCAGGTTTTTGTGGTTAATTTGCTATGCGGTGAGTTGGTTTGTGCGTTGCCAGCCCCTTAGGCGAGCGTTAGCCGTCATCAATCAACAAAATTTGCCTAACGAGTAAAAAGGGTGTAATTTTTACTCATGATTAAATTTGAATTTGATGAAAACAAAAGCAGAAGTAATCTCGAAAAACATGGTATCGATTTTCATACCGCTCAAGGATTGTGGAATGATTCAGATCTTATCGAGATCCCTGCTAATACGAGTGATGAACCAAGATATTTGGTTGTCGGCTTACTAAACGGTAAGCATTGGTCAGGTGTCATTACCTACCGAGGCATGAATATCAGGCTCATCTCAGTTCGGCGTTCACGGAAAGCGGAGATAAACCTTTATGAAAGCGCATGAATTTGATGCTAAGTTTGAAAGTGACGACGATGACATCTTAATGGATTTGGATTTGTCGCAAGTAAAAAGGCCAATGCATAAGCAAAAACGAGTCAATGTCGATTTTCCAGCGTGGATGCTTGAGTCTTTAGACCGAGAAGCCAATCGTGTAGGTGTAACACGTCAATCAATCATTAAAATTTGGCTAGCAGAAAGGCTAGAAAGTGTTTCTCATCATGCAAGTGTGAGATAAACGGCTAACAAAGCATTTAAGAGGGACTCACAACGCGTGGCATTTTTGTCATGCGTTTCTTTTTGTGATTAAGGAGTTATGCATTAAGTATTTTTGTGCGTTGTTCGCCCCTTAATGCGGCGTTAGGTGAATGGTCAGTGGATTGAACAAGGACAGTTTTATGAAATGGTTTTTAGCTTTTTGGCTCGTTCTCACAAGCTGTTTTTCGGTTAGCTTGTATGCCAATGACGCCGTTTTACAACAAGCTTATCAATCGCAGCAAAGTGACTTGCAAGTTCAAGGACTTGGACAAGTAGTAAAAGTGTTGCCCGACGACAATAATGGTTCGAGGCATCAAAAATTCATCTTAAAGCTCAATAGCGGACAAACATTGCTGGTTGCTCATAACATCGACTTAGCACCGAGAATTCCGAACTTGAAAGTTGGCGATAGTGTTGAGTTTTATGGTGAATACGAATGGAACAAAAAGGGTGGGGTTCTTCACTGGACTCATAAAGATCCTCAAAATCGTCATGCTCATGGTTGGTTGAAACACAATGGGCAGGTGTACGAGTAAATTCACCTAACAAACGCCTCAAGAGGGACTGTTAACGCTCGGCGTTTTTGTAATACTTTGCGCTTTGTGATTAATTTGTTATGCGTTAAGTTTGTTTGTAGCGTTACCAGCCCCTTAGGCGGGCGTTAAGTTTCTAAATTGACATTCGTTATAATTGTTAAAAAAGGAGATAGTTGGTTGAATAGTGTTTTCCCCCAATGGTTTGTAGATATAGCGACATTTACTACAGTCATTGGCTTTTTTCTTACACTTTGGCTTCTATACGAAGCTAGGCATATTCGGAACTCTTTTTTTGCGGCGAGCAAGGTTGCCGCAAGTAACAAAAGAACTAAAAGCGGTGTCCAAAACGTTATCTTCACACTTAAAGAGTTGGGGTACTCAAAAGGAAGATGCAAGAAACCAGCTTTCAATTAGTAGAGCTTTACTTGAAAACTTAATACCTAAACTTCCAAATGAAGAACAGAAAAAATGTAAGGCATTTGTTAAACAATTGAAGCCACGAAAGTGGTTGATAATAAAAGATAGTTTATCCTCCGTTGATGAAGATCAAGCGTGGGAATTATATACAGAGCTGAGTGCAATAACTACAATGCTCATACAGTTAGAAAAAGATTCGAAGTGGGATTAATATGAGTGCCAATGAAAAAGCGATAAAGCTGATAACTAAGCTAAACCGAGAAACTTCTAAAGGTGAAGTGAAGTGGGGTGCTGAAACTCCACCGAAGGCACTAACCACAGCAACTGAAAGCGAAGTTTTTGTGTACTTTGAGGCTAAATACAAAGACAAATACGTGGCTGTATTCGAAAGAAAGTCAAAGTACTTTTACGATGAACATGAGTTCTACTGGAGTGAATCTCAAGTATTCGCTGTCCTTGACCGTCAACAACGCATCTTGCTTGAGTTCGAGGAAAACTCCCCAGCTCTTAGTGATCTAATGGCAACTGTTCGCGAGCAAGTCGCAGATCTTGATGGGTTGTTGGACGACTTGCTAGATTAGAAACTTAACAAACTGTTTAAGAGTGATTCGCAACGCGTGGCGTTTTTGCTATGCGTTGCGTTTTGTGTTTAAGGTGGTATGCGGAAGCTTCGGTATTGCGTTGCTCACACCTTAACAGGGCGTTATGTGTTTTCTAGCTAGTCACAATTGAAATAAGCACATAAAATTGGTCAATTTGTTTCCAATTTGGTTTTTAGCATGAATAGATCAAGTATGTTTGGGATTGTGGCCTCACTGTCAGGATTAGCAGCTTTAATCTTTACTATGATGGAAGGTTCACATTTTCCAGTAATTCAATGGCCATACGAAGCATATCAAGGCTTAGTGTTTTCGTTTGTTTGGGGCTTTGGTGTATCTGCGACGGTTGGATATTTACTGTCAATTCTAGTTTTCGTTGGTATTGCGGTGGTTTGCTTTGCAGTAGGGCATAAAATATCGCGTAGCATATTTGGTTCAAACCAACTTTAGCTTAGTGTTCATACACATAACAAACGCCTCAAGCGGGACTGTCAACGCGCGACATTTTCGTTATGCGGCAGGTTTTGTGATTAGTTTGGTATGCGTTAATTTGGGCTGTGCGTTGCCAGCCCCTTAGGCGGGCGTTAACTGGCAAAGCGGAAAATCAATCAACATTTTAGAAAAGGAATTTACGAATGTTTCGCTGTGGTCAATGCCGACATTTTGAGCGAGCAAAAAACAATCTCAAAGATTTGTGTGGGGCTTGGGATCAACCAATGATAGCAACGCGTGAAGCTTGCGGATTTTTCACACTCAGAAAATTGGTGCGAGATCCGAAAACTTCAAACGAAGCGCAACGTGATGATTTGCATAGGTGAAATGTTCGGTGGAAATCCTCAGCTCTGGCCAGTTAACAAACGCCTCAAGAGGGACTGTTAACGCGCAGCATTTTTGTAATGCTTTGAGCTTTGTGATTAATTTGGTATGCGTTAAGTTGGGTTGTGCGTTACCAGCCCCTTAGGCGGGCGTTAGCCCACACGAGAAAATGTAAGAGTAGAGCAAGATGATAAAAGGTAGAGTTACAGAGTGGAATGATTCAAAAGGCTATGGATTTATTTCAGCTCAGAACGGAGATCTGAAAGTTTTTCTTCATATATCAACGGTGAATAGTAAAGCGCGACGCCCAAAGATTGATGATGAGGTTAAATTTGAGATCAGCGAAGATAATAAAGGGCGCTACAATGCTAGTAATGTGACGATTCTTGGGGGAGATAATATTCCATTCACAATATTGTTTGGCTTTATTTACTTAGTTTTAGCGATGTTAGCGATTATTGTGTTCGGTGGTGAAAGATTATTTATACCAGCATATATCCTGATGTCATTTTTTACTTATATTATGTATGCAAAAGATAAAAATGCAGCTCAGAATCGTAAATGGAGAACACCAGAAAGCACATTGCATTTTTTATCATTAATCGGTGGTTGGCCAGGAGCGCTATGTGCACAGACTCAATTTTGTCACAAGTCTAAGAAGCAGCCATTTAAGACCATATTATGGCTAACAATATTTGCAAATATTGGCATTTTTGTTTGGAGTTTTACTCCATCTGGTTCATTTTTAGTGCAAAAATTGATAAACCAAATACTACAGTGGATGCCGTGAAATGTGGGCTAACAAACGCCTCAAGCGGGACTGTCAACGCGCGGCATTTGTTGTATGCGGTGATTTTTGTGGTTAATTTGTTATGCGTTAAGTTGGTTTGTGCGTTGTCAGCCCCTTAGGCGGGCGTTAACTGGCAAAGCGGAAAATCCATTAACATTTGAGAAAAGGAATTTACGAATGTTTCGTTGTGGCCAATGCCGACATTTTGAACGAGCGAAAAATCATCTCAAAGATTTGTGTGGAGCTTGGGATCAACCAACGATAGCAATGTGTGAAGCTTGCGGATTTTTCACACTCAGAAAATTGGTGCGAGATCCGAAAACTTCACACGAAGCGTAAAGTGATGATTTGCATTGGTGAAATGTTCGGTGGAAATCCTCAGCCCTGGCCAGTTAACAAACGCCTCAAGAGGGACTGTCAACGCGTGGCGTTTCCAGTTCCAATGAGCCGCGGTGGTTACAGTTGTTGTGTTTGAGTTTAGTGTTAATGCGTTGCCAGCCCCTTAGGCGGGCGTTAACTGGCAAAGCGGAAAATCTATCAACATTTGAGAAAAGGAATTTACGAATGTTTCGTTGTGGCCAATGCCGACATTTTGAACGAGCGAAAAATCATCTCAAAGATTTGTGTGGAGCTTGGGATCAACCAACGATAGCAACGCGTGAAGCTTGCGGATTTTTCACACTCAGAAAATTGGTGCGAGATCCGAAAACTTCAAACGAAGCGTAAAGTGAAGGTTTGTATTGATGAAATTTTCAGTGGAAATCTTCAGCCCTGGCCAGTTAACAAGCGCCTCAAGCGGGACTGTCAACGCGTAGCATTTTTTGTATGCGGTGATTTTTGTGATTAATTTGCTATGCGGTGAGTTGGTTTGTGCGTTGCCAGCCCCTTAGGCGGGCGTTAACTGGCAAAGCGGAAAATCTATCAACATTTTAGAAAAGGAATTCACGAATATTTCGTTGTGGTCAATGCCGATATTTTGAACGAGCGAAAAATCATCTCAAAGATTTGTGCGGAGCATGGGATCAGCCAACGATAGCAACACGTGAAGCTTGCGGATTTTTCACACTCAGAAAATTGGTGCGAGATCCGAAAATTTCAAATGAAGCGTAAAGTGATGATTTGCATTGGTGAAATGTTCGGTGAAAATCATCAGCCCTGGCCAGTTAACAAACGCCTCAAGAGGGACTGTTAACGCTCGGCGTTTTCGTAATACTCTGGGCTTTGTGATTAATTTAGTATGCGTTAAGTTTGGTTGTAGCGTTACCAGCCCCTTAGGCGGGCGTTAACAGTATTGAGGAAATTTCGTGGCTGATTACATAAATAAAAACATTCTTAGTCAGGCGTATATTCACGTTGAGCCAGCGGGAATTGAAACTGAAGAACAGCTTGAAGCGTTCAAAGAAAGCATAAGAGCTTTTGCGTTAAGTCGTACAGAGTTTTTCTTATCTGAAGGGCTTGATATAAATATTGAGTTTGAAGAAGGGTCGATTAAAACACGAGTAACTGTTATCGGTACATTAATGCTTCTACTACAAGGCATTAGCTCATACAAAGATTTTAGAGAAGGTCTTCAACTGCTCTATTCGGACTCAAAGTGGTTGTGTAGTGGTACGGTGAATTTGGTCACTTAATTAGAGGTGATATTATCATCTCATAAGTTAATAGGTGACATTATGACAAAACGTACAAGACGGCTATTTAGTGCCGAATTCAAACTGGAAGCGGCACAATTAG
The DNA here is from genome assembly GCF_029635775.1 of Vibrio misgurnus. Classification (NCBI taxonomy): domain Bacteria; kingdom Pseudomonadati; phylum Pseudomonadota; class Gammaproteobacteria; order Vibrionales; family Vibrionaceae; genus Vibrio; species Vibrio misgurnus. The sequence goes on along the minus strand of NZ_CP113242.1, from coordinate 206,182 downwards.
TGCTTGATCAAAACTACTCAGTGACTGAAGCGGCTCAAGCCATGAATGTAGGTAAATCTACGATGGATAAGTGGGTTCGCCAATTAAAACAAGAGCGCCAAGGCAAAGCACCCAAAGCGTCACCAATGACGCCTGAGCAAATTGAAATTCGTGAATTAAAAAAGAAGCTCGCTCGTCTTGAAGAGCATAATGAAATATTAAAAAAAGCCACGGCTCTCTTGATGTCGGACTCACTGAACAATTCTTGATGATCAAGAAACTCAAGCAGAGCCACAGCATAAAAACATTATGCGAAGTCTTCAATGTTCATCGAAGCAGTTATAACTATTGGCTGAAACGGCCAACAGAAATAAAGGCGGAAACCGTAAAACTTCGTAGTTTGATTAGCGAAGCTTATACGGCAAGCAATGGTTCTGCAGGAGCAAGAACCATTGCTGATATTGTAACAAACCAAGGCGTGAGTCTGAGTCGTTACCGAGCAGCAAAGCTGATGAAAACGCTGGGATTAGTGAGTTGCCAAGTCCCAAAACATCGTTACCGTAAAGCCTCACAAGAGCATATTGAAATCCCGAATCACTTAGATCGTCAGTTTGCTGTCACGGCACCAAATGAAGTCTGGGTGGGTGACGTGACCTATATTTGGACGGGAAATCGTTGGATGTATTTAGCAGTAGTCATCGACCTTTTTGCTCGAAAAGTGATTGGTTGGGCAATGTCAGTATCACCTGATACACGATTAACAGGCAAAGCGCTTTCGATGGCTTATGAGTCTCGTGGAAAGCCTAAAGGCGTCATGTTCCACAGTGATCAAGGCAGTCACTATACGAGTCGTCAATACCGTCAATTACTGTGGCGTTTTCAAATAAAACAAAGTTTATCTCGCCGAGGAAATTGCTGGGATAATGCGCCGATGGAGCGCTTCTTTAGAAGCTTGAAAACGGAATGGGTTCCAACAGTAGGTTATCGTAGCTTTGCAGAGGCTCAACAAGAGATCATCCGCTACATTATTGGATATTATAGCCAGCTCAGGCCGCATCAGTATAACGGTGGCTTGACACCCAATGAGTCAGAACGATTGTATTGGGAAAACTCTAAAACCGTGGCCAATTTTAGTTGACCACTACAAAGTATATACAAACTCACCCAGATGTTGATCCAATGTCACTTGCAATTCACTTCCAAACTGGTAACCCAAGCTTATACAAAGAAGTTAGTAATTTTGTAGGTACTGACGTAATTAAAGATATTCTATATATCCATACTAATACGGGTGATAGCAGCGTAGATTGCAAAGATTTTAGTGAGCTGTTAATTGCAGTATTACATCAAAATATTCTGCATATATCCGATGTTAAGTTCTCAAACCCACTTGAGCCTATGAAACCATCAGAGAGGCAGTCTGAATTTCAAGCATTTCGTGGACTCAATTTATTTGGGGAGTTGGTCGACCGTTGCGTTACATATTCTAAAGAGCACAATTTAGACAGAATCTGTCTAACAGCAGCACATATTTCACTTGTTCCATTTTTTGAAAAATATGGTTTTGTTGTGGACGACACTCCAACAGGGAAGCTGGGCATGGCTCATGGTTCGAGCATCCCCATGACAAGACTCGTGTAGAGGTTACATAACAAACTGTTCAAGAGGGATTCGCAACGCGTGGCATTTTTACTATGCGTTGGTTTTGGTGTTTAAGGTGGTATGCGGCGGCTTTTGTATTGCGTTGCTCACCCCTTAACAGGGCGTTATATTTTTTAGGAGGTATAGTGACATCACTCAGTAAAGCTCAAAGCTTAGAATGTGGGGAAATAGTAACTCCGGAAACAGCAGACCTATATTTTCAGCAGGGAAAAATTACGGATAAGCGAAAATTCATCTGTGTTGGGGATGGCTGTGGCTGTTTAATTACTTGTGTAAATATCGACAAGCCATTATCAAAACGTAAAGTAGACCCATATTTTCGAACTGTGGATCTTCACTCTGACTCCTGCAATATTTACGAGACCAATTATCTGAACACAACAGATCTTGGTGATATGGCTCATGTCCCTGATGAGCAGAAGAAAAGTGAAAATGAGCCTGACTTGTTTTTCATGGAACGCCCTAAGAGCCACTTTATTGAAACAAGGGTAAATCCGGGAGTTGAAGGCGTGGAGACTGTAACTAAAATTATGGGTAAACCTGTAGGTTATATTAAGCACCTATCTCCTTCGAATATCTATCACTTGGGCTCATTGGTTGGTAAGTACTACAAATACCAAAAATTGGGTTTACTCAAAAAGAGAGCAATCAAAATTGGTGAAAATTCATACGCATATAGTGAATTATTTAAACGAATTAAAGATCAAGATTTTGTAAATTCTGAAGTGATTGAGCAAAGAGCTCGTGTTTACTGGGGGCTTGTCGAGAGTGTCGTGCGACTAAAAAATGGGGATGTTAAAGTTCAATTTTCTGAGTCTGCTCGTTTTAAAACCGCACGAACTAAAGTTAGTGTCGTTATTAGAAGCTCGATTTTAAAAAATTATCGCTTCAAGCGGCCTATTGTAGAAAGTATTGAGGGCTCAATAGGTATCGATAAAAACCAGTTAGTTGCCTATGTTTATGGAGTTCCCAAGTTGATAATTAACGATCATCTATATCTGAATTTTAGTCCGTTTAACTTAGACTTATTCGAAATAAAAAAAATATAACAAAGCGTTCAAGAGGGATTCATGCCGCGTGGCATTTTTGGTATGTGTAGTGGTCAACTAAAATTGGCCACGGTTTTAGAGTTTTCCCAATACAATCGTTCTGACTCATTGGGTGTCAAGCCACCGTTATACTGATGCGGCCTGAGCTGGCTATAATATCCAATAATGTAGCGGATGATCTCTTGTTGAGCCTCTGCAAAGCTACGATAACCTACTGTTGGAACCCATTCCGTTTTCAAGCTTCTAAAGAAGCGCTCCATCGGCGCATTATCCCAGCAATTTCCTCGGCGAGATAAACTTTGTTTTATTTGAAAACGCCACAGTAATTGACGGTATTGACGACTCGTATAGTGACTGCCTTGATCACTGTGGAACATGACGCCTTTAGGCTTTCCACGAGACTCATAAGCCATCGAAAGCGCTTTGCCTGTTAATCGTGTATCAGGTGATACTGACATTGCCCAACCAATCACTTTTCGAGCAAAAAGGTCGATGACTACTGCTAAATACATCCAACGATTTCCCGTCCAAATATAGGTCACGTCACCCACCCAGACTTCATTTGGTGCCGTGACAGCAAACTGACGATCTAAGTGATTCGGGATTTCAATATGCTCTTGTGAGGCTTTACGGTAACGATGTTTTGGGACTTGGCAACTCACTAATCCCAGCGTTTTCATCAGCTTTGCTGCTCGGTAACGACTCAGACTCACGCCTTGGTTTGTTACAATATCAGCAATGGTTCTTGCTCCTGCAGAACCATTGCTTGCCGTATAAGCTTCGCTAATCAAACTACGAAGTTTTACGGTTTCCGCCTTTATTTCTGTTGGCCGTTTCAGCCAATAGTTATAACTGCTTCGATGAACATTGAAGACTTCGCATAATGTTTTTATGCTGTGGCTCTGCTTGAGTTTCTTGATCATCAAGAATTGTTCAGTGAGTCCGACATCAAGAGAGCCGTGGCTTTTTTTAATATTTCATTATGCTCTTCAAGACGAGCGAGCTTCTTTTTTAATTCACGAATTTCAATTTGCTCAGGCGTCATTGGTGACGCTTTGGGTGCTTTGCCTTGGCGCTCTTGTTTTAATTGGCGAACCCACTTATCCATCGTAGATTTACCTACATTCATGGCTTGAGCCGCTTCAGTCACTGAGTAGTTTTGATCAAGCACTAATTGTGCCGCTTCCAGTTTGAATTCGGCACTAAATAGCCGTCTTGTACGTTTTGTCATAATGTCACCTATTAACTTATGAGATGATAATATCACCTCTAATTAAGTGACCAAATTCACCGTACCACTACAATGTGTTCTCTCATTTTTTGGAACACTATTTTTCTTAAATATAGATATTCCAGATCTTATCATGCTCGATCATGTGCCAGACGAACTTATAGAGCCTATTTTTTCAATAATTTCCTTAAATTTGGATGCTAGTTTTACACCTCCTAAAAAGGGGAATAATGGTTGGGAATCACGTTTTGTAATGAAAGATGGTTGGTTCTGGCTACTGCGTTTAAACAACTTAAAAAGCTATGCATATATGCTTTTTAATAAATCTGGAGAGCAAGTTCATAGAATTGACTCGGCACCTGATCATCCAGATGTTCCTTTTGGACCTGCTCACCAACATATATTTCCAAATAAAAATAATCATAAAGTTGAACCAAGTTTCACCTATGGTATTCCAATTTTCGATTTTCCTTTGTTGCATAAGACTAAGAAAATGCATCAAACTTCGCTATAACAAAGCATTTAAGAGTGATTCGCAACGCTTGGCAGTTTCGCTTCGCTCAAGTATAGCCAAGCGCTGCTCACACCTTAATGCGGCGTTATGTGAATGGAGAAAATAATGTCTTCAGTTCCAGAATCAAAAGATGAGTTGCTCACGGCTATAAATTCTATATTCCCGAAACTTATGGTCGATTATCGGAGTGTTCCTGCATCAATGGCACGTCAGTGTGAAATTGAAGGTAACGTAAAAGGAACACAAATTAGCGTTTGTGACACTGTCGCTTATCTTATTGGTTGGGGAAACTTGGTCTTGAAATGGCACAGTTTGAAGTCACAAGGTTTGCCAGTCGATTTTCCTGACACGGGTTATAAATGGAATCAGCTTGGATTGTTGGCGGTCAGTTTTCACGATCAGTACCGTGATTGGCAATACGAGGACTTGCTTAAGGAGTTAGACTCAACAATAAACAAGCTTATCTTGTTAGTCGCAAGTTTAAGCAATGAAGAATTGTATGAAACGACATGGTATGAACAATGGACATTTGGTCGAATGATCCAGTTCAACACGTCATCACCAATGAAGAATATGCGAGCAAAAGTTAGGCGCTTTAACAAAAACAACAGGCTTCGGTAGGTAATTCACATAACAAACGCCTAAAGAGGGACTGTTAACGCGCAGCATTTTTGGTGTGCTGTGATTTTTGTGATTAATTTGGTATGCGTTAAGTTTAATTGTAGCGTTACCAGCCCCTTAGGCGGGCGTTAACTGGCTAAGCGGAAAATCAATCAACATTTGAGAAAAGGAATTTGCGAATGTTTCGTTGTGGTCAATGTAGGCATTTTGAGCGAGCGAAAAACAATCTCAAAGATTTGTGTGGCGCTTGGGATCAACCAACGATAGCAACGCGTGAAGCTTGCGGATTTTTCACACTCAAAAAATTGGTGCGAGATCCGAAAACTTCAAACGAAGCGTAAAGTGATGATTTGCATTGGTGAAATGTTCGGTGGAAATCCTCAGCTCTGGCCAGTTAACAAACGCCTCAAGAGGGACTGTTAACGCGCAGCATTTTTGTAATGCTTTGAACTTTGTGATTAATTTGGTATGCGTTAAGTTGGTTGGTGCGTTACCAGCCCCTTAGGCGGGCGTTATGTGTTTTCTTAGAAAGTGGAGCTTCTGATGAAAATTAGTCACCTAGATCATTTAGTTTTGACTGTTGCAGATATTCCAACAACAGTGAGCTTTTATGAAAAAGTGTTGGGCATGAAAGCCGTTAGTTTTGGCTCAGGTCGGATTGCTTTAGAGTTTGGCCACCAGAAAATCAATCTTCATCAACTTGGTAACGAATTTGAGCCTAAAGCTCAGAATGTCAGATCTGGGAGTGCAGATTTATGCTTTATCACCGACATAGATGTGTCTGATGCAATGAAGCATGTGGAAAATCAAGGTGTGGTTATCATGGAAGGGCCTGTAAAACGTACAGGTGCGCAAGGTGTGATCACATCATTCTATTTCAGAGATCCGGATGGTAATCTCATAGAAGTATCAAGGTATTCAAACACATAACAAACGCCTCAAGAGGGACTGTCAACGCGTAGCATTTTTGGCATTCGGTGATTTTTGTGGTTAATTTGGTATGCGTTAAGTTGGGTTGTGCGTTGCCAGCCCCTTAGGCGAGCGTTAGTTTCTATCAAGAAAAGTCATAAATATTAGTGTTAAATGTTCCGAAAATTGGATTTTGGTGCTCAAAATTTACGAATCGGCTTTGGTGCTTTGTTTAATACTGATTGGGTAGAAAGCGTTGAAAATGTCGTTGGCACAAGATCGCTAAAGTAAGCAAACCTCGACGCATCCATGTTGTGGAAGCGTCCACACGGCAAGTTTGGTTTCGCAAAAACTGCAACATCGCTGCGAGTGCGCTTTCTTTGTTGGAAAGCCGGTCATTGGCCAACTCAACCTTGATCGCTTTGAGTTTTGGCAGCCAACTTCACAGCGTTTGATGTTGGACGTTTGTTTGCTCGATGATTCTGCATAAAATATGGTTCAAGTATTTTGGTGAAAAATCATTTTGAAACAATCGGCTACGAAACTAACAAACGCCTCAAGAGGGACTGCCAACGCGCGGCATTTTCGTTATGCGGCAGGTTTTGTGATTAATTTGGTATGCGTTAAGTTGGTTTGTGCGTTGCCAGCCCCTTAGGCGGGCGTTATGTGCAGGAGGTCAAATGAACAGATATGGTGATGTTGCTATAGAAGCTACTCACATCGCTCAAACTGGAGTCTGTCCAGTTGAAGCTTGGAATACAGCTGCAGAAAAAGAGTTCAAGAATAATGCCGCTTCCATCAAAAAATGTTGTCCAAAAAACGCATTTCTAGGTTTAGCTGAAAGTGGCTTTGTCGCTGGTGTGCCCAAAGGAAGCTATACAAAATCAGTTTTAAATAAACAGTATGCTTTAGAGGCAGTTAGGTTGTTAAACGAAAATCCAGGCATGCAAAATGACCCCAAAACACTCTGGGTTCAGTCATGTGGATCTGAGTCTAAGGTGCATAATAGCCAAATGGATGTTGTTGTGTCGTTGTGGTCTCGAGGGCTGCTGAAATAAGCACATAACAAACTGTTCAAGAGGGATTCGCAACGCGTGGCATTTTTACTTTGCGTTGGTTTAAGTGATTAAGGTGGTATGCGGCGGCTTAGGTATTGCGTTGCTCACCCCTTAACAGGGCGTTAGTTTCTATCGAGAAAAATCATAAAATTTGCGCAAATTGTTCCGATAATTTGGCTTTTGGCGCTCAAAGTTTACAAATTGGCTTTGGTGCTTTGTTTGATGCTGATTAGGTAGAAAGCGTTGAAAATGTCGTTGGCATAAGATCGCTAAAGCCAACAAACTTTGATGCATCCATTTTGTGGAAATGTCCACGCGGCAAGTTTAGTTTCGCAAAAACTGCAACATCGCTTTATGTGCGTTTTCTTTGTTGGAAATCCGCTTATTGGCCAACTCAACCTTGATCGTTTGGAGTTTTGGCAGCCAACTTCACAGCGTTTGATGCGGGATGTGTTTTTGCTCGATGATTTTTCATAAAATGTGGTTCAAATATTTTGGTGAAAAATCATTGTTAAACAACCGGCTACGAAACTAACAAGCGCCTCAAGCGGGACTATCAACGCGCGGCATTTTTGTTATGCGGCCGGTTTTGTGATTAATTTGGTATGCGTTAATTTGGGTTGTGCGTTGCCAGCCCCTTAGGTGAGCGTTATATTTATTTTTTAATTCTGGAGACATAATGTTAAATAAGAGTTTTTTTGAAGAGATAAAGAAATTATTGAATACAAATTATTTTACATCCTCGGATTTTGATATAAAAGAATCTAGTTCATCTCTTGTGCATATACTTTTTAAGTATGCTGATTATGATTTTAAACTAGTAGAAGTTGAGGAAACTGACGAATTCACTGAAGCTTCTCGTATACTTTGGGCTAATAATATTACGCGTACGTCCACGAGAACTGTTCTTTATGCAATTTATAGCCCCGGAAAATACAAAGCTACCGATAAGATTAAAATTTCTTTTTCTGATTTATCAGGAACAATACAGGACTGGAGTACATATATATCAAATGATTTGGTAGTAACGGAAAATGATGAAGAACTGTTTGAGAAGATCAGAGATGACCTAGAGCAGGTATTTGCAATTGAAAATATTGAAAATGCTGAACAAGTGGCAAGTCGTCAAGAGCAAGAAGATGTTGCTGATAAACTTGACCGTTTGTATCAACGTTTAGAAGAATTGAATGAAAAAGTTCAATTTGCATCAGATGAAATGTCTAAAATTAAAACAGAAATCGATGGGCTAAAATTCTCTTCACAAAAAATTCCGAAAGGTATCTGGGCGAAAGTTGCTAAAAATAGGTTGGTAGAAATAGCGACCAAATTCTTTAAAACTCCGGAGGGGCGAGATCTTATAGTTCATATGATAAAACAATCTTTGCCATCATAAATATAACAAAGCGTTCAAGAGGGACTTGGCACGCGTGGCATTTTCAGTTTGCGGTAAGTTTAGTGGTTAAGGTGTGATGCGGTCACTTTTGTAGTGCGTGCCTGCGCCCCTTAACGCGGCGTTAACTGGCAAAGCGGAAAATCCATTAACATTTGAGAAAAGGAATTTATGAATGTTTCGTTGTGGTCAATGCAGGCATTTTGAGCGAGCAAAAAACAATCTCAAAGATTTGTGCGGAGCTTGGGATCAGCCAACGATAGCAACGCGTGAAGCTTGCGGATTTTTCACACTCAGAAAATTGGTGCGAGATCCGAAAACTTCAAACGAAGCGTAAAGTGATGATTTGCATAGGTGAAATGTTCGGTGGAAATCCTCAGCTCTGGCCAGTTAACAAACGCCTCAAGAGGGACTGTTAACGCGCAGCATTTTTGTAATGCTTTGAGCTTTGTGTTTAATTTGGTATGCGTTAAGTTGGATTGTGCGTTACCAGCCCCTTAGGCGGGCGTTAGCCGTCATCAATCAACAAAATTTGCCTAACGAGTAAAAAGGGTGTAATTTTTACTCATGATTAAATTTGAATTTGATGAAAACAAAAGCAGAAGTAATCTCGAAAAACATGGTATCGATTTTCATACCGCTCAAGGATTGTGGAATGATTCAGATCTTATCGAGATCCCTGCTAATACGAGTGATGAACCAAGATATTTGGTTGTCGGCTTACTAAACGGTAAGCATTGGTCAGGTGTCATTACCTACCGAGGCATGAATATCAGGCTCATCTCAGTTCGGCGTTCACGGAAAGCGGAGATAGACCTTTATGAAAGCGCATGAATTTGATGCTAAGTTTGAAAGTGACGACGATGACATCTTAATGGATTTGGATTTGTCGCAAGTAAAAAGGCCAATGCATAAGCAAAAACGAGTCAATGTCGATTTTCCAGCGTGGATGCTTGAGTCTTTAGACCGAGAAGCCAATCGTGTAGGTGTAACACGCCAATCAATCATTAAAATTTGGCTAGCAGAAAGGCTAGAAAGTGTTTCTCATCATGCAAGTGTGAGATAAACGGCTAACAAAGCATTTAAGAGGGACTCACAACGCGTGGCATTTTTGTCATGCGTTTCTTTTTGTGATTAAGGAGTTATGCATTAAGTATTTTTGTGCGTTGTTCGCCCCTTAATGCGGCGTTAGTTTCTATCAAGAAAAATTATAAATATTAGTGCTAAATGTTTCGAAAAATTGGATTTTGGTGCTCAAAATTTACGAGTTGGCTTTGGTGTTTTGCTTGATGCTGATTAGGTAGAAAGCGTTGAAAATGTCGTTGGCACAAGATCGCTAAAGTAAGCAAACCTCGATGCATCCATTTTGTGGAAGCGTCCACACGGCAAGTTTGATTCCATAAAAGCTGCAACATCGCTGTGAGTGCGTTTTCTTTGTTGGAAAGCCGATTATTGGCCAACTCAACCTTGAACGTTTTGAGTTTTGGCAACCAACTTCACAGCGTTTGATGCTGGACGTGTGTTTGCTCGATGATTTTGCATAAAATGTGGTTCAAATATTTTGGTGAAAAAATCATTGTTAAACAATCGGCTACGAAACTAACAAGAGCCTCAAGTGGGACTGTCAACGCGTGGCATTTTTTGTATGCGGTGATTTTTGTGATGAATTTGCTATGCGGTGAGTTGGGTTGTGCGTTGCCAGCCCCTTAGGCGAGCGTTAGTTGCCAATCGGCAACAAATCAATCGTTTGGAAATTTTTGTTTCTGATGTAGTACACGCATTATCCGAATGTTTGAACCATCAACCCAATACGAAACAATCATTGATATCTCAGGGATAATAAGCAATCTGCCTCGAATACCGTCACGCTGAACACCCATTAGTGGTTGCTCAAGCAAATTTTCGACTTTGGTTTCTATGAGCTCATCCGTTTTTTCAGCGGCTGCTGGGTTAAAGTCGTAAAGAAATTCGAAAATTTTCTCACGATCATTGAGAGAGGTTTCTTCCCAGAAAATCATGCGCGGCCTCGACTTCGGATTTTAGCTTTACGTTCAGCCATTCGTGCTTTGGTGATGTCATGTTCAACGAATACCGATTTTCCTGAGTCAAACGTCTCAAATGCTTGATTTACTTGTTCAGTTAGCCATGCATCGTGAGATAATGCCTTGCGTTGTTGTTCTGCCAACTGTTTAGTGAGCTCACGGCAAGCATCACTAAGGGTACGACCTTGGCTTTCAGCCATTTGTTGAGCTAAACGTTTTGTTTCTTCGTTCACACGAAATTGAATTCTAGTATCCATGGTGAGCTCCTTTGTTGTGCGTACGAATGTTAGCACTATGGTTGGGGTAAGGGCAACTAACAAACGCCTCAAGCGGGACTGTCAACGCGCGGCATTTTTGTTATGCGGTGATTTTTGTGGTCAATTTATTATGCGTTAAGTTAGTTTGTGCGTTGCCAGCCCCTTAGGCGAGCGTTAGTTTCTATCAAGAAAATTCATAAAATTTGCGTTAATGGTTTCGATAATTCGGCTTTTTGCGCTCAAAGTTTACGAATTGGCTTTGGTATTTTACTTGATGCTGATTAGGTAGAAAGCGTTGAAAATGTCACTGGCACAAGATCGCTAAAGTCAGCAAACCTTGATGCATCCATTTTGTGGAAGCGTCCACACGGCAAGTTTGGTTTCACAAAAGCGTCAACATTGCTGTGAGTGCGTTTTCTTTGTTGGAAATTCGGTTATTGGCTAACTCAACCTTGATCGCTTTGAATTTTGGCAGCCAACCTCACAGCATTTGATGTTGGACGTGTGTTTTCTCGATGATTTTGCATAAAATGTTGTTCAAATATTTTGATGAAAATCATTGTTAAACAATGGGCTACGAAACTAACAAGCGCCTCAAGCGGGACTGCCAACGCGTAGCAGTTTTTGTATGCGGTGATTTTTGTGGTTAATTTGGTATGCGTTAAGTTAAGTTGTGCGTTGCCAGCCCCTTAGGCGAGCGTTAGGGCTAAAATCTCCTACTTGAAGATCCGTTGATCAAAGCTGAAATCAAGTTTCTCTGCTTTGTTAAATATCTCAGGCATAAGTGAGTGATTTGGATTTACGACATAGTTTCGATCTCTGGGGGAGATCGTTGATGGCACTTGTAGTACTGCAAATTCAGGATTTTCTACCTTGAGGAACTGATCTCCAATCTCTTGGGTTTGCTCACTCGTTGGTATTGATCTCCAGTTGTTTGGGAGATCCTCATTGTCCAGTTGAACAATCAGCTCATCAGGAACATCAATTCGATAAAGGTCATATTTATTGATAAGTTCTGGATCGTTGTTAATGTGAACAAATACTTCCAGAACACACAACGATTCTGATTCGGCAAAATAAAGAGCTTCAGTTCCTTTTGAATTCCAGCGTCCACCAAATAGCTTTGCTCCTAGTGGATTAAACGGAGTATCGGCAAATTTTTTCTGTGTGAGTCTGTACATCTTCATTAAGAGAAGACTCCATGCTCAACACGACCGATGAGATCTTTAATTGTTTCAAAGTCGACAGTCGTTGCAATCATATCTAGTGGACGTTTCCCGTTGAGGCCATAAACACTTTCACGTACCCATTCTAATGCACGCTGTTCATTACCAAAAAGATCGGTCGCAAGTTTTATCAGCATGGCAAGCCGATACATGACATCACTTTCTTGAGTGCTAAATCGTTCTTGGTTTTTAAGTCTACGCTTTATTGTACTAATTGGAATAAGAGTGACGTTATGAAACTCATTCTGAGATAATTTGGCTTTCTCAACAATATTGCGATAGACAATGGGTTTAAAGCCTTGGTGTATAGCGGTATTCTTTGATGTATCTTCGTCTTCAATACCAAGTGTATACCAAAAATTCGGCTGGTAAGATGGCTTAGGTTTAAAGCTTTTGAGTATAGTATTAGCCATAAGAGTGATCCTTTTGGTTCATATGGTCCAAGTATTTTGGCTCACTTGGTCTTTTTGGTCAACTTTAAAAAATTTTAGCCCTAACAAGCGCCTCAAGCGGGACTGTCAACGCGCAGCATTTTCGTTATGCGGTGATTTTTGTGGTGACTTTACTATGCGTTAAGTCGGGTTATGCGTTGCCAGCCCCTTAGGCGGGCGTTATGTGCTTTCTCGGAAAATCTCGAAGTAGTGTAGAATCCGGCTTTTGAAATCTTGAGAAGTTAGTATGCCTAAAGTCGTTCAACAGCAAATCGGCAATATCGCACTTGTCGTAGAAAATTACGATGATGCCATTGAGTTCTATACAAAAAAACTTCAGTTCAGTTTGATTGAAGATACCGATTTGGGTGGTGGTAAACGTTGGGTTCAAGTTTCGCCGCCAAACTCGAATGGAACGAACCTGCTTCTTGCTCAAGCAAGTACTGAAGAGCAAGCTCAGTTTATAGGTAATCAGACTGGAGGTCGTGTTTTTCTGTTTCTACAAACGAATGACTTCTGGCGAGATTATGAGTTAATGAAGGCCAATGGTGTTGTCTTCAATGAAGAACCACGAGTTGAAGAATATGGGACGGTTGCTGTGTTCCAAGATCTTTATGGAAACAAATGGGATTTATTGCAACTGAACAAGGTTCCCCAATAGCACGCACATAACAAACGCCTCAAGAGGGACTGTCAACACTCGGCGTTTTTGTAATACTTTGGGCTTTGTGATTAATTTGTTATGCGTTAAGTTGGGTTGTGCGTTGCCAGCCCCTTAGGCGGGCGTTATTATTCACCTAAATTTAGTAAAACACCTTGATATCACGGTAAAAATTTTCATGTGATCCAAGTGCGATAAGCTCAAGTGTTACTGTGCCATCTTGATAACTGTAACCAAGCAGAGTGAGCTGCTTAACCATTTTGAATTTATAAACACGAAGAAAGGACAAATCACCTTTTTTCTGCTCACCTAAAAAAGGGTTATCAATAAGAGCTTTTACCGCATTGTCGAGATCTACTTTTTGGTTTTGGTGGAGCTTTTTAACCGTTTTCTTAAATGTTGGAGTTTGAAGAACCTGTACGATATTAGCCAAAATGATATGCCTCAAGTTTTCCGGCTTCTTTTTCTGCTTTAGCAATGATGGCTTGTCGAACGAATTCATAGGGTAAATCAGGATTATCTTCCATCATTTCTCCAATTTTAGCCCAATGTTCGATTTGTTTAGGTGTAGTGCGATTCAATGCTTTAGCCATAATAGCTGCTTTATCGACGAGGCTTTGGTCAAGGCGTATGCTAGCGGTAGACATAATGTATTCCTTCATTTAAAGTTTTCATTATTGTAGTGATACGCCACGTGAGTGGCAAGGTGAATCATAACAAGCGCCTCAAGAGGGACTGTCAACGCGTGGCATTTTTGTTATGCGGCAGGTTTTTGTGATTAATTTGCTATGCGTTAAGCTGGTTGGTGCGTTGCTAGCCCCTTAGGCGAGCGTTAGTTTGCTCAAGGCTAGTGGTTAACTAGCCTAGATTTGCTCGGATATCTGCAATGGTTATGAAGAGCTTGTTCTCAGCGTCTTGAAATGCTTGAAATCCATAACGTTCATAGAAGTGTTTGGCTCCGTCTTTGGCATCAACGATAACCACGGGAAACGCTACACTGTCACTGGCTGCGAGTAATTTTCTGAGGGCATCAATAAGCAGCCATTCGCCAAAACCTTTACCTTTGTATCGGTCATCGACAGCTAAACGAGCGATGAGACCGCCTGATGTTGATAATTGGTGTTTCTTCTGTAACTTGTCAGGCAAGGCTTTTAAATCAATAGGTGTCATAGTGAGTGTGTAAAAGCCGATGATATGCGTATTGTTGTTATCATCTTCCAAAACGAACGTTCTCGTATTGTCTTTTTTGGCTTGCTGGCTCGACATTACTTTTAAGTAATTATTTAAGGCTTCAATGCCACAATTGAAACGGTTGCGGTCGTGTTTGTCTTTGTCGAGAAGAACCGTATTCATCATTGAGTTTTACTCTCATAGCGTTCAGATGCTAATTTGAGTTTGGTGTTTATTGTTGCTGGATTATCGAGCGCTTCCATTAACAATAGGGCATCAGCTTGGCTAAGCTTTAGAGCTTGTTCACGTTCAATCACTTGTTTTGCTTTTTCGATTGCCGCATTTAAAACAAATGAATTAATGCTAGACATGCCGGCGAGCGCGGCAGCTTTTGTGAGTAAATATTGAGTGTCGACATCAACTCTGGCGGTGATGCGAGGTAAGGTTGTTGCCATATTTTTATTTCCTATTGTGTCAAATTGTCACATGGGTATTATGGTGTTAAAGTGTTCGCGGGTCAATGCCTGTGTCACTTTGGCACGCAAACTAACAAGCGCCTCAAGCGGGACTGTCAACGCGTAGCAGTTTTTGTATGCGGTGATTTTTGTGATTAATTTGGTATGCGTTAAGTTGGTTGGTGCGTTGCCAGCCCCTTAGGCGAGCGTTATGTACTTTTTCTGAAAATATCCTAGTCAGCAGATGGAGCTGGTCGTAAACTTCGGATTTGAATTCTTGGGGTAATAGATATGGCATTCTCAGAAATTGAACAAAAGCGTTACGAAAAGGCAGTGGAAAAGTATCTCGAAAATTGCCGACCACCAGTAGAAATTCGAGATCAACTTGATATTGGCTATCGTCTAGATGGGCAGGCAATCGAAATTTTCGAAATTCGTCCCAGATGGGATGACCCATCAGAAAAACTTGAACATCCAGTAGCGAGAGTCAAATACTACAAATCGCGGAACGAATGGAAAATTTACTGGATGAAATCAGATTTAAAATGGCATGCATACGAACCGATCCCTGAAGTGAAATTTCTAGAGGTTTTCTTTGAGATATTACAAGACGATGCTTATGGCTGTTTCTGGGGATAATCTCAACCACGTACATAACAAGCGCCTCAAGTGGGACTGTCAACGCGCAGCATTTTCGTTATGCGGTGATTTTTGTGATTAATTTGGTATGCGTTAAATTGGTTTGTGCGTTGCCAGCCCCTTAGGCGGGCGTTAGTTTCTATCAAGATAATTCGTAAATATTGGTGATAATTGTTCCGATTATTCGGCTTTTGATGCTCAATGTTCACGAATTGGCTTTGGTGCTTTACTTGATGCTGACTAGGTAGAAAGTGTTGAAAATGTCGTTGGCACAAGATCGCTAAAGCCAATAAACCTCGATGCATCCATTTTGTGGAAGCGTCCACACGGCAAATTTGGTTTCACAAAAGCTGCAAGATTGCTGTGAGTGCGTTTTCTTTGTTGGAAATTCGGTTATTGGCCAACTCAACCTTGATCGCTTTGAATTTTGGCAGCCAATTTCACAACGTTTGATGCTGGATGTGTGTTTGCTCGATTATTTTCCATAAAATGTGGTTCAAATATTTTGGTGAAAAATCATTGTTAAACAATCGGCTACGAAACTAACAAGCGCCTCAAGAGGGACTGTCAACGCGTAGCATTTTCGTTATGCGGTGATTTTTGTGGTGACTTTGCTATGCGTTAAGTTGGTTTGTGCGTTGTCAGCCCCTTAGGCGAGCGTTAAACTGCAATCAGTCATCCAATCGTTGCAACGCTTTGTTGTAAACTTCGCTACGTTCTCGCTTACCAACGGCCAATACGGTGACAACGATGATGTCGTTTTCGACTTGGTAGACTAAGCGATAACCAGATTGGCGTAGCTTTATTTTATAAATGTTTTCTGCGCCAGACAGCTTGGCTGACAGAACGTGTGGATTTTCAAGACGTTCGAGTAGTTTTCTTTTGAATTGTTGCTGAAGAGGTACGGCTAACTTTTTCCATTCCTTCAATGCGGTCTTTTTGAATTCAAGTTTATAAGTCATCGATGTTGACCTGTACGCTTTCTTCAGTTAAACGTTCTTTAGTAATAGCAAGTAACTCAAGATCGTCGAGTTTATCCATCATGATTTCATACGTAGTTGCAGGAACGCAGTAGAAAGCAGGCTCATTTCGATTAAGCACAGCAACTGGAGCGCCATAAGCACTTGTTGCAACTTTCATGGGATTTGCTTTAAATTCAGTAATACTTGCAGCCACATCAGCCAAGATTCTAGTGGTCATTATATAGATCCTTTAATTGGTCTTTAATGAGGTCATTATAGCCATGGAACAGCAGTTTAACAAACGCCTCAAGAGGGACTGTTAACGCTCGGCGTTTTTGTAATACTTTGGGCTTTGTGATTAATTTAGTATGCGTTAAGTTTGGTTGTGCGTTACCAGCCCCTTAGGCGGGCGTTAGATGCTCGATGATTACAAAATTGTGAGCAATGCATCTTGTTGAGTATTGGTGTCTGATGTATTTTGTTGTTAGACCTAAGAATATGAAGTAAAGAGATAAAAATGTATAAAGAAACATTTACCGCAACAGTTCAATATGATGACCATATAGGTACGGCTGCCGCTGATGACTCAGATGATGAAAGCCTAATATCATGGTTGAGAGATGAGGGGCATGCAAAGGATTCTGAATATCTTGTTGGTGTTGAAATGTTTGTCAGTGACACAGCTGTAGGCAATGATGATGAGCCTGTATGGGTTAGCGTATTGCTAGAGGACGAAAACGAGGAATCAATTAGAAAGATAAGAGTGAATATGTCATTTGAAAACTTCTTTTCTTCTTTCAAAAGATTTAACGTCAAAATTTCTCGTGGTGGGGAGCTAACAGGTGAGGAAGTGTCAATAGATAACGAAACCGAGCTTGACTAGCGCATCTAACAAAGCATTTAAGAGGAACAGCCAACGCGTGGCATTTTTATTATGCGTTAGTTTTTGTGATTACGCTGTTATGCGGTGAGTTGTTATTAGCGTTGGCTGCCCCTTAATGCGGCGTTATGTGTCCGAGTACCCCACGTTTAGTAGACACTTTACTAAGTTAGATCTAGGGTCTAATTGAGAGGTGATTTATGGCTAAACATCGTAATCCAGCGTACACCGAAGAGTTCCGCAAGGAAGCCGTCCGTCTGGCCAGTCTTCCTGGCCGAACAGCGGTCTCTGTTGCCAAGGAGCTGGGCATCAGCGCCCAGCAAATCCGGAACTGGAAGCGCCAGTTCACACGGCTATCTGATAAACAGTTTAATACCTTAGACGGTGTCGATTATTCGAAGAAAGAGTCGGAAGAGCTTCGAGCGCTAAGGCGCGAGAACAAGCAGCTCAAAGCTGAAATGGAATTCCTAAAGAAGGTCTCGGCGTACTTCGCGAAGCAGCAAGAGTGAAGTACGAGTTCATTGAAAGCTATACCGGTGAGTACTCGATTAGCTTAATGTGTCGCGTTTTAGAAGTGAGTCGAGGCGGTTACTACAAGTGGTGTCATCATACGCCGAGTGAGCGTTCAAAGCGGCGAGAGCGCTTTGAGCAGCTAGTCATGTGTACCTTTGCCCAATATCGGGCACGTTACGGTTCAGTGCGAATAGCAGAAGAGCTAAACGAAGCAGGCTATGCCTGCTGCGTGAATTATGTGGCTGATATCATGAAGGAAAAAGGTATCAGGGCACGTAATGGCAAGGGGTTTAAATACAGCAAGGATGTGGCCGCGATGACGAATGTTGCCGACAATTTACTGCGTAGAGACTTTGAGTCTGAGATTCCAAATCAGAAATGGGTCACAGACATCACGTATATCTGGGTGAAGAGCCGTTGGCTCTTCTTAGCGACAGTGATGGACTTGCATTCAAGGCGTATTGTGGGTTGGTCGTTAGGGACAACGATGACCGTCGAGCTCATCATCAATGCTCTAAAAATGGCGTTTGAGTCACGTAAGCCGCCTAAGGGCATCATTATTCACTCGGATCGTGGTGTACAATACAGAGCCTATAAATATCAAGACTTCATGCGCAAGCATGGAGGTGTACCGAGCATGAGTCCTACCAGGTTCATTTTTACGAGTATGCAATGCTTGGTAATTTCTATTAAATTCAAATGTTTATCTGTTTGTCTTTGTTGCGTTAGTTTGCATTGATTTTCATGTCACTTTTCTCTTGTCTGACCCATTACCTGACCTAGCTTTGCTTAGGCAGGAAATCTGTCAATATCATTTTTGGCTGCTTTTAGGTTATGTATATTGGCCTAGAAAGTTAACTTCGCCAAAAAAGACAAGAGAAAATCAGAATGTTAACTGTTACTAAAATTCAATCCGCGACCAGTAGTAAAAATTCCTATTATCTCTGGGATCAATCAGGTCAACGAGGTACAGGGCGTTTGGGAGTAAAAATTTTCACTAGTGGGAAAAAGCAGTTCGTGTTTCGCTATTACCAGCAACAGAAAGAAAAATTTATCTCAATCGGTTTATTCAGTACACGTGTTGGCAGTATGACTCTTACAGAAGCTCGCGAGAAAGCCCAGGTCTTCTCACAACTGTTGCTCGGCGGAAAAGATCCTAAATTGCACCTTGAACAACAAGAGAGCGAGCAGAAAAAAATTGATGCAGAGAGTAAAAGCTTAGGAACCATTGATGAGCTATTTCATAGCTATACGGAGCGCATGAAAATAGATGGAAAGAGAACGTATGAAGACGTGCGAAATGCGCTGGTACGAGAATTCTATCCATATATAGACAAAAACACCAAAGCGTGTGATGTAACGACAGATGATATTAATGTAGTGGTCAACTAAAATTGGCCACGGTTTTAGAGTTTTCCCAATACAATCGTTCTGACTCATTGGGTGTCAAGCCACCGTTAT
This sequence comes from Vibrio misgurnus, assembly GCF_029635775.1. Classification (NCBI taxonomy): domain Bacteria; kingdom Pseudomonadati; phylum Pseudomonadota; class Gammaproteobacteria; order Vibrionales; family Vibrionaceae; genus Vibrio; species Vibrio misgurnus. Next base: position 187,072 of record NZ_CP113242.1, on the reverse strand, counting down.
ACTGATGCGGCCTGAGCTGGCTATAATATCCAATAATGTAGCGGATGATCTCTTGTTGAGCCTCTGCAAAGCTACGATAACCTACTGTTGGAACCCATTCCGTTTTCAAGCTTCTAAAGAAGCGCTCCATCGGCGCATTATCCCAGCAATTTCCTCGGCGAGATAAACTTTGTTTTATTTGAAAACGCCACAGTAATTGACGGTATTGACGACTCGTATAGTGACTGCCTTGATCACTGTGGAACATGACGCCTTTAGGCTTTCCACGAGACTCATAAGCCATCGAAAGCGCTTTGCCTGTTAATCGTGTATCAGGTGATACTGACATTGCCCAACCAATCACTTTTCGAGCAAAAAGGTCGATGACTACTGCTAAATACATCCAACGATTTCCCGTCCAAATATAGGTCACGTCACCCACCCAGACTTCATTTGGTGCCGTGACAGCAAACTGACGATCTAAGTGATTCGGGATTTCAATATGCTCTTGTGAGGCTTTACGGTAACGATGTTTTGGGACTTGGCAACTCACTAATCCCAGCGTTTTCATCAGCTTTGCTGCTCGGTAACGACTCAGACTCACGCCTTGGTTTGTTACAATATCAGCAATGGTTCTTGCTCCTGCAGAACCATTGCTTGCCGTATAAGCTTCGCTAATCAAACTACGAAGTTTTACGGTTTCCGCCTTTATTTCTGTTGGCCGTTTCAGCCAATAGTTATAACTGCTTCGATGAACATTGAAGACTTCGCATAATGTTTTTATGCTGTGGCTCTGCTTGAGTTTCTTGATCATCAAGAATTGTTCAGTGAGTCCGACATCAAGAGAGCCGTGGCTTTTTTTAATATTTCATTATGCTCTTCAAGACGAGCGAGCTTCTTTTTTAATTCACGAATTTCAATTTGCTCAGGCGTCATTGGTGACGCTTTGGGTGCTTTGCCTTGGCGCTCTTGTTTTAATTGGCGAACCCACTTATCCATCGTAGATTTACCTACATTCATGGCTTGAGCCGCTTCAGTCACTGAGTAGTTTTGATCAAGCACTAATTGTGCCGCTTCCAGTTTGAATTCGGCACTAAATAGCCGTCTTGTACGTTTTGTCATAATGTCACCTATTAACTTATGAGATGATAATATCACCTCTAATTAAGTGACCAAATTCACCGTACCACTACACCCAGAGTGGTACTTTACGTTTGGGTGCTCTAGCTCTCTCTTCTTTCTCTTTTTCTCGCTTTTGTTTGAGCAGCAACTTCTGTTCATCAATGATCTCTTGGGTTAGCTCAAAGGCTACGTCCAATTGTTCCAAACCATCAAAAAACTCTTCCAATTGCTCTAGCATACCTGACTCGTTTAGGTCGCTCTCACTAAAGAATACCCCAGCTTCTATGTTGCCGTTCCATGCTCGATCAGTGAGGTTAGCTGAGCCAACATAAGCACCGTATCCTTTCCACCAGATTACCTTGCTGTGTAGACAGTCGGGAATCAATTTACAGAATATATTGTTCTTAGCATTCGCAAGTAGCTTGCTAAGGAAACTAGGTGCAACTGGTACTGTTTGGTCATAGCGCATCCAGATATCTAGTCGATACTTGTTGTTGAGACAGTGCTGTAATAGTTGGGTTCTATCGTCTCCGTATGCGATAGCTGCTACCACACCATCAATCTCTGTTCCTGTTGGTGGAAGTAGAGACCTGAAATACTCACGGTTCAAATTGTTTGCTACTAGTTTCATCTTACTCATTGCCTTAGCTACGACTCACTGCATTAAACATGCATCACTCAGTAAAGAGTGAGCAAACGTAAGTCGTTGTTATGTTGCCCACATTACAGATTGGAGGCCCAGTAATTCAGAGTTAAATAGACGTGAGTGCAAAGTGACCACTTGGCTGTAAATTAGACCTACACCAAGGGGCTGTCCTCATTGATACACTCCAGCAATACTGAACAATCATCTAAGCGAAACTTGCCATACTTCAGATAGTTTATTCTTTGCTAAATTAGCAAAGATGCAACTCGGAAATGTTCAATAATAATTTGTAAACTGCTTACTATAGCCCCTGCATTAGCCATTAAAGAAGCTCACTCATTTCTGGCACACCGTCGGCTTGCGATAGCAAGTATTCACACTCTGTTTGGATGAGTGAGACACATAGTTCTATGTGTTCACGTTCTCGATCCTCGATTCCTTGAGCTTCGGTAAGTTCAATCGCTTCCTTCAGGGTGTTTTTTATAGCACCAACGGTTTCTACCATTATGGAAGCCATTTTGGTGCCTGAATAACCCAGCAGAGCGCCGAATTCAGCGAGATCATAGCTGGTGATAGGGCGTTTGAAGTTACCTTTCGGCGGATTTTGAAAGTCTTCACTTTCCCAATCTCCAATCGACATTGCAAAATATTGAGGGATACTGGCGGCACGCCCCTCATCAGCAGACAACTTACCGCTTCGTGAGTTGCGTTTTGTTCCCTCTTGAGCGATTGCTTCTATGTTTACTAAATCATAAAAAGGGGTCAGTTCCAGGCCTTTAGGGATGACGAAGAAGCTAATATTTTTACCATGGGCATCGTAGTTTAGCGTTGCTAGATTAAAGAGCATCCATTGGGTGAGCTTTAGGTTAGTGATGACCGTGTCTATGGTTTTGACGCACAGTAGGCGTGGGAAAGAAACGCCATCACGCATATATACGCCATCACCTTCATCCCCATTCTGACGCTCGTATTTGTAACCTGGAGGTAAGTCAGTTGCCTGACAGCCATCAATCACATGTCTTCGTTGAACGACATCACGAGCCTCGATATAGGCACGATCGAACCGCTCTATGAGCAGTGTCCTAGTCTTCCCAATGCGAGTTAACTCAACATTAGCGACGTCCAAACCTGCTAGCTTGGCTAATGTCATACAAAAGAACTCATTAACAGCAATACATGGTGCTTTACCGCTTTCAAACTTCAGAATGTAGTTCGAACTTAATTTGCCTTCACCAAACCCCCATTCATCACCGCACTTAAGTAAGTTTAACTTGTTTTGAACACCAGCAACCGAAAGGCGAACCTTACCGTCCCAATACACTAATGGCGCTAGATTTCGCTCTAGTCGTTCTATTAGTTCATCATCAGGTACAGGTCTAAAGCTGGTTTCCCCAGGTTCTGAGTCTGGAACTCGAAAAGACAATGCGCCAGATGTTTCCGCACCAAGCTTACGAATCAGCCCGAACGTGTTGCTTTTGGAGATAGTGGTGTTTTGTATCATCTCCTCAAAGGCTTCTCCTTCAGGAAGGAGATTTCTGAGATAGTTCTCGATACTACGTGGCGAAGCCTGACCATCGAAAGGGATGTGTGGCGAAATTGGGAAACCAGTGTGTTTCCATTCATCTTCATAGATGAATGAGAACTCTGTGTAGTGGTACGGTGAATTTGGTCACTTAATTAGAGGTGATATTATCATCTCATAAGTTAATAGGTGACATTATGACAAAACGTACAAGACGGCTATTTAGTGCCGAATTCAAACTGGAAGCGGCACAATTAGTGCTTGATCAAAACTACTCAGTGACTGAAGCGGCTCAAGCCATGAATGTAGGTAAATCTACGATGGATAAGTGGGTTCGCCAATTAAAACAAGAGCGCCAAGGCAAAGCACCCAAAGCGTCACCAATGACGCCTGAGCAAATTGAAATTCGTGAATTAAAAAAGAAGCTCGCTCGTCTTGAAGAGCATAATGAAATATTAAAAAAAGCCACGGCTCTCTTGATGTCGGACTCACTGAACAATTCTTGATGATCAAGAAACTCAAGCAGAGCCACAGCATAAAAACATTATGCGAAGTCTTCAATGTTCATCGAAGCAGTTATAACTATTGGCTGAAACGGCCAACAGAAATAAAGGCGGAAACCGTAAAACTTCGTAGTTTGATTAGCGAAGCTTATACGGCAAGCAATGGTTCTGCAGGAGCAAGAACCATTGCTGATATTGTAACAAACCAAGGCGTGAGTCTGAGTCGTTACCGAGCAGCAAAGCTGATGAAAACGCTGGGATTAGTGAGTTGCCAAGTCCCAAAACATCGTTACCGTAAAGCCTCACAAGAGCATATTGAAATCCCGAATCACTTAGATCGTCAGTTTGCTGTCACGGCACCAAATGAAGTCTGGGTGGGTGACGTGACCTATATTTGGACGGGAAATCGTTGGATGTATTTAGCAGTAGTCATCGACCTTTTTGCTCGAAAAGTGATTGGTTGGGCAATGTCAGTATCACCTGATACACGATTAACAGGCAAAGCGCTTTCGATGGCTTATGAGTCTCGTGGAAAGCCTAAAGGCGTCATGTTCCACAGTGATCAAGGCAGTCACTATACGAGTCGTCAATACCGTCAATTACTGTGGCGTTTTCAAATAAAACAAAGTTTATCTCGCCGAGGAAATTGCTGGGATAATGCGCCGATGGAGCGCTTCTTTAGAAGCTTGAAAACGGAATGGGTTCCAACAGTAGGTTATCGTAGCTTTGCAGAGGCTCAACAAGAGATCATCCGCTACATTATTGGATATTATAGCCAGCTCAGGCCGCATCAGTATAACGGTGGCTTGACACCCAATGAGTCAGAACGATTGTATTGGGAAAACTCTAAAACCGTGGCCAATTTTAGTTGACCACTACACTGTTTCTGTTCCGACAGGAAGAATCAAACGACCAATTTTGGTATTCGTACCGATAAACACGTCTAACTGTTGTAACTTACTCATACCAACCGTCCTCACTGCTTCTCACGCTGTTTTCAGCTTGGGAGGTTATTGGGCTATGTGGACGAACAAATAGGTTTAAGTCGATAAGGCGTAACGATAGCCCTAAGATATCCATGAGGACGAGTACATTGGCAAAGGTGACACTGGTATCGCCTTTTTCTACCTTCATTACTGTTCTACGAGATAAGTTGGCTTTTAAAGCGAGATCATCAATACGCCAGCCTCTATCGGTGCGCTTTGAGCGAATGGCGCTACCCAGCGTTTCCATACTGAACTCGGTATTCAAATCTGGCATAGGTTGTGCCTTTACCATCTTACCTTTTTTCATAAGTGCCTTTTAATGTACTTTTGTCACTATTGGGTTCGTCTTAATATATAAATTCACTATAACTCACTTTTGTCGTGACTGTATAAGAAATTATCTATAAGTGTAATTTAAGTTACTTATGGTTGGTTTACGAGTTTAATACCTCTCTTTGTTCTCTATGAGAGATATTTATCAGCCAGAAGGACACATTTGGCAACAGCGTAGTATTCGGATTAGTATTGGGAGAAGACAGAGAAGAGTGCGTGATCGGGGCTTACCTGACCCATTACCTGACCCAAAATCGTCAGGTACAAAAAAAGGTTAGTAAGCACTACGCTTACTAACCTTATGGAATTTGGTGGCCCCTCCCAGGCTTGAACTGGGGACCAAGCGATTATGAGTCGACAGGGCAACTGTTGGGACAATGCGGTGATGGAGTCGTTCTACAGTCGCCTGAAAGTCGAACTGATATACGCAGAAGACTACCAAACTGTCGAAGAAGCCCGAATGGGCATCTTCGAATACATCGAGGTATTTTACAATCGCAAAAGAAGACACTCAGCGTTGGGGTATGTCAGCCCGGTTGAGTACGAAAGTATGTAGTTATGTACTGTCTACTTTTTGTGGGGCACACCATTTTTGTGGGGCACACCACTTTTTAATTTAGCTCCAAATTTATGAGGTGAAAATGGATTATCTTCTTTTAGTGTTTGGCCTGATTTTGTTGATTGTAGGGGTTGAAGGATTAGTTAAGGGAGCTGCCAGATTAGCGGCTAGAATTGGAATTCCGAGTCTTGTGATTGGTTTGACCGTAGTTGCCTTTGGTACAAGTGCTCCTGAGTTAGCTGTAAGTATGTTCAAATCCTTCCACTTGAGAACAATGGAAAAATGATTGGTATAGAAGGCTATAAATCTATCTTTACGTCACTTAAGGATAAGGTGTAGTGGCCAATTTTACTTGACCACTACAGCTCATCCTCTGAGTTATATTGGTTAATTGTAGATAGGTTTTAAAAACTCAATATCATCAATAAATACAGAACCATCGAGTGCAAGTTTGTCACCGACAATACATAAGAAGATATCAGGGAGTTTCTTTGAAACATCGCCAAGATTAATTTCAACTATCTGTTTGTAAAATGTTTTGCCGTTAAGCTGTACTTTCTCTAATTGGTTAACTGGAGAGCGATGTTTATCCGCATCCAATTTTACCCAACCGTCACCGAGTGCAGCGTAAGGGCGCACACCACCCTGATCTCCTGCGGTGACAGGAACATACAAGGTGTAACGCATCTTAGTATGCAGCCCAAAGCTTTCTACGCCATAATTGCGTAGTTTTAGCTCTTCCCAGTCATGCTTACCGGACCATTCGAGATTTAGCTGTAACATTGGGCTACCCAAATCGGTCGCGATCTGTAGGGCGGGATTTTTCCAATTGGCTTGCCAGGTGCCTTCTTTTTGCCAACCTTGCAGTGTGTCATCGTTAAAATCATAGCGGGTACCAACTTCGTAACCGATGATTGGGCGATCAACTTCGATTTTGGCACGATCAGTTTGTCGCTCTCCTTGAGTAAAACTCGCAATGGTGATCAATGTCTTATCGCCATAACCAATGTCGTCTGCCTTGAGTTCGACTTCGTAATATCCGTCGCCATCATTATCGGTCATTTCAAGTAACTGATCGCTCTCAGGTAGTCGCAATTGAACTTGTTCTACTTTATTACCAGTGATTGGCATTGGGTAACTGCGAACCGTAAATGTGGCTGCAGATACTTTCATCCCCTCTACTGGATAGGTAAGGTATACACTATTTTTTTGCTCGTAGGGCAGGCCACGCATCTGCTTTGAATGGTTGGTCAGTAACGTTGCGGTGCTGCCACCGTCATTGAGGATCCGGAAACCATCATAATCGGGATAGAGTCGGTCAGGCTGATCAGAATCAAGGCTGGTTAGGATCCAGAACATGCTGCCAGCGAGACCTTGTTCATAAGCGGTTTGGGTCCATTTATGATAGATGAAGTCTCGGTTTTGTGGTTCATTGCGCCCAATGCCATATTCCTCTAGTACGGCCGGTTTGTTGGCTTTTTTTGCGGCGTTGGCATGATCAATAATCCATTGTGTGCCCCATTGTTCAGAATTGTGTTTTCCCCAATGTTCGGGGTAGAGGTGGAAGGTTCCATAGTTGATATTCGGTAAGGTGATAATCCGATCCCAATCGACACCTTCATTGCCATTGTAGGTCCAATCATCAGCACCTTTATGGTTGAAGAAACCTTCAGAGCCTAACGCAATTAACTGATGAGGAGCAAGGTCTCTAACATAATCGCTCATCTCCTTTGCCCAGTTATAGAGGAGTTCACCACTGGGATCGGATTGCGCGCGCGGTTCATTAGCCAGTTCCCAAGTCATGATCGCAGGTTCATCTTTGTTCATCACGCCAGTGTAGCGGTTTTTATGTTCAACCAGATGTTTTACATACTCTTTATAAGCCTGTTTAATCGAAGGTTGTGTATAAAAATCATCATGACGGCTACCATTAAACCAATCCACATACTGTTGCATACCACCAAAGTCGCCCCAGTTATTGGTGAGAGCAATCACTACTCGGATGCCACGAGCTTTGGCTTGAGCCACGGTATAATCTAATTTTTCTAACGCACTGTGCACTCCTGCTGGAGGGGTAAATACGCCAGGTTCAGCCTGCATGGTGTGCTCATGGCTAATTCCTTCCATAAAGCCCCACACCCGAATCGAGTTTAGGCCCATGGCTTTGGCATCGTCTAAAACCGCATCAATCATCTCGTGGGAGCGATAATGCATATAGTAGTTATTGGTTCCCGCGAAGCGAAATGGCTGGCCATCGAGTAACAAAGTATTACCCTGTTGCACCACAAAATGTTGCATGTTATCCAGCGGGATTGTGGTATCCGCGGTATGGCTGACCCCATTACAAGCAGTGAGTAATGTGAGTAAGGGTAGTGAATAGTGGATGTTTTTCATCTCTCGTCCTTAAAAATGCACAATCATTAATGCTGTCGCCATTGTCGCTAAAACAGTTCAAGATATTAATGGTAACGTTTCGATTTTGTGTTGTGGCTCAATTTAATCCAGAAATTGTGAGCTTGTTCTCTTCCTGTTTCTTAGCGTTTGTTTATTTGTAAATGTATGTTATTGATTGTTTTTATTTATTTTCCTGCCAAAAAACTGAATTCTGTTGGTGATGGTTATCACGTAACCAAACAATCGCATTGGTAAACAAAAATCGTAACGTTAATATTGCATCAGATAGATAAACAACACATCTTGTACTGAGATGGGAATGGAGAACGAGAATGAAATCACTGGTACCTACAATTACCAAAACATTACTTGCTGGTGCAGTCGCCTTCGGTGTACAAGGCGTGGCTAGTGCAGAAGTCACCAATGGTATTAATCCACAGTTAGTCAAAGGTTCGATTACCTTTTATACCAACCGAACCGATTTGGTTGAAGCGGGTGTCTATCGCCGTTATGAGCAAGAATTTAAGCAGCTTTACCCAAGTGTGACGGAAGTTAAAGTGGTTGGATTCGCTGATTACCAAGGCGGTTTACGACCACGGATGAATACTGGGGACTATGGCGATCTAGTGTTAATTTTGCCATCGGTTCCTTCCGAGCAATATGGCAACTTTTATGAGCCGCTCAATGAGTTATATGCGGAAGACGATGTCTATTTTTACGATGCTTGGCAAAATAATGGCAAGGCATACGGTATCTCAATGGGTAACTCGGTTGAGGGACTGGTTTATAATAAAGAGGTGCTAAAAAAAGCTGGGGTAGAAGTGCCGATCAAAACCTTGTCGGGTTTGTTTGCTGCGGCTGAAAAGATTAAAACCAATGGACAAATCCCATTCTACATTAACTTTGGTGCGCAATGGCCGCTCCAACAGTGGGATAAATTTCCATTGGTGATCGAGGGTAGTAATGATGTGTACGAAAAAATGCTCACTCAAGATAAACCATTTTCTGGAGATACAGCATATAACAAGTCATTGACGGTATTGAAGAGACTGATTGACCAAGGGTTAACCGAGCGCGATTTGATGACCAACTCATGGGAAGACTCAAAAAATGCGATTGCTAAAGGTGATGCAGCGATGTATTACCTCGGCAACTGGGTTATTCCGCAAGTGATTGAACGTGGCGCCGCTTCAGACAATATTGGCTTTATGCCGATTCCATCAGATGAAACGGGTGTTCTTAAGGCACAGATGAATCATGACTGGGGTTATGCCGTTAGTAAGTTTTCAAACAATAAAGAAACTGCCAAAGCGTATTTGAAATTTTTGATTGAAAATTCTGATTTTGAAAAAATTGCGGGCTTTATTCCTACCCTGAAAAGTAAAAGTCCTTCATTGGAACAGCTTAATGAGTTTATGAGCTATGAGCCAAAGGTGATCCAAACACCAGTTAACTCATCAACCTTTATTGAAGTGACCAACCGTTCAAAAATCGATTTTTATTCAGGTGGTTATATTCAAGATGTGATCACTGCGAAAAATTTCAATGAAGCGCTTGAGAGATTAGATTCACGTTGGGATCGAGCCAAACAACGCATCGTTAAATAAAATAATATTGGCAAGTTGCCAAGGCCGTTCGGGGGGAACGGCCTTTTTTTTTGTCATCACTAAACCACGTTTTTTAGCTGTGATATTGTTTGGTGGAAAGTAGAGTCCGTATCGTTGACTGAAGATGCTCAGCTCGTGTATTACAAACGGCGAAATTGGCGAACTAAAGCAGTTTGTGTTTTGAATTGCTCCAATTTCATCTTGGATTTCTTTGGTTGCTTCCACCGAAGGCAGACAAAAAAAAAGACCAACCACAAAAGGCGTGATTGGCCGTTTATAAGTGCGAACAAAACTGTTCACTAACAACGTCAGTTGGCTAGGTGACCCTGGGTTTACAAGGGTCGGACTCATATATGCACTTTGTGTGCCAACTTTTAAATTGGCCTAAAAATAGAGTGATAGGGCAAATTGCAGGCAGTTTAATTACAACTAAGCACATAATCGAGTGACAGAATGCGAAATCTTTTGCATTTTGCGAAAGGGTGGTTTTTAAAATGCAAATCAAACATGTTTGGGCATGAGCTGTCGCCGGTTAGCGGCATACATTCGCTGATCTGCAAGCTTAAACATACCATCAGGATTGACGAAAGACGGGTCATATAATGCGTAGTCAATGCTTGGTTGCAGTAAAATCCGTTTATCTTCATAAACAATCAGGGTTGAGAGATGTGGCTTAACATGCTTTCTGTAGAGTACTAGTAGCGGTTTGGGTGGAGGTTGTCGCTGCTGTTGAGTCAGATCTTGGCGAAGATCATTATGAACATATTGATCAGTATGCTTAGCTAAAATAGCCATGAGAATGTCGACTCTGCAGTTTTGTTATGAAGAGTTTAGCGGTTTCTCACCATTCAACTCATCATATTTGTACTGTTAGTCTGGTAAAAATTCACACAAATAAGCAGTTGCGACCTCTACTTGTAGATCAAAAGAGGAATTTCCCGCTACTTCAAAGCGTTCACCGTTATTGAAGGTGATCCAATCTGGGTCATTGACACGTTTAACTATCAGTCTACCTTTTACCACCGTCATACGCTCTGGCGCACCTGTTCCAAAGGTGTAGTGGCCTGGAGCCATAACACCAATCGTACTTTCACCATCTTGCTGCTTAAATCCCAATGACTTCACTTGGCCATCAAAATATACATTTTCCTTAATCATGCCATTTTCCTGTTGAGTGTTGAGCGTTAAGTGATACCACTGCATTAGTGGAACCCGATTTTTAACCTATGCTGATCAGTTGTTCAACCCCTGACCATGCTCTGGTCATAATTAAATCGCTTTTATGGCATCACTCACTGATCAATTAAGCGCATTTAATTCCAAACTAACCGATATCTTTGCGCTTTAGATCACGCTTTTACCGTATGGCTTTTGCGATGGGAGAGGTGAGGCAACATTATCAATGCGAAGGTCGTTATCGTTTATTCTGCATTAAACGATAACAGTTTATTTTTCATTATGTTTATTATTCAACCAAGTGAATTTATGGCAAAAAAATGGGTCGTTAAAACGGTATTTTGGTCTTCTCTGGTCATCTTAGGCAGCATATTTGCTACTTTGCTGTATGTGAGCTACCAAGATTACGTTAATCCCAAACATGTGTTTGGAACTTGGATTGAGATCGGGGCTCCCAGCTATCAAACCGAGGTCTTGCGTTTTAATGAGCAAGGTGTGTTTCGTAATGATCGTTTGATCAGTACTCAGTTTAAATTTGATGGTGTGAAGATCACGATTGATACTGGTAGCGGCACCTTCATTTATGAGTTGACCGGAAACGTCAATTCTCCACAGCTCAAACGTCTCGTGCCTGTCAACCCGTTACAACGCTTTATCCGAGCTGGCTATGAGCATACCGTTAATGATCAGGGCACTCATGCCGCGCAGGTTAGGCGCGCGGCATTATACGACCATTTTAATGAATAATATGTCTTACTTAACCATCAATCACTGAGCCTAGAATTGACGTGCAATAACCGCTCTTGGTCAGTTTACTTATTGGTTATTTACGCAATGCATTCAGTTTAGCTTGAGCAAGACCAAACACCGTATCGACGGGATAGCTACCATCTTCGGTCGGTAAACCTGCGGGTTTTCCTGTAAAAATCTCGATCGCTTCTGTCACATGTTCAATTGCCCAAATATGGAATTCACCTTTTTCCACCGCTTTAACAATATCGGCACGCAACATTAAGTTATGCATATTAGAGCGAGGAATAATCACTCCTTGGCTATTATGGCGACGTTTAATCGCGCAGACATCAAAGAAACCTTCAATTTTCTCGTTTAACCCACCAATCGGTTGTGATTCACCAAATTGGTTCATTGAGCCAGTAATCGCGATATCTTGCCGATTCGGTTGTTTGGAGAATGCCGAAACAATCGCACAAAACTCTGCCATACTGGCACTGTCACCATCAACTCCGCCATAGGATTGTTCAAAGGTAATTGTGGTAGTTAACGGAATATGTGCGGTACGACCAAAGACAGAACTAAGATAAGCCGATAAAATCATTACCCCCTTGGAATGGATGCTGCCGCCAAGATCCACATTACGTTCAATATCAATAATTTCGCCTTCACCATAGGAAGTCGTCGCGGTGATCCGATTGGGCATGCCAAACACATGATCGCAAGTGGCTAACACGGATAATGCGTTGACTTGGCCCACTGCACTGCCTTCGGTTTGAATCAGCGTAGTTCCATTGACGAAGCTCTCCATCATTGTTTGTTGCAGACGATTGACCCGCAATTCTTGGTTGCGTAACGCTTCTTCAACATGGCTTTGGCGGATTAGATTGGCGTTGGCTTGCTTGGCGACATAGTTAGATTCGCGTAGCAAATTGGCAATATGTGCCGAATGTAACGACAATTTCGTTTGATCGCCGGTAGTGCGCGAGCTGTGTTCGATGATGCGGGCGATCGCTTTACGATCGCAATGCAGCATATTGGCATCGTGCACTATGCTAGATATAAAACGCGCATAGTGCAGCTCTGAATCGGCATTACGTGGCATTTCATCAGCAAAATCGGCAGTTACCCGAAATAGTTCGCTAAATTCAGGATCATAATGAGTAAGTAATTCATAGGTCCGATAATCACCAAACAAAATAATTTTGACATCGAGCGGGATCGGCTCAGGATCAAGTGATACCGTTCCAGTTAGAGTGACTTCTTTTTCTAATGAGGTGAAGCTGAGCTGACGTGAGCGCAGAGCGCGCTTTAAACCATCCCAAACATAGGGCTGTTCAAGCACTTTTACCGCATCCATTAACAGCACACCACCATTGGCTTTATGCAAACTACCCGGGCGAATCAAGGAAAAATCGGTGAAGACGGTCCCTTTGTAGGTCGCGGTTTCCACATAACCAAACAGTGAATGATAGCTAGGGCTCTCTTCAACCACTATTGGGAATTCATCGGCATTACGGCTTACTAATAGATTCACTTTATAACGGCGAGGAAGTTTTTTATCCAAAGAGGCGTTGGCGATTTCACCTTGATCGTTGGTTTCATCTAAGAAAATATCGACATTTTCTACAATATCTTTCTGTAAGTCGGTCAAATAGGCTTTGATTTCAGGGAGTTTTGAATAGTCCAATTTCAACTGCTTGATAAAATGGGTAATCACATCCAGCGTTACTTCATCATTCAATTTTTTGATTTTTTCGCTGTATGACTCTTCCCATTCCGTAAGTTGACGGACCATATTACGCAGGCTCACCTCGAGTTCATCGATGGTATGACAAAAATGCTCCTGCTCTCGTTTGGAGAGTGCATCAAATGTCGCTTCGGTGTGCATCTCCTCACCATTTAAAGCAACAAATTGATACTCTCCTTGCGCAGTCAAAGTTAAACTGACACCACGATCTTTGGCACTACGGGTAATGTTTGCCAGTTCACTTTCTTGTTTTTGGGTCAGTTGGTTTTTGAGCTTTTCGGTACGACTAAAATAGATTTCGTTATCAAAGGCTAAGGGAATCGCGGTTACCAATTTACTCATCAATTTTTCAATATCTTGGCGAAATTTAAGGCCGATCCCGCAGGGCAGTTTGAGTACATTGGGGACGCGGATATCATCAAAATTGGCTACATAACACCAATCATACAGCTGACTTGCATCATGTTGATGGCGACTGAGATAGCGTAAAATCATGGTGCGCTTACCCAATCCATTGTGACCAATTGCGTAGATGTTATAGCCCTTTTCTTTAATCGACATGGCAAATTCGACGGCTTTTTGTGCGCGTTGTTGCCCAACGATTTGATCAATCGGAGCCAGTTCCTTAGTTGACTTACAGGCTAAATTTTCTAGTTTTGCTACTTGGTAGAGTTGCTCAAAACTCAGATGCTGAATCGCCATCAATGCACTCCTGTTGTCGAGGTGGGGTTGGGAATATCTCACTTAAGTGTAGAGATAAATCATTGTCTTTTTAGTGATTTATTACCAATTTAAATAAGTTTCAGCCCAAAAGTTAGCGTATAAATCGTTATTGGCAAGCGTATTGAACCGATTGCCATCCAGTGATCTTTTAAGTCAACAATTAATTAACTCGATAATATGCAATAGAATTTTTGGTGATTCATATTAGCTTCACAAACGCGGTCTATACTGAGCTGTAGGTGAATACGCTTGGTGCGTTTTCGCTGATTTGACCATGGCATAGCTGTCAATTCGGTTTGGCCGCCGACCTTAAAAAACTCGCTCGATAAAGAGCGAGTTTTTTATTGCCACCAATAGAGCGTACATGCGATCTGGCATCTTGCAACAAAGCATTAAGCGCTGAGTAATCCGCTTTGATAAAGTCGTTGCCATTCTTGCACTGCAATTTTATCGGCCACGGTTTCGACCGTACTAGTGCTCAGCGGTTGCCAAAATACTTCATCGGCTTCATGACACGCAATTTCTCCTTGCCACTCGGTGACAACGTAATAGTGCAGCAATTGCAGCTCAAGTTGGGTCGGATGATAGAGCGAGCAGAGATACCCAAAGCGTGTCGCCTCAATGCCTAATTCCTCTTGCACTTCACGCAGCAGGGCTTGTGCCTGGTTTTCTCCCGCTTCAATATGGCCACCCGGAATGGCAACAATATTGGGATCGCAAGTTTTGCTGGCGGAGCGGCGCTCCAGCAATCCTTGATTTTGTTTGATCAGCAAGAACGAAACACATTCGGCGATCGGTAACTGAGTGGTTAACGGTTTGACAATCGACATATTTCCCTCAAATTAACGGTGAGTTAAGTCTGTTTTTTTAGGTAAAGTGAGTGGCAAAACGGGTCCAACCCATCAGCAATAGCCCAGCAAACATCAGCCAAACTGACGTTGCGCCAAGCAAAGTCGCGGTTAGGCTGTAACGATAGCTAAAATAATAAACAGCGAGCAAATAGGCTGCGTATGGGATCAGCGAATAAAGGCCGAATAGTGCGGTGAGCCGTAAATCTTGCATGGTCCGTTCTGTGCCCACGATGTAGTGGGCGATCAAGGCAAAAGTGGGAAACAGGGGGACTAATCCGGCAATAAAAAAATTTTTGCTTTTGGATAATAAAGCAATCATCAATACCGCTAATGCACCCAGTAGGCATTTGATAAACAGGCTCGCCATGACATTTCCTTTGAGAAGCGAGATAAGATGCTCTCACTATAAAACAGCGAAGGATCAAGGTGAACTAGCAATTGAGCCATCTGTAGTTTTGGTTGGCAAATTTTTCGCGTGTAAAAACAACCAACTTAAGTCACCATTCAACCATCCGTATAATTGGCAAAGTTTTAATTAAGTCACCAGTTGAATAAGACAGTGAATTGAGGAATGGCATGAAATTAGGCAAACGGCTAACCCGGTTAGTTCAGCAAGTCAATCGACACTATGATCACATTTGGGATTGCTGCTGCGATCATGGCTTACTCGGCGCCGCATTACTTAAGCAACATCCGCACAGCTGCGTGCATTTTGTCGATATCGTGCCGCAGCTGATGGAAAAGGTAACGCGCGATTTAACCGATTTTTTTCCAGCAGCTTCAGACTTAGCTCGTTGGCATACCTATTGTATTGATGTGCGCGATTTGCCATTAGCAGCACATGCTGGATCGCAGCTGGTGATTATTGCTGGAGTCGGTGGTGATTTGATGAGTGAATTTATCACTGAGCTGGTTAAACGCCATCCGACATTGAGCTTAGATCTGCTGCTGTGTCCAGTACATCACACGTATACATTGCGTGAACAGTTAATCAATCTTGGTGCTGAGTTGCACAGTGAGCATTTGTTGGAAGAAAATCAGCGGATTTATGAGCTGTTGCATGTGCAAATTAACCGCGCCTCGGCCGCCATTGAGCATCCGCTCTCTTTAACTGGCAAAGCGTTGTGGCACACCGACAACCAAGTGCAGCAAAAAATAGCGCAGCGCTATTTACAACAATTACAGCATCATTATCAACGCAAAGCTCAAGGCGGTGATAGGGCTGCCGAGCAGCGCAGGCAAGCGTATCAGCAGGTCATTATCCCGCATACTCACGGCTTAAATGACTAAGTGCTGGTTCAAAAAAAGCACTGAGCTAGGCGGTTGACCCAGCTCAGTGTTTATTTGGTATCAGATTGTTGCAGTATCAAACCGTAGCAAATGGCGCACAACTTGCAGCGATATTGGCCCATTCAGCGCGTACAGTGGCACCATGCAACGAAATCCCGGTCGCATCTTGTGGGGTAAAGATGCGACTTGTCATCACATGTTCACCTTGGTTGATGAAAATTTCCAGTGAGGATTGATCGGCGAGAATATATAGCTCGACATTTGCGCTGCTCAGTGACAGTTCGCGAATCGTATCACCTTGACGGATCTGGGTTGCTGAGCGGTCAAGGCGCAGTACTTGTTGCTCGGCATCTAACGTCAATCGGACCTGATAGTGTGCGTTTTGCATTAAGCGCAATTCACAGCCCCAGGGCAGAGTCACTTTAAGGGCAAAGCTTTTGCTTTGCATGTCAGTGACAATGTCACTTAAAAGTAGTGATTGCTGGGCATGCATTAGCGTTTGTAGCTCACGCAATGGCTGTTGATAAAGCCGGTCATTGCGCCACTCTAATTCACGCAGTGCCGTGAGTTGATGAATCCAACCTTGGTCGCAAGTGGGATGCTGCAGTTCATCGGGCAAGCCCATCCACGCGCAGAGTACACGACGCCCATCGGCAGTTTGAGCGCTTTGCGGAGCATAAAAATCAAACCCTTCATCCAAAGGCCAACCTTGGTGGAAGGTGACTTCACCTTGCGGATTTTGGGTCACCCGGAAAATCCGATTTTGATGTTGAATCGTGTGATGAGGATTGTCTGACTTGATCCCTTGTGGACCAAATACCAAGAAACGCTCACCTTGTAGTTCAAACCAATCAGGACACTCCCACATATAACCATAGTCGCCGAGTTCATCCCCATACAGCTTATCAAAGTGCCAATTGAGTAAATCATGGGAGCGGTAAATCGCCAGTCGTCCTTGATGCTGCAGCGTTTGAGCTCCCAGTAACATTTGCCAATCGCCTTGGCGGCCAATTACTTTGGGGTCGCGAATATGCTCAGTTACACCAGTAGGTAATGAGCGGATCAGCGGCCCGAGTTTTTCAAACTCTCCGCAATCATTCATGCGGGCTGCACACTGCATCGTTTGCCGTTGGCGCTCGACTCCTAAGCGGGTGTTGCCAGTATAGAATAACCATAAATCTTGTTGATCACTGACCGCATGACCGGAGAAAACGCCATGGCTATCAAACCAATCGGCAGGGGTTAGGGCGACCGATTGCCACTGCCAATCGACTAAATCAGCACTGGTAAGATGGACCCAATATTTATCTTGGTGTTGGCAAGCAAAAGGCGACCATTGATAAAAAAGGTGATATTGCCCTTGATGGTAAATAAAACCGTTGGGGTCATTGAGCAGCCCTTGTGGTGGAGAGATGTGCCATTGGGGGCGATAAAGGCTTGCCACCGCACGTTGATAAGGTAAGGTCTGCGCTTTTTGGCGCTGAGCAATAATTAAACCAATCTCGGCTAACTGCTGATCAGAGATAGAAGCATTGCGTGGGATGGAAATCTGCCATTCGCCAAGTACCGATTGCAGCTCAATTTCGTCGATTGCTAATTCATCGGTTGTTAAGGGCACGTCGCGTAGAGCTAAAGCCACGCGACCTTGCGGGGCTAAAATCCGTGTGACGTTGTCGATTCCACCGGCATATGCGAGCAGTTTTTCTAATAACATTGACTTACCTTACCATCAAAAATGTCGGGAACGTTCTCAATTTAGCGTCCCCAAACCGGTAAAGCAAGTTTTTCGTGATCACACAGGGCAAGTTTCCCGTTGAATATTTTGGAAGGTCAGCACCACTTTACTCATTTCTTGTCCACGACCCGCAATCCGTTCTAACAGCATTTTTGCTGCATTTTCGCCAGCTTTATCAAATGCATAGTTAAAAGTTGCCAATGGTGGTGTACTCACATAAGCCAACTCATCATTGCCCACCCCAAGCAATTTAATTTGCTGGCCGACTTGAACGCCGAGCTCTTGCAGCGCTTTAATTGCGCCAATCGCCAGTCGGTCAGTTGCGCAGAATAGGCCATCAAGCTGTGGGTGATCTTGATAAGCTTGTTTGGCCATTTGATAACCGGAGTGCAGCGAAAAATCTCCGCGCCTATGAAAAAGCAGTTCTAATTGATGAAAGGCAAGGGCTTGTTCTAAGCCTTGTGAGCGCAGTACATCGACTGCGATATCATCACTTTGCACACCAATAAAACCAATATGCTGACATCCGGCAGTGACTAAGCGTTGTCCGGCCTCAAAACCCACTCGATGATCGTCGTGCACTATGCTCGGAATGTTATATAACGAACCGTCTTGCCCCACCAACACCACCGGAACGGCTGATTGCTGAATCGCTTCGACTAGAGGCTTATCAAGGTGCGTCGCATAAAAGACAATGCCTTCGACTCTTTTTTGGTTAAATATCTGAATATATTCGATTTCTTTTGCATGCACTTGATGGGTGTTGGCCAATAGCACATGCTTGCCTGCTTGTTCGAAAATGGCCGTTAGTCCATCTACTCCTTGCGCAGTGGCATGAGAAGAAACACGGGGTACAATCACACCAATCAAATTGGTGGTTTGTGATTTGAGATCTTTCGCGACTTGATTAACGACATAACCACATTGCTTAACTGCCTGTAACACCTTGATTTTTGTAGATTGTTTAACGCCGTATTCATCATTAATAACACGAGAAACGGTAGATTTAGAAACACCCGCTAAACGGGCAACATCATGCAAACTGGCCATAGAGCATCCTGAAGGCGCAAAATTGGGATTGATTGCAGAAATAGAGACTACAAACAAATGAGTAATCGCATTTTAACCCTGTTTCATGCGGCATCCTTAGTAAATTTGGCGATCTTATTCACATTTTGATGGTATTGATTTTGACCACAACAAAGAAACAGACAAGAATGATCTTGCAAACGTTCCCAATTGATATGGCAAACGGCCTATTTTCAATTGAACAAAAATAAATACCGGGGTGAGTTATGGACTATCCAGTCATAGCAAAACAACTTCTAGATAGCTTGGGTGGCAAAAGCAATATTCAAGCACTTGCGCATTGTGCGACTCGTCTACGTTTAGTGTTAAAAGATGAAACGCAACTCGATGAAAGCGCCATCGAATCACTGCCAGGCGTGAAAGGACAATTCAAAGTTGCAGGGCAGTATCAAATCATTTTTGGCTCAGGCATTGTGAACCAAGTCTATGCTGAAATGGCTAAATTAACTGGGTTAGCTGACATGTCAACCAATGATGTGGCTTCGGTTGGTGCAGAAAAACAGAACTGGGCGCAACGGGCGGTGAAAGGTTTATCGGATATTTTTGTGCCGATTATTCCTGCCATTGTGGCTGGTGGTCTGTTAATGGGGTTATTCAATGTACTTACGGCCACCGGTTTATTCATTGAAGGGCAATCACTGATTGATGCTAATCCTGGATTGGCTGATTTAGCCAGCATGATCAACACCTTTGCCAATGCTCCGTTTGTCTATCTGCCAGTATTACTTGCGTTCTCAGCCTCACGTAAATTTGGCGGTAATCCGTTTTTAGGCGCCGCACTTGGCATGCTGATGGTACACCCAGATCTACTCAATGGTTGGGGATTTGGCAGTGCATCGGTATCAGGTACGGTACCCACCTGGAATATTCTTGGTTTTGCTATTGAGAAAGTGGGTTATCAAGGTTCGGTGCTACCGGTACTGGTATCGGCTTTCATTTTAGCCAAAATTGAAAATGGTCTGCGTAAAATTGTGCCTTCAGTGTTGGATAACCTACTGACACCAATGTTGGCAATTTTTATCACCGGTTTTCTCACCTTCACCTTGGTCGGCCCACTGACTCGTGATATTGGCTTTATGCTTGGTGACGCGCTGAATTGGCTTTATGATTCAGCAGGCTTTATCGGTGGTGGTTTATTTGGTTTCATCTATGCGCCTTTTGTGATCACTGGCATGCACCACAGCTTCATTGCCATCGAAACGCAATTATTGGCCGACATTATCACCACTGGTGGAACCTTTATCTTCCCGATTGCGGCTATGTCAAATGTTGCTCAGGGTGCCGCAGCGTTAGCGGTGGGCGTGATGACCAAAGAGAGCAAACTCAAAGGGATTGCGATTCCATCTGGTATCACCGCATTATTGGGTATTACCGAACCTGCAATGTTTGGTGTTAATTTGAAGCTGCGTTATCCGTTTATTGCAGCGATTTGTGGTTCGGCTTTGGCAAGTGCTTTCATTACGTTATTTAATGTCAAAGCTCAAGCTTTAGGCGCGGCAGGCTTGCCTGGGATCATTTCGATTACTCCACAGCAAATTGGCTACTATATTGTTGGGATGGTGATTGCTTTTGTCGCCGCATTTGGTTTGACTTTCTTACTTGGGCTACGTGAGCAGGCCAAGCAAGGGGTTCAGGTAATGGCGTAACTTCCCCCTATGAAGTACGCAAGCCCACTGATTGAGTGGGCTTTTTTTTTGCCTAAAATGCAAGGAGCGCTAATGCGCTCCTTGCATAGTTGCTTGGCCATTTACCGCTTTTGATCAACAAGATCCTAGGTGATTGGCTTATTGGGCAAACACGTCTTTAAAATCACGTTTAAGGATTGGGTCACGGCGTGCTTTTTTGATCTGTTTAACCATGTCTTTAACACAGTTGTGCAGCACTTGATCCAGCAACTGAGCCCGATAGGCCTCTTTATCTTGCTCGCTCATCTCTTTAGGAAGATTCAAGGTTGGGAACTCTTCCATGACATTCAGCCCAGCAAAAGCTTGGCTAACGGAAATCAGTGCATGAAACTGTTCAAAATTATCCAGAATGTTTTGTGCACTGGCTGGCAGTGAGTTCCAGGATTCACGAACCACTTCTTCAGAGACTTCATGAATCGAAGTTACCATGTGATACATTGCTTCTGGCACTTGATCAAACTCTAGAACTTGGCGCAGTTCTGGTGAGATGGATGCTAAGTCCACTGCTGGTGTTTCGGTTGGGGTTGTCTCAGACATGGAAAATTCTCATTACAGTGAAAAATGCCATGCTAGGAAGTTATCAAAAAATGTCAATACAACCGCGTAAAATAGGCGTTGCCTGCACATTTAACGCGCTTTGTTGCATCAATTTTTGCACACTTAGCCTAAACGCTGGTTGCTCTATCAATAAAATGAGATTTGAGCCAGAATCAAGCGAATAGCGATGGCAATCATGAAGCCCAATCGATTTTAATTGACTACGGATTGGTGGCGTTTCAGATAAAAAATTGTGTTAGCATCGGCCAAAAGCTTAGGTTTAAGGCGATTTAACTGTCTGTATGATTGGTTATTTATACCATCACATCTAAGTTTGATATGGAATAGGATAAGATAACATGCTGAGGGAGAGAGCGATGCGCAGTTACAAAGCGATAGGATTAGGTATCCTGCTGGTGTTATTTAGCCAGATAAGCTGGGCCAATGTGGTCGAAACCACTCGGCTGGTTGGGTTTGGGCAAGCCAAATATCCTGCCAATTTTGCGCATTTTGATTATGTAAATCCACAGGCGCCCAAATATGGCAAAGTCACCTTTGGCGAATTAGGCACATACGATAACTTTAACCGTTTTGCATCACGTGGGGTGGCCGCCGCCAATAGCGAAGAATTGTATGATCCACTCATGTTCTCACCGGCGGATGAAATCGACTCATACTATCCGCTGATTGCCAGTAAAATTCGCTACTCTGATGATTTCACTTGGTTGGAAATTGATCTTAATCCACTGGCACGCTTTCATGATCAACAGCCCATTACAGCGCAAGATGTGGAATTTACCTTTGATAAATTTATGAGCGAAGGGGTCGCGCAATATCGGGTGTACTACAAAGATGTAAAGTCAGTGCGGGCGATTGCTGAACGAACAGTCCGCATCGAAATGCAGCAACCTAACCGTGAACAACTGTTTAGCCTCGCACAATCAACCCGCGTGTTACCCAAACATTTCTGGCAAGATAAAAATCTGGCCGAACCACTCAATCAGCCACCAATTGGTAGTGGCGCCTATCAAATTGTGGCTTTCAAACCTGGGCAAAGCGTGACCTATCAGCTCGATCCAAATTATTGGGCGAAAGATTTACCGGTCAACGTGGGTCGGCATAATTTTGCACAAATTCAGTATGATTATTATCGTGACGATACGGTGATGCTGGAAGCTTTTAAAGCGGGAGAGTTTGACCTACGCCAAGAGAATCAAGCTAAATTTTGGGCAACCGCCTATACCGGCAGTCATTTTGATCAAGGATTGATCAAGAAAGAGCAAATTGCTCATCAGGCCCCCGCAGCTACCCAAGGATTTATTTTCAACACTCAGCGCCCGGTGTTCCAAGATGTTCGAGTGCGTGAAGCGTTAAATTACGCCTTAGATTTTGAGTGGATGAATAAGAACCTGTTTTATGATCAATACCAGCGCACTCGCAGCTATTTCCAAAATACTGAATATGCCGCGCAACAACTGCCGGATGCCGCTGAGTTAGCGATTTTATTGCCCTATAAAGAGAGTGTGCCAGCCCGCGTTTTTAGTGAGGTGTATCAACCACCGGTGACCGATGGTAGCGGGCGGATCCGCCAACAGATGCGTAAGGCATTTGCCTTACTGAAAGAGGCCGGGTGGGAGTTGAATAATAAGGTGATGACCCATACCCAAACCGGTCAACCACTGCGTTTTGAGTTGCTGATTTACAGCCCAACCGCGGAGCGAATTGCCATTCCGCTGCAAAAAAATCTGCAATTAATGGGGATCGAGATGAAGATCCGCACGGTCGATACCACCCAGTACACGAAACGGTTACGTGATCGTGACTTTGATATGATTTCACATGGTTACAGTGCGAATCCCTATCCGAGTCCCAATTTATTGATTGTGTGGAATTCACATTATATGGATTCCACTTACAACACCGCCGCGGCAAATGATCCGGTGCTTGATGCTCTCACCGAGCAAATCGCAACGAGTCAGCAAGATACCATTAAGCTGCGCGCGTTAGGACGAGCGCTCGATCGAGTATTGCAATGGAATTTCTACCTGATCCCACAATGGCATTTAAGCATATATCGGGTGGCGATGTGGGATAAATTCGGCCGTCCAACGCAATTGCCTAAATATTCTTTAGGCTTAGACACTTGGTGGGTAGACCAACAAAAAGCGCAGCGTTTGCCGGAAAAACGGCGTTAGGAGGCGTGATGCTGAGTTATATTGCACGCCGTATACTGCTGGTGGTGCCGACCTTATGGGCGATTATCACCATTAACTTTTTTATCATTCAAATTGCCCCAGGCGGTCCAGTTGAGCAAGCGATCGCCCAGCTTGAAGGCAACACTTCTGGTTTAATGGAGCGTTTTAGTGGTGGAGGCCAAGAGGTCACCGCCACTACGGACGCGACAGTGAGTGGCTATAAAGGTTCAAGGGGACTAGACCCAGAAGTGGTGGCAGAAATCACTCGTCGGTTTGGGTTTGATAAACCATTGCACCAGCGTTATTGGCAGATGCTGAAAGATTACGCCAGTTTTAATTTTGGTGAGAGTCTGTTTCGTGGTGGCAACGTGATTGATTTGATCATTCAACGCTTGCCCGTTTCGATCTCGCTTGGGCTTTGGAGCACCTTACTGATTTACCTTATTTCAATCCCACTGGGCATCAGCAAAGCGATCCATCACGGTTCACGATTTGATATTTGGTCGAGTGCGCTGGTGATCATCGGCTATGCAATCCCGGGTTTTCTGTTTGCGCTGATGTTGATCATTGTATTTGCCAGCGGTAACTATTTCAGCTGGTTTCCACTGCGTGGATTGGTCTCCGATAATTTTGCCGCGTTACCTTGGTACCAACAAATTTTTGATTATTTTTGGCATCTTACCTTACCTACATTGGCAATGGTGATCGGCGGTTTTGCCACCTTAAGTATGCTGACCAAAAACTCGTTTTTGGATGAAATCAATAAGCAATATGTGGTGACTGCACGGGCTAAAGGGTTGGATGAGCGAGCGATCCTCTATCGTCATGTGTTTCGTAATGCAATGTTGATCATTATTGCCGGTTTTCCAAGTGCGTTTATCAGTATTTTCTTTACTGGCTCAATGCTGATTGAAGTGATGTTCTCATTGGAAGGGATAGGTCTACTCGGCTTTGAGGCCACCATCCAACGCGATTATCCGCTGGTGTTTAGCTCTTTGTATATTATGACCCTGCTCGGATTACTGCTGAGTATTATTTCAGACCTGACTTACATGTGGGTCGATCCACGTATCGATTTTGAGGCTCGCGGATGAAAATGTGGCAAAAAATACAACCCGCGCCCAATCCGTTAACCCAAGCGCGCTGGGCTCGATTTAACGCTAATCGGCGTGGTGTGTGGTCATTATGGATTTTCTTACTATTGCTGGTGATAAGTCTATTTGCTGAGTTGATCGCCAATGATAAGCCACTGCTGATCCACTACCAAGGACGCTGGTATACGCCGATTTTTCAAACTTATAGCGAGACCGAGTTCGGCGGAGAATTTGCTACCGCTGCCGATTATACCGATCCATTCGTCATTGAATTGATAGAAGAGCAAGGGACGATTATTTGGCCAGTGATCCGCTTTCACTATGACACCATCAACTTCAATCTGGCTGGCAGCGCACCATCAGCACCTGATGCGGTCAATTGGCTGGGTACCGATGATAAAGGTCGTGATGTATTAGCGCGGATCATCTATGGCTTTCGGATCTCGATCGTGTTTGGTTTTATATTGACGCTGATCTCCTCCCTGATTGGCGTGCTGATTGGCGCGGTGCAAGGTTATTACGGCGGCTGGTTAGATCTGCTCGGTCAGCGTTTTATTGAGGTTTGGTCAGGGATGCCGACTTTGTTTCTATTGATCATTTTATCGAGTTTTGTTGAAGCTAATTTTTGGTGGTTACTTGGCATCATGGTGCTGTTTAGCTGGATGAGTTTAGTGGGTGTCGTGCGTGCCGAGTTTTTGCGCTGCCGTAACTTTGATTATGTGCGCGCAGCACAGGCGCTGGGGGTCAGTGATTTACGGATCATGTTACGCCATATGTTACCTAATGCGATGGTGGCGTCATTGACTATGATGCCATTCATCCTCTCTGGCTCGGTCACTACTTTGACTTCGTTAGATTTTCTTGGTTTTGGTTTGCCTGCCGGCTCGCCATCACTAGGGGAATTGCTCGCGCAAGGTAAAGCGAATTTGCAAGCACCTTGGCTTGGTTTATCGGCGTTTATCGTACTATCACTGATGCTGAGCTTATTGGTTTTTATTGGTGAAGCGGTGCGTGATGCCTTTGACCCTCATTTGCAACGGAGCGGCTCGTGAACGATTGGCTATTGAAGATTGATGATCTCTCGATCGGTTTTGGTGCGGCAGACAAAATACGCCCGGTGACAGAAGGGGTCAGCTTACAGATCGCGCGTGGCGAAACCTTAGCCTTGGTGGGCGAGAGTGGCTCGGGCAAGTCAGTCACGGCAAATGCGATTTTACGCCTACTTGGCAAAGGTTCGGCTCATTACTTAAATGGCCGTATTCAGTTTGCCGGGATTGATACGCTGCGCTGCTCAGAGCGAACACTGCGCGGATTACGAGGCGGGCGAATTGGCATGATTTTTCAAGAGCCAATGGTGTCACTCAATCCCTTACATAAAATTGGTCAACAGTTGGTGGAAACGTTAGCCATTCACCGTGGTTTACGCTCAGCGGCGGCACAGCAAATCGCATTAGAATGGCTCACCAAGGTCGGGATCCATCATCCACAAATTAAGCTTAATGCTTATCCACATCAACTTTCAGGTGGTGAACGTCAGCGGGTGATGATCGCGATGGCGCTGATCAATGAGCCTGAACTACTGATCGCCGATGAACCGACTACCGCGTTGGATGTGTCAGTGCAAGCCCAGATCTTGGCGCTATTGAAATCACTGCAACAAGAGTTTGGCATGGCGATGTTGTTTATTACCCATGATTTAAGCATAGTGCGCCAAATTGCAGATCGAGTGGCCGTAATGCAACAAGGTAAGCTAGTGGAAACCAATCACTGCCAAACACTTTTTGCCGCGCCGCAGCATCCTTATACACAACAGTTGATCAACGCCGATCCTCGTGGGGCTCCAATTACGGCGGACATGAATGCCCCTACGTTATTACAGGTCGAAAATTTGCGAGTTTGGTTTCCCATCAAAGGCGGATTCTTTCAGCGCACACAAGGGTATAGCAAAGCCGTGACGGACGTTAATTTCACTTTAGTCAAAGGGCAATCGCTGGGCTTAGTCGGCGAAAGTGGTTCAGGAAAATCCACCACTGGTATGGCCATTTTAAAACTGCTCGCATCCCAAGGAGAAATTCGTTTTGCTGGAGAAGATTTGCAAAGGCTAGGGCGTAAGGAGATGTTGCCGTATCGCAGCAAAATGCAAGTGGTGTTTCAAGATCCTTATTCCGCGCTGAATCCGCGCATGTCGGTCGCTCAAGTGATTGGGGAGGGCTTGCGTGTTCATCGTCAGATGAATGAAGAGCAGATTGATCAAGCCATTTGTGCGGTCATGCAAGAGATGGGGTTGGATATCAGCACGCGGCATCGTTATCCGAATGAGTTTTCAGGTGGACAACGCCAGCGTATTGCGATTGCTCGTGCGCTGATCCTTAAGCCCGAGTTTATTTTGCTCGATGAGCCGACTTCCTCACTCGATCGTACAGTGCAAGCACAAGTCTTGGATTTACTTAAACATCTGCAGCAGAAATACCAGTTAACCTATCTGTTTATCAGTCACGATTTAGCGGTGATCCGCGCAATGTGCCACCACACTATGGTGCTAAAGGCGGGAGCCATTGTCGAACAAGGGGAAACCCAACGCTTATTTGCTCAACCACAGCATCCGTATACACAACAGTTGGTGCGTCTTGCCTTGGCCTAAATGAAGCATAAAGGGTAGCTAGGCGAGTAAGTTGGGAATAGGGCATTAGTTTAAGTTATCTGAATCGGTAAAATTCGTCATTTTCTAACCACGCGGTGATTGACTAAAATTGAACCTAATAAAATAAGTAACCGATTCAACAGAGGCAAACATGGCTCAGCTAATGCAAATGGGGACCCTTGCGGATCCAACCTCTAAGGATAGCAAGACCTACGCGATTAACTTCAAAGGATTGATAGCTCACCTAGTCGACATTCTGTTTTTGGCAAATGCTCCACGTCATTACCAAGCGGACGAATTGTCAGCGCATCTTCAAAAAGATCTCGGTTTATACCGGTAAGTCACTCAGCGAGTGATTGACAGTAGATATCAATGGAAACGTCGGCCAATGGTCGGCGTTTTTGTTGCTTTGCCTACATCATTCTGGTGCAGGTGATTAGCTTGTGTGCCTGAACGTAAAAAATAACCCAAAGTCACTATTGAGGCACTTTGGGTTATACACATCATAAGTCGCTGTTAAATCAGTCTGTACTCAAGAGGGATCATTTCTTACGGCAATATTCGGCAATGATATACATGGTTTGACCATTAACTTTGCCTTGGATGTGCTTTGGATCATCAGTCAGAGCGATACCACGCACAGCAGTGCCTTGTTTAATCACCATGCTTGAGCCTTTAACTGGCAGATCTTTGATAACAGTGACATCGTCACCTTTTTTCAGTTCGACACCATTCACATCGCGCGGCTTATCGGCATCATCATCCATGCCAATTTCAGCCCATTTCGCGGTGTCTTCATCCAGATACATCATTTCAAGCAGATCGCCAGCCCAGCTTTGCGTTTCGGCAAGACGTTTTAGTTGACGCCATGCTTGTACTTGAACCGGTTGAACTTGGCTCCACATGCTGTCATTTAGGCAGCGCCAGTGGTTCGCGTCGACCGTCTCAGGGTTTTCGATTTGCCCTTTACAGGTATCACATAGCATAACCGCGTGATCAACTGTAACTAGTGTGTGCGGCGCAACCACAAAAGGAGAAAGAGGCGCTGGTGCGGCACATAGCTCGCATTGTGATTGACAGCGTTCAAGTAAAGTTGCTTCAGTAGACATGGTACCCACCTTGTAAAAATATGTAAGCGCGTATTATCCATTTTAAACTCAAAATTTAAAGGGATATCGCGAGATTTACCTTGTGTTGTGACTCGTGGTGGCAAATAAATGCGTTAATAGTCAAACAGTAAGGTATGTTAAACTTCCAATTTTCATGAATCGTTCACTTACGGTGATTAAGACATAATTGTCTTAAATTAGCAATGCACTTCGCATTATCAATCTTATGTTAAATATGATATTAAAACCACCAGCCTTTCTCTTGCCTATGATCCCCCGCTTAAATGGGATTAAACATAATAGGATTTACCATAAAATAGCTAATCATCATATTTATCATTGAGCAATGTTAAGTATGATGATTAGCGAATAACCATCAGCGGATCACCGCTTGATATTACGATTTCATGACTTGCTATAACGTTGCACAGCAAAACCTTTGGCAGATAATTCTGGTTTAACCCAGACTTGACTAAAATCAAACCAGCCCAGTGCATTGCATTTAGCATTTTGCAAAGCACCACACTGATCTTTGCTGATCCCTAACCAGCAATGGAACATTGGGATCAACTGTAGTTTTTCAATCAAGGACTTACCTAACTCTTTGGCCGGAAATACGCCCGATGAATTCGCACGCCAAGTATCAATTAGGCTCACCCACTGATTAAAATCCTCATTTTGGCTCATAAATTCAATATCCGAATAATTGAGTATCCATCCCGCTAAAGCCTCGTCACGATGATTAGCTATTCCCATCGCTTTGATCCAAATATCAACCTGTTCGGTTTCTAGTACGGTATGCTCATACTTTATAATGTTGACACTGATGCCATCTTGATTAAGCAGTTGCTTAATCGCACTGGCTACGGTGGGAAACATTGGATGCTGTGCATGATAAGCAATGGTGATTTGTTTTGCTTCTGGTGGGTATATCTTATGAGGCGGTGTTGAGTGATGGTACCAACCGGGTTTTAAACCATAAGCGGGCAAAACCCCAAGCTCAATAATCTTCTCTTCCGGTAATAGGCGAAATAGGTTTAGCGCACTGAGCCGCTCGGATAAATAACGCGCCCAATGTGCATCTTTGGCGACACCATTACGACGATTGAGCAGCAAATAAGTACAGCCGGGATCCAACTCCACCTCTTCTTCTGAAGATCCTCGCGCGGTTTTGATCGGATTGGATAAGCTGGGAAATACCATGGATGAGTGAACTTCATCAATCACCCAGACTTCGACTCTATCGAGTAATGGACGAAAGCCGAAATAGCCATCAAAGGCTTGTAATACTAAGCGTTTTTCATCATTTAATACCACTTTATAAGGACCAGTACCCACAGGCATTAAATCAAAATCTTGGTTGCGATCGGCATCGGCTGGAAGCATTTTGGCGCACACTTCGGCAAGCATTAACGGCAAATGTGCATCGGGTTTGTTTAAAAACACATCGACTGCCCAAGGATACGGCGCAGCGACTCGTTCGATGTGGGCAAATAGATTCACCAATCGAAGTTGCCAAAGATTTTGCACCACCAATTCAGTCGTCAGTAAATTACCATTATGAAAACGCACCCCGGGACGTAAATAAAATCGCCAATGCGTCTCAGAAATCGCTTGCCAAGCATGGGCTAAATCCGGCTGTAATTGTTCCGCTTCATCTAAGCGAGTTAAGCCGCTGAACACCTGTTGAGCGATATGCTGCTCTGAACGGCGCATCATTTTTTGCGGATTGAGCATGGAAAGTGGACGATAGTATGGCAACCTGACCACTTGCAGTCCCTCTTGATGCTGCACCCCAAGATAGCTTTCAATCACTTGGGTTAATTTCGCTGCATCTTGATTCAGTGCTGCAAACGCTTGGCTTATTTTGCCTTCATTCAGGTAGCGGCGTGCGAGATTTTCACACACATCTGCCCGAGTACGTTTAAAGATTAATTGCGAGAGCTTGCCACGTCCTGGGGCGGGATGCCATTCAAGCCAACCCTCCTCTTCCATTTTATTGAGCACAATTCGCGCGTTACGCCGGGTACAAAATAGAATGTCTGTTACATCTTCTAATTGAGTTTCAACATCCTGTCCTTGAAAATGTTCGAACAATGTATCGAATTGAACACGTAGCCGAGGGCTGCTCATAAAGAGGAAATCTCATCTCAAGACTAATTGTCGATAGTTTCCCTATTTTTCGACATTGGAGCAAGTTGAGTACACAAACTTTTAAAGCACGTCACAAGCGAGCATATCCGCAATCGACCGCAGTTGAATTTCATCATCGAGTTTGATCGACCACTTGCTTTCACTACCATTGGCGATCATGACATTTGCGCCCTTGCCCATCAAGGTGATGGCATCAGCGTGAGCTTGTAAAGTTACCGAGTGACGATCAAGTCGCACCACAACTTCATGTACAGAGAGAATGATTTTTCCGCCACTAAATTGAATAACCACTTAAGCCTCTGTCATTGTGGATTGTGGACGAGAGCGTTTTACCGCCACAGTCAGGCGGCTGATACAAATTAATCGACCTTGCTGATCTTTGATCTCAATTTGCCACACTTGAGTGGAGATCCCGATATGCAGCGGAGTTGCCGTGCCAGTCACTATCCCCTCACGCATCGCGCGTATATGGTTGGCATTGATATCTAATCCAACGCAATAAGCCTCCTGCCCGACACTGAAATTGGCGGCAATCGATCCTAAGGTTTCGGCTAATACCACTGAAGCGCCACCGTGCAACATGCCTAATGGCTGATGGGTAAAATGACACACAGGCATGGTAGCGGAAAGACTCTGCTCGGTTAGCTCGCTATACACAATATTGAGATGCTCAATCAGGGTATGTTTTGAAGTAGCATTCAGTACTTCTAAGCTGATCGGTTTTTTCCAAATGGTCATACCGCTTCCTATTTAATCATCGGTTGCAGGTTGATGGGCTTTTTGGTGACGAATTTGCTGTGCGATTATTTTTATGGCTTCGGCGGTACTGATACCTTGCGCCATTAATTGTTGGATCTGTTCAACGGCGGCTTGCTGCTCAGCATGGGTTAACGTGGGTAGATCATCAAACATAAAATAGGCTCCTCAGCAGGGAGCCATACTATAAAGAGATGCTTAGTAACTGGCAAGGAAGTTAACGTAAGCCCCCATCGCGTTTTCATTGGTATAACTGGCGCCAATATCCAATTGGAAAAGATTCAGTGGCGATAAACCGACCCCTGCGGTCAAGGTTCCTTCGCTATTATCATAGGCAAGGTTTTTATTGTAGCCAGCCCGCAGTTTTAGCTGGCGCATCAGGTCAATTTCACCGCCAATGCGGATCATTTGCGTATTATCTTGAAAATTTTTGTAGCGCTGATCTTCGTTGAGATCGTAATCAACACTGAGTGTAAAGTAGTCTGCCACAATCCCCGCACCAATTGTGTATTGTGGCTTCATGTCATAAGTGTATGCAATTGACTTACCAGAGGCTGAAGTAATGGTTTTGGTGGTAATTTCACGGGCAATTAAGTTATTTGCCGCAAGGCCAACGCGAAACGGGCCATAAAACCACAATGCACCCGCATCGATATTGAACATGGTTTCACCGGTGCCATTGTCGCGCAGATCTTTGATGTCATAGTTATCTAGACTGGCTTCATACACATAAGTGTAGACACGCTGCAACTTAGGGCTGATACCAAACGCCATATGTTGGCCAAGGAAAGTCTGATATTTAGCCAGCGTGATCCCCAGTTCAGTGACACCAACCGATACGGCATGAATTGAACTCGCCTCGGCACGAGCCAACTGACAGCTAAAGCCGGGATCCGCACATGAGCTATCTATAATGGGAGCGGCAAACGATTCGGTATAAGCTTTACCAAACACATTGGCAGAAATGAATTGGTTCGGAATGGCAAACGCCACCACTCCACCCAGCTCAACATTCAGCACACTGCCTTGCATTGAAGTTAAAGTACGATTTAGCTCATCAAGATCATTCGGATTTTTGTTCTTAATAATATCCGACACTTTGTCTAAATCATTCACCAGATCATTAGGGTCGTTATACGACAAGCCAATGCTAGGCAGGATCATACCTACGTCATCATTACGGCGATAAATAGCCACTAGCGCAGGGTTATAAAATGGCCCGGTTAAAAAATTACCGGACACCACGCCAACCCCGCCCATGGCATCACCACGAGCTTCAATCGCATAATTAGCAGCAATAACCACGGGAGAAAGAAAAACTAATGAACAACCCACCGCCAGATTAATTTTTTTCATGGAAATAACGCGCCTATTCGTCTTTTTATTCTATAGCGGCATATTCTCCAATATCTTCAGCTATTCCTCTACATTAACATCGTACGTTTTACTAATAACTTGAGATTGCTCAATCGCAATCGGACCTTGCCAACGTTGCTGGATCATGGATACCGTTACAATGTAACGATCAGAGGGTAATGAAACATTCTCTAAATTGGTGGGGTAATCGGATTCATAGCTCTGATTCCAAATCTGCTTATAACTACCATCAATATGGTCAAAAACAGAAATGGATAATTTAGGCAATGGGCAATGTGGATTAAGCAGTTGATTCTTTTGAATTTGCCACTCATCTTTTGAGGTCCAACGTACCACTTGTTTGGCAATGATATCGCCTAAAATAACCCAAGCACTCCATGATGACTGATCAGCGGCCGTAATATCGATGCGATATAATCCTGCGCCAAGCGGATTGCTCAAATTATAACGACGGGAATAGGTATAATTGGCTGATGTGACGCTGTCACTACGATTAATCAAGGAACTATCGGTTGAAACCACTTTATCAACCCATTTCATCAAGCGGATATCAACGATTGGCACTTTGGTCTTCGTCTCAATCGCGACCTGATAGGCATCTCGGCCTGGACTTTGTACATCCACTCTTCTGATGGTAATTCCTTGAATCCATTCTGGAAAAGGCTTGTTATCCAGCCCTCGACCACAATCAACACTGAGTGATTGAATTAATAAGTTATTCAAATGTGTTGGTAAATTTTTATTTTTCTCAAGCTGCCATACTTCAACCAATGAGCTGAACATATTTTCCAGATCATTATTTAATAAATGTTGATGGGCTTGAGTTAGTGGCGTGTTTTTTTCAAACCAGCGGGTAACATTCGCCACAACCGGCGTGCTCAAGAACACGCCGGTTAGCAGTAATAGAGTGTTCACTCGAAACATGGTTAAGCTTTCATTTTATAGCCAACACCACGCAGTGTTTCGATCTCTAACCCCGGTAGTTTTTGGCGCAACTGTAAAACGTGAGTATCGACCGTGCGCGTGGTTGGAAAATGGTTATAACCCCAAACATGATCTAACAATTCGTCACGAGTAAACACTCGTCCTAAATTACTGGCTAAAAATAGCAACAGATCAAATTCGGTACGCGTCAAAGTAATCAATTCACCATTAAATAGGACCTCGCGAGTCGCCTTATCAATCATTAAGTTGGCGGTCACCACTTTGCTATCATCTTGCCCATTATCTGGTGAACGCAATTGGGCTCGAATACGTGCAAATAATTCGGCTTCTGCAAAAGGCTTAGTGAGATAGTCATTCGCTCCAGCATCAAGCCCGGTTACTTTATCTTTCACTGTCACTAAAGCCGTCAGTAGAATGACGGGAATGTCTTTGATTTTTTTCCAATCCCGTAAATGTTGAACTGAATCACCATCCGGTAATTGGCGATCAAGGATCACCAGATCGGCTTTGTTCCAATGCGGTTTCACATCGGCGATGGTTTCTGCGTGTAAACAGTCATAACCGGCTTGCTCTAAACTAACCAATAGACCATCTGCGAGGTTTTTATCATCTTCAACGAGAAGCAGTGTCTGTTTCACAAGGTATCTCCAAAATAAAGGTAGTCGGCGGACCTTCGAGTGACATTTTGCCCCCCATCCGTTCCACCATTGATTCGACAATCGTCAAACCGAGTCCTAAGCCGCTTTTACTGACAAACGGTTTGCGCAAATGACGCCAATCCCGGTGCGTTAGCGAGCCTTGATCAGTCACTTTAAAGGTGACTGAATGAGTTTGAGTGATGACTTCTAAAGTCACAGGTGCTACGCCATATTTGACCGCATTACGCAGTAAATTATCCATACATGCACCGAGCCAATACACATTGAGTTTAGCTGCAACATCTTGATTAATCTTTAAAGTAACGCTGCCGCTAAATTCTTCCTCAACTTTATACTGCAACCATTCCTCAACCGAAGGAACCCAATCTGAAGCTAAAGGTTGACTGTCGGACTGCAAATAGTCTTTGCTGGCTTCAGCCAGTTGGCGTAATCGTCGGGTGTCTTCACATAAGCGGCGAAACTCATCGTACAGAGACTCTGGTAACTGCTCAAATTCACGACGAAATCCTTCCACGGTCAGCGATAAACTCGCGATCGGGGTACGTAATTCATGAGTTAAAATCTGTAAAATCAGCATACGGCTGCGCATTTCTTGCCGTTTGTAATTCCAGCGATAAATTGACCAGCCAAGCACCAACAAAATATTGGCCAGCACCAAAATAATCATACTGGTACGCAGTAGCACTGAATGATCTTCGACATCCCAGCATAAATTGCCGCGCTGAATAAAACAGGTATTTTCCGCCGAGATCAGGCTATAGCTTAATCCGGCTTTATTGGTATTACTTAACCAAGTCTCCTCATTAAATAAGTAATAAATATCGCCTTTTCGCAACCATAATTGATCACCAACACCAAACATTGATGCGCCGCTAATCAAAGCATTGATCGAGTCTTCACTCATATTTTGTAAATGATACAGCAAGCTCCCCTCTACCGCTTTGGGGCGCTCTTGAATATGCATATAAGGCTGTAGTTTATCAAATTGAGCCGGGTATTTTTCAGCATAACGAACGGCATAGCTCCCCCCTCCAGGATGAATAAGGCCACTGCGTGCAAACCAACGAGGAGAAAGACTGGAGCCTTTACATAACGAACGAGTAAAAACTAAAGGCTCAGTGATCAGTGGACTGAGCGGCAACTTTCCGGTGCAATTTTGTGCTAATTTGTACAGTTGCTGAATATCTTTCAGTGGATACTCAGAGGTCTGCGGTAACATACTATCGGGCGTCAACAAGCGAGTGGGAAAATCCGTTTGAATCGAACGAATATCATAAGATGTGATGGCCGCATGATAATCAAACAGCGACACAAAAAGATCGATGCGCTCAGGGAGCGAATCGGCATAAACGGTGCTGGGTAAAATGGCTAAGTGTAAACTTGCCAATGTAACAATAAACGCTTTTATCAAGGGATAATGCTGTTTGACTTGGTATGCAAAAACTATAACGCATTATCGGATAAAGCGATATTAGAGTGTTATATTGATGTCAATAATGATCAACACAAAGACAAAGAAGCCAGCATAATGCTGGCTTCTCGATTCGATGGTGTGTGTGAAACTTATAGTGCCTTAGCTATTGCGTCGACACTCTCTTTCGCATCACCAAACAACATCATGGTGTTCTCTTTAAAGAACAGTGGATTTTGCACCCCAGCATAGCCGGTATTCATCGAACGTTTGAACACGATGACATTTTTCGCATTCCACACTTCCAATACTGGCATACCGGCAATCGGGCTGTTTGGATCCTCGAGTGCCGCTGGGTTAACCGTATCATTGGCACCGATCACCAATACGGTATCGGTGGCTGGGAAATCATCGTTGATTTCATCCATTTCCAATACGATGTCGTACGGTACTTTAGCTTCCGCTAACAGTACGTTCATATGACCAGGTAAGCGGCCGGCAACCGGATGGATGCCAAAACGAACTGTGATGCCTTGTGCACGCAGCTTTTCAGTGATTTCGTAAACTGGATATTGTGCTTGCGCAACCGCCATGCCATATCCAGGAGTAATGATCACCGATTTGGAGTTTTTCAACATGTCTGCGACTTCTTCCGCACTGGTTTCACGATGTTCACCTTGCTCTTCATCACTGCTGATCACCACTTCTTGGCCAAAGCCGCCCGCAATCACGCTGATGAAAGAGCGGTTCATCGCTTTACACATAATGTAAGACAAAATCGCACCAGAAGAACCAACCAGCGCACCCGTCACAATCAACAGATCGTTGGCCAGCATAAAACCAGCGGCTGCCGCTGCCCATCCTGAATAGGAGTTAAGCATGGAAACCACTACTGGCATATCCGCCCCACCAATTGAGGCCACTAAATGATAACCGAACGCAAAGGCGATTAACGTCATCACCAGTAGTGCCATAATGCTGCCATCGACATTGACAAAGTGCACCAGCAGCAGAGCAGAGATCACTAATGCAGCCAAATTCAATTTATGTTTGTGTGGCAGGTTCAATGGGGTGGATTTAATGATGCCACGCAGTTTGCCAAACGCGACAATCGAACCAGTAAATGTCACCGCACCAATGAAGATCCCTAAAAAGACCTCGACCAAATGGATCACATGTTCGGCGTGAGTTGCCGCTTGTGGTGCATCGATATAGCTGTTAAAGCCCACCAATACTGCCGCCATACCCACAAAGCTGTGCAGTATCGCTACCAACTCAGGCATTTCGGTCATTTCAACTTTTTTAGCGTAGTGGATACCAATCCCACCACCGATCACCATCGCCAGTAATACCCAAGCAATACCTTGCGCACTAGGGCTAAAAATTGTCGCCAGTAAGGCAATTGCCATACCGGCAATACCATAATAGTTACCCATGCGCGCGGATTCTTGCTTAGACAGCCCCGCCAAACTCATGATGAAAAATAAAGCAGCAACAATGTACGCTGCTTGTACTAATCCTGCAGACATTATGTACTCCTTTAGTTTCTACGGAACATTTCAAGCATACGTTTAGTGACAGTAAAGCCACCAAAAATGTTAATGCTTGCAATTAAAATAGCGATAAAGGCTAACACGGTGACAATCCCACTGCCTTGCCCAATTTGTAGTAACGCACCAACCACAATAATACCGGAGATGGCGTTAGTGACTGACATCAAAGGTGTATGCAGTGCATGAGTAACGTTCCACACCACGTAGTAACCGACGACACACGCAAGGATAAATACGGTGAAATGGCCAAGAAAAGCCGCCGGTGCAACCGAGGCAACCCAGCCAAATAGACCGACACCCAGCGCAAAACCAGCCAGTTTTTTGATTGGTGAGGTTGGCTCAGGCTCTTTTTTCTGAGCTTCGACCGGTTGTTGTTTAACTTTTTGCTGAGGCTGAGCAGAAACTTGAATTGGCGGTGCTGGCCAAGTCACTTCACCTTGTTTAATCACCGTGACGCCACGCAACACCACATCGTCAAAATTAATCTCAATGTTGCCATCTTTTTCTTTGCACAGCAGTTTGAGCAGGTTAACTAAGTTGGTGGCATACAGTTGTGAAGATTGAGTTGGCAAGCGCCCAACCATGTCAGTGTAACCAATCACTTTGACGCCATTAGCGGTCGTGATCACCTGATCTTTCACGGTATATTCACAGTTACCACCGTTAGCAGCGGCCAAATCGACAATCACACTTCCCGCTTTCATACTGTCGACCATCGCTTTAGTGATCAGCGTTGGTGCTGGTTTACCTGGGATCAATGCGGTAGTGATAATAATATCGACGTCTTTCGCTTGAGCAGCATAAAGTTCAGCCGCTTTACGGTTAAACTCATCCGACATCTCTTTGGCATAGCCATCACCAGAGCCTGCGGTTTCTTGGAAATTGACTTCCAAAAATTCAGCGCCCATCGATTGTACTTGCTCTTTCACTTCAGGGCGCACGTCAAATGCACGAACAATCGCCCCTAGACTACCCGCCGCGCCAATCGCCGCTAAACCAGCCACACCTGCGCCAGCCACAAACACTTTCGCCGGTGGCACTTTACCAGCCGCCGTGATTTGACCAGTAAAGAAACGGCCAAACTCATGGGCTGCTTCAACAACCGCGCGATAGCCGGCAATATTGGCCATAGAAGACAACGCATCCAATGCTTGAGCGCGAGAAATACGCGGCACGGCGTCCATTGCGAGCACGTTGATATTTTTGCTCGCCAGCTTTTCCATTAACGCTGGATTTTGTGCCGGCCAAATAAAACTGATCAGCGTAGTGTTTGGTTTTAGAATGGCAATTTCTTCATCTAAAGGTGCATTAACTTTAAGGATCAATGGGCATGCCCACACCTCTTGCGTTGAAACGATCGTCGCTCCGGCGGCAGCATAAGCGGCATCATCAAAACTCGCCAAAACGCCAGCTTTTGATTCGATACAGACCTCAAATCCTAATTTTATTAGCTGCTCCACCGAGGATGGGGAGGCAGCCACTCGCGTTTCTCCGGCGAGTTGTTCTTTTGGTACACCAATTTGCATAGCGGTTCCTTGACTATTGGCACAATGATTAACTGTTTTTATCGGACGATGGCATGAACTGCAAGTTGTTTGTAATTCAATTACGAAGCTTGGTTACTTTTAATGCCAGGTTGCGGCTAATTGTGTGAACTCTGTTAGATAATTACAACGATTTTCACACACAGCAGAGGTCAAACCAGTGCTGTTGATATTACATAAAAACAGTAAGTTACATCGGCCAGAGCTGAAAAGCGATTGAGCATGGTCTGAACAACCTAAACTATTCATGACTTTTATCAACATGTAGGCTTATTAGGAAAAAATCTGACCGGACATTTGATCAATAAAAAGCTGTGCTTTCTTGAGCATTAGCTCTTCCGCATCCGCTTTGCTCGCCACCAGATCCGAACGAATAAAACGGTGGGTTTTTAATTCGCCCTGCAACTCTTGTGTGATACGACCCGCGACACGAAACTGACCATTTTCAGCCATCGGCTCTGGATAGATGAGAAACCCTTGGTACTCAATCGGCTCTATTTCGGGTAATTTAGCTTGTTTCGTTTTTCCAAAAATGCGCGCAAATAATCCCATTGGGTTGGGTTCCTTATTTTATTGACGGGGCTTAATGTTATTCACAATTGGAGCTTCAAACCACTCTAATTCGGCATCATCATCAAATCGCGCATGAGTGAAAATTACCGGTAGGTCATGATCGCGCTGCTGACGCCGATCATTAATTATCATGGATTGTGCCGCTTGAACAGCAATCTGAGCATACTCTTTAAGGATCACCAGCTTGGCTTCAGGTAATGTTGCGAGAAAATCGATATCATGACGAATATAAATTGGCCTAAGTTGACTTAAAGCCAAACAAGCCAAATCTGCCAATTGATCTGGCGAATAAACTTGCGAATATGTTGGCAATCCGAGCACTTGACCAACCAAGGTTTCCATATAGTTATGCACATCTTCACTCAATTGCATCATTATCTCCTACCCAAATACCTAAACGCTGCTCCGCTTACCACATCATTACTCATCGACATGCTACGGTAGGCTACCGGCGATCTATGCCGAAAAACACTCGCTACTGGAATGAATATAGCCGAGTTTAAGGGGCTTTTTCTTTAATCAAGTGCAAATTTCATAATGAAAAGAGCTGATTAGCACTGTATTCATCACTTAACTTGCCTAAAAAGCTTGGAAAATCATGAAATCAAAGTATCCTTGGTGACAGATTTTAATCGTAGAATTATTACTAATTCATTCTAGAACCTCAGGAATTCATGTCTTCTAGCTTTGTCACATCACCTTGGTTTCGTTTTGGTTTTCCGTTGTCGCTATTGGCTGTGGTATGGCTTTGCATCCATAATGTGGAAGTCGTGATAACGTCCAATCTGGGCATGACGATGAATCTCCCCTACATACTCTTCTTCGTATCGCTAATTGTGGCACATATTTTTAAGCAAAGTCGGATCGCGATGGTGGCTGTCACTATGCTGGTCGCCTACGCTTTGATTCAAATTCGTTTGCAAACGCCGTTAACTAATAGCGCAACTATGCTTGAATTGATCATGTTAAGCCTGCTTCTACCCGTGGCTTGTTTCTTACCTTATGCCTACAAAAATTCGGGATTACTCAGTCACTCTTTTGCTAGTTATTTATTGATTTTATTGCTTTTTATCTTTTGGGCTTGGCTAACTCAGTCACACCTTATCGAAAAAAATCATCTGAATTTGACCGAAAATATCTTCTTTGTGGTACCGCAAATTTCCCGTTTACCGCTGATTATGGTCGGGTACTTGGTTGCTTTAGCCGGTATTGCCGCAATTTCAGTACTCACGCGTAATCAATTACTGGATGCGGTGGTTTATAGCGCCATTCTGTTAGCCATGAATGCATTTGTACTATTTCATGTGGCTTACATTTCTACCACCATGTTTTCTCTGGCGGGTTTGCTGTTGCTGATTTACCTGATCTCGGCTGGACATGAAATGGCTTTCATCGATCCACTGACCCAGATCCCAGGCCGACAAGCATTAGATCAAGATCTTAAGCACATGGGAAGAAAATTTACCGTCGCTATGCTTGATGTCGATCACTTCAAAAAATTTAATGACACCTACGGTCATGATACGGGCGATGATGTGTTAAAGCTGGTTGCGGCACGTTTACGTCTGATAGGTGGTAAAGCTCGGGTGTATCGCTACGGTGGCGAAGAATTTTCGATCATTTACAAGGGGAAATTGGCTAAAGAGGTGCAGCCTTTTATTGAAGCGTTACGCCAAGATATTGAATCCTATGAGCTAGTGATCCGTAATCCAAGCAAACGACCGAAAAACAATGCTGATGGGGCTAAACAGCGTTCCCGCAAAACAAACAGTGACATTGTCACGATAACTGCCAGTATTGGAGTTTGTGACTCAGAAAAACATCGTGACCCCAATGAAGCCCTCAAAGCAGCCGATGGCGCACTCTATAATGCCAAGCAAGCCGGTCGTAACTGCGTAAAATTAGCACGCTAATGATTAACCAGTTGATGAATATACCCTAGTACATCATCCAATACCTTAAGTGTTTGATTTAAAAAAACAAAAAAGAGCGTACTCGCTATTTCTGGCGTTTATCGTCAAACGAATCCAGCTAAGACAAAATAGCTGTAAATAAGCAGTAACAAAAACAGTATGGGTTTAATAGATAAACGGCTAAGGAACGAATAGATAGGTGATAGGGACTTGGAGCGGGCAGCGGGAATCGAACCCGCATCATCAGCTTGGAAGGCTGAGGTAATAGCCATTATACGATGCCCGCGCATCGAAGAGACGCCGCTACTATGCCACACTCTTCGAAAAAGAAAACCCCTTTTTAATCATTCGCATACTGTTTGCTTATCTCTTGAGCAAAACCATCTGCATTTCACTCTCTGCGGGCTGAGCTTGACGCAGTGAGCCGTGTTTTTTCAATCGTAAGCCTTTTGGTTAAACCGCACTGTATCCGCGAGATGTCCGTCCACCGTGATAAAGATCTCTCCCTAATCACATTATTAAGGAGAGATACTGTAGATTGAAGCTAGCCTTTTTGATCACAAGTGATCTGTTTTTTACGCTCACGCAGTAAAGAGGCAATTACCGCGACCGTCATGGTGATCAGCAATACGCATAAAGAAACCGGGGTAGGAATTGCCCACTCTGATCCGACTAACATCATTTTGATCCCGATAAATACCATGATGAAAGCCAAGGCTGGTTTCAGGTAGAAGAACTTATCCATCATGCCTTGTAGTACAAAATAGAGTGAACGCAATCCGAGCAAAGCAAAGACGTTGGCCGCCAACACTAAGAACGGCTCTTGGGTGACCGCAAAAATTGCCGGAATTGAATCAAGTGCAAACATCACATCCATAAAAGCAATCACGCCAATCACGATAAACATCGGCGTAACCCACCACTTGCCTTGCTGCTTGGTAAACAGTGCATTACCTTGATAATGGTCAGTGACTTTAAACCAGCGGCGGATCAATCGCTCGGGCAATGGATTGATGGTTTCTTCACCTTTATCACGTGCAAGCTGGATCCCAGTCCAAATCAAGAACAGTGCAAACACATATAAGACCCAATGATATTGGCTAAGTAACTGAGCTCCAACCGCAATCATAATCGCACGTAGCACCAAAGCACCAACTACCCCCCATAGTAAAGCTCGAGGGCGTAAATGGTCAGGTACCGCATATTGATGGAAAATAATCGCAAACACGAACAAGTTATCGACACTCAATGATTTTTCAAGCAGATAACCGGTAATAAAGGAGATAGTGGCTTTTTGCGCACTATAAGTGCTAGT
Organism: Vibrio misgurnus; assembly: GCF_029635775.1. Lineage (NCBI taxonomy): Bacteria > Pseudomonadati > Pseudomonadota > Gammaproteobacteria > Vibrionales > Vibrionaceae > Vibrio > Vibrio misgurnus. The sequence continues at coordinate 144,614 of NZ_CP113242.1, read as the reverse complement.
TGGGGCATACCATTGCCAGCCATAATAAATGGTGGCGGCAAACACAAAAGCTAACAGAAACCAAAATAAGCTCCAGATAGCGGCTTTTTTGATAGTGACATTACCACCGCGCGTTTGCCAAATATCAACGACGACCAGCGCTAAGGTTAGTAGGCCAAAGCCCAGATAAGTGATTGGGGACATGCTAACTCCATGTTGGAAGATTTCGCTCAATTATTGAGTGTCGAAACCTTCCGCATACTAATAATCACCGCATTTAGTGCGGCATTGAATGCGTTGGTCTCGTCGAAGTATTGAACTCGGATTCAGCACTTATATTTGCCGGTTGAATTCATTCCAACGTGATGACGACAAATAAACCTTAGGCGACTACTCCCCAAAACTCAATCATTCTATGCCTCTGCTCAGAAACTGTCTAGATCCATAAAAAAGAGCCTCATTTGAGGCTCTTTTAGCAAATAACCATGGAGCATCCCCAGCCCAACATGTGAACAATTTCAGTCTATCTATTCCAGTAGATAAGTAGATGTATACAGTGGCTAAACGCCAGCAAAAGGCAACAAATAAACCAATGCTGACCATATCCCTACCCAAACCATCATCATTAATGCGTCAAACCAATCTTTACTGAACATATTCCCTCCGTTTTGCCCATCAGAGGTGAGCGGCAACTCGCTGTAACGAAGCAAACAATATGCCAACTTGATTATTATTGCAGGGGACATTCATAGATAGTATTGGTATCCAGTGATAAGAGTGTTGGGCAGTCGGTTAATAGTTCGATAAATGCATCAGCCATGGAAATTTGCGTCACTATTCCCTCGCCTTCCATCGCCAGCAAAGCATCGTAGCCTTCTTTGCCTTTCATGGTATAAGCCGATGATGTCCCCCAGTACATAAGATTAAAATCAATCGGTTGCCACTTGTCTGCTTGCTGGATTTGTAGTTTGGTGATCCGCTCACCGAGTGGGTTATCCGCAATATATTGGAAACGTAATCGATCACAATAAGGGTAACTTCCTGAACCGGTACCGACCACACCATTACTTAAAGCGTTATTGATCGCCCCTTCTAATACTTGAGCAATCACCCGTCCACTCACTTGGTAAACGCCAATTGGTACGGCAAAAGGCAACAGTTTTCCGGCCACATCGGCCACAGAAATGGCCCCCGGTAAAATCGAATTTCGTACCCCTCCGGCGTTATGGATCGCAAACTGAACATCTAAACCACGTTTATTTAAAGCGTGGGCAAATGCTTTGGCGACCAAGGGTGCAATCTGGCTTCCTCCTTGTGCATCTGGGATGCGAATATGGCGTAAACCATGATCCGCGTGGGCAATAATTTGTTGTTGGAGTTGGCGCACTTTAGCAACATATTTGTCCTGCAGCAGCGCTTGCAACGTAAGATCTTTTTTACACACCACCACATTCGGGTGATTATCAACCTGATCACGTGCTTGACGATAGTTCTCATCTAACTGCACTTGGCTCATGCTGGCATCGACAAACATGCGGCGACCAAGCAACAGCTCATTGCGCCCAGTGAATCGGGTTACTTGCCCATCCGCAGCAAAATCAATCTGGCAATGACCGAGCATCAGCGCATAAAATCCCGCTTGCACAATGTAAGTTTGATTGACCCGTCGCCCGTAGTGATCTTGGCTAGCAATGCCTAAGGCTGAAAAATCGCCCTGTAATACATGGCTGTGCCCTCCGACAATCACACTGATCCCGTCCACTTGTTCAGCCAACGCGATATCACCGTCATAACCTAAATGGCTAAGCAGAATGATTTTATTGATCCCTTGCTGATGGATAGCCGCAACCGTTGCTTTGGCGGTAGCAAGCGCATTGACAAACGGCGTATCTGGATCTGGGTTAGCAATGTCGGCCATTTTATCGATCGAAAGACCAAAAATAGCGATGTTTTCACCATTGACGCTCTTTTCGATCCAACGAGCATGGCCCTGCTGCGCATCATAGCTGTATATCTTGGGGTTGTTTGCCAAGCTCGGTGCTTTGTTGGCCCGCTCTTGTGATAAATCCCAATTCCCGGCCAATAGAGGAAATTGAATTTGCTGAGCAAATTCTGCGACTGGCTGGTTACCTAAATCCAATTCATGGTTACCAACCACCATCGCATCCAGATTAAGGGCATTGAGCATGTCCGCATTGGCCTGACCTTTGAACAGCGAAAAATACAAGGTCCCTTGAAAACAATCACCAGCATGCAAAAATAAGAATCCACGCTGCATACGCTGCGCATCATCACGCAACTGGGCAACACGGGTGGCAATGCGTGCAAATCCGCCTGCACTGACAAAAGGTTTTAAAATTTCGGTTTGATGCTCAAGCGTCAGTTGTAATGAAGTCGGCTCAAAGTAGGAGTGGGTGTCATTAATATGTGCCAACGTGATCGAAGCTGGCTGATGGCTTATTCTGATAGGCATACGTGTTCTCTGTTATTCACTCTAATCCTAGCTTGCTGATCATGACAGAATCGTGACTTTTATGAAACCTTCTTGAAACTTTAGTGAAGCTTGTTTATTGGCATCACATTTTTAATCTGGCATAGCAGGGTAAAGTTCCTCTGCAAAATGTGACCTTTAACGGGAAATCATCCAGTTAACATCCTGCTTAGATTGAATTTTTCCTTTATTCTTAAATTATAGAGTCAAAAAATTATCCGCTGTTGTTGCTGAGGTAACAATCTTGCTGAGGTAGCAAAGGAGCCACCTATGCATTTAGAACGCATTGAAATTGCAGGTTTCCGTGGCATTCGCCGACTATCATTGACTTTTGATCAAGTGACGACGTTGATTGGTGAAAATACTTGGGGTAAATCATCCTTACTCGATGCCTTATCGGTGGCATTGCCAACCGATGGTACCTTATATCAATTCACCCTAGCCGATTTTCATGTTGATTATTCAGTTGCCGATCCTCAGACTCAACATCTACAGATCATTTTGATATTTAATGCGCTGGATAATCATGAGCCCCAAGCCGGACGCTATCGTAAACTCAAGCCACTTTGGCAAACCAATCAACAAGGTATTCCGCAAATTATCTATCGGATCTCCGCCTCTCGCGTCCAATATCAGATCACAACCCAATACGCATTTCTCGACTTAGCCGGCAATGTGCTCGCGCTGCATCACTCGGAACAACTTGCGCAAGAATTGATGAGTTTACATCCGGTGATCCGCTTAAAAGATTCACGTCGCTTTGAACGCGGCATTCAATCCAGTAATGGCAGCAATGCGCGAGTAGAAAAACGGCTGAGCAATACTTGGCGGAGGCTGATGGCCAGTCCTGGGCACGTTAATAAAGGGGAAATTCACAGCAGTCTGAATGCGATGAATTCTTTGATTGAGCACTATTTTTCTTTTAAAAGTCAAACACGCAAAAATCCACGTCGTGAGCGAGATAGCCTGTTCTACACTCATTTATCAAGCGAGAAAAATTTAAGCCAAATCATCAATCAAACTCAAAATAAGCCGACCAAATTGTTATTGCTTGGTTTGCTCAATGCTTATCTGCAAGGTAAAGGGCCAAAAGAGCTGCGCCGCTGCGCTCGACCAATCTTAATTATTGAAGACCCAGAGGGTCGCTTACACCCGACTCACCTTGCTCGGGCGTGGAATTTTTTTGATTTACTGCCGATGCAGAAAATTCTCACCACCAACAGTAGTGATTTGCTCGCGGCGGTGCCGTTGCATTCGATCCGTCGTTTGGTCAGAAAGTCTGATTGCACCATCGCCACCCGAGTTTCACAGCGCAGTTTAAGTCGCGATGAATTACGCCGGATTGGTTTTCATATTCGCTTCCACCGCTCAGGCGCTCTTTTTGCACGCTGTTGGTTATTGGTGGAGGGTGAAACTGAGGTTTGGCTATTCCATGAATTAGCCCGCCAGTGTGGCTACAACTTAGCCGCTGAAGGGGTACAAATTATCGAGTTTGCTCAATCAGGACTGAAATCTTTAATTAAAGTGGCGCGTGCCTTTGGAATTGATTGGCATGTGGTCAGTGATGGCGACCCAGCCGGTAAAAAATACTCCGCCACCGTAAGGGGGTTGCTCAAGCATGATCAAGAGCGACACCGATTAACGGAGTTGCCCGATCGAGACATTGAGCACTTTCTCTATGCGCATGGCTTTGAAGCATTCTTTAAGCAGTTGGCCAAGATCCCGCCTGATCATTTAATGCCGGCCAAAAAAGTAGTGTCTAAAGTTTTGAAAAAACATGCTAAACCGGATTTAGCCTTAGCCATCACCTCACATTGTGAAAGCAATGGCATTGAGTCTGTTCCGCTACTGCTACGCTGGATACTTAAGCGAGTGATTACCATGGCAAACGGTAATACTTAACCACGCATCAGCCAGTTAACCATCACACCATGAAAATAATCCCCCTTACGCTCGCTTGGGGGATGGTTACCTAACAGGTTGGTGGATTCACCATCACTAAGTTTATTGATGACTAAGCGGAGTTCATTATTAAACTAATCAATGAGTAAATGTGTTGCAGCGCAATTATTTTTGCACCCCTTCCACGTGCAGCTCTAATTCAACATAGCTAGAAGCACCCATAACTTGAATACCAAAATCCTGTAGCTCAAGACGGGTCGTCCCAACAAAACCAGCACGTTGTCCACCCCATGGATCTTGTCCTGCACCAATAAATTGTGCCTCGATCTGGATCGGTTTGGTTTGACCATGCAAGGTTAAATTACCGTTGATCTCAAGTTGACCATTACCTTTATCAACCACTTGGCTGCTGTTAAAAGTAGCGGTTGAATATTTAGCCGCATCAATAAAATCCGCGCTGCGGATATGTTTATCACGCTCTGCATGGTTGGAGTCTAAACTGCGAGTATCCACATTAACCTTCACACTTGCTGCACTAATATTGGCTGGATCATAACTAAACTCACCATCAAAGGTATTAAATCGGCCTTGGATATAGCTATAGCCTAAGTGGCTGACTTTAAAGTTGATCGAAGCATGTGCACCTTTAGTGTCAATCACATAGTCTGCGGCATTCACTGCCAATGGGGTCGATAACATGGCGGTAACGGCCATCGCTATAAGGCTATTTTTCATTTTGATACTCCTGTCAGCATTTTACGTAATGTGTTGTCGCGGTTAATAAAGTGATGTTTGAGTGCCGCCGCGGCGTGCAACACCGCCATGATGATTAAGCCCCAAGCAGTGTACAAATGGACGATACCAGCTCGATCTGCTTGATGTTCAAATAACGCCCCAGCACCTGGGACAGTAAACCAATCAAAAACGTTAATCCCGCGTCCATCTTCCGTGGCAATAAGATAACCAGATACAAACAACACTAAGAGTCCGATATACATCAAATGGTGAGCACTTTTTGCTGCGATTTTTTGCCACTGCGCGCCATCAATTTGCGGAGAAGCCGTCACACTCTTCCATAACACTCGTAGCAATGTTAATCCAACCAGTAACACACCGACTGATTTATGCCATTGCGGTGCGATGTGATACCACGTACTGTAATAAGAGAGATCCATCATCCACGTCCCTAACGCAAACAGAGCGATCACCAGCAAAGCAGAGATCCAATGCAGACTACGGGCGATAAGGTTATAGTGTGGAACAGTTAACTGATTCATTGCATGCTGGCTCTTATAAAATTCTAGTGATCAACGAGGATTGTTGCCGCTTGGTATTGATCAAGAGTATTGACCAGATCTTGCCTAGTGCCTAGCCAAGCTAACCGAAGAACTCCATCAAATTTTTAGAACAAGTGATGACACCGATCCCGATCATCCTGCTATTCACAATCTTATGCGAAATTGACGACATTCCTTTTCCATTTTCAACTCAGAAAAGCGCCAGAGATCAAGAACTCACGGTTTACCACTAGTGACAAAATGTAACTGTGCTAATCTTGCTTGGTTTTTGTTAGGGAGAACAACATCTTGCTATTGGATATCGTGACGCAAAGTATCAGTGAATTTCAGGTCGATTGCCTTCGGCTTTGTGAGAAGCATTATCCGACCATCCATAATCAAGGGATGAGTGAACATCACTTAGGCTTGGCTTTTGCGAGACGATTGGCGCGCACATTAAGTGAATTTGGTCATGCTTGCGAATACGCGGCATTGGAATCGACCTACCAACGGGATCTTCCTCACCATTTCCGGGTGTCCAGCGACGTCGGTACGGTATGGATCCTCACTCATCACCTAATGAGCGCCGGCAAAGCGTGCCGAACTAAGTTGATGCGCGATATTGGTCAATGGCAGCAAGAGTATGCCTACGCTACTCAACCCAATGATTTATTACTGTTACTCAATGATCACTGGATGGGACGCAGCCAAAAAAGCCGCGAATTACTGCACTGGTGGACTGGCCAATTGCCCGATGAAATGGAGGAATATCATGCCCAAGGTATTGCATTACAGGAAAGTGATGCCCAATTAACCCAAACCTTGGAACACTACTACCAGATCACGCCTTGCTACATAAAGTTTGGTCATCCACTTAAACGCTCTAAAAATCAACAACGGGTACGTAAGTATGTACAACTTTATGCGGTGTTACAGTGGGTTTAATCATTCGCGATGGCATAACTAAGTTTATGCAAAGGTGATGTGAGTCGAATTTTTTAAAACCGTTTGCATACAATACATTAGAGTCGTTATTTAGCACAAAAATGATAATAATCAATACCGAACTCAATACATAGCGTTAGTATGCGTGTTATCTCTATGTATTTAAAGATATTATAAAAACAACGCACTGTTTAATTACAACTTGGCTAGGTACTTTACCACTCACATCAACAACTCAGTCTCATACTATTGGATGATGCGCAGATTGACACATTCGATATTTGGTTAATAACATGCCAATGATAAAGGTATGAGTACAGGGAAGTGTTACGCTGTTTTTGGCTAAGGATACTGAATTGTTATGGTTCTAACTGATAAACGACTCGTTCTCGATAGCATCTATTACGATGAAGATGGCGAGTATTATCCAAGATACAACGGCTTAACACTACGCAGTGTTTTTCAACCTATTTTTGATAAACAGCATCAGGTGGTTGGTGCAGAAGCATTGGTGCGGATTTATACTCAGCAACGGACTCAAATACGGCCGGATCTGTTTTTCCATTCAGATGCCTTCGCGGTCGAAGATAAGCTAAATGTCGAACGACTTAGCCGAGCGATCCACATTCGCAATTTTAACCTTTCGGCCTACCGAGATACTCGTTTGTTTCTCAATCTATTACCGATCGCGGGTGAACAATTTGCCGACGGCAATATTAGTACCAGCCAACTAGCGATCCAACTGGCTAAATTGAACATCCCACATCAACGGGTAGTGATGGAATTACTTGAAGTCGAATCGAGTGATGAACAACGGTTACAGATTGCCACTGCACAATTGGCGGCGAGTGGTTTTCAAATTGCGATTGATGATTTTGGTTGCCGAGCCTCCACCCCAGCACGAGTGGCGATGTTGCGACCCAATATTATCAAATTAGACCGCCAACTGCTGTTAGATTACATGGTCGGCAATTGCACTGGATTACTGACCGGCCTGCAATTAGCCCGCAGTTCTGGTGCCGATACCGTGGTTGAAGGCATAGAAACGGCAGAACAATTAGCAGCAATGCGCAAACTGAATATTCATATGTATCAAGGTTACTATCTTGGTTTACCAGAAGGGATCGCTCAAGCAGCACAAGTGGCCAATACCAATTAGCATTGAGCACGTTTTTGTCTTATCAAGCCAAGCGGATGTTGAATATCTGCTTGGCTTGTGTGTATAAGCGGCTATTTATTCCGTGCTAAACGTTGCTGCATCACGACATAATACAGTACTGGTATCACCACTAAAGTGAGTAGCGTAGAAACGAAAATCCCAAAGATCAAACTGATCGCCAGACCATTAAAAATCGGATCATCAAGAATAAATAGTGCGCCAATCATCGCAGCGAATCCCGTGAGCATAATTGGTTTGGCTCTTACTGCCGCTGACTGAATGACCGCTTCAGATAACTCACTGCCTAACTCGAATTGTTGGTTAATAAAATCAACCAACAAAATCGAATTGCGCACGATGATCCCAGCTAAGGCAATCATTCCAATCATTGAAGTGGCAGTAAATTGTGCTCCAAGTAATGCATGACCCGGCATTACGCCAATAATCGTTAATGGGATTGGCGCCATGATGATCAGCGGCACGATGTAAGATTTAAACTGAGCAACCACTAATAAATAAATCAATAACATACCAACAGCATAAGCGATTCCCATATCACGGAACGTTTCGTAGGTGACCGTCCATTCCCCATCCCATGCTACTGCTATCGCGCTTAAACCATCCGGTTGCTGGGTGTAATACTGATCTAGCCCCATTTGTTGATCAAGTGCATGCCCAATAGCAAACATGCCATATAAAGGGCTATCGAGCTCGCCAGCCATATCCCCGACAACCATCACCATCGGCACTAGGTTTTTATGCACTAGGTAATCATCCATACCGGTTTGGCGTACTTCAACAAGATCCGAGAGCCGATAAGCATCACCGGTTTGGCTGCTGACTTTCATATTCAGCACCTGCTCTAAGCGCACCTTGGCAGTCTCGGCGGCTTGGATCTGGATCGGGATGGGGTATTTGCTATGTTCACTGTGTAGATAAGTAATGGGTTTACCACCGATAGCCGTCGCAAGCGTATCAACAATCGAGGCATACGGTACTTGCCAAAGCGCCGCTTTGCTGCGATCAATCACCACCTGCCATTGTTGATGCAACTCTGGCAGATAGATATCCACATCAACAATATCTTGAGTTTGACGGAAAAACTCCCTCACTTGACGCGCGGCTGCGTGACGAATTTCCGTCGTTGGGCCATACACTTCAGCCAGAATCGGCGACCAAACCGGTGGTCCTGGCGGCACTTCCACTACTTTCACTTTGCCGCCAAAGCGCTGGGCAATCTGATTGAGCTGTGGTCGAAGTTGGCGAGCAATGGTATGACTATCGCGGTGGCGCTGTTTACGCCCCAACAAATTCACTTGAATATCGCCTTGATGGGATTGACTGCGCATAAAATAGTGGCGCACTAAACCATTGAAGTTAATTGGAGCAGCGGTGCCAGCGTAGATTTGGTAATCACGGACTTCGGGAACTTGATTAAGCGCCGCCCCCATTTCAAACAGTACCCGCTGGGTTTTCTCTAGTGCGCTACCCTCTGGCATATCGAGCACAATCTGAAATTCCGATTTGTTATCAAACGGCAACATTTTTAGCACTACGACTTGCAATATTGGTAGCAGTATCGAGCCGATAATCAAAGCCAAGATGGTCAACAGCAAAAATCGTCGATTACGTCTCTGCTTTGGTGCGGTGACAAAAGGCGACATAATTTTGTGAAATAGGCTATCGGTGGCTCTACCTTGTTGCGGATGATTAACCGCTTTAAGGAGCTTTCCCGCCAACCAAGGTGAAAGTACAAACGCTACCGCCAGCGAGATAAGCATCCCGATTGAAGCATTAATCGGGATCGGGCTCATGTACGGCCCCATTAATCCAGAGACAAATGCCATCGGCAACAGCGCAGCAATCACGGTTAAGGTCGCAAGTATGGTTGGGCCGCCCACTTCATCGACGGCCGATGGGATCAATTCGGTTAATCTGTGTTTGCCGAATGCCATATGGCGATGAATGTTCTCGACCACCACAATCGCATCATCAACCAAGATACCGATTGAAAAAATCAGCGCAAACAACGACACGCGGTTAAGGGTAAAGCCCCATGCCCAAGAAGCAAACAGCGTGATCATCAAAGTGACCATGATTGCCATCCCTACCACTATCGATTCACGCCAACCCATGGTGAGTAACACTAACACCACGACCGCCGTGGTGGCAAAAGCCAGTTTGCCAATCAAAGTATTGCTTTTGTCAGCCGCAGTTTGCCCATAGTCGCGCGTTATCTCGACCTCAATCCCTTGTGGGATCAATTGATTTTCAAGGCTAACTAAACGTGCTTCCACCGCTTTAGCCACCTGCACCGCGTTTTCACCATTTTTTTTCGCCACGGCAATAGTGACGGCAGGATGAATACCATCACGATCTCCAGTCCATACGTGTTGAGTGGGCGTATTGATACCAAAGGATACGGATGCCACATCGGCCAGATATACCGGTTTGCCCTGATGTACTCCGATCACCAACTGTTTCACTTGATCGATATGCGTTAAAAACTGGCCAATTTTCAGCGGAAATGCTTGGTTATCGTGAGTTAAACGCAGCATGGTTGAGCTTTGATTGGCCGTCGGTAAATGCAGATTAAGCTGATCGATGGTTATGCCAAAACTGTTCATTTTGGTAGGATCAAGCCGCACATCAACAATGGTGTTTTGTCCACCAATGGTATAAATATCACGCGTGCCAGTGATACGTTTCAGCTCGGTTTCCAAACCATGTGCCACTTGAGTTAACTGCTGCTGATTGAAGTGACCCGTTTTATCCGCCAAGGTTATCGCGATAATCGGCACATCTTCGATCCCTCTCGGCTTGATAATCGGCTCTCCTACCCCAACTCCTCGTGGCATCCAATCTTTATTGGAATAGAGCTGGTTATAGATCCGCACCACAGCGTCATTGCGTGAAACTCCGACTTTAAAAATTGCCACAATCACTGCCCCATCGTGTTGCGAGAAAGAGTAAATTTTGTCAATACCCTCAATCGCAGAGATCACTTGTTCCGCAGGTGTTGTCACTAAACTCTCTACTTCACGAGGTGACGCGCCGGGAAAAGGGATATATACATCGGCAAAAGTGACATCGATTTGTGGCTCTTCCTCTTTAGGAGTGATGATTATCGCGAATAGGCCCATCAGCAACCCCACTAAGGCAAGCAGAGGGGTCATCGCTGAGTGTTGAAAAGCGGCGGCAATGCGACCCGCTATACCAAGTCGAGTCTGCATGTTATTCACCTTTTACGCTTAAGCCATCGATCACGATTTCATCACCCAGTTCTAACCCTGCTAACACTTCGACATAATCACCGTAGATTTGTCCGACACGAATAGGATTAAGCCAACGTTGCCCATCGGTGATACGATATACGGCAGTTAATTCTGCGCGCTGTATTACGGCATGGAGGGGAACAACCAAAATTTGATGTTGACCATGATCAAATTCAGTTTTGACCCACATTCCAGGAACTAAAGCTGGCGTTTTTTCAGGTAATTCAAGACGAGTTTTAAAGGTATGCGACTGTGGATCGGCATAACGGAACAGACTCAATGAAATGGGTTTGATTCGCTCGCCTTGTGCTGTACGCACGGTGAACTGTGCAACGCTAGCCACAACCGGCTGATAACGCTGTGGAATTTCAATTTCAACCCGCAGTGCATCCAATGAAAAACCACTCACCAATGGTGTACCCGGTGCAACAGTTTCACCTAATTCGACCATTCGCTGAGTCACGATACCATCATAAGGTGCGGTAATATTGGTATAGCCTAACGACTCTTTCGCTTGTGCTACCGCAGCCTGTGCTGATCTAACGGCCGCCTCACTACTCTCCGCTTGGGCAGCGGCAGAGTCCATCTGCTCTTGAGAAATTGCACCTTTAGGAAACAGTTGACGATAGCGATTAAGCTGAGCTTGTGCCTGACTATTTTGCGCTTTGGCACTCTCTAACTGAGCTTGGGTTGCTTGTAATGCGGCAGATTGCTGGATCGCCGTAATCTCTAACAGCACTTGATCTTTTTTGACCCAATCATTGACATCGACAAACACTCCGACCACACGTCCAGTGGTTTGTGCAGCCAAAGAGCCTTGATTGACCGGCTGCACTACACCATCGAACTCAATCCGGTGCGAAAACGACGCTTTTTTTACCACAAAGATCTGCGGTTCTGACTGAGTGTTCGCATACACGGAGCATGCCAATAGCAATCCAATAGTGCATATTAATGCTTTCATCCTTTCCCTTACCCTGTGCCAACCAAGTAGCATCCTCTCAAGTTTATTATTTATAACACTAGTCTAATAACTCTGTTGGTGACGATATTTTTGAAGCCTTTTAGATTGGGATCAATCAGTTATCCTCAAACAACGTGAAGAGGTGAACAAAACTAGCCAATATCGACTATTCTCCTATGAGCCATGCCCAAACCATCAATGAGGTGACAATATGACGATTGAAAACGCTGTCAGAGTATTAGCCGGCAGTATGATTCTGCTCTCGGTGATCTTGACTTGGTGGGTACATAGCCAATTTTTATGGTTGACTGTCTTGGTCGGCATCAACCTGATCCAAAGCGCATTTACTGGATTTTGCCCTGCAGTATTACTGTTGAAGAAATTAGGGCTCGATGCTCAATAGTGTTTTGCAGCGATCTTGCGATCGTGATGTGAGATTAAACGGTGATATGAGATTAAACTTAAGCGGCTGACCTCGGTCAACCGCTTAGAAAAGAGCAATCAAAAACGATCAATTACGCGTTAGTTTGTAACTGAGCCAGTTTTGCAGCTGAAATCGGCTTGGTGATGAACGCTAAAACAATACACACCGCCATCATACTCGCAGAGATAATGTACGCTACATCATAGCCACCGCCATGCGTCATTGAATAACCCACCACAGCCGCGCCAATCGCACCACCGATACCCCACGAGGTATACAGCACACCGTAATTGGTACCGTAGTTTTTCAGGCCATAAAACTCCGCAGTAATCGATGGGAAAACCGCCAATAACGTACCGTAACCAACCGCCGCAATCGCGGTACCAATGATCAAGGTGAATTCTGAATCAAATGTGGCGAACAGTACCATGTTGATGCCTTGCAATAAGAAAGCCAGCAACAGAGTGCGCACTCCACCAATTTTATCCGATAGCATTCCCGCAGCGACACGGCCACCGGAGTTAAAAATCGCCAAGATCGATGCCAGATAAACAGCATTTGGCAAGCTTGCCTGCACACTTGCAATATTGGTGATGTTACCAATGATCATCAAACCAACTGAAGCAGCCAGCGCGTACATCACCCATAAGGTATAAAACTGTGGCGTTTTTAGCATCGCTTTCCAGTTAAGATTTACCGCATCGGCCACCACTTTAGCGGATTGACCGTCTTTCAATTTCGGTGCCGCCGGTTGGTAACCTTCCGGTGGGTTGTTAATTGTGCAAGCCAGTGGTACTGCGATCACCAACACTCCAGCACCCAAGATCATAAAGCTAGTTTGGATGCCTAAATGAGTGATCAAGGTTGAGGTCAGAGGCGCAAGATAAATCGCCGCCAAACCAAAACCTGCGGCAATCAAGCCGTTAACCATACCTTTCTTACTCGAGTGGAACCATTTCATCGCCGACGGTGATAAGCAAGCATAGCCAAAACCAATCCCCGCACCGGTAATCACCCCAAAAGTGATATTCAGCATCAATACTGAAGAAGCAAAACCAGATGCAATCATGCCAAGACCGGTTAAGGTTGTACCTAAAATTAGGATGTTACGAGGCCCCATTCGATCTTGCAAAACCCCCGCAACTAACAGGCAGACAGAAAAAGCAATTGTCGCAATCGCATAAGGTGAAGAAGCATCCGTTGCACTCCAACCAAAGTCAGTAACAAGGGCTTTATTAAATACGCTCCAGGCATAAAGAATGCCAAGACAAAGGTTGATACAGAAACCCGCCAGCAGAATGCGCATAGCTTTATCAATCTTGCTCATTGTTTGTGATACTCAGTCAAAAATTAGAATAGACAACCCATCGGTTATCGGTATTTGTTCAAAATTACTTTGCAAAATTCAACGCTTTTGACAAAGTACGCGGATTATAGCCAATCGCTTGATGATTGGAATTACTTTTTGTTTACCGATAAAAAACTCTTATTCGTGACAAAAATCCCGCGGCTAATCACAACCCAATGTTAGCCAATTGTATCCAACCATTACGCGATTAAATGGGTAAAAACCCATCCACAGCACTGCGTGAAAATATGGTTAATTCTGCGTTTATTTTCTTCCAAAACTGAGAAAAAACTCTATCATGGCTCGTTTTTTTCAACCGCGTAGAGATGATATGAATCAGCAACTATTAAAAATGGCACTAGTGGCCGGATTAGGTGTAACTTCCCTGACTGGCTGTATGGGACAAATGGCAACCACTGGATTGGTCAACAAGTTCAACTTGGAAGTTGTCGATAACCGTTATGCACGTGAAGGTCTATTCTTGCTGCTTTCTCCGGTATATGGCATCGCGAGTACTGCCGACCTGTTTATTTTCAACTCAATTGAATTTTGGACCGGCAAAAACCCAATTTCTGGTAAATCACCTGCAGTAGTTGATCTGCCAGCTAAAGCTATCTTTAAAGTGAATGATCAATTGGATCGCTCTTTGACCGAAGCTCCTTTGCAAACGCAAGTTTTGCCAATCGAAAAAGCCACCATGCAGCAACTGGATCCACAAACCTTGCAGATGGAAGTGACTTATATCGACGGTTCACGCAAAGTGTTGCGTGGCGAAAAAAACCAAGATGACGTGGCATTTTATCTCGATGGCGAACTGCTGACCGTAGTTAACCATCAAGAATTGGATGCCTACATCGCGGCTAACCATATCTGATCGTTCGATCGCCAGTCATAATCAACACCATTCTGGCTGATCAGACAACGCATAACCTCGCACATGGCGAGGTTATTTCCTTTCCGCTCTCGCTCGCCAAAATCCACGGCCAAGGAAAAATGATTTAGCGCTCATGCAAAGTGCGCTATGCCGCGCCACAATATGCTAGACTGCGAAAAATTTTTTGAGAGACCAGTCATGACAGACGCAGCATTACCCCCAGCAGATCACGAAATCGAAATTGAAGCGATTGGTGTGGAAGTTTCTAATCAACCGATTGAACTGTATAAAGTGCTCAAAATCGCAAGCGCCGTCAGCGGAGGCGGTGAAGCCAAGCATGTGATCAGCGAAGGTTATGTATGGGTCAATGGTGAAGTCGAAACTCGCAAACGTTGTAAAGTGTTTGATGGTGATTTAATTGAATTTAACCAAGAGTTTTATTTAGTGATTTGTGATGCGCCAGTCACTGAAGCGTCTATCAGCAAGGTTGCGGTCGAACCGAAGCAGGCCAAGCAAACTCACCCATCGTTGCCAGCCAAGGCTAAACCGAGCCGCAAACCAAAGCAGAAAACATCCAACACGGCGAACCCTAAAGCCAACACTAAGCCAAAAAAACCGCAAAAAAACCATGATGATAAGCCGTCATCATCTGGGCGTAGCGCGATTCGCCTTTTTTAATCATTCGCCATGTTAATGTGACGCTGTGCCTTTTATCCTGAACCGGTGACATTGATCATGAGCCAGAGATCACTCTGGCTCAATGGTCAAATAATGATTACCTCACACAGCGGGCGGGATGGGCTTGATAAACCGGAAGTGTCGCAATTGTTCGTGTGAGATCGGCAATCCGTGTGCTGTGAGATGGATGGGTCGATAACAATTCCGGAGGCTGCTGGCCTCCTGAAGCTTTCGCCATATTTTTCCACAATTCAATACTCTGATTAGGATCAAATCCTGCTTTGGCCATTAGCGCAAGCCCTAACACATCCGCTTCTGATTCTTGGCTGCGCCCATAAGGTAAAATCACCCCATATTGCACCCCTACCCCTAACGCGGCCATCGTTACGTTACGGTATTGGCTATATTCCGATGCGCCTAATGCAATATCGGTCAGTTGCAATCCGGCATTGGCGATCTGCGATTGTGATAAACGCTCATTACTGTGATTGGATAATACATGTGCCACTTCATGGCCAATCACCGTTGCTAATTGATCTTGGTTGACCGCCACGTTAAGCAGTCCGGTATAAACACCAATTTTGCCACCAGGTAGGGCAAAGGCATTCACTTGATCGCTTTCAAACACCACCACTTCCCACTGTGCAAAACTGGGTTGTTTGGGAACCTGCGCCACAATTGCATTGGCCACACACTGAACGTAAGCATTGGTTTTAGCTTGTTGGCTAACTGGAGTTTGCTTTTTCATCTCAGCAAAAGATTGTACGCCAAGCTGGCTCATATCCTGTTCAGAAAACAGCAATAATTGATTTCTTCCGGTTGGCGATGCAGCGCAAGCGATTAAGCCAACCGCTATCAATAAAGCCAGTATCAAGCGAGTCTGGTGCATGAAATGCTCCTTAAGTTCACGACAATAAATGTTAATCCTAGGAAAGCATAATGTTACAACGCACTAACTTAAAGCTAAAATCACACGGTTAGTGATAAAATTGTTCATCAAAAGTGGGGAATGATCCGGATCTGTGCGTTCGCTCAGAGTCGCTCGCGATCAGGATCGACTGGCGATAATACAAAGCACCGCGCTCACGAATCGTCGCCAGCGCGGTGCGATCAATTTAGTGCTGATCAAACATTAAAACTTCATTTGTACCCCAGCCAAATAAGCCAGCTCGGCATCATCACCATTGGTATGAGAGATTTCAGAGAATACGCTTAACCGTTTGAAATTAGGCACATAGTAAGTGGCATTGGCATACCACTCCTTGATTTCTGACTCTGACTCTTGTTTGTTGCTCACGTAACCCAGTGCGATATCAATTGAATCGCTCACGCTAAACAGCGTGGCTAAGTTGTACACTTTAAAGGTGGCGTCTTCTGCATCGTCTTTGGTTTGTGAATAATCGGCAGCAAATAGCGCAAATCCAGCATCATAAGCCACACTCAGGCCATAAGTTTGGAATTTATCCCCTTCATCGACAAAATTTTGATAAGCAGCTGCTAGTTCAAAATCCCAAACCTCGACCGCTGCAAAGGCATCAAATGATCGCGTGGTTTCGTTGTCTTTGTTTTTAACAGGTAAGTCGGTCGAGAGGATCAGTTCAAATGGTTTAAAATCCATTTTCAACAAAATAACATTTTTGCCTTCATCTTCAGGAAAAGCCACATCGTCAGAAGCCATTTCATAATCTTCAGCAATACCAAACTCATCCGAGGCATAATCTTGCTTGCCCAATGTCAGTAACACATTGCGATATTCAAAACCAACCAGCGCATTACTCAATTCAACACTGTCTTCAGACTTATTAGCGGCATCAGCAAAATCAAACCCTAGCTCACCAAACATGGTCAAATCTTGATTAACTTCATAGGAGATAATATTGGTGAGTTCTAAAGAATCAAAATTGAACTGGGCATCTTGGTATTTGTCATTATCTTTTTGCAACTGTATTTGCAAATCACCCTTAATATCAAAGCTAATACCTTTATTTTCAACTAAAGTCACCGCTTGAACGGTGGTTGACATTAATCCAAGAGCTAAAGCAGTTTTAACAAATTTCATTTTCATTTCCATATTAAATGCAGTTTTACGCGCAGGCAATCGCTTCTCACTTAAATTTATTTAAGTGAAATTCGCCATTACCTTTAATTAAAAGTTTTTTATTGAGTAAAAGTTTTAATTGATCACATCAGCCATCATTAAATCAATGATTAATTAGTTGCCATAAGCTCTGCGCTATAACAGCGTTTAAGCTCAGTTAAGCTGTAAAAATATTGCGTACCGGGATAAACCGCACAGCCAGCTTTAAAAGCGATCTCTTTTTCGTTGTAAAACATTTTCACTAATGTTTCGCTACCATTAGCGCTGTTTTTGTACACATCCCACTGAATATTGGCAGAATAAGGCGTAACCCAACCACCGCGCCATTCGTTATTTTGCTGACTATACAGAATATTAGGATCGGCCTGTTGCGTGCTACCGGTGACTTTAAGCAGTGCGGCTAACGGCATGATCTGCTCAGCATGGGCGAAACGCAATTTGGCAACATGTGGATAAGCTTGCTGGCCATTGGCTACCGCTTCAACTTGATTAAACATGTCTTTTAACAGTGGCTTAGCAATGTTATAGGTTACGCCATGACCATTCGCAAAGCTCGGCCCTTTCTCATAAAAATCTTCGGCATCCGATTGATAAGAGAACCAAGCAGACTCTTCAGGAGTAATAAACTGCTCTAAATTCCATGCTGCACCTTGGGCTTGCGCTTCACGCAACATACCAGGGCCAATGATGAATAAGTTGTATAGCATTGAAGCGGCATCGACTTCACTTTGCACATACTTCCAATCATCTTCTTTTTCACCCGGCTGGCGAGTATTGGTTTTAATGCAATTCTCTTGGCTGAGATCGCATTTTTTATCACGCGAAACTTCGTTTTCTAAAAAATCAACAAACGGTTTGGTATAAATCCGCTCTAACATCTGGCGAGACAGCTGTTTGGTTTGCGGTAACTCCGCCAGTGCATCGAGCGTGTCATCCAATTGGTCGGAATCTTGGAACTTTTCGTAGGCTGCAAAGTTGGCTGCGTATTGCTTATAATCGGCACTCTTCGCTGGATCTTTCTTGTGGAAATACAGCTCATACGGATTAACCAACTGCTTATCGATCGACTCAGGCTCAGTTTGCGCCTGATAGCATTGTGCCGCGTTATCATTCACATAAGCGACATCTTGCGCCAAGGTTTGCATGAAATAGTGTGCGGTTTGGTTGGCGCGCTCTTTACCAGAGGTTTGCACCTGAATGCAAACTGGCTGATTGGCATCCTGACTCAGGATCGAATTCAGACGCTGTGCCATACGAGTCGCAATACCCGCAGGCTCCTCTTCACCGATCTTGGTTAACAAGCCATAACCCAATTTTTGGTTAGCGGCGATCACTTGATCAATCGCTGGCCCAAGCTTTTTGCCCAGTTCGGTCAGTTGACCACGTTGCTTGGCTAACTCCCAAACTTGCTTGCTCAAAATATCGTATTTAGGGCTAGAGAGTGCACGGGCACCATGGCGTTCAACCAATTGTGAATAAACCACTTGATAACCCGCTGGTGCAGCTTCATAAGTCGCAGCATCTTGTTGGGCGGCGTAAATCGCCTTACTGCTGTACTGATAAGATCCGGAAGCGTTTGCTGCTGTTACCATCGCGCTCATACCACAGCTCAACGCGGCAATGATCGATGATGCAATAAGAGTGTGTCGTGTCATTACTATTCCTTAGTATCGAATGAATGGATGCCCTTCATTCAAGAAGAGACAGCACGAACCTTAACTTTGCTTTATGACATATCTATTTCAATATCGACTTTTTTGCACCTATGTGCAAAAGGTTCATCTAACTGTCATTTTATTTAACTAGGCTAACACCATCAAATAAACGAAATGGAAAGCATTGTGTTAGAAACCACCCATCCCACTTCGGTGCCAATCAGTATTTTTAAGCGGATGAAACATCGCGCGGCAATAATGCGCCATGAACCAGCCAATATATTAGCATTCCTGCTATTGCTATTTTTTGCCTATTTAATTGTTGCCCCAGTATTATCAATCGCGATTGATGCATTCATTGTTCATCCTGGTGATGAAATGCGTACGCAGCAAATGGAAGGAGAAATAACCGATTATTATTTCTCACGACTGATGACATCACCAATGTCAGCCTTATTATTATGGCAGCCATTGCAACACACTTTAACCATGGCCAGCGTAACGGTATTTTTTGCACTCGTTTTTGGTGTCACACTAGCGTGGTTAATTAATCGCACCGATATGTTCGGTCGGAAATGGTTTGCTACAGCATTAATTGTTCCCTTTATGCTGCCATCATGGACATTTGCCCTTGCCTGGACCACGATTTTTAAAAATCATATCGTCGGCGGCCAGCCCGGTTGGCTAGAAGCAATGGGCATCGCCACCCCAGACTGGTTGGCTTATGGCCTGTTTCCTATGATTGTGATCTTAGTTATCCACTATATACCGCTGGTGATCCTGATTGTCGGCAATGCGCTACGTCGCTTAGATTCACAATTAGAGGATTGCGCTCGTATCCTAGGTGCGGATCGCAAAACCATCTCGTTAAAGATTGTACTGCCGCTCGTGCGCCCAGCCTTGCTCTCTTCCGCGCTACTGATCTTTGCTGATTGCATTGGTGAATTTGCCGTGCCTTATATTCTCGGGCTACCGATCAATTTCAACACCTTATCGACCACCCTTTATCGTGCATTAGACTCTCGCCAAAGCGGCGTGGCCGCCATGGTCGCCTTAGTGATTATGCTGATTGGCATCGTCACCTTACTGATCGATATTCGAATGATGAAAGAAGCGCGTCGATTTGTCACCGTCGGCGGTAAAGGACAAATGGATCGTCTCAATCGACTCGGTTTGATGCGCCTACCCGCGAGCAGTCTCGCCACTCTGTTTGTGATGATTGGCGTCGCCATTCCCCTGCTGACTCTATTTATGTCGACCATTATGGTTTTGCCGGGGCGCTTTACTCTCGAAAATTTCACCTTCGATTATTGGATTGGCGAAAATCTTGACACCTTAGCCATGCATCAAGGGATTTTATTAACACAGGAATTTTGGGATGCAGCTTGGAACACGGTGATGATTGTAGGTAGCGCGTCACTGGTCTCTGGTGTACTGGGTTTATTGGTCGGTTATGCGGTGCTGCGGTGTGGCTTGCCATGGATGGGACAATGCCTCAAACAAGTCACCTTTATGCCTTATTTGGTACCCGGAATTGCCTTTGCCGCCGCGTTTTTATCGCTGTTCGCGGTCAGCCGCGGCCCAATCCCTGCCCTGTATGGCATGCCGATCTTATTAATTATCGCGCTGATCGCCGAGCAGATGCCGTTTGCAAGTCGATCCGGTATCGCCGCTATGGCTCAGTTAGGTAAAGAGCCGGAAGAAGCGGCGCGCATTGCGGGGGCAAACTGGCTGAGCCGTTTAACCCATATTATTATCCCAATTCAAGCCGCACCATTAGCAACTGGCATCTTATTGCCCTTTATTTCCGGAATTAAAGGGGTGAGTCTATTTATTATTCTCGCCATTCCAGCCACCGACGTCCTCACCACCTATTCACTCAGATTGATTGACTACAACTACGACCAAGCCGCCAATGCTGTAGTGCTGATCATTGCTCTGGTGGCATGGGGAGGAACCATTTTGATCCAACGCATTTCAGGCACTGGCCTGGCTCAAGGATTGGAGAGTTAATATGCCGACCATTACTTTATCTAAACTGAACAAAATCTATCCGGGTGCCAGCACGGCAGCGGTAAAAGCACTCGATCTGACGGTTAATCACGGCGATTTTATGTGCTTACTCGGCCCATCCGGCTGCGGGAAAACCACCATTTTACGCATGATCGCCGGCATCGAACACACCACCGGCGGCCATATTGCAATTGATGGCCGCATCATGGATTCGGTCGCCAGCGGCTGCTTTATCCCGCCAGAAAAACGGGGGCTTGGGCTTGTGTTTCAAAGCTACGCATTGTGGCCACATATGACGGTGGAACAAAATGTTGAATTTGGTTTGAAGCTGAAAAAATTACCTAAGCAAGAACGGCGAGCGCGCTGCTTAGATGTGATGGAAAAACTGCGCATTGATCAGTATGCCCATCGCTATCCCTCTCAGCTTTCTGGCGGACAACAACAGCGGGTAGCGTTAGCGCGCATGCTGGCGGTTAATCCGGGAGTGCTGTTATTGGATGAGCCGTTATCTAACTTGGATGCCGCACTGCGCTTAGAAATGCGCGCGGAACTGCGCCGTATCCACCAAACGTTTGGTACCACAATTGTCTTTGTTAGCCATGATCAGTGGGAAGCGATGACATTAGCCACCACCATCGCGGTGATGAGTGAAGGTGAATTACAGCAAGTCGGCTCACCGGATGAGATCTACTCTTCACCTGCCAACCGTTTCGTGGCCGAGTTTATTGGCACACCGAAGCTAAACATGCTGGAGGTTAGTCAGTTTAGTTCACCGCTGGCCGAACAAACCGTGCTCAATCACAGCGAAGTGAGACGTCAACTCCATCAGCGCTATCGTGATCTTGACCAAGCGCAGCACTGCGGCATTCGACCTGAAGCCGTTATCGTGCACCGCGAAAAAACGCTCGGCAGCATTGCAATGAGTGTTGAATCCATCATCCCAACCGGAGGCAGTTGGGTGGTAGAGCTGGTTGCAGGGCACGATCGCCTATGTCATTCAACCCAAGTGCGACCAAATTACCAAGCCGGGCAGCAGGTGTACGCCGAATTGCCCGATCACGCCCTGCATTTTTTTGACCCAAGCGGAGTAAGAGTGGAACTGTCACCCACGCTCTCACAACCGATGAAACGCAACACCACGATTGGCTATGCCGCTTTAGCATAACTAAACCCAACTCTAGACCATACCCATAAAGGAAATGATATGGAAATGAAATACAATTTGCTTGCGCTCACTGTGGTAACGGCAAGCCTTTCTCTCAATGCCCATACAACGGAAACGTTGGATTTATCAGCGATGATTGCCGCCGCCCAGCAAGAAGAGACGATTACCGTCTATGCTCCGACTGGCAAAATTGTCCAACAGGCGAAAGATTTTACCGCCAAATACGGTGTCAAAGCGCTCGGTATCAAAGCGAAATCACCACAAATCATTGAAATCATCAGCCGCGAAGCACAGGCCAACAATGTCAAAGCGGATGTCGCCCTGATTGAAGACGCACCCGCCACTCAAGTACAACTGCTGGATAAGGGCTATGTACAAAGTTGGGTTCCGGCGGATATGCAGCAAGATATTGATCCAGAATACCGCGCGCCGCTCAGTGTGGTCCTCTCGCCTAATATCTGGGCTTATAACACCGCTGAATATACCACCTGCCCGATCAGCAATATTTGGCAATTAACCGAGCCGCAATGGCGCAATAAAATTGCCATGCAAGATCCGCTCATTAAACCGCTCTATTCGGACACCTTTAACCAATTGGCCACGCACTATGATGCTCAAATGGCACAAGCTTACCAAGACCGCTATGGCAAGCCGCTAACCACCGATCAAGCCTCGGCCACCGCAGAGTTTGTCAAACGTTTAGCCAACAATGGTCCATTGCTTACCAAATCCGATGGTGATGCCGCGCAAGCGATCGGAGCGCCAGATGCCAAAAGCAGTTTTGTCGGCCTGATCAGTACCGCAAAATTTCGTGATAATCAAAACGGCATGAAGCTTGGCATCTGTAGTGGTATGCAACCTTTTATTGGCAGCTTATACCCAACCCCAGGGGTGATCACCACGCAAACCAACAGTCCAAACGCATCTAAGCTGTTTATCCATTACCTGCTGACTGCGGAAGGGATCAAGGCGCAAGGTGTGGATGGCAAAATGTCCTCCAATCTCAAAGTCAGTCTGCCAAGCGAAGATGTCTCCGGCATCGAGCAATATCGCGACCAACTGATGCAGTACAAAACCGCAACCGCGAAATCAGACTGGGAAATGCGTCAGGATTGGATGGATCTTTGGAGCCTTAACTACCAACGCTAACCTTTTTTATTTGCTGCGTAGCCAGTGCTACGCAGCTGTATAGGACAACTTTTTTGAACGAATTTGACTTACAAGCGCGAGAAATCACGCTCAAACAGCTGTTACTCCAAGCCGGTGAACTGGCACTCAGCCATTTTAACTCCCGCGATCCAAACTGTTATTCTCTCAAAAGTGCGCAAGATTTTTTGACCGAGTCGGATCTGCTGGTTGAGCAATATATCCGTCACCAATTGCAAACCCGCTTTCCAGAAGATGGCATTTTAGGTGAAGAGTCCGGTGGCGATGATGGTCATACACGGCTGTGGATCATCGATCCTATTGATGGTACTGCGAATTTTGCGCGCGGGATTGGCCATTTCTGTGTAGTGATCGCCTTCGTCGAACAGGGCATCACTCTGCTTGGTGGCATTTATAATCCGGTTACGCAGGAGCTGTATTTAACCCGCAAAAACGGTTACGCCGAGAAAAATGGCCAACCAATCCACGTCGCCAACACACCATTACAGGCTACTTCGTTAGAACTTGGCTGGTCGAATCGCGTGACGCAACAGCGCTACCTTGATACCTATACCGCACTATTAGCCAGTGGTGCCAATATTCGGCGCAGTGGCTCTGGCGCATTAGCGCTAGCTTGGGTCGCCGAAGGGCGCACCGATGGTTATGCCGAACTGCATATGAACGCATGGGATTGCCTCGCCGGTTTACTGCTGGTTGAAGAATCGGGCGGACGCATTGGTCAATTCCCAAGCCGCCCTGCGGATATTATCCAAGGTGGCGCGATCCTCGCGGCCGCGCCATCGGTCGCCGCGACACTGTCACAAGCGACCCACATCCCCCTTAAACCTGCGACTGAAATAGAGAACCCACATGGCCAATAATCGCCCTCACTACCCTCGCCCACCGATTAGCTTAATCGCCAGCAATATTCCCCATTGGGGCGTGGATATTTACATTGGTGGCTCAACCGGCGCAAGTGATGCCCAGTTGCTGCAACAGCACAACATTAGCACCGTGATCAACTGTGCGGTCAATTTAGACATTGATCTGGTCACCGAATTGGATGAGCAGCATAGCGCAGGTTTGCAAGCTTTTGGCGCAGCCCCGATCCGCTATTACAAGATCGGATTGATTGATGGCGCGGGTAATCCACAAGCGATGGTGCTCGCCGGCTACCATCTGATGCGCTCAAGTCTCAGCCAGCAGATCCCAGTGAAACCATCCTACAAGGTGCGCCAAAAAGGCAATATTTTGGTCAATTGTCGTGGCGGCAGAAGCCGCTCTGTGACCATAGTAGCAGTATTTCTACATTTAGAGTGGCCAGAGAAATTTCCCACGCTAGACTCAGCCATTCAGCACATTCGCGATAAACGCCAATTACACCCAGATGAATGGTTTGAAACGCCAAAGCCGATGTTAATTGAGCTGGCACAGCAAGCGATCGAAATGGAAAAATTATTGCGCGCGGCTGGCTTTGGACACCATATCGATAAATAAGGATTTATGAGTAAACCGAACAAAAAAATGGTGGCCAGTGCCGCCGAGGTCGCCCGCTTAGCGGGCGTATCACGTTCAGCGGTATCGAGAACCTTTACCGCAGGAGCCAGTGTTTCTGATGAAACCCGCCAGCGGGTGTTAGCCGCCGCTCATACCCTCAATTATCACGTCAATCACCTCGCGCGTGGGTTATCCAATGAGCGTAGCCGCCCAGTCTGTCTGCTTGGCTCAAACTTAAATGCTCCGTTTCAAGCCAAATTAATGGATGCGTTAACTCAAAAACTGCAATTGGCAGGCCGTGCAGTGATGGTGATCAACACCTCTGGTTCCGCCGAGGTGGTGGATGCGGCGCTACGTCAAACACTGAATTATCGCGCCTCCGCCACCATCGTCCTCTCTGGCACTCCGCAAGCCTCGCTGGTTGAAACCTGTGTCAACAGTGGACAGCATGTCATTTTGGTCAATCGTGCTGGTCAATTTGACGGTGCCGACCATATTTCGCTGGATTACACCAGTACCATGTACGACGCCTTATATCGCCTGAAACAAGCAGGCTGTCAGCGGCTCGCAGTAGTGTCATCAACCATCCAATCACCCAGTATGGTAAAACGTGAGCAGCTGTTTTTAACCGCAGCACAGCAGGAAAACATTGCCTGTAGCATTTATCGCTCAGGGCCAACTTGTTATCAAACTGGCATTGAAACCGCGCGTCAGATCCTCGCCTCAAGACATCGGCCAGATGGGGTGTTTTGCGTCACCGATTTGATCGCTTGCGGATTTATGGATGCCGCCAGGCAGGAATTTAAACTCTCGATCCCAGAGGATCTGTGTGTGATTGGCTTTGATAATATTGAGCAAGCGGGGTGGTTGAGCTATCAACTCACCACCTTTGGTCAGCCACTAGAAGAGATGACCGATGCGATTATTCAACGCTTGGAAGCCCCAGAAACCAAGCTCAATTTATTATTCTCTGCCCCATTGATCTGGCGACAATCGGTTAGGCTTTCGCCCCCTAATCACTAACTTAATTTATTTTAGCGAACGAGCTACGGTTCGGTGTCTGAGCTCTATACTTAGTCGTAAACGGGTTAAATAACGGAGATTTAACCCCATTAACGGTTCAGTGAGCTTAACATGATGACCCTCTCGCGCCTTATTTTGATGTTATATGGATGTTTGATACTGAGCAGTCCCAGCCATGGGGCAGATCCCAGCAGTGGCAAATCTGCCATGAAATCTGCCCCGCCGAAAACCGTGCCGAAACAGGAGCTCTCCGCCCATAGCGCACTGGTGGTTGATCTGAAAACCAACGAAGTGCTGTATGCCAGCAACCCCAATGCGGTTAAGCCTATCGCCTCGGTGACTAAGCTGATGACCGCAATGGTCACCTTAGATGCCAAGCTCCCGATGAAGGCTAAGTTACCGATCACGATTAAAGAAGCCAAGGAGATGAAAGGGGTCTATTCTCGGGTACGGATTGGCAGCGAACTAGGCCGGCAAGAGCTGCTGCTGCTCACCTTGATGTCGTCGGAAAATCGTGCCGCCGCCAGCCTCGCCCATCACTACCCCGGCGGCTACCAAGCGTTTATTAAAGCGATGAATGCCAAGGCAAAAGCTTTGGGGATGCAGCATACCCACTTTGTTGAGCCGACTGGGCTGTCGGAAAAAAATGTCTCCACCGCGCATGATTTGGTATTACTGCTCAAAGCCAGTAAACAATACCCGCAACTTGGCACGCTGAGCGCGACCGAAAAGAAAACCGTTACTTTTGCTAAGCCCAGATACACGCTCGATTTTCGCAATACCAATCGCTTGGTGTTTAATGATCGCTGGAATATTCATCTCACCAAAACCGGCTTTACCAATGCTGCAGGGCATTGTTTGGTGATGCGCACCGAAATGGATCAACGCCAAGTGGCGTTTGTGGTGCTCGATACCCAAGGAAAACTCTCTCCCGTCGGCGATGCCAATCGCCTACGCAATTGGTTGGAAACTGGTAAAGTTACGCCGCTCCCAGCGCAAGTGAAACAGTATAAAAAGCAGCGTAATCAAGTACTGGCCAATGTCGCTAGCGAATAAGCACAACAGATAAACGCTCGCATCGCACTCAGTGGCGATGCGACCCGTCAGCGCTTTAATTCGGCGATCGATTCAATGGTGATCGCATCATGACGCCAATATTCAATATCACAATCGATCAGCTCGCCTTGCTGGTTGTAATTGACTCGTTCAACCACCATCGCTGGCGTACCAGAGGTTGCACGCAAGGCTTGCGCCATCTCACCCAATAATGAGCTGGTGGAAATCCGATAGTGGATCGTTTGGTATTGAGTGGCGTAATGCTCGCGATACAGATCGGTCAGCGATTGTGACAGATCAAAATCCAACAGATTAGGAAATAGCTCGGGGCGAATATAATTGGTCACATACACCACAGGGCGGTTATCCAAATAACGCACGCGATCGACCCGATACACATCAGCAAAGGGTTTTAGCTTAAGCAGGCGTGTTGCCTGCTTATTGGCAATCATCGCCTTCGCAGCAATCAACTCGGTTTTCGGCTGGCGCTGCTGAGCCAGCACCATATTGGTGAAGTTTAGCGTTTGTGTCGGGTCATAGCGCAGCGGCGCAGGAGAGATAAACCAACCGCGGCGATCTTCACGATAAATTTTGCCTTCCGCCTCCAGCAGTGACAGCGCCTCACGCAAAGTTACTCGCGTGGTATCAAACGACTCGGCCAATTTTCGCTCGGCAGGCAGTTTTTGCCGCGGCATCAGCATCCCGGCATCAATCTGCTCGACGATAGCATCTTTAATTTTTACGTATTGCACTTGCGATCCTATTGCTTTTTGCTCTAACGCTTGCGCCAAGCTTGCAGGCGACCAAACAATCCAAACTCAACCCCCACATGCAGCAATTTTGCCAACGCCGCAGAGAGCATGATCATCACCGCCATCGCGGCTGCCGCGCCGGTTTGTCCGGCATCATCCATATTCAGCACCGCCACCGAGGCAGGAACGGTATCGGTTGAGTAAAGAAATACTACCGCAGAAGTGGTGGTTAATGCATTAATAAACAGATAGCTAGCAATATCTAATACCGCAGGTAAGGAAACCGGTAAGGTGACTTTGCACAATAAACGGTACTGGGGCAGCTTAATCGAAGCAGCTGTGGCTTCCAGCTCCGGTGGCAGTTGTTTCAATGCCGTGACCGCAGTCATATGCCCCACGGTGTAGTAATGCACCACCGTATTAATCACCAGTAGCAGCATGCCACCATATAAACCATTGAGTGGATTGCTGGCGTGATTGAAAAAGAAAATGTAACCCAAGCCGAGCACCAAACCCGGCACCGCCATCGGTACCATACTCAACATCTGCATTACTTGGCGCAATGGGGCTAAAATTCGACCTTTTTCAATACTGTAAGCACCGAGAAAAATCAGCACCGTGCCGCATAGCGCAGTCAAGCTGGCTAAGGTGAGCGAGTTAAAATACGGGCTCCAACCATAGGTACTGGTTTCGGAAAACTGGTAATTTTTCAGGGTTAACGCGGTATTCCACGGCCAAAAAGTCACCAGCGAACCGTACACCGCCATCGCCAGTACAGCGAGGATCGCAACACAGATCACCACGCAATACAGCAAACACAGCCCATCACGCAGACGATGTGGCGAGGGTTGGTAAGCGACCGAACGTGTATCAAACAAGCTTTGCTGCTTTTTCTGAACCCAGCGATCCGCCACAAACGCCAACACCGCGGGCAGCAACAGCACAATACTGGTCACTGCGCCCATCGCGAAATTCTGTTGCCCGACGACCTGTTTGAAAATATCGGTCGCCAGTACGTTATAACTGCCGCCAATCACTTTCGGCACCCCGAAATCACACACCACTAAGGTAAACACTACGATTAAGGCACTGATTAAGCCATATTTCGCCGCAGGCAAGGTCACCATAAAAAAGGTTTTTAACGGCGAGGTTTTCAGCGCGCGCGCCGCTTCATACAAACGGGCATCGGAGGTGCTGAGCGAGGTGGTTAAAATCATCAAGGCGTGGGGAAAGGTCCAGAAGATCAGGCCCAGCGCAATGCCTAGCCCACCGTAAATCGATGTGCCGCCCAGCCAAGCTTTGAGCATCCCTTGATTACCAAACAGAAAAATCAAACTGATGGCGGGCAATAACGATGGCGCTAGAATCGGCGCACTGCCGAGCACACGAAACCAAGTTTTGCCCGGCATACAAGAACGAGTTAACGCATAAGCATAGCCAAAGGCCAGTAAACCGACCACCGTAGTGACCCCGAGCCCCAACACTAAGGTATTGCGCATTGATTGCCACAAAGCGGCCGAAGAAAAATATTGTGCAAAATAAGTCAGCCCAACAAATTCACCCTGCCCGTTCTGTACACTTTTGGCCAACATCGCCACCAGCGGCGCAACAATAAACACCAACATCAGGGTTAGTAACACCAGCAAGGTGGCGGACAAAATCACGCTATCACGGCTCCAGCGTGGTAATACACCTCTCGGCAGCGTCGCGGTTAAATTCAGCATACTCATCTCCTTACGCCGCATATGCACAAGCGCTCGCGGTGGCTGATGCCGCCGCGACCACTTTGCGTCGATAAGCCAGTAACTGCCCTTCACGCAATGCTAAATAACGCACATCACCGGTTTTTAAATTCAGCGCTTGCATTTGGTTAATCGGTAAATCGACATACACTGGCGGAGCCAATCGTTCCTCTTGCAATAAACATTCAATGCGATAAAACGCACCAAGGAACTCGATGTGTCGGATCACCACGGGAATCGCATCGCTATAACGCGTCACCAGTTCAAGATTTTCAGGACGCACCGCCAAATCAAACTGCTCACCTTGCGTAGGTGTTCCGTTCTCAATTTTCGGTAAAGTGATCAAGGATTCAGCAATCCGCACTTGATGCGCAGTTGCCATTGATGCAGGAATGAAATTCATAGTACCGACAAATTCCGCCACAAAGCGGCTGGCCGGTTGTTGATAGATCTGTTGTGGCGTGCCGACTTGCTCAATTACCCCATGGTTCATCACCACAATTCGATCGGCCATGGTTAACGCCTCTTCTTGATCATGCGTCACCATGATGGTGGTGATCCCCAACTTACGCTGTAATTGGCAAATTTCGTCGCGCAGATGGGTACGCACTTTGGCATCCAAAGCAGAAAGTGGCTCATCAAGCAGCAATAAGCCCGGAGACAATGCCAGCGCACGGGCTAAAGCCACCCGCTGTTGTTGGCCGCCCGACAGTTGGCTTGGGTATTTTTGTGCAGAAGTGGCTAACCCAATAATCTCTAGCCACTGTTCAACTTTCTCTAGCGCATCACGCACTGACATGCCTTGATTGCGCAGGCCAATCGCAATATTTTCTTCCACCGTTAAATTGGGAAATAGCGCATAAGATTGAAATACAATGCCAAAGTCGCGTTTTTCTGGCGGTAAAAAGGTGATCGCTTGGTGATTTTGATGGATGCTGCCCGAGGTTGGCAGATCTAACCCCGCAATCGCGCGCAGCAAAGTGGTTTTTCCGCAACCAGACGGGCCGAGAAAACAGACAAATTCGCCCTTTTCAATCGATAAACTGATGTTATTCAGTGCGGTAAATGAGCCAAACTGCTTAACTACATCGCGGATAGCTAAGTAACTGTTATCGAGTGGCTGAGATTCACTCTGCGCTGGGGCACGATATTGATGCGTGGTCATAACGGTCATCCTTAAATTTGGTATAGTCCAAACTTAGCAAGACTTTATTGCAATGCGGTGACAGTTTTATCGCTAAAGCGTGACCATCTGATGACAGGCCGATGAAACAACAAAGGAGGCTTGCGCCTCCTTGATCAATCATAATTAAGATTGAGGTTCCGATTTAGCATCGAACTTTTCTGACCAAGTTTGCAGCACTCGCGCCCGATCGCTACCCATCTGGTTAAAGTCCATCTTCGCCATCACTTTCTCAACATCTGGATAGTTATCCACTTGCTTGCTGACCTCTTGGTGGCCAACGATAGGATAGCTCTCAATGTACAGCTCATTCGCCGCTTTAGAGACCGACCAATCCACCACTCGTTTCGCCGCCTCGCTCTCTTTAACCAGACCGACCGCTTCCGATTCCCAACCAATCCCGTTCGGTACAATCACCGCTAAAGGTGCACCTTGCGTTTTCAGTTTCGCACCGCGAGTTGCCATTGACAGGCCAATCACCACTTCACCCATACCGGCTTGCACACAAGGTTTTGAGCCAGAGTGAGTGTAATGGGCAATATTTTGATCAAGACGCTGCATATAATTCCAAGCTTGATCTTCACCCATATTTTGCAGCCAAGCAGAAACTTGCATGTAACCGGTACCGGAAGAAGCAGGGTTTGGCATCGCGATATGACCTTTGTAAATTGGATTGGTCAAATCTTCCCACGTTTGTGGTTTAGGCAAATTGAGTTTCTTGGCGACAATTTCGTTAAAGCACAACGCGTTGAAAAAAGCATCGTTACCGTACCAAGCTTGTGGAGCTTGTGGATCATTAAGGCTTGCCCGCAACTGGTCTGCACCTTTTGGAGCATAAGGTTTAAGTACCGCTTGATCTTTGAGCAGCGCCATCGACGATCCAGCCAATCCCCATACGACATCCGCGCGTGGATTGGTTTTTTCCGCTAGCAATTTTGCGGTCATGATCCCGGTCGAATCACGCACCCATTTAATCTCAATATCAGGGTTTTGTTGCTCAAATGCGTTTTTGTATTTGGCCAGTAGATCGGTTTCAAACGCGGTATAAACCGTGACTTGTTGTGCCGCAAAAACTTGCGCGGTTACAAGAGTCGCGATCGCGGTCAGAGTTCCTTTCACGAAACGTTTGTTCATCATCATCTCCGATTGAGTTAGCTTGGTATGCACCAGAATTGCTATTTACCCTAACCAGCCTATATGACGTTTCTATGAACAAAAATTGGCAGTTTTACTAAGCTTGTTCGCCTTCACTGCCGACCAATACATCGATTCCCAGTTATGAAACTTTTATGAAATCGCACGGCACAGGGTTTACCGCCGGCCATTCTCGTTGTTAGATAGAGCGAATTAATTGGTATAGTCCAAAAAAGGAATCTTGTATGAAAAACGCGTATCTGCTGCTCACCCCCGGCCCGCTTTCTACTTCCGAAACGGTACGTGAAGCGATGCTCAAAGACTGGTGTACTTGGGATGATGACTACAACTTAGAGATTGTTGAAGTGATTCGCCGCAAATTAGTCACCTTGGCCACCACGCAAACAGGTTATACCTCGGTCTTAATGCAAGGCAGCGGTACAGCGTCAGTAGAAGCTACCATCGGCTCAGTGATGACTCCACATGATAAACTGCTGGTGGTTGACAATGGCGCTTATGGAGCACGTATTGCGCAAATTGCCGATTATCTCAACATTGCTTACCGAGTGATTGCGCCGGGTGAAACCGCACAGCCAGATCTGCAACAGATCGCCGACGTACTGGCGACCGATAGCGCGATCACCCATGTGGCGATTGTACATTGTGAAACCACCACCGGCATGCTCAACCCGATCGCGGCTGTCGCACAACTGGCGAAACAGCATGGTAAACGGGTGATCTTGGATGCGATGTCGAGTTTTGGTGGGATTCCAATGGACATTGGTGAGCTGGGGATCGATTTTATGATCAGTTCTGCCAACAAATGTATCCAAGGCGTTCCGGGATTTGGCTTTGTGATTGCCAAACGCAGCGAACTTGAACAGTGCCAAGGCCGCGCTCGCTCGCTCACTCTAGATCTGTACGATCAATGGCAGTGCATGGAGCACAATCACGGTAAATGGCGTTTTACCTCCCCCACTCACACCGTGCGCGCCTTCTATCAAGCATTGTTAGAATTAGAAGCGGAAGGCGGTATTGCTGCCCGTTACCAGCGTTATCAGACCAATCAGCGCACGTTAGTCAGCGGTATGCGTCAGCTTGGTTTTACCCCGCTGCTGGCTGAAGAGTTACATTCACCAATTATTACCTCTTTCTACTCACCATCGCACCCTGCTTATCAGTTTGCTGAGTTTTATCAGCGCTTAAAACAGCAAGGCTTTGTGATTTATCCGGGTAAAGTGAGTAATGCCGATTGCTTCCGAATTGGCAATATTGGCGAAGTCTACCCGCGTGATATTGAGCGCTTACTGGCAGCCATGCAGCAAGCGATGTACTGGGATCACGCGTAAGCGGTTAGGGATCAGCGATGAAACTATGCTCGAATTCACCGACCGAGAATCCGACCCATTGGCGCAGCGAGGGGGATATTAATACCACCGCGGCACGGCAAGCTTGGTTGGCGCAGATTGATGACCCAGCAACCCACGATTTATTACAACGTGACGCGAAGGTTTTTCTGCATCAAGCCATGTCAACCCCTTGTCTGGATGCGTTAGCGGGGGCTGAAGGGTGCTATTTGCATGATGTTGCGGGTCAAGCTTATCTGGATTTTCATGGCAACAATGTTCATCAGCTTGGCCATGGTCACCCGCAGGTGATCGCCAAGATTAGCCAACAGATGCAAGATCTACCGTTTGCGCCCCGCCGTTTTACCCATGAAACCGCGGTGCGCTGCGCAGAAAAACTAACCGAAATTGCCGGCCCAGAGCTCAATCGGGTGTTATTTGCCCCCGGTGGTACCTCAGTGATTGGCATGGCGCTTAAATTAGCCCGTCATGTCACTGGCAACTTTAAAGTGGTCAGTCTGTGGGACTCTTTTCACGGTGCGTCACTCGATGCTATCTCGGTCGGTGGCGAAGCGTGTTTTCGTGAAGGCATGGGGCCATTAATGGCCGGCGTCGAACGCATTCCACCCGCCATCACTTACCGTGGTGCCTTTGCTGAACAAAATGGTAGCGATGTACATTACGCCGATTATTTGGAATACGTGATCGAAAAAGAAGGCGGCATTGGCGCCTTTATTGCCGAAGCCGTACGCAATACCGATGTGCAAGTGCCAAGCCGTGCCTATTGGCAGCGAATTCGTGAAATCTGTGATAAGCACAACGTATTACTGATCATTGACGATATTCCTAACGGCATGGGACGCAGTGGTGAATGGTTTACCCACCAAGCCTTTGGTATTGAACCGGATATTTTGTGTATTGGTAAAGGGTTAGGCGCAGGGCTGATCCCTATCGCCGCGCTACTCACCAAAGAAAAATACAACACCGCCGCTCAGGTGTCATTGGGACACTACACCCATGAAAAAAGCCCACTTGGCTGCGCCGCGGCATTAGCCACCATTGAAGTGATTGAGCAGCAAAATCTGCTCGGCAAAGTACAAGCCGACAGTGCTTACCTACGCCAACGCCTGACTACGCTGCAGCAACAGTTTGCCTTAATTGGCGATGTGCGTGGCATCGGTTTGCTGTGGGGGCTGGAACTAGTGACCGATCGCCACACTAAGCAGCGCGCACACCAAGCAGCCGAAGCGGTGCTCTACCACTGCTTAGCCCATGGGCTCAGTTTTAAAGTTTCGCAAGGCAACGTTCTGCAACTCAGTCCGCCTTTAATTATCACCCGTCAAGAGCTGGATAAAGCTCTGGATATTTTGCACTCCGCTTTGCTCGCCGTAAGCCAGCAAATGGGTTATTCACATTAAGGAAACACTATGCACTCTCCGATTCAAGCGGTTATTTTTGATTGGGCTGGCACCATTGTTGATTTTGGATCCTTTGCGCCAACCTCGATTTTTGTTGAAGCGTTCAAACAAGGTTTTGATTTTGCGATCAGCCTTGATGAAGCACGCGAGCCAATGGGGCTGGGTAAATGGCAGCACATTGAAGCAGTTGGCAAACTACCGAGCGTTGCCGAGCGTTGGCAAAATCAATTCGGTCGTGCCATGGATGCCAGCGATATTGATGCGATTTATGCCGCCTTTATGCCGTTGCAAATCGCTAAAGTCGCCGATCACGCAGCGCCGATCCCACACGCGTTAGAGGTGGTTAATCAACTGAAAAAGCAAGGCATTAAGATTGGATCTTGCACTGGCTACCCACGTCCAGTCATGGATGTGTTGATCCCGGTCGCGGCCGATTACGGTTATCACCCAGATTATGTGGTCGCAACGGATGACTTAGCGCAAGGCGGCCGACCAGCCCCCTTTATGGCACTGAAAAATGTAATTGAACTTGGGGTAACCAATGTGCGCGCTTGCGTCAAAGTCGATGATGCGCTGCCAGGTATTGAAGAAGGCCACAATGCCGGCATGTGGACAGTGGGTTTACTGCTGTCGGGCAACGAGGCCGGGTTAACCCTCGAAGAGTATCAAAATGCCGACGCGGCAACGCTACAAGCGGCCCGTGAACGCGCCAGCGCTAAATTGCAACTAGGTAAACCTCACTACTTAATTGATACAATTGCCGATTTACCAGCCGCCCTAGCCGACATTGAACGCCGACTCTTAGCCGGTGAGCAACCTTAAACTCGCTGTGCGGTCAATGGTCGAATGAAGCCATTCACACTCTGACTCAGAAACCTGCTACGGCAGGTTTTTTGCCCCAATACACGGCGCAGATATCACTCACCCACGCCCTCACGCTCAAACTAACGGTGTAAAAACAAACTGCTTAGCCATAGCAGAAATGATGCCGTAGTGTTAACTCCTACCTAGAGAAAAAACTATTCACATCACGATTATTCGACGCAGTTATTATTCAACGAAAAGTTCATCAACCACTTCCGTTTTTTTGAATAAGTATCACAGCAAATCGTTTGTATCTATGGCTTTGCAACGGCGATAATCCGCAGCGACTTTTGGCTTGGTTTGATTGTGCGATCATAACCAACGCTTAAAAAAGCATTTTTTACACATAAACTAGCGGACTCACTGTTAAGCCGTTGTCTATGTTTGTTGTTTATCAATCATATCCATTTGGCAAATCATCTGAAAAGATGAGACGCAAAGCTTCCGGCCTGTCGAGTGCTTATTGCACTCTATGGTAGCGGGGTTGCAAATCAACCAATGGTTGTTTTGATGATCTTATGGGTTAATCATCAAGGTTATGTTTATGCTTAAACAATCTATGCTCTCCCTGTCTATTTTAACGGCGCTCACCAGCGCCAGCGTATTCGCTGCTGCGCCGGGTAAACCAACCTTAGGCTGGGGCGATTACACTTACGCACTAGTCGAAGTTGATCAATCGCAAGTCGCTTATGAAAAGCTGGTTAAAGCGGTACATGATGAGATCAGCATTGAAGTCACTTGGGATGTATGGTCTGGCGATGCAGCGCAAACCGCGCGGATTTTGCTCGATGATCAAGTGGTTTGGGAAGGTGCAGCCTCCGCCAACCGAGCGGTGTTTAAAATGAGTAAAGGTGGCCGCTATAATATGGCGGTGGAGCTGGAAAACCAAGACGGCACCAGTCGCTCAGAGACCCAGTTGCTCACCATTGCCGATACCGATGGCAGCCATTTAGAACCCATGTCGACCATTTGGACTGAAAACAACCAACCATACCAGAATCAATCGGGCAAAATTGTCGGTACCTACTTTGTTGAGTGGGGAGTTTATGGCCGTAATTATCCGATGGATAAAGTACCGACCGCTAACCTAAACCGCATTCTTTACGGTTTTGTGCCAATCTGTGGCGGCGATGGCATCAATGACTCGCTCAAAACTATCGATGGATCTTTCCAAGCACTGCAAAGCGCCTGTGCTGGCCGTGACGATTTTAAAGTGGCAATCCACGACCCATGGGCAGCAATTCAAAAACCACAACTTGGTGTTGAAGGTTGGTCTGCTCCCTACAAAGGCAACTTTGGACAAATGATGGCGGCGAAAAAAGCCAATCCCGATCTAAAAATTCTGCCATCGATTGGCGGTTGGACGCTGTCTGATCCGTTCTTCCTGATGCACGACGATGCGAAACGACATACCTTCGTTGCCTCAGTCCGTGAATACCTCGAAACTTGGAAATTTTTCGATGGGGTCGATATTGACTTCGAATTCCCAGGCGGTGGCGGTGCTAACCCAAATCTTGGCGATAAAGAGCGCGATGGTGAGCTGTATGTAACAATTCTTAAAGAGTTACGTACCATGCTTGATGAGCTGGGCAGCAAAAATGGCCGCTACTATGAGCTCACTTCAGCGATTAACGTCGGTTACGATAAGCTGGCAGTGGTTGATTATGCTGAAGCGGCTAAATACCTTGATAACATCTATATGATGTCTTACGACTTCTATGGAGCTTGGGATAACAGCGTATTAAACCATCAAACCGGACTACATCAGTCTAGCGTCAACAGCGCCGAATCGGCATCCAAATACTACGCTTCGCGCGGTGTCGAGCTGTTACTAGAACAAGGTGTTCCAGCGGAAAAACTGGTGATTGGCGCAGCCGCTTATGGACGTGGTTGGACCGGTGTACACAACTACACCAATGGTAATCCATTTACTGGCGTTGCGACTGGCCCAATTAAAGGCACTTGGGAAAATGGCGTGGTGGATTATCGCGATATCGTCAATAACCACGGTGCAAGTCAAGGATTTGAATACGGTTATGACCAAGCGGCTGAAGCGCCGTACCTGTTTAAAGCCTCAACCGGTGATTTGATCACCTACGATGATCCACGCTCAATCAAAGCCAAAGCTCAATATGTGATGCAGCAAGGTATGGGCGGTATCTTCCACTGGGAGATGGATGCAGATAATGGTGATTTACTCAATGCCATGCATGAAGGTTTAGGCCATGGTGATGGTTCAACTGAACCAGAAAACCGAGCACCAATTGCTCGTGCCGGCGCGGATAAAACGGTTACCGGTCCAATCACTGTTACATTAGATGGTTCACAGTCTAGCGATCCTGAAGGTGAAACGCTGACTTTCCATTGGGCACAAACCGGCGGTAATCCACTGACCATCTCTAATAATCATACCGCGCAAGCCAGCATTGAGGTTCCTGCCACAGAGATCGATCAGGCGTACACCTTTACCCTTAGCGTAACGGATCCGAAAGGGGCCTCCTCGACTGACAGCGTGGTGATCACCAACCAAGCTGCGGCGAGTAATCAAGCGCCAACCGTGACGCTATCTCCTGTCACTTATGTCAATGAGCAAGCGCAGTTTACCCTGACTGCCAACGCGTATGATGCTGATGGCGACACCCTAGCTTACACATGGAGTATTCCAAGTGAGTTTGTGCTACTGGATGGTGGTCATGAAAGTTCAGTAACCCTTAGCGCACCAGAGGTCGATGCCGATACTCAATTCACAATTGAAGTTACCGTGAATGATGGTGAAGCGTCAGCTACGGCGGCCACTCAAGTGCAGGTGAAAAATATTGAAGATGGCGGAACCGGCGACGACCAATGCGCAGTGACCGATCCTAATGCCGGTAACTATCCAGCATGGAATGCATCGACTGTGTATACCAACGAAACGATTAGTCACAATGGTTTAGTTTACACCGCCAAATGGTGGGTACAAGGCTCTGAGCCGACACCGAGCAATGAAGCATGGCAACTCGTGTCTAACGTTGAGTTACCATGGTCGGCGGGTATTGCTTATAGCGGCACCGATCAAACCAACCATAATGGCTCGCGTTGGCAAGCAAAATGGTGGACACAAGGTGATGAACCAGGCACTGCCGATGTATGGGTCAACATTGGTCAAGCATCATGTAATTAATTGACCGCGTCACAGCTACAGATGCAGTCACAGATTAAGGAGCGCAAAATGCGCTCCTCTTTTATGACCATTGCTTTAACATACTGACTATCAACCTCACCCAGATCTGGTTAAGCCAACAAAATCTTTCTCAGCTCATCGAGCGAAGCAACTTCATAATGCGGCACAATCCCTTCCGGTTTAGGCTGCTGATGTACATTCAACCAGCAAGTCTCAATACCAAAATTCAAACCACCTAAAATATCTGAATGCGGATTATCCCCTACCATCAAAACACGCTTTTTATCCGGATTGCCCATTTGATGCAAAGCATGGGCAAAAATCCCGGCATCCGGTTTGGCGACCCCAACTTGCTCGGAAATCACAATGTGCTCAAAAAAGTGACTCATGCCAGTTTTGCTTAAGCGCACCGCTTGTAGCTCAGTAAAGCCGTTGGTAATAATGCCCAAGCGAGTCTTACCCTGCAGCGCTTGCATCAGTTCCATCGCTCCGGGCAGTAAAGTGCAAATATCGGCCATCGCTTGTAAAAATGCGCGGTTAAGTTCTGCGGTGGTTGTCTCTAGCTTAGCGGCCCAGCTGGCAAAACGGGTCTCTTTAAGCTGGTCGGCGGTGATCTCGCCGTTTTGGTATTCGACCCACAACGGCTGATTGACCGCTTGGTATTGCTGAAAGTCCAGCTCAGTAAACTGCACACCTTTACGGGCAAACATCAGTTGCATCCCTTTAAACGCATCAAAATCAAACAAGGTGTCATCGGCATCAAATAAAATCCAATCGTACTGCATAAGGCTCTCCCAACTCTTTGCCGCCAGTGTAGTCGCCGCCAGTGTAGTGTTTTTTAGCTAGAATGAATACGGGTGCGCCATCGCATCAAATGATCAACCATAAGTGAGATGGTTGCCTCACTTAAGATTAACAGTTGATTTACAAAAAATTTTCACTATCAAATGGCAAGAATCTTGAAGCACTTCTAAGCTTGATAAGGTAACAGACAGCACAAAACCACTCGGTTTTCCTGATCGCGTTGCATCCTAATATTAACATCTCATTCAAGTTTGGAGGGAATCTCATGAGCTTACTCAAAGAGTTCAAAGCGTTTGCATCGCGCGGCAATGTGATTGATATGGCAGTGGGTATCATTATTGGTGCTGCATTTGGCAAAATCGTCTCATCGTTTGTGGCCGATATTATTATGCCGCCGATTGGTATTATTTTAGGTGGGGTGAATTTTAGCGACCTCAGTATGGTACTGCTCGCGGCCCAAGGTGATGCACCGGCGGTGGTCATTGCCTACGGTAAATTTATTCAAACCGTGGTCGACTTTACCATTATTGCGTTTGCGATTTTCATGGGGCTAAAAGCGATCAATAGTTTGA
This sequence comes from Vibrio misgurnus, assembly GCF_029635775.1. Classification (NCBI taxonomy): domain Bacteria; kingdom Pseudomonadati; phylum Pseudomonadota; class Gammaproteobacteria; order Vibrionales; family Vibrionaceae; genus Vibrio; species Vibrio misgurnus. Next base: position 104,667 of record NZ_CP113242.1, on the reverse strand, counting down.
AACGTAAGGAAGAAGAGGCCCCCAAAGCTGCACCAGCGCCGACCCCAGATCAGCAACTACTCTCCGAAATCCGTGATTTATTAAAAGCACAGCAAGATAAATAAACTCGTTTTTCACCGGTAGGATCCAAGCCAACCCAGAAACAAATTCGATTATTTCTGTGGCTCGCTTAATTTATCCCACTCGCCGACTTGCAAAAATAGCGTCGACGTTGATCGTCAACGCTATTTTTATTGCTCACTATACCCAAACCACTTGGCGTTGCAGGTAGGCGGCAAGTGAGTGAGTTCCCATGAGCATAGACAAACTATCTGACTGGGGTGAACCAACCTAGCCAACATCACTGCAGCTTCAAGTAGGGAATAAACATCAGGCTCATCTTGCCGCGTACCCACCACGCTGCTTACCTAACATCTTAAAAATGCGCGAAAAACACGTGCTGCAATTGATCAAAATCAGCAATCCTTTACAATCCCTCTCACACGCAGATTTGGCTGCACAATCCCCTTTACAAGCCATATTTTATCGTTATGATCTGCGCGCAAACGTTTGCCTCACCACAATAACCACTTCCGATGAGGGTTTTATGCTGCCAGATATTGAAATTTGCCGCGCAACATCACTAGCACCAATCGATAGCATCGCCAACCAAGCCGGTTTATTGGCCGAAGAATACCAAAGCCACGGTCGATATAAAGCCAAAGTATCACTGCGCTGTCTACAACGATTAGCCAACCAACCGCAAGGCAAACTGATTTTGGTCACCGCAATTACCCCTACCCCACTGGGTGAAGGCAAAACCGTCACCACGATTGGCTTGGCCCAAGGGCTAGCGAAGCTTAATCACTCAGTGATGACCTGTATTCGCCAGCCGTCGATGGGCCCTATTTTTGGCGTCAAAGGTGGCGCGGCGGGCGGTGGTTATTCCCAAGTTGCCCCAATGGAAGAGCTCAATTTACATTTAACCGGCGATATTCATGCGGTAACGGCGGCGCACAACCTAGCCGCCGCCGCGCTTGATGCGCGAATTTACCATGAGCAGCGCCTCGGTTATCAAGATTTTGAGCAGCGCACCGGCATGCAAGCGCTGCGTATCGACCCACATCGGGTGGTATGGAAACGAGTGATGGATCATAACGATCGAGCTCTACGCATGGTCACTGTCGGACGTAACGAAACCGGCAAAACCATTAACGGGTTTGAGCGTGAAGATGGCTTTGATATTTCTGCCGCATCAGAATTAATGGCGATTCTGGCTCTTGCCTCCGATCTGCGCGATTTACGCCGTCGGATCGGCAACGTGGTACTGGCTTATGATCTCGATAATCAACCTATCACCACGGAAGATTTACAAGTGGCAGGTGCGATGGCTGTCAGCATGAAAGAAGCGATTGAACCCACGTTGATGCAAACTTTAGAAGGGGTACCAACCCTGATCCACGCCGGCCCGTTTGCCAATATTGCCCATGGCAACTCATCGATCATTGCTGATGAAATCGCCACTCGCTTGGCGGATTATACCGTCACCGAAGGCGGCTTTGGCTCAGATATGGGCTTTGAAAAAGCTTGTAATATTAAGGCGAAAGCTTCGGGTAAACATCCAGATTGCGCAGTGATTGTCGCTACCCTGCGCGGGCTGAAAGCCAACTCTGGCCTGTACGATTTACGTCCCGGTCAAGCGCTGCCAGATTCACTATTCCGCCCAGATAGCGCGGCATTACAGGCCGGCTTTGCCAATCTTAAATGGCATATTGATAACGTTAGTCAATATGGTGTCCCTGCCGTGGTAGCCATCAACCGCTTCCCACAAGATTGCGCGCAAGAGTTGCAACAGTTAGAACAATGGATTACCGCGCTACCCAATCATGTCTCAGTGGCAATTTCCGAAGGATTTGCTCTCGGCGGCGAAGGTACTCGCTTGCTAGCCGAAAAAGTGGTTGAACAGTGCCAAACACCCATGTCATTTACTCCGTTGTATGATGCCGCGATGCCATTGGATGAAAAACTTAAAGCGGTTGCCAGCAAAGGCTATGGCGCGGCCAAGATTGCTCTCAGCGATAAAGCAGCGCAACAATTAGCCCAGCTGCAAGCACAAGGGTTTGACAAACTGGCCGTCTGCTTAGCCAAAACCCCACTGTCCATCTCGACCGAGCCACAGATCAAAGGTGCACCTCGCGATTTTATAGTACCGATCCGAGAACTGCGCTTATGTGCAGGGGCAGAATTTATCTACGCATTGTGTGGCAATGTAATGACCATGCCGGGATTGCCAGAAAAGCCCGCCTTTATGGCGCTGGATCTCGATCTCGATGGCAATATTGTCGGTTTGAGTTAATCCACCCGCACGCCGACTGACTATGCACACTAACTTGTATATATGATGCCATGCCCTCTGGGCATGGCTGCTTGAGAAAAACAATATCTCGTATGATACCTTAAACTGTCATGCCCCATGGTTTGACTACAGCAGCAGATTGATACCTCTCTGCGCGCTCACGCGTCTGACTAGGTGTTTCTCCAAATAGCCGCTTGTAGTAGTAATTAAACGTCCCAAGGTGATAAAAACCAAAACTGAGCGCCACATCGCTAATCGCACAAGCTTCTGATTGAGCCAATAACACCCGACGCACTGCATTTAAACGACCGTCACGCACAAAACTTACAGGGCTAACCCCTAATTCTTGTTCAAAACAATATTGCAGTGTTCGCTGACTAACGCACGCGATAGTACACATTTGCGAAATACTCAGCGGATAATCACCACTCTGCTTGATGTATTTATAAAGTCGCTGTAGCGCCTGACGTCGAGAATGATGGCTACGAGGTTCACGCTCAGCAGAGGCTTGAAAAGCCCCCAGCCGCTCAAGCACCGCTTGCCTTAACATAGCTTGTAAATGTCCTTGCGCCCCCCCCTGTTCTAATAGCTTTTGACCAAACATCGACTGCGAATTCAGCACATCTCGGATCAAACGGATCAGCGACCAGCATCCGTATTCAGGCTGATCATTTCCAATCAGGGTTGCCCTCTCCCACTGCGCACTATCGCTACTTGGTAATTGATTGAGGAGTAGGTCATGGTCAATCACAATACCAAAAATATGAAAATCTGCAGGTGTCACCAGCTCAAACTGTTGCTGTGCCGGACGAATCATCAATTGATGAGCGGCAGCGTGCAAACCATTCACTTTCGGGCGTGAGCTACCCATTGAGAAACCAATCCATACTGCATTAGGCTTGAGACAACATTCTTGCTGCACCGCATGGCTGGTGTACTCCTCGAACAAGTGCAAACCGGGCAACTGAATCTCATCCAGATACCCATAAAATTGCCCCGCACTATGCTGATCATATTTTTGCTCCCAAGCCGTCAAGCTGTGTGCTTGTTGGTTAACATCAAAACTGTATTGTTTGCACCTGATTGGTGCACATGAATTCCCTTCATAAAGCAACTGAGACAAATTCATCTCCCCATTTTGCACCAGCATTAAACAACGAAAAACATATCCAATTGTTTTTATTTATTTATTTTGTTTTGCCTATTTCCGTCATAGATACGGAACAGTTTTCGCAAACTTTTTTGGTTGATTCCGTAATCCAAATTGCAATGTTCAGGCCTAAGTGCAACTGAACCAAGAATACTACTGTAGAGAGGCATCATGAGTTCACGCTACCGATACCAGTTAGGCAGTCATATTTATCAGTTTGCTAGCCTAAAAGAAGTGATGGCAAAAGCATCGCCACTGCGTTCTGGCGATCAACTTGCAGGTGTCGCGGCAACATCGGCGGAAGAGCGAGTGATCGCACAAATGCTACTTGCTGAACTGCCGCTGAAAACCTTCCTGAATGAAGCATTGATCCCTTATGAACAAGATGAAATTACCCGCTTAATTATTGATGAACATAACGCCAGTGCATTTCTGGAAATTGCCCACCTAACCGTTGGCGACTTTCGTAATTGGCTTTTGCAAGAGACCACCACACAGGTAGAACTGACAAGAGTTTGTGCTGGTATTACACCAGAGATGGCCGCAGCAGTTAGTAAGATCATGCGTAATCAAGATCTGATCTTAGTAGCAAAAAAATGTCAGGTATTGACAGCATTTCGTAATTCTATCGGCTTACCGGGACGCTTATCGACGCGTCTGCAACCTAATCACCCAACCGATGATATGAGTGGAATTGCGGCATCCATTTTTGATGGTTTGATGTACGGCAACGGCGATGCGGTGATTGGGATCAACCCTGCGACCGACAGCGTAAGTCAGGCAATAAAACTTATGAAATTAATGGATGACGTGATTCAGTATTACGAGATCCCGACCCAATCGTGCGTGCTAACTCATGTCACTAACACAATAGAGGCGATCGAAAAAGGCGCTCCGGTCGATCTAGTATTCCAATCGATTGGCGGTACCGAAGCCACCAACCAAGGGTTTGGTATCAACTTGAATGTGATTGCGGAAGCCTATGATGCAGCGCTGAGCCTTAAACGAGGCACCGTCGGTAACAATGTGATGTATTTTGAAACCGGCCAAGGCAGCGCGCTCTCGGCCAACGGTCATCACCAGGTTGATCAACAAACTTGTGAAGTCCGCGCCTATGCGTTAGCTCGTAAATTCAAACCACTATTAGTCAATACCGTGGTCGGTTTTATTGGCCCTGAATACCTGTTTGATGGCAAACAAATTACTCGTGCTGGGCTTGAGGATCATTTCTGTGGCAAATTACTCGGACTGCCGATGGGCTGTGATATCTGCTACACCAACCACGCTTATGCAGACCAAAATGACATGGATAACCTGTTGACTCTACTCGGTGTCGCTGAGTGTTCTTTTATTATGGGCATTCCAGGTTCTGACGACATCATGCTCAACTACCAGACCACCTCATTTCATGATGCACTTTATGCACGACGAGTACTAGGTTCTCGACCCGCTCCGGAATTTGAAGCTTGGCTAGAAAAAATGCAGATCGTCAGTCAGGATGCCGACAAACAACTTGCTGACCAATTATCGCCTCACTTTAGCCAACCGTTACGATTGATCCAGGAGGCCGTATGAGTGTGATCCCAATTTCAGCGCTCATTCACCAAGATCCGTGGCACAAACTGCGCCAGTTTACTCAAGCGCGCATTGGGATCGGTCGCGTTGGTACCAGTATTCCAACCGAAGAATTGCTGCGCTTTCAGCTTTCTCATGCTCAGGCGATAGATGCGGTACATGTACCGTTGGATGAACAACAATTGCTTGCACAACTGGCAGAAAAAACAGCGCTGATCCCTTATCTTCCTGCATTTTCATTGCATAGTCAGGCCAATGATCGACTCACTTATCTACAGCGACCCGATCTAGGCCGCCAACTCTGCCAATCATCGATTGAGCAGTTAAAAACACACAGTGATGCCACACTGGCGCCTTATGACTTGGCGATCGTCATCGCAGATGGCCTCTCGTCTTATGCCATTAGTCATCATGCTGCACCCTTTATTGACGCATTAATCATGCAACTTAACCTAGATCAACAACATGAGTGGAATATCGCGCCATTGAGCATTGTGCATCAGGGCCGAGTTGCGGTCGGTGATGATGTAGGTGAAGCGATAAATGCTCGTGAAGTCTTGGTATTGATTGGTGAGCGTCCGGGCTTAAGCTCACCGGACAGTTTAGGACTGTATTTGACTTGGCATCCGCAACGCGGCACCGAAGATTCATTACGTAACTGTATCTCCAATGTTCGTCCTCAAGGCCTACCTTATCAGGCGGCGGCGATGAAATGTTTCTATCTGCTGGCTGAATCTCGCCGCCTGAAACTCACGGGGGTAGAACTGAAAGATCGGTCTGACGACATGATCCTTGAACACCAGCAAACTAAGGTTTTTTCTTTAACTTCAACGTCATAACATAAGGATATTAGTATGACCACATCAAACGACTATCTGGCACAACGCCAGCTCAAACGGGGCGCAGCAGGTTGGATCTTGCTCGCCGGATTGGGAATTTCGTACGTCATATCCGGTGATTTTGCCGGTTGGAACTTTGGAATTGCTCAAGCTGGCTGGGGCGGTTTCGTTATCGCAGCGGTATTAATGGGTATTATGTATTTAGCGCTAGTACTGTCATTGGCCGAAATGTCAGCAGCCATTCCAGCGGCTGGTGGGGGCTACAGTTTTGCTCGTCAGGCTATGGGACCAATGGGGGGATTTCTCACTGGGTTGGCCGTGCTTATCGAATACTCGTTAGCTCCAGCCGCCATCGTCATCTTTATTGGTTCAGCGGTAAATGAACTCACGGGATTTGATGGCCCAATCGTTTATGCGCTGTTCTACCTTGCTTTTGTTGGTATACACATTTTTGGAGTCGGCGAAGCACTAAAAGTCATGATGGTGATAAGCGGTCTGGCGGTATTAGCCATTCTTGCTACCGGCATCGCACTTGTCCCTGAGTTCAATAGCGCTAATCTGTTTGATATTGAACCCATCAGCGGTGGTGATTTGATGATGCCAATGGGGCTTTACGGCGTTTGGGCCGCATTACCTTTTGCAATGTGGCTATTCCTTGCTGTAGAAGGTGTGCCGCTGGCAGCTGAAGAAGCCAAAGATCCAAAGAAAGATGTTCCTAAAGGTATCATCGCCGCGATGTTGTTCCTGTTGTTTACTGCGGTATTGGTTGTGGTACTACTCAGTGGTGCCGTCGGTGCTAAAGTCATTGGCAGTAGCGCGGTGCCTTTAGTCGATGCGTTGAATATTGCAGGTCATTCACAACTGGCGACATTCGTCAACGTGCTGGGATTAGCCGGTTTAATTGCATCGTTTTTCTCAATTATCTACGGTTACAGCCGCTTAGTGTTTGCTCTATCACGCGCGGGTTATCTGCCTAAAAATCTGTCACTGACCAGCAAACGGAAAGCACCGGTTCGCGCCCTCATCTACCCGGCGATTCTCGGCTTTATCATTTCATTAACTGGTGAAGGCGATTTGATCCTGTCGATGGCAGTGGTTGGTGCGACTATCTCTTACGCGATGATGTCCGCCAGCCACATCATGCTGCGTATTAAGTATCCTGATATTCCTCGCCCATACAAAACACCAGGCGGTACCGTTACATCAGGCGTTGCTTTGATCCTATCGATGGTCGCGCTAACTGGGGTGTATGCTTATGATATACGAGCATTTCTATTTACTCTGATCCTGTTTGCGGTGGGTATGCTGTATTACTTTATGATTGGCCAGCATCGCTTAATTGCGAAAAGCGCTGAAGAAGAATTCGCTCTGTTATATCAGGCACAAGTAGAACTGGAAGCGGCATAAATTGATGCAACAAGCCGCAAACATGTGTTCAGCACAACCAAAAAAGCACCTGTTCATAGGTGCTTTTTTACGGTTATTTCTAAACAAAACAATCGGTTTAAAAAATCGGTTAGAATTAACGGCCTAAAAACTAACGCAAACCATGCAAAAATTCAGCGCGGGTGGCAGGGTTGGATTTGAAAATCCCGCCCAACGCAGTGGTGGTGGTAACGCTGGTGGCGTCCATCACGCCGCGGGATTTTACGCAGTAGTGGGTGGCATCCACCGTGACCGCAACATCGTCAGACTCCAGTAAAGTTTGCAACGCGACCAAAATCTGCTGGGTCATCCGCTCTTGCACCTGTGGGCGCTGGGCAAAAAAGCGCACAATGCGGTTAATTTTCGACAGACCGATGATTTTACCGCGCGGAATGTACGCGACCGCTGCCGTGCCATCGATGGTGACTAAATGGTGTTCACAAGTGCTGGTCAGTGTGATGTCTTTGACTTTGACCATCTCACTCACCTTCATCTTGTTTTCGATTACCGTGATTTTAGGAAAATTGGCGTAATCCAAGCCAGAGAAAATCTCATCAACGTACATTTTAGCAATTCGTTGTGGTGTCTCTTCCAAACTGTCATCGGTTAAGTCGAGTCCAAGTAAATTGAGGATCTCGCGCATATGATGTTCAATTTGTTGTTTTTTTTGTGCTGGGGTTGCCAAGTTGGCCTGCATTGGCGTTTCCAAACCACGCAGATCTAGCGCATTCTTGACCAACTTCGCAGATTCGCTCAAACCAGACATTGTTCTACCTCTTAAATACCCCTTTTGGATGGCTGACAAGAATACGCGGATTTAGTGACAATTACATCCCCAAAATTCGCGTGGATACTGCAGCGTACAAGCGATTGTGTGCTACAGTTTGCCGCAAAAGAACACCAACATAGGACATTCCCGAATGGGCTGCTGCGATGCTCCTGGCTTAATGCCGATAGAAGATGCGCTCGACAACATGCTGTCACGCATTACTCCTGTCTCAACCACGTTACTTTTACCACTGGCAGATGCGCTCGGTTATGTGCTGGCCGAGGCGATTTTATCGCCAATTAACGTGCCGCCGTTTGATAACTCAGCGATGGATGGCTATGCCGTACGCCGCGCAGAACTCGCTCAGCAACAACCGCTACCGGTGGCCGGTAAATCTTTTGCTGGGCAACCTTTGGTGGGTGACTGGCCGGCCATGACCTGCGTGCGGATCATGACCGGCGCGCCGATCCCTGTCGGGTGTGATGCGGTGATCATGCAAGAGCAAGCGACCGTCACCGCAGAGGGTGTGGTGTTCTGCCAGCATGAAGTCAAACACAATAACAATATCCGCCCAACCGGTGATGATATTGGTCAAAACGATGTGGTGCTAGAACGTGGCGCACGCTTAACCGCGCGTGATATTCCGATGATTGCCACTCTTGGCATTAGCCACGTCACTGTGTATCGCAAACCGAAAGTCGCGTTTTTCTCCACCGGTGATGAGCTCAAGCCACTCGGTGAGCCGCTGCAAGCCGGACAAATTTACGACAGCAACCGCTACGGTATTAAACCCTTGATTGAAAACTTCGGCTGCGAAGCGATTGATCTCGGCATCGTACCAGATTGCCCTGCAACGTTGGCGGCCACGTTTGAGCAAGCGCAACGCTTGGCCGATGTGGTGGTCACCTCCGGCGGCGTCAGTGTCGGTGAAGCGGATTACACCAAAGATATTTTGGAGCAACTCGGTGAAATCGGTTTTTGGAAACTGGCGATCAAACCGGGCAAACCTTTTGCATTTGGTGCATTGCAAGATGCTTGGTTCTGCGGTCTACCGGGTAACCCCGTTTCCGCGATGCTGACCATGTATGTGCTGGTGCAACCTATGCTGGCTAAATTAGCCGGACACTCAGCTTGGCAAGCGCCAGAGTCGATCCCAGCGATCACGCGCAGCCCCTTTAAAAAAGCCCCAGGACGAACGGATTTCCAACGCGGCATTTATCGGATTGAAAATGGTCAATTCGTGGTGGAAAGCACCGGTAACCAAAGCTCTGGCGCATTCCGTTCGATGAGTTTAGCCAACTGTTTTGTGGTGCTTGAGCGTGAGCGTGGCCGCGTGGAAGTCGGCGAAACGGTACACATCCAGCTGTTTAACCCAACCCTGTACTAGGAGTGATGGTGGATATTCTCAGCGATGACGAAATGCTGCGTTACAACCGGCAAATCATTCTCAAAGCATTTGATTTTGAAGGGCAAGAACGGCTTAAGCAGAGTTCAATACTGATCCTCGGCGCGGGCGGCTTGGGCTGTGCCGCGAGCCAATACCTCGCCACCGCAGGTGTCGGGCAGATGACGTTGATTGATGATGACGTCGTCGAGCTTTCCAATTTGCAGCGCCAAGTGCTACACCACGATGCGGATATTGGCCGCGCGAAAGTCGCTTCGGCGGCCGATGCGCTGCGGCAACTCAACCCTCATCTGCACGTTGAGACAATCCAAGCGCGTTTGTCCGATCAAGCTCTGGATACGCTGATTGCGCGCCACGATCTGGTGCTGGATGCCAGTGATAATGTGGATACACGTAACCAGCTCAATCGCCTGTGTTTTAAGCACAAAACACCACTGGTCTCCGGCGCGGCCATTCGCATGGAAGGCCAAGTCAGCGTGTTTACTTATCAAGATCCGACCCAGCCTTGTTACCAATGCTTAAGTGCCCTATTCGGCTCGGCGGCGCTCAGCTGCGTCGAGGCCGGAGTGATGGCTCCGGTGGTCGGCATTATTGGTGCCGTGCAAGCCATGGAAGCGATCAAAGTGCTGACCGGTTTAGGCACACCGAAACAAGGTAAGATTTTGATCTTGGATGCGATGAGCATGTCGTGGCGAGAAATGAAGCTGATCCAATTGGCCGATTGCCCGATTTGTCACCCACAAGGCTAAGTATCGTAACCATGACCATCGTTCCAACCCCCACTGATTAAGCGCCATACAAGGAGTAACTTATGACTTCACCACTAGTCAGCGCACAATGGTTGCAACAGCAGTTGTCCGATCGCAAATTGGTGATCCTTGATAGCAGTATCGAGTTTCAAATCGCCAGCGAGTCTGAAAAAGATTGGGTCAACAAAATCCCAACGGCGCTACGCTTTGATTACGACAAAGTGTTTTGCGATCTTGATTCCGCCTTGCCGCACATGATGCCTTCTGAGCAGCGCTTTAATACGCTTGCTCAACAACTCGGTATCAATCAAGACTCGATGATTGTGGTGTACGACAATAGTGGCACCTTTGCCGCTCCCCGTGCGTGGTGGATGTTCAAAGCCATGGGACATGATAACGTGTTTGTGCTCAATGGCGGTCTCACTGAGTGGAAGGCTCAGGGTTACAACGTCACTCAAACTTATCGCCAACCCAGTACAAAAGGCAACTTTGCCGGCAAACTCAGACCACAAGCCTTGGTGGATGCGAGTTATCTCCTCAAACAGATCGATAACCCTCACAGCCAAATCATTGATGCGCGTGGATTGGCGCGTTTTTTAGGGCAAGTACCTGAACCGCGCGCTGGCGTGCGCAGCGGCCACATTCCCAGCTCAGTCTGCTTACCGTTTACACAATTAATGAACGGACATCAGCTCAAGCCAGAAACAGAGCTGCGTCCTGTATTGAGCGATGTTTTACAGCCCAGCGCATCAGAATATCTGTTCAGTTGTGGCTCCGGGGTTAGCGCTTGCATTGTACTGCTCGCCGCGTATGCATGCGGTTATCAAAACCTCTCGCTGTATGATGGCTCATGGACCGAATGGGGCCAAAGGCAGGATCTGCCGATTGAAATAAGCAGTGAGTAGTGAACAGTCCAACCCCACATCGGTGATAATCAATAGCTAATAATCAACCGCGAGCGGATATTAAAACCCGCTCGCTTTTTCATCGCTTTAATGATGAGTGACTAACGTTAATTCCCGTTATGAGCTTAATGCACGTTGCATTTGCTCATCTAAGTTGAGAACGGTCAATGCATTACTGACACTGGTCGCAAGCACATCAATCGCACCAGTGCGTAATGCTCCGAGCAGTGCTAGTGGCTTACTGTTTTCCGCGGCAATGGCGATCACTTCGGCAATCGGGCGAAACTCATCAATCCCAAGGCCAATCACGCGATCATTCATCACCGTATTGGCGACTCGACCATGCACATCAAAAAAATCATGCCCCGCGAAATCGCCGACCACGCCTTGAGTTAAGCGTGATTGCACCACCTCTTGCGGCGTAAACCAGCCAAGATCAACCATGTAGCTGTTTTCACTCATATCGCCAATCCCGACCAAGGCGATATCGGCTTTGCGTGCCAGATCGAGGGTCTGTTTAACCGTACTATTTTGCATAAAGACTCGTTTTTGCTCGCGGTTTTCTGCATAAGCAGGAGCGTATAAAGTCTCCGAACTGCCGCCATATTTCTTGGCTAACTGACGACAAATGTGGTCGGCGTTAAACATACCGCCACGTGGGTGAATGCCGCCGATGCTGCACACAAATTTGCAATCACGCGGCGTGATCACCCCAATATGATGCGCCACTGCTGAGACATTGCGCCCCTGCCCAACCGTAACCACCATGCCATTTTTCAGCGTGCTGGTGAGATAATTGGAGACTAAACTCGCGACTTGCTGACGCTGCGCTTCATCATTGGGATGATCTAGGGCAATTAACGCGCGGCGCACCCCAAAACGCTCAATCAGGCGCTGTTCAATTTTGGCGCTAAAGACTGGATGATACTTAACCGTAATTTCAACAATCCCCTCATCGCGAGCCTGTTTCAGTAAGCGGCCCACTTTGGCCCGTGAAAGCGTGTACTTTTTAGAGATCTCTTCTTGAGTTGCACCATCCTGATAATAAGAGATGGCAATTTCGGTCAGTAAATCACCATTTTCTAATGGCATATCGGCAAGTTGGGTCATTGTGGCGTTTCCTTTATTACCAGCGGGCACGCTGCGGGTTCAACCCACGGCGAGTTCAACCAACATAGTGCGCAAACAAGCACTACACTACTGATAATGATGTGCTTAAAACCAATTTACTGGCTATGGTAACCATTCACAGCGCATCAATCAAATGTTCAGTTGCATTACATTTTCTCAGCGGCAGTTTGCGGCACTAAGTTTGGTTATTCGCCCAGCGACGGATTTAAGCAAACGATTTAATCCTATATCGAAGATTTAACACCATAAATTTTCGGTTTAAGCTGTCATAAACCCGCTTAGCAAATTGACTTTCACGCTAGATAGGATAAATATAATTCCATCATTTACTCAGTGTGCGGACAAATGTTCAAAGCAAATGTTCAACGTAAAGGTTCGGGCGCTGAAATTTTGCATTACTGACTCACTCTTTCGCGGTGAAAGAGCATGAGCCACTCAACTGCTGACATCCTCAAACTGTTAAGCGGCAGATGAACCTAACCCAATAGGACGATCGAAATGAGCAATAAATTAGCGCAACTTCGTAAACTGACTACCGTCGTGGCAGATACTGGTGAAATTGATGCGATCAAAAAATACCAACCCCAAGATGCCACCACCAACCCATCTCTGATCCTAAAAGCGGCGCAAATTGCTGAATACGCACCGCTGATCGATCAAGCGATCGCCTACGCCAAAACGCAAAGCAGCGATAAAGCGCAGCAAGTACAAGACACCTGTGACATGCTGGCAGTCAACATTGGTAAAGAAATTCTAAAAACCATTCCGGGTCGTATTTCGACTGAAGTGGACGCGCGTCTGTCTTACGACACCGAGCGCAGCGTAGCTAAAGCTCGTCAACTGGTAAAAATGTATAACGATGCGGGGATCAGCAACGATCGTATCTTGATCAAGCTAGCTTCAACTTGGCAAGGGATCCGCGCGGCGGAAATTCTTGAGCAAGAAGGCATCAACTGTAACCTGACGCTACTGTTCTCTTTCGCGCAAGCGCGCGCCTGTGCCGAAGCGGGCGTGTACCTGATCTCGCCTTTCGTTGGCCGCATCATGGACTGGCACAAAGCCAAACAAGGTCGTGATTTCACCGCCAGCGAAGATCCGGGCGTACTGTCAGTGACTAAGATCTACCACTACTACAAACAGCACGGCTACAAAACTGTGGTGATGGGCGCAAGCTTCCGTAACATCGGTGAGATCTTAGAGCTGGCTGGCTGTGACCGTCTGACCATCGCGCCGTCACTACTGGCTGAACTTGAAGCGGCCGAAGGTGAAGTGGTTGCAAAACTGGTTGACTCACAAGGCACCACCGCTCGCCCTACCGCCATGACCCACAGCGAATTTCTGTGGGAGCACAACCTAGATGCGATGGCGGTTGAAAAGTTGGCGGAAGGCATTCGTAACTTCGCAGTTGACCAAGGCAAACTAGAAGCAATGATCGCCGCTAAGCTGTGATGCTGATTTTGAAGCGAGCTGAGGCTCGCTTTTTTATGCTGTTTTTTATTGAGCATTGCTGCTCTCCAATTTCTTGAAAATGAGTAACCCTATGAATCGCAAACAACTTGCCAATGCTATCCGCGCCCTGAGCATGGATGGCGTTCAAAAAGCTAATTCTGGCCACCCAGGCGCCCCGATGGGCATGGCGGACATCGCCGAAGTGCTGTGGCGTTCACACTTAAACCACAACCCAAGCAATCCTAATTGGGCTGACCGCGACCGCTTTATTCTGTCTAACGGCCACGGCTCAATGCTGATTTACTCGCTGCTGCATCTTACTGGTTATGAGCTGTCGATTGAGGATTTGCAAAACTTCCGTCAACTGCACTCAAAAACTCCGGGTCACCCAGAATACGGTTACGCGCCGGGCATCGAAACCACCACTGGCCCACTTGGCCAAGGTATTACCAATGCGGTGGGTATGGCGCTGGCTGAAAAAGCACTGGCCGCGCAGTTCAACAAGCCGGGTCACGACATCGTTGACCACTTCACTTATGTATTCATGGGTGATGGCTGTCTGATGGAAGGTATCTCGCATGAAGCGTGTTCACTAGCCGGTACGCTGGGTCTGGGCAAACTGATTGCATTCTGGGATGACAACGGTATTTCTATCGACGGTCACGTGGAAGGCTGGTTCTCTGACGATACACCACAACGTTTTGAAGCTTATGGCTGGCAGGTCATCCCAGCGGTTGACGGTCACGATGCGGAAGCCATTAACGCAGCAATTGAGGCGGCGAAAGCGGACACGTCTCGCCCAACCCTGATTTGTACCAAAACCATCATCGGTTTTGGCTCGCCAAACAAAGCCGGCTCACACGACTGTCACGGCGCGCCTCTGGGTAACGATGAAATCAAAGCCGCCCGTGAATTCCTCGGTTGGCAATACGCGCCATTTGAAATCCCTGCGGACATCTACGCCGAGTGGGATGCCAAAGCTGCAGGCGCAAGCAAAGAAGCGGCTTGGGATGCGAAATTCGCCGCTTACGCCAAAGCTTACCCAAGCGAAGCGGCAGAATACCAACGCCGTATCGCCGGTGAGCTGCCAGCCAATTGGGAAGCTGCGACTAGCGAGATTATCGCTAACCTGCAAGCCAACCCTGCCAACATTGCTTCACGCAAAGCTTCACAAAATGCACTAGAAGCGTTCGGCAAACTGCTGCCAGAATTTATGGGTGGCTCGGCGGACTTGGCGCCTTCTAACCTCACCATGTGGTCAGGCTCAAAATCACTAACCCGCGAAGATTTCTCAGGCAACTACATCCACTATGGGGTGCGTGAGTTTGGTATGACGGCGATTATCAACGGGATCGCGCTGCACGGTGGCTTTGTGCCTTACGGTGCAACCTTCCTGATGTTTATGGAATACGCGCGTAATGCGATGCGCATGGCCGCACTGATGAAAGTGCAAAATATCCAAGTCTACACTCATGACTCGATTGGTCTCGGCGAAGATGGTCCAACCCATCAGCCGGTAGAGCAAATCGCGTCTCTGCGTATGACGCCAAACATGAGCACATGGCGTCCATGTGACCAAGTGGAATCCGCGATGGCGTGGAAACTGGCGATTGAGCGTAAAGATGCACCATCGGCGCTGATTTTCTCGCGTCAAAACCTGGCGCAGCAACCACGTAGCGCTGAGCAAGTGACGAACATCGCCAAAGGTGGCTACATCCTCAAAGATTGCGCAGGTCAACCTGAGCTTATCCTGATTGCGACCGGCTCTGAAGTGGAACTCGCAGTGGCGGCTTACGAGCAACTGAGCGCAGAAGGCAAAGCGGTTCGCGTGGTCTCAATGCCATCCACCGATGCGTTTGATAAACAAGAGGCAGCTTACCGTGAAGCGGTTCTGCCATCGGCCGTGACTCAGCGTATTGCGATTGAAGCCGGGATTGCTGATTTCTGGTACAAATATGTCGGCTTAAATGGCCGCATCATCGGCATGACCAGCTTTGGTGAATCGGCCCCTGCCGATCAACTGTTCAAACTGTTTGGCTTCACCACCGAAAACGTGGTGAAACAAGCCAAAGAGCTACTGGCGTAATGGTGCAATAGCCAAGCATGTTTGATCAAAAAATCCCGCTTAGGCGGGATTTTTTGTTTTCACTAAAGCAAGCCTGACGATCTGAATCACACAACCCGAAAAGCCCAACCAACGTCGGCGCCGTGATGCGTGCGGCAGGCTGCTACAACGCTACTCAAGTGCGTTACAACGGTACGCGTTATGCTCGCGCCGTGAAATTTATACCGTACTTATTTATTAAGCTTCTAGCTAACACGTTGGTTTCCTATGCTTTCAATTAGAAAACTTTCAAACTTTTCAGCTTCTGAGCAACGGGACTTAACAGTTTTAAAATTAATAAAAACTCGATCTGCATAGTTCACATACTGATTATCTTTTTTAGCTAACCTGACCACCCCTTTTTTCTTCTTAGAAGAAAAGCCTAGTGAAATTAACCTATCTTCCAAGTTGACAATATCTTCATAATTGAAACCAGTTGTTAAATCAGAAAACACACTTTCAGATGGGTCATACAGTGCTAATAACCATGTCTCTATTGCATAACTCGGTAGCAAGAAAAATGGCTTTTCTCTGGAAGTTTCAGTTTCATTAATCCAATTAAAAAGAGCTTGCTCACAAAACTCTCTTCTATTTAAAACAGTATTAGGGAAACGTTCGTCTAAATCAGTAATATGTTCTGCGATATCAGTATCCATCTGAATGATCAAACCATCAGCACTAGTATTAACCAATGCTTTCCAAGTTCTACGCTTGGCTAACTCTACGAAATGATTTGGAATATTGGCAAGATCATCATCTGATTTTACGCTCCAAGATTTACACCAAGTCCTTACTGCATTCCAACCATGAGCTGGCCATTCTCCAGTGGTCGCATCTCTTTGTGGTGACAGCTCTTGAATTGTAACTTCAGCACCTAAGCCTTTACCCAATTGACTAGATAATCTTTTCAAGAAAGCAACATCAGTTGGACCTTCACATACTAACAAGTATTTGACTTTCTTCATTTTAAATACCTGTATTTAAACCGCCAAATGCTCCCGATAACCAAATTTCTGAAAGCTTCAACCCAAAATACTGTTTCTCCCACTCATCTTTTGTCATTCCTTTAGGGGGCAACATTCTATCGATAACGGTCTGACCATCCTCAGCTCTACTAACTATGAATAGTCGATGATCCGGATTAAATAAATCAACAGCATCTAATGTCGTTGGATTATGGGTTGTGAGCATAACTTGTTTAGAAGTATCAGCCTGAATATAATCAGCTATATGGCCCATAAGGTTTTTGACCAAACCTGGATTCAGAGCGCTGTCTATATTATCTAGCGCAAAAAAATCAGGCGAATCTTTATGTGAAAGAAGAGCTAAAACAAACAGAATAAATAATGCTCCCTCACTAACGTCATAAGCATATAAGTCGTTAAAGTTAGTCTTCATGAACTTATCTTTATAGCTAACAACTCTTCTTCCAATTGTCATATATTCAGACATAAGATCACTATTCGGCTGATTTGAAGTACCAACTTCCTTAAACCAATCGAGTAACTTAAAGAATCGCTGAAGCTCTTTCCTTTTTGAATTGTCAGCCAATATTTCACTTAATGACTCGGCAAGACGTCCACCATATAGCCCTAAGGGGGACTTGTTGCTATTATCTGTTGCAACACCTCTCAAAATAGGTGTTGAAGGGGCAAATATCGCAAACTGCTCCAAAACACTTAGATCTTCAATATCACTTTCAAACGAACGATATAAGGGAATAATACTTTTCTCTCTATCTAGCTTGTTTTTTATTTGGCTTCCAAAAATCGTCGCTCCATTATTCGAACGACCACAAACTGACTTGCCATTTTTTTTAAGGGATTCAGCATTATATGAAAAACCATCTACTGCATTGACACTCATTTTGTAACACAGTGACTCAGTTTCTGCCTCAATAGAAAATGTATTTTTTCGGTCTTTATTACGTAATGATGTCCGAAATATCTTGGGAGAAGAGAGGCGAGCACCACGTCTTGATAGTCTTTCATAATCAATCCCCCCTTCAATTGAAGCGGAAAGCATAGCAATAGATTCAAGCAAGTTGCTCTTACCTGCACCATTCGTACCGATAAAGACATTCAACCTACCTAAATCAATATCCTGATCATATATGGATTTAAATCCTTTGATAGTTAAACGCTTAATATGTGCCATTCACAAGAATCTCATTTTTAACTTATTGTTGATATTATAGTTTCTTTCTAAGGTAGTTACTACATCAAGATGTTTGTAGTGGTCAACTAAAATTGGCCACGGTTTTAGAGTTTTCCCAATACAATCGTTCTGATTCATTGGGTGTCAAACCACCGTTATACTGATGGGGCCTGAGCTGGCTATAATATCCAATAATGTAGCGGATGATCTCTTGTTGAGCCTCTGCAAAGCTACGATAACCTACCGTTGGAACCCATTCCGTTTTCAAGCTTCTAAAGAAGCGCTCCATAGGCGCATTATCCCAGCAATTTCCTCGGCGAGATAAACTTTGTTTTATTTGAAAACGCCACAGTAACTGACGGTATTGACGACTCGTATAGTGACTGCCTTGATCACTGTGGAACATGATACCTTTAGGCTTTCCACGAGACTCATAAGCCATCGAAAGCGCTTTGCTTGTTAATCGTGTATCAGGTGATACTGACATTGCCCAACCAATCACTTTTCGAGCAAAAAGGTCGATGACTACCGCTAAATACATCCAACGATTTCCCGTCCAAATATAGGTCACGTCACCCACCCAGACTTCATTTGGTGCCGTGACAGCAAACTGACGATCTAAGTGATTCGGGACTTCAATATGCTCTTGTGAGGCTTTACGGTAACGATGTTTTGGGACTTGGCAACTTACTAATCCCAGCGTTTTCATCAGCTTTGCTGCTCGGTAACGACTCAGACTCACGCCTTGGTTTGTTACGATATCGGCAATGGTTCTTGCTCCCGCAGAACCATTGCTTGCCGCATAAGCTTCGCTAATCAAACTGCGAAGTTTTACGGTTTCCGCCTTTATTTCTGTTGGCCGTTTCAGCCAATAGTTATAACTGCTTCGATGAACATTGAAGACTTCGCATAATGTTTTTATGCTGTGGCTCTGCTTGAGTTTCTTGATCATCAAGAATTGTTCAGTGAGTCCGACATCAAGAGAGCCGTGGCTTTTTTTAATATTTCATTATGCTCTTCAAGACGAGCGAGCTTCTTTTTTAATTCACGAATTTCAATTTGCTCAGGCGTCATTGGTGACGCTTTGGGTGCTTTGCCTTGGCGCTCTTGTTTTAATTGGCGAACCCACTTATCCATCGTAGATTTACCTACATTCATGGCTTGAGCCGCTTCAGTCACTGAGTAGTTTTGATCGAGCACTAATTGTGCCGCTTCCAGTTTGAATTCGGCACTAAATAGCCGTCTTGTACGTTTTGTCATAATGTCACCTATTAACTTATGAGATGATAATATCACCTCTAATTAAGTGACCAAATTCACCGTACCACTACAGTCTAGCGAATGATATTGACTCATGCAACCAGGGAGCACAGCCTATCTTCAGATAAATGACGACAAATTAACGTGAATAGAGTTCGTTCTAAATTAGAATAGGATAATTCTGAGCTAACTGTACTCGCTAGCTGGCTCTTACTGAAGAACGCCCCCATCACCTCTCCCTCAACGCCTCTAACTGCTTTTTCAGCATGGCGGGCAGTGAATAGAGCAACAATAAGCGCAGGGCGTGGTTGATCATTACAAATGCGGGTTCCATGCCGAGCAGTAAGGCGACGGCGGTCATGGCTTCGACACTGCCGGGGACCCAAGCAAGTAGCAGAACCACCCATGATTTATCGAGCAGAATCGAAAAAATGCCAGATACGCCAACCGCCATCAACAGGCCAATCATCGTCACCATCACCCCAGCGCGAGCATATGCCATGGCTTCGCGCCATGTACTATCGGCAATTCGTGAGCCAATCAAAATACCGAGTAAGGCGGTAGCGAACAGCACCATCCATTGCGGCAGTTGCATTTCCATAGTGATGGAGAAGCTATTAAAGCTGGCGGTGACCAGTAGCGCCGCCAACATATAAGGGGCGGGAATGCCGAGTAAGGTAGAGGCTTTACCGAGTAGCAAACTGAGCAGCGCCAGAGCCAAGAAAATCAGCCAAGCGTAAAGCGTCACGTTGTTGGTAATAGCGGCGCTATCCGGCACGTGGTTGGAGATCAGTAGTGCGAGCAATGTCAGGATCATCAGCCGGATTGAATGAGCATAAACCACTTTGGTGGACGGTTTTTGGTTTGATTCGCTGATAACTAAAATCGCCGCCATAGCACCCGGTACAGCGCCGAGTAGCGATTCAAACGGCGTCCAACCTTCTTTTTTGGTGAGCCACAGATAGCTCATGCTGATTTGCAGGGTTAAACAACATAACAGGCCAATCAACAGCGGCAGAGTTAAACTCACGCCCAGCTCAGTCAAACTAATGGTTGTACCGACGCTGATGCCAAGCACAATTTGCACCACCAATAATAACCAGCGTGGCGTTTGCATGCTCAGCCAGCGCTTTTTATGCAGCACAATCACTATAGCGGCGGCAATAAACATTTCCGATAACGGGATCGCAAGCAGGCTCCCCAGCCCAGAGGCAAGAGCGGCAATCAACAGAATTTGGATAACGAGAGTAAAACAAGCTCTTTCGAACATCTTGCTTTCCTTTCAGGTAGATAGCGTAACATCACAGATCCGAATCTTACGCTTTGCAGTAGCAATCAACAACACTGTACTGGCTTATTGGCAGCCGTGTTGTCGCACGGCCATTGCCTGACAAACATTGTCAGACAACCATTTTACAAACAACAACGCCACTCGCGGTGAAACGAGTGGCGTCGAGTTTTATTGGCAAAGCGATGGGATAATCGTTAGAACCAAGTTTCCATTTGCAGTGCAAAGATAGCTTCACCGCCAGAGCCCATGGTTTGGCCATTGCTTGAGTCGATCGCGTAGTTATCTAACTTATCGCTCCAATCCACATAACTGACCGCAAAGCGCAGCTCTGGTCGATCAAAAAATCCTGCCGATGTCGCCAGTTTAAATGTTGGCGCAAAGGTCGCTTTATAAAAACTGCCTTTGGCCTGTGTTTGGCTATTATCCAAATCCATATATTGGTAGGAAGCCTCATAAACTAATTCAAAGTTTTCGGTCATCTCTTGGGCTAAACGCACATTCAGCGATGCCCAGAAAAACTCATCATTTTTCTTCAAGCGATCTTGGCTGTATTCGGCCATTAGTGCTGGGGCTACGCGCCAGCCCTCGGCCAAATACGTCACCCCAGAAGCAAAAGCTCGGGTCGCAAACGCATCGTTGTACAATTCGCCATTAGAGCCAATGCCTTTCAGCTCGGCCCCTAAACCTTCACCAACTAATAAACCATATTGAGATGAGCCTTCATTGAGGCCAAAGAAACTCTGCGCATGGTAAGCCAACAAAGCATGTACGCCACTATCAGCCGTTTTGCTCACGCTATCGCTACGTTTCGCGTTATCGGCGGCATGCATGCCACTGAGCATCAATTGCCAAGGGCCAAAACGGTTATTCATGGTCACGATATAGTTTTCAATTTCAGTGTCTGAGCTATCAATTTGCCCAAAATCGCGCCCATAAATCGAGAAATTGGCCTGCCATTGATCGGCTAATTTAACATCATAAATCCCGGCCCCAGTTCCAGAAAGAAACACGATGTCGGAATCGAAGAAATGAATGTCAAAATTATCACGATCGAAACGTTTACCCGCCCACAGCGTACTCTCCGCAAAAGCGCCGCTGAATGAAGGTAAGTTGGCTAATTCCGCATACATTTGACGCACATTGAGCTTGCTCTCATCGGCAGTCCATTCATTACTGGTTTCGGTACTGTCGGCCAACATGATTTTAAATAGCGCGCTAGAGCCATTTTGCATCTGACGTTTATGGATCAAGTTGGCTTCTAAGTAATTATCATCCTCTAGCCCCAATCGACCAACCGGTGCGCCTAACGCTCCTGCCGCGGTCATATAAGGCCCGGTTCCAACCGCACCATTGAGATCACTGTTGGTCAGCAAACCTGCTCGTGCATAACCATGAAATTCAAAAGATGAATCGGCGGCCGATGCAGTTGGACGCTCAGCCGCCGCTTGCTCAAGTTGCTGGATCCGCGCTTCTAAAGCAGCGAGATCTGTATTGGCATACGCAGCGTGTGAGACTAAAAATAGATTGGCCAACGTGATTGCGATTAAGTGTTTTTTCATTTTGTATCTCCATGACTTATTGAATTATCACCAGAACCTGCAAACGTTCCCAATGATATGACCAATATGTGCGAAGAAACCTCGAAAGAGGCGCAATGCTAAAATCTTTGACTGCTAAGCAAAAAATAATTCGGCGATTGTCTTCACTGGCAAAGACCGATTACTTTGGCTTAATCT
Organism: Vibrio misgurnus; assembly: GCF_029635775.1. Taxonomy (NCBI): domain Bacteria; kingdom Pseudomonadati; phylum Pseudomonadota; class Gammaproteobacteria; order Vibrionales; family Vibrionaceae; genus Vibrio; species Vibrio misgurnus. The sequence continues at coordinate 82,387 of NZ_CP113242.1, read as the reverse complement.
CTCAGCTCACTCACTATACACAAGCAAACGGGAACGATCCCGAAAATAATGGAGAATTCATAACTTCATCACGTTATTTGTTGATGCTGTAAATTTGAACTCTCCAACCACTCGCTCCAACCACCACTGATGCTTTCTCGCGTTATGCTAAGAAAAGCTTTAGCGCAGCTTGAGTTGGCAAGGCCGTCATCGCACCTTTTTGAGTGGTTGCCAATGCGCCGCAGCCATTGGCCGCTGTCACCGCCTCTACAATCAGCGCCGGATGCTGCCAATCTTTGGCCACTGACAAGTGATAAAGCAGCCCGCCGACAAAAGCATCACCAGCTCCGGTCGTATCTAGCGGCTTAACCACTTTACCGGCCACCATCTGCTGCCCGTCCGGGGTGACCACTAATGCGCCTTGCGCGCCAAGCGTCACCACCACTAATGGGATCTGGTACTGCTCAAGTGCCTTTAATCCCTCTTCAATCGAATCGGTTTCGGTTAAATATTGCAGCTCATCGGCTGAAAATTTGACCACATCCGCCAAACGCACCGCCTCCATCACTACCGCTCTTAGCTCGCTTGGCTGCGCCCACACTTCTTCACGTAAATTAGGATCAAAACTGATGTAACCCCCAGCTTGTTTCATTTGTTGAATGGCACTCAAGGTGCTGCTGCGACTGGGTTGATTGGCCAACGCGATCGAACAGACATGTAACCATTGGCCGGATTCAAAGCGCGGAATATCACTCGGCTGAAGAAACTGATCGGCACTCGGCTTAACCATAAAGGTAAAGCTGCGCTCGCCATGCTCATCCAGATCCACCAGCACGGTCGAAGTGCGTCGCTCAGGATCAAAAGCTAAGTACTGACAATCGACCTGCTGTTCGATCAAGGTCTGCTGCATAAAACGACCAAAGGGATCGTTCCCGACACGACCAAAAAAAGCACACTCACCACCCAGCCGTGCAATCGCGACCGCAACATTAGCCGGTGCACCACCGGGACATTTTAAATAATGCTGATCTCCATCGGGGATCAAATCCACCACTGCATCACCGGTTAACCATACTTTAGACATCAAACTACTCCTGAAATGATTGTTGGATTGAAGTCTAACTAAAGCGTTTCAGCGGCAACACTAGCGACACTAAAAACGATCCAGAAATTGATGAAATTTGTGAGCTCAGATAAAGATTGGCAATTTGTCGCGCATTTCCACTTTACCTTATTGGGAACGATACCTATCGAATGTTCACCCTTTCGATGACTCCTTTGCTGATCGACTCATCAAGCATCGACTCTTGATTCATTTCTGATCAAGATCAAATTTCATAGTAGAAATATTGCGCACTCGTGTGCTTTAATGTTTTCATACGAACATTAAAGAGCAAAAACGAAAATAAATAATGCGGAGATAACCATGAATAGTCGCTCAACACGTTTCACCTCCAATGAAGTGCTCGACCTGATTATTGTCGGTGGTGGCATCAATGGTGCTGGTATCGCCGCCGATGCCAGCGGACGCGGACTCAAAGTCGGTTTATATGAAGCAAAAGATTTTGCCAGCGCCACCTCTTCGGCGAGCTCGAAGTTGGTGCATGGCGGTCTACGCTATTTAGAACATTATGAATTTCGCTTAGTCAGTGAAGCACTGGCCGAACGCGAAGTGCTACTCAATAAAGCCCCACACATTGTCACGCCAATGCGTTTTCGTCTGCCGCACCGACCTTTCTTGCGCCCAGCTTGGATGATCCGTGCCGGGTTATTTCTTTATGATCACTTAAGCAAACGAACTTCACTGCCCGCCAGCCATAAAGTGGCGCTTAAAGCGGGAACCATCACCAAACCGGAAATGGCGGTGGGTTTTGAATATTCCGATTGTTGGGTCGATGATGCGCGCTTGGTACTGCTCAATGCACTGCAAGCCCATGAACAAGGCGGTGAAGTGCTCAATTACTGCACGGTAGAAAAAGCCCAACGCGTGGGTAAGTTATGGCACGTGACGCTGTTTGATGAGCAAACCAAGCAACGCTTTGAGCGCCGTAGCCATGCATTAGTCAATGCAACCGGTCCTTGGGTCAAACAATTTTTACATCACCATGCCCAGCTCAATTCGCCTTATGGCATTCGCTTAATTCAAGGCTCACATATTATCGTGCCGCGCATTCACGCTGAGCCGCAAGCCTATATTTTGCAAAATGAGGATAAGCGAATTGTGTTCGTGATCCCTTATCTTGAACAATATTCGATGATCGGCACCACCGATGTGGAATACCACGGAGATCCGCGACAAGTCGCCATCACCGATGCTGAACGTGATTATTTGATTGCGATTGTGAATAAGCATTTTATCCATCAAATCACACGCTCTGATATTATTGCGGAGTTTAGCGGAGTGCGGCCACTGTGTGATGATGAATCCAATTCCCCACAGGCGATAACCAGAGACTACACGTTGGCGCTGGATCACCCAGACGATCAAGCACCATTGCTGTCCATTTTTGGTGGCAAGCTGACCACTTATCGTAAACTTGCTGAAGCAGCAATGACCCAACTTGCCCCTTTCCTGCCACAGATGGGTGCGCCATGGACCGCTAATGCCTCATTGCCCGGCGGTGAAGGTTTTGATCATCTCACGTTAAAAAATCAGCTACTCACTGAGTTTCCATTTATTGCCGAACCTTTAATCGCACGCTGGCTACGCAGTTATGGCAGCCGTACCCGGCAACTGTTAATGGGCGTCACCGCGATCGATGATCTCGGGATGGCTTTTAGTGATGAGCTGTATCAAAAAGAAATCGACTATTTGTGTGAGCAAGAGTTTGCTCGGCAGGCGAGCGATATTTTCTGGCGCAGAAGCAAACTTGGCTTGAATCATGATCATGCGTTAATGATCAAAGTGGAAAGCTATTTGCAGCAAAGAGAGCTCAATCAGCGGATTGCCCAACAAGCGGTTTAAATAGCCATAGCCTTGAATAGCTATACTCTTGAAGTGCTCTAATCTTGAAGTGCTCTACTCTTGAAGAAAGTAATGGTGTGAATTTTATTGATCAAGACACTCAAAAGATGGGGGTAACCATATTAACCCCACTTTTTCAAATCATTTTGAATGGTTTGAGTGTCTGTTTTAGTACTGCAATACTCAACTTATTGTCCAGCTAAGATAAAACGCACTTCAACTCGGCGGTTACAGGCACGACCAGTCTGCGTGTTATTGCTACACGCAGGCACATGCTCGCCAAAGCCGCGGGTATAAATGGTATTTTGCGCCACCTGACGCTGGATCAGCGCATTTTTCACCGCATTGGCTCTTCTTTGTGACAGGGTATCGTTAAATCGCTCTGTGCCGGTGCTATCAGCGTGGCCTTCTAACACCACTTCAATTCCATTTTGAGTGGATAAAAAGCGCGCGACGCGATCTAACCATTGTAGAGATTGATTGGAAAGCTGAGCCGATCCAGTGGCAAACTTGACGGTTTGTTTTAACTTTATCGTGGGGTGAGCGCCGGCAATAAATTCATGCTCAATACCGCTCGTGAGCAAATATTGCTGGATCAGCATATAGCGATTCGGTTGTGGTTGCGGTATGTTGTGCGGCAGTGCGACCACACTCTTCTTGGTGGCATAGCCCCACTCTGGATGACGCACATCCGCATCACTTTGCGGCGCAACATCCAACAAATTGTTACTGAGCATACGATCGGTTGCCAGTGAACCACATCCCGCCAAGCATAATGCCATGCAGCAAATCCAGAATTTCATATCCCATACTCAGTTGTTGATCTCTTATATAGTATCGGCGCATTTGGTAAAACTTTATTGCTGATCAATAACAATTTACCCAGCGCTAGCTTGCCATCACATAATCCATGGTTAGAATGTGGCTGGTTGTTCATTCCCGCATGGACAGCGACTCACGGAATCCGGTCTGTGATTTCAAGCGGATCAACTCTCTTGATTACTTGAGCGCAAGCGCTTCAAGTCGCAAGGCAATATTGCTGTTAAAGGACGTTAAACGTTTTATGTCGAAAATTATTATTCCCTTAGTTGTTTTTCTACTCGCTGGCTTTATGATTTATCGCACTTGGACTAACCATAAAGCGGCCGATGCTAATTTTGCGGCTGGACAGCATTTTCTGACCGAAAATGGCCAACGTGAAGATGTGATCACCACCGATAGTGGCTTGCAGTACCAGGTATTACAAGCGGGCAACGGAACCGAGCATCCGGGGCCGAAAAGTCGGGTAAAAGTGCATTACCACGGTGAATTAATCGATGGTACGGTGTTTGATAGTTCAGTAGCACGCGGAGAACCGATCAGCTTTGGGTTGAACCAAGTGATCAAAGGTTGGCAAGAGGGTGTACAACTGATGGTGGTCGGCGAAAAAACACGCTTTTATGTGCCAAGCAATCTAGGCTATGGCAAAAGTGGCACTGGCCCTATCCCACCTTCTGCCGTATTAATTTTTGAGGTTGAACTGCTGGCGATTGAATAAATTCGCTGAGTTTGCCGCAAACAGATTGGATATCGCGCTGAACCGAGCAATCCATTTAATACGCCATCCATAGAATAGAAAAAGCTGCCGCGGCAGCTTTTTTTGGCGCTAAATAATGCTCACCGCTGAAGCTGGCTGAGCCGCAGCAGGATAAAACGCCAATCCTTGCTCGCTGACCAATACACAATCCATCCCTCCAGCATGCGCCGCTTGCATACCTAGCTGAGTATCCTCAAACACCAGACACTGCTTAGGCTGTAATCCCATCTGCTCACAGGCACTCAAAAAGGTTTCGGGATGCGGTTTATGCTCAGTGACATCGCTCGCACTGACAATCACATCAAATTTATCCACGACTTGGGCACGAGTGAGTAAACCCAGCGCACTTGCTCGTTGACTGCCTGTGCCAATCGCCATCTTTTTCTGACCATGCCACTGACACAATAGCTGATAGGTAGCAGGGATCAGATCCGCTTGCAAACCCAACTTAGCAAACTGCGCCATCTTATAAGCCGCCACCTGCTCAGGATCCAGCGTCATATTTAATTTGTGATTGATCTGCTCAACAATTTTTGCACTAGGCATGCCTCCTAAGCCATAAAGCCACGCGGCATCAAAGGGAAAGTCAAACTGCTCAGCAGTGGCTTGCCAAGCGGCTATATGCGCCGGCATGGTATCAAGAAGAGTTCCATCCATATCAAAGATGAAGCCATGGTACTGATTAAAATTGATACTAATCACGTTATCTCCCACGCTTAATAAGGAATTTGTCATTAATAATTCATAGAAAACCGAATCGGATAAGCTTCTAAGCTATTGATCGTTTGCTTATTACCAGTACACTGCAGCGCAGTTTAGATTCAGACATTCATTTACGCTTGCAACAGTCTGTTAAGTAAAATAATAACTAGGTAATACCATGAATATTAAAAATAAGCTGTATAGTTTGGCCATCATAGCCATTTTAGGATCGATTGCGATTTTTTTTACTACCTCACAATTCGCCACCACCAACGATGAGCTTAATCGAGCCGTCAACCAAGTCGATAAACTCGAAGTCCGATTACTCAATTTAAGACGTAACGAAAAAGACTTTCTGCTGCGCAGTGATGCAAAATATCTCGAAACTTTCCAGAAAAATAGTGACCTTTTTCTCGCTCTACAAAGTGATCTCGATGCGGTCATGCTCAAGTATCAGCTTGGGGATTCTAACGCGCTACGCAGTGATTTACTCGAATACAAACGCAGTTTTGAACAATTGGTCAATGCTTATCAAACTCTAGGTTTAGATCAACAACGTGGTTTATGGCACAGCTACTATCAAGCGTTCAACCACACTCAACAGCAGCTATCAACCGATGCGCGCTTAGCCCTGCACGATTTTCATCAACAACTGCTGGACGGTACCATCACCAGCAACGCATTTAACCAATATCCTCAGCTCATCAATGCCGCACAAGCCGTCGTAGCCCAAAAAAAGGTGATTGGTTTAACCTACAATCAAGGTTTACTTGGCCAAGCACGAGCCAAGTCTCATGCGGTAGAAGAGCGCTTTAAAAACTTCTCAACCATGTTGAGCCAAGCGGTTGAGCAAAAACAGCACACCATGAAAACGGTTCAAATCACGGTCACGGTTGGCGTAGTGTTCGCCATTTTGTTGGTGATTTACCAAATTAGCCGCTCGATTAACTTACAGATCACCCAGCTACTCGCGGTGATCCAGCGCATTGCCCAAACCAATGATATTTCTCTGCGTGCCAAACTGACTGGTCAAGATGAATTAACTGCGGTCGCCCGTTACTTCAATGGACTACTGGATAAATTTGAGCAATTGATCAGCGGCTCACAAACTAAATCTCATCAGTTGTATACCAGCACTTCGAGCATGCATAACGAACTTGAGCAGGTAATTACACAGTTTAATGTCCAGTCGGAACATATTGCGTTAATGGCAACCTCGGTACAACAGATGGTCTCCACCATCAGTGAAATTTCGCAAAGCACCAATATTGCGGTCGATGGCGTCAACCAAGCCACTCACAATGCCGAACATGGGCGCAGCGTAGTCGTCACCACAGTGAAAAACATCGATCTACTCTCATCAACTCTGCAGAAAAGCCAAATCTCGATTGGTTCACTGAACACCTTAGTGGAAAAAATTGGAGGTGCGGTCAGCATTATTCAGGGCATTGCCGAGCAAACCAATTTGCTGGCGCTCAACGCTGCGATTGAAGCTGCGCGTGCCGGTGAACAAGGACGTGGATTCGCCGTGGTGGCTGATGAAGTACGTTCACTGGCCACTCGTACCCATCAATCCACCGAAGAGATCACCCGAGTGGTGTCGGATATTCAGTCTCAGATGAGCCAAGTGGTCGAAGAGATTGTACAGTGTAATCATCAAGGGCAAGAGACGCTCAGTGCATCACGTCAACTTGATGAAAGCTTGCAGCAAATTATTTTTGATATGAACACTATTCAAGATAACTCGCAGCGGATTGCAGCGGCAATTGAAGAGCAAGGTTGTGTGATGGATCACGTCAGTCAATCGATCACCGAACTGAATACCATTTCTGACAACAATATGCATTCGGCACAGCACTGCCTAGTTGAGGTGGACATGGTTTCTCGCCAAGCCCATGAAATGGATGAAACGGTTGCCGAGTTTCATACTAATCGAAATCAATAAGTAAAGGCACCAGCGTATCACTTAAGCCTGCGCGAAGGCTCTGCTTGAGCCTTCGTGAGTTAATCAAACCGCGGAATAATCGAGCCGTAATTCTTCTAGTTGAACATATCGCCTCTATTGCTATTACCCACAACGGAGCAAAGATGCAATCAGTTAGAATAATGCTCCAAATAGACAATCGTGGCGGCAGTGCGTGAAGGTACATCCAGCTTTTTCAGTAAACTTTTCATATGCACTTTCACGGTCGATTCTGAGATAAACAGACGCTCAGCGATCTCTCGATTACGAAATCCTTTCGCCACTTCCGACATGATCTGCATTTCGCGTTCCGTCAATGTGGCAAAAGGATTGCGTACCTCACCACGATTCAGCAAATAGCGTGTCACCGCCTCACTGTAAGCTTTATCCCCTTGCAACGCTTGTTTAAGCAGAGCGATCAATTGATCCGGCTCCGTATCTTTGAGCAAATAACCGTCCGCCCCCGCTTTAACCAGCGCTTCAATATCCGCCGCACTATCGGAAACCGTTAAGATCACCACATAGGCATCACACTCATCCATACGCAGTGCGGTAAGCGTATCTAAACCGGACATGCCCTTCATATTCAAATCAAGCAAGATCAAATCCGGTCGCAAATCGTGTGCCAGCGCAATCGCTTCGGCGCCATTACTTGCTTCGGCCACGACGTCGAATTCCGCTTCAAAATTGAGTAATTGATGAATGCCGCGGCGCATCAATGGGTGATCATCCACCAAAAGAACCTTATAGCTCATTATTCTGTATCTCCTCGTTCAATGGTTATCACCCGATCTGATCCTGGTGTCTCAAGTGGCTTGGGCATAAGTCAGCCTCACCTTGCACCCTTTACCCGGTGCAGAGTCAACCTGTAACGTGCCACCTAAACGGGCGGCACGCTCTTGCATAATGCTCATCCCATAATGGTTAAGCTTGTGACCTTGTGGATCAAAACCGATCCCGTCATCTTCAATCGTGACCAGCACCTCCCCGGCTTGCTCTTGGCAATTAATCCTAATCGTGCTGGCCTTAGCATGTTTAATGGCGTTAATCGTAGCTTCACGGATCAACTGCACTAAATGCACTTGTTGATGGGCATCGAGATCCATCGATGACAAGGCATTATTCAGTTCAATATTAGCCTCGGTTTGTGCCGCAATCTGAGTCAACATACTCTGCAATGACTGCCCAAAACTGCCTTCACTTAAGGTGAGACGAAAAGTGGTCAGTAACTCGCGCAATTGGGTATAAGCATCCGATAAACCTTGGTCGATATCGCCAATGATGGTTTCCGCTTTGCTCAAATTGGCTTCGGCAGGCAGTGACATCACCGAACGCTTCAGCAAGGTGAGCTGAATTTTCAAATAAGATAGCGATTGCGCAAGTGAATCATGCAATTCGCGCGCGATAGTGGCGCGTTCTTCCATCAAAAGCAACTGTTCGGCTTGGCGCTGCGCTTGGTTGTAGTATATTGCGCGTGACAAAATCTGCGCGAAATTATCAATCAATGCACGATCGGGCCCCGGCGCACTGGCATCCCAATATAACAACCCCAGATGCTGTCCATCTAAAGTGAGTGGGGTTTGCAGCATCAATCCGCCACTTGGCTTGCCTTCCTCTAAAATCAAAGATTTACCAGCTTGGTCATCAATTTCTAAACGCAGAGCACAGATCCCATCCACTGCTACCCAGTGACGCAAAATATTTTGGAAATTACTCGTAGTGATCCGTGAAGCGGTCAACTCTTGCGATGAGTGGTACAACACTTGTAAGGTTTGATTCGCGGCTTGTAGTTTATGGGTTTTTTCATTCACCGCATGTTCTAGTCCACGATACAAATTACCGAGATCACCGGCCATGCTGTTAAAAGTACGCGTGAGGATGCCCATTTCGGTGCTGCTGGTTTCATCTAAGGCGACATCAAAGGTGCGATTTTTGATTTTTTCACTGGCGGCCACCAGCGCATTTAACGGTTTGACCACCTCTTCACGAATGTAATACACCACAAACAGCGAGACGGCGAAAATCCCACCAAGACCAAAACTGCCGACCGCAGCCAAGGCAATCAGCTTACGTTCAGAAAAGCGTTGCAGCTTAAGCACAAAGCTATCCACCAAACTGACAAAAGGGGCCACTTCATCAAAATATTGCGCTTTGTTTTCACTATTGAGCACTTTTTTGAGCTGATGCCAACGGTCGATCAATTGGTAATAATCACGCTGAATATCGCTCGGTACCGTCCAATGCAACAGTGCCAACATCGAAGGTGAATACAGTGAATGCTCAAACAGATAAATGTGTGCTTGGTAATCTTTCGATTGGGCTTGAATATCATACGCCAGTCGATAACTTTGCATGCGCATCGAGCCAGAAACGTTGACCGCTTCGGCATCATTCAGTGACGAAGCCAACGTGACAATCGCCACCCCTGTGGTCAAGGCGGATAAGAATAGGATCAGCAGCATAGCTTTCGCCATGGTGCGCGTTAATGATTTGGGTACCGAACTCGACAACGCCATTTCTCTCTCATCACTCACTAAGCTGCCACCTCTTTGCGCCAACATTATCCGATTTGGGGCTACACTATCCGAAATGAGTAGGTAGATTTATTGATCCAAAACAACCGCCCCGCCTAATTACCTCCTAAGAGGTATTTATACAAATAGGTTAAAAACTACAATTTGTGTATGGAAATAGGGTTGGTTGTGAGCGCGCGGGGGGGAAACAATGGTCGATTTAAGCAAACGACGCTGGTTTACCGCTGACCAGCAAACGCCGCCAAGCCAAGTCAGATTGCCTTGGATAGCCAACCCATCAGCATTTATTGATGACTGTACTCGCTGTGGTAAATGCCTCCAAGCGTGTGAAACCCAGATCATCAAAACCGGCGATGGTGGCTTTCCCAGCATCGATTTTTCGCTAGATGAATGCACTTTCTGTTATCAATGTGCCCAAAGCTGTCCGGAACCGATTTTTCTGCCGCAAAGTGCCGCACCTTGGCAAGCCAGCGCTCAAATTGCCAGCCAGTGTCTGGCGCATAACCAAGTGGAGTGCCGTTCTTGTCAGGATGCTTGTCCTGCCGAGGCGATCCAGTTTGCTTTACAACTTGGACGCACAGCAACGCCACAGGTCAATCAACCAAACTGTTCCGGTTGTGGTGCTTGTGTTGCCGTTTGTCCAAGCAGCGCAATCGCCGTCTACTATACTGCCGTTGACTATACTAAGAATATCGCTTAAACCGCGAGGCAAAATTGGAGAGCAAGATGTCACTACCTTTAGATTCACTGCATGAAATCCACATTTCAAGCTTAGTGATCCACACTTTGCCAGAGCATCTCGCCACCGTAAAACAACAAATTAGCCAACTGGCTGATGTCGAAATTTACGGCGAGGACCCGCAAGGAAAACTCGTCGTGGTGGTGGAAACTGAACGCCAAGGCTTCATCACCGAAACCATTGAACACATCAATCATCTTCCTAATGTGCTGAACGCTTTCTTGGTATTTCACCAAGTAGAAAGCGCAGAAGAAGATGAACTATAACCCTGCCACTTGAAATACGCGCTCACCTACCCTAAGGGTGGGTGACAATCAAGTGGCAAGCAATAATTACACACTAGAAATGCCTTTTCTCAACTCGAGGTAATGTATGAAAATGACCAGACGTGCGTTTGTGAAAGCAAATGCAGCTGCCTCCGCCGCAGCGGTTGCAGGGATCACCCTCCCCGCTTCTGCCGCTAATTTGATCGCAAGTTCCGATCAAACTGCTATTCATTGGGACAAAGCGCCTTGTCGTTTTTGTGGTACTGGTTGCTCTGTACTCGTCGGAACCCAAAATGGTCGCGTTGTCGCCACCCAAGGTGACCCGGAAGCTCCGGTAAACAAAGGTCTGAACTGTATCAAAGGTTACTTCCTGTCTAAAATCATGTACGGCCAAGATCGTCTCAAGACGCCACTGCTGCGTATGAAAGATGGTCAATATCATAAAGACGGCGATTTTACCCCTGTCTCTTGGGACACCGCTTTTGATGTGATGGCAGAAAAATGGAAAGCATCACTCAAAGCCAAAGGCCCATCCAGCATTGGGATGTTCGGCTCTGGTCAATGGACGGTGATGGAAGGTTACTCAGCAGTGAAACTGATGAAAGCCGGTTTCCGCAGCAATAACATTGACCCGAATGCGCGCCACTGTATGGCTTCTGCAGTAGTGGGCTTTATGCGTACCTTTGGTATTGATGAACCAATGGGCTGCTATGATGACTTTGAACACGCCGACGCTTTCGTGCTGTGGGGTTCAAACATGGCAGAAATGCACCCAGTGCTTTGGACGCGGATCACTGATCGTCGCTTGAGCCACCCGCACGTCAAAGTCAACGTATTGTCGACTTATTACCATCGCTCGTTTGAATTGGCGGATCACGGCTACATTTTCCACCCGCAATCGGATCTTGCGATCGCCAACTTCATCGCCAACTACATCATTCAAAACAATGCGGTGAACTGGGATTTTGTCAACAAACACACCCATTTCAAACAAGCGACCACCGATATCGGTTACGGTTTGCGTGATGAGCACCCACTGCAAAAACAAGCGAAGAATCCCAACGTCGACAGCGTTAGCGATATTTCATTTGAGCAGTACAAAAAATCGGTTGCCGCGTACACGGTTGAAAAAGCCGCTGAAATTTCAGGTGTTGCGCCAGATAAACTGATCGCATTGGCGAAACAGTATGCCGATCCAAATACCAAAGTGATGTCACTGTGGACTATGGGTATGAACCAACATACTCGTGGAGTTTGGATGCAAAGCTTGGTCTACAACCTACATTTGCTAACCGGTAAAATTGCTACTCCGGGTAACAGTCCATTTTCACTGACTGGTCAGCCATCGGCTTGTGGTACCGCTCGTGAAGTGGGGACTTTCTCACACCGTTTACCTGCGGATATGGTGGTGGCCAACCCGAAACACCGTGCGATTGCCGAAAAAATTTGGCAACTGCCAGAAGGCACTATTCCTGATAAACCGGGCTTCCACGCGGTACAACAAGATCGCATGCTCAAAGATGGGGTGCTGAACTGTTACTGGGTACAATGTAACAACAACATGCAAGCCGGTCCGAACATCAACGAAGAGCGTTTACCGGGTTATCGTAACCCTGAAAACTTCATCGTCGTCTCAGATCCTTACCCAACCGTCACTGCGCAAGCGGCGGACCTGATCCTGCCAACCGCGATGTGGGTAGAAAAAGAAGGGGTTTACGGTAACGCAGAGCGTCGTACCCAAGCTTGGTACCAACAAGTGAAAACCGTCGGCGAAGCACGTTCAGATTCATGGCAAGTGATTGAGTTTTCAAAACGCTTCAAAGTTGAAGAAGTGTGGCCAGAAGAGTTGCTGGCGAAAGCCCCACAATGGCGTGGCAAAACTCTGTTTGATGTCTTGTTCAAAAATGGTCAAGTGGATAAATTCCCACTCAGCGAAGCGCGTGAACTGAACGATGATGCCCATCACTTTGGCTTCTACATTCAAAAAGGCTTATTTGAAGAGTATGCCTCGTTCGGCCGCGGTCATGCCCATGATTTAGCCCCTTACGATGTTTACCACCAAGTTCGTGGTCTACGTTGGCCAGTGGTCGATGGTAAAGAGACCAAATGGCGCTTTAAAGAAGGTTTGGATCCTTACGCTAAAGCGGGTTCAGGCTGGGATTTCTACGGTAAGCCAGATGGTAAAGCGTGGATCATTTCATCCCCTTACGAAGCTCCACCAGAAGTACCAAACGCAGAATATGACCTGTGGCTGTGTACCGGACGGGTTCTGGAACACTGGCATACCGGCACCATGACTCGTCGTGTGCCTGAGCTGTACAAAGCCGTACCGGATGCATTGTGTTATATGCACCACGAAGATGCGCAAGCTCGTGGTTTGCGCCGCGGTGATGAAGTGCTGATGTCTAACTCACGTGGTGAAGTACGAGTTCGCGTTGAAACCCGTGGCCGTAACAAGCCGCCTAAAGGCTTAGTGTTCGTGCCTTTCTTTGATGCACGCATTTTGATCAACAAGTTGATCCTCGATGCGACCGATCCACTTTCGAAGCAAACTGACTTCAAAAAGTGCCCGGTGAAAATCACTAAAGTCGCGTAACCCTGATTGTACTGGGCTGCTCGTCAGCCCAGATAAAGAATTAAGCCGCAAGGCGGAGAATTTACGATGAAAAAACAACTCATTGCCTTACTTTCAGTGTTTACGGTACTGGCTGGTATCGCACATGCTGAGCTGAATAATCCAGGCGGAATTGGTGGTTTAGAATCACTGCGTGGCGCCAGCGAAATTGAAGATACGCGCGCCGCGGATCCCATGAAAAAATTTCCACGTGAACAAGCGTTGGAAAGTGATTTTGTCTATCAGCCACCGCTGATCCCACACAATATTCGTAATTACGAAGTCTCGTTAAACGCGAATAAGTGTCTGGCTTGCCACAGTTGGAAAAATGCCAAAGAGATGGGCGCGACCAAGATCAGCGTAACGCACTTTATCAATCGTGAAGATGCGGTACTTTCGGATGTCTCTCCACGTCGCTACTTCTGTTTGCAGTGCCACGTGCCTCAAGCCGATGCCAAGCCACTGGTTGAGAACGATTTCGAACGCGTTGATGCGCTTCGTTAACCCCAAAGAGGCCATTTATGAAATTTCTAAAAGCGTTTTGGCTTCGTTTATCTCGTCCAAGTAAAGCCGCCGTTGGCGTAGTATTACTGATGGGATTTATTGGTGGCCTACTGTTTTGGGGCGCATTCAACACTGGGATGGAAGCCACCAACAGCGAAGAGTTTTGCTCAGGTTGTCACGCTCCGATTGTAGCTGAAATTCAAGAGACGATTCACTATTCAAACCGCTCAGGCGTTCGAGCCATCTGCTCTGACTGCCATGTACCCCATGAGTGGGGCGATAAAATTGTGCGTAAAGTGCAAGCCTCCAAAGAATTGGTCGCCCACTTTATTGGTACCATTGATACTCAAGAGAAGTTCCAAGCACGCCGTGCTCACTTAGCAGAACGTGAATGGGCACGCTTGAAAAAGAATGACTCGTTGGAATGTCGTAACTGTCACCAGTTCAACTACATGGATTTTTCAGAGCAAAGTACGCGTGCCGCGCAACAGCACTCCACCGCACTCGCCTCTGGTGAAAAAACCTGTGTCGACTGCCATAAAGGTATCGCACATAACCTACCCGACATGCATGGTGTTGAAGGCTGGCAATAAGGAGATCCGCTATGAGTACTCTTGAATCGATTTTTTGGCACGTCCTCGGTTACAGCGCCATGCCAGTGATCATTCTGGCCGGTTTCCTTGGGGTGGCCGTGGTTTCACTTGGCCTACTGGCCATGACCAAAGATAAATAGACACAGTTAAACCTCCAAAATCCGGTGCTCAGCGCCGGATTTTTTTGTATAGAGAAAAAGGTCTGTCATTGGCAGACCTTAAAATATTTAACCCTTCTCAGTGCCACGCTGGCTATGGTGCACTGTCGATTTCTGGTTTGAGATAATGCTTGGCCTTTAGCCCAAACCACTCCGGTAATACGGTACCAATCGAAATCGATGACCAGGTACCAGAGATCACCCCAATAAACATGGCAATCGCAAAGCCTTGCAATGGTGCGCCGCCCATTAACCATAATGCGGCAATCGTCATCAAGGTCGTGCCAGAGGTGACCATAGTGCGCGAGAAGGTCGCGATCACCGCTTGATCATTAATCGCAGCGGTCGGGGTCTGTTGTTTGGCTATCAATAGCTCACGGATCCGATCCGCAATGATGATGGAATCATTCAGTGAGTAACCGAGTACCGCCAATATTGCCGCAAACACGGTGAGATTAAACTCCATCTGCGTTAGCGCAAAAAAACCGATCACTAACACCACATCGTGCAGCAAAGCCAACAAAGCGCCACTGGCTAAACGCCATTCAAAGCGAAAGCTTAAATAAGCAAGGATCGACAGCAGGCAGATCAATAACGCTAAGCCACCTTGGTTGACCAAATCTTCCCCGACTTGCGATCCAACCATGCTATTGCTAACAATCTCAACCTGCGTCGAGAGTTGGTGAAGTAGCGCGTCGATCTCTAGCGGAGCGGCAGCTTGATCCGCTAATGGGTAACGGATCACCCAGCGTCCATCCTCACCCGATGGGGTAGCGGTAACCGAATCACCTAATGCCGGCTGTAGCTGTGCGATAAGCTCGGTTTTAGTGACCGAACGATCGATGATCGCCTCGGTCACCATACCACCGGTAAAATCCAGCCCCATATTGAGACCTTTGCTGGCCAATGTGGCCACCGACACAACCACCAACAACATCGAGACTAGGCCGGTGATGTAACGAATAGGACGAATGCGCGCTTTAAAATATTCAATCATGGCTTATACCCTTACATCACGACGCGTATCGCGTCCCCAAATCAGATTAATTAATGCTCGTGAAGCAAATACACCACTGAACATACTGGTCAGCAAACCCAGACCTAGGGTCAATGCAAAGCCTTGGATCGGCCCATTACCGATCGAATACAGAATAACGGCCGTGATCATCGTAGTAATGTTGGCATCCAAAATCGTGCTAAAAGCACTCTGGAAACCCGTATCAATCGCTTGAGCAAAATTACGCCCTTCCGCCAACTTGTCACGGATCCGCTCAAAAATCAGCACGTTGGTATCCACCGCCATGCCAACTGTAAGCACCAATCCCGCAATACCGGGTAAGGTCAATACTGCCCCCGGCAGTAGTGCAATCAAGCCCAGCAAGCACGCCATGTTGATCAATAGCGCCAAGTTCGCCACCCAGCCAAGACGGCGATACCACAGCGCCATAAACGTCAGCGTCATGGCCATGCCGAGTGCTAATGCGGCAAAACCGTTAGCGATGTTTTCTTCCCCTAATGACGCACCAATCGTGCGTTCTTCGACAATGGTCACTGGTGCGGTTAAAGAGCCCGCCCGCAGCAGCAGCGCTAATTGCTGCGCTTCTTCCATTGAACCCGCTCCGGTGATCCGAAATTGGCTGCCGAGCTGAGATTGAATAGTGGCAACGCTGATCACGCGTTCACTACGCACCGTTTCACCCTGCGCATTAGTTTTATATTCACGGTACACCGTCGCCATCGGCTGACCGATGTGCTTACCAGAAAAATCACTCATGATTTTACCGCCGGCGTGATCGAGGGAAATATTCACCTCAGACATTCCCATGTTATCAACCCCTGCCCGAGCATTGACAATATGCTCGCCGCTCAGCACAGGCCGTTTGGCTAAAATCACCGTGCGACCATTGGCATCTTCCAGCAGCAAATCCTCCATGCTGCGGGCTTCGCTCGCCGACTTTGCTTGATAAAAAGCCAAACTGGCAGTGGCACCAATCACATTTTTTGCTTGTGATGGATCTTGTACCCCTGGCAGCTCAATACGGATCGCGTGTTCACCTTGCCGCTGGACCAGCGCTTCGGTGATGCCAAGTTCTTCAATCCGATCACGCATAATTTTTAAGTTCTGCTGAATGGTTGTGGTTTGAAATTCGGCTTTATTGTGAGCGGAAGGTTGAACCTGCAAATGACTCGAACCTTGGCGGATCTCCCAATCACGATAATTCTCTTGCAGATATTGGCGAACATGCTGCAGCGCCGCCGGTTGATCGGTTTTTACCTCGAAGCCATCACTGGCCATCGCTTGCACGGTGACTCCCCGTATCCGCGCAGCGCGCAGTGAATCTTTCACCGCATCCATCATGCTATCTCGCTGCTCTTGGAATGCTTTATCAACATCCACATTGAGCAGAAACTGCACGCCACCGCGCAGATCTAATCCCAATTTTATCGGTGAAAAACCTAAATTATCGAGCCACTTCGGGGCGACCGACACATAAGAGTAACTGATGGTATCCCCTTCTTGCACCAGTGGATCGAGCACATTGCGAGCTTGGGATTGCTGCGTTTCATTGGCAAACACTAACGTGGTTTGATCGCCACGTTGGGTAATTTCATCGGCTTGAATGTTGTGCTTATTCAACAGTTGGGCAAGCTCTGGCACATTACGCAGCACACTGCTGGTTTGTTGGCTTTGTAACTGAATGGATGGTTGCTCACCATACCAAGTTGGGATCGCGCTTAAAGTCAAAATAACAATGGTCGTCACTAGTACGACGTATTTCCACGCAGCATAGTGATTGAGCAATCGCTTAGCCGACTGCTTAGGTGTGGTTTTTTTCATAGTTCCCTCTCAGCCTAAACTGAGTTATTCAACAAGTTATGATTGTTACTATAGTGTTAATTAAACTTGGTGTGGGAAAATAAAAACTGACTATTGAGCGCGACATACATCGCGTTACTCTCTTTCCAGCCGGCAAGGCGGTGAGTTGCGCTAAAAAAATCGTAACTGCGGTTCAGATGATGGTTAGAGCCATCGATCACCACCGAGTATGGAGTGGTGACTAACATTGGCCATGGCGACGATTCGGGATCACTATCAAACGGTAAATCCGAGCTTCCCGCCGCTAAGCGCTGAGCTAACCCGTTCAGTGCATGATTTAAAATCGCGCGTGGCGTTGGTGTGACATCAGATTGTGAGCGAGGTATCGAGCTCGGTGGCGGTGCGCTATGAGCTACCCGTTCAGCCCTAGTAAGGCTCAATGCGGAGCTGAACGGTAAAGAGGAGGGCTTAGCGTGATCAAGCGACTCACTGGCTTTTTGCTCTAGCGCACAGGCGAACAGCGGCGCAGGAAGCGCAAACGCAACGACCACCAACCAACACGCAATAAGGGCTCGCCAGAACATTATGTCGCTCTAACCACTGAAAGATGTCAGCAGTGTAGGTGGATGTTTCACCAAGCTCAAGCGAAAAAATGTGATCTAACGATAGAAAATTTGGCCAGTTTGCGCATTCAGATAAATCTTATTACGTTGGTTCAAGCCGCCACAGTAGATAAAGTAAACCGGTTGGCTCGCGTAGGTGACTGAGCGTACCCATCCCCCGAGCTCAGCAAAATCTTGTGGGGCACAATGCCCATCATTGAGTAACCGATCGGTGCTGGTCACAAATTGCTCTTGGTATAACCCAAAGTCATCAGAAGCGCCAATATAGCCAGCTACGGTTTTGCTCCGTTCTTGTGGCGTAATGATCGGCGCTTCAACGCTTAAGCCATCCAGAGGGATCCACTCAGCCACTTCAGGCCCACCTTCTTGATAAACGTAGTAATCAGAAATGCGTCCCCACCCCGATTGTTTTTCAAGCAGATGAACCCGTTGACCTCGATAGAGCAGATTATTGAGGTCAACATAAGCACTTAGATCCGGCTGTTCGCGCACCCCTAAACTGACCGCGCTCACATAAAAATCCATCACTTCAGGTCTCGCCTCTAGAGCTGGAGTCAAGCTCAGCGTTGGCAATGGTGGCTCAGCGACACTTTCCCGCGAGGCGTTGGTATCGACCGCTTCAGCATCCATGTGCGGTTTGAGATAAAACAGATAAATCCCTGCGGCGGCACAGCCTAAGCCAAACAGCAGCACCACTAACATTAGCCATTTTTTCATCTTTCCTCACTTATCCAATGTTTTCTATATTTCCAATGTTCGGTGTTGTTTTTAGATCGTTATTTTTGAACCTGAGCGGAACACATCGCGGCCAGTTGAATCTAGGCGATAACGCGCAGCGTGCTCCCCACCCGTGCCGCCGACACCTCTAACCTTAAGCCAATTTGCTCTTTAAGTTCAGAAACATGAGAGATGATCCCGATGGTGCGTCCCCCTTGTTGCAAATCGATCAGGGTTTGGATCGCCAAATCGAGTGACTCCGGATCTAAACTGCCAAATCCTTCATCAATAAATAGTGTATCTAAACGGATGCCACCACTGTAGGACTGCACCACATCCGACAAACCAAGCGCCAACGCGAGCGCCGCCATAAAGGATTCCCCACCAGACAAGGTCGCCACATCGCGCCATTTGCCGCTGTAACTGTCCTCAACCATCAGATCGAGTCCCGATCCGACATTGCCTTTAGCACGCTGCTCTTTGCGCTTCAGCAGATAGCGACCGCGGCTCATTTTCAGTAACCGCTGTGTGGCTTGCAGCAACACATCATCGAGCAGCACTCCCAAGACAAAGCGATGTAAGCTGACCTTAGCACCAGTTTTACCGTTAGCCACATCACTCAGAGTCCCCACCACTTGGTATTCCGCTTCTAACGCACGATTTTTTTGATACAACTCGGCCAATTGATTGGCCACCCGTTGTAAACCATCCCACCGTGATTGCTGCTCGGTCATTTGCTGTAGAGCCAGATCGGTGCGCTGCTGCTGCTCAGCCACCGCCGCCAACAGTGGCGCAAGTTGTGGCCAGCTTTTAGCGTGCAATTTACGCGCTAATGCCTGTTGCTCACCACCAAGCATTGCACCGCGCTGTTCATAGTGGGCAATCTGTGCCTCCAGCTCAAGCATACGCGGCTCGGTCACCCGCGCGGCCAAATAGTGTGTTTCATCAATCAAGGCATAATGCTGCAAGCCTTGTTGCCATTGATTCAGCGCCTGCTGCGCTTGTTGCTGTATTTGTCGGTGCTGCTCTAACGCGGCTTGATAAGCCGCTTGGGCGCTCGCGGCTTGCTTTTGTGCTTGGAGTGATTGCGCTTGCGCTGTCTGCTCGGCGGCTTGCAATGCGTCAATTTGTGCAATCACGCGCTGAATTTCGCTGCGCAGTGTCTCTAGATCAGCCAAGCCTTCGGGAATATCCTGCTGCAAACTCGCCAACTCGGCCTGGGCCAGCGTCAATCGCTGCCAAGCTTGCTGCTCAGCCTGCTGTTGCAGTTCCAACGCTCGTTGATTCTGGATCAAATGCTGCTCAAACTCTGCGAGTTGGCGCTGTAACTGTTCAGGTTTCAGTTGTTGCAACACTTCAATTTCGCCGCGTAAGCGTTGCTGCTGCTCCAATAATACGGCGAATGGTGCGACACCTTGTACATCCAGATCGGCACTTAAGCTGGTCAATTCTTGCTCAAGTTGTTGCCATTTAAACCGTTGCTGTTGCTCGGCATTGCTCGCCGCTTGCAACTGCTCCACGCTATGCTGCTGAGCGGCTCTGGCCTGTTCAACCTGAGTTTTAGTGACCGCGTCACCAAGATATTGCGCTGGTTGGGGATGGTCAACACTGCCACAGACCGGGCAAGGTTGATCGGTTTGCAGCGCTTGTGCCAACTCCGCCGCACGCTGGGTATGCCAACTGAGCTCCAACTGATCGGCAACGTGCTTAGCCTGCACAACTTGAGTTTGCGCTTGCTGCTGCAACGGCTGCAGTTGCGCCCACTGTCGCTCGGCGGCTTGCCGTTGTTGCTGTAACTGTTGTTCACGCTCGCGAGCCTTGAGATAGCTACCAAGCTGCTGTAGCTGCGCTTTTTGCGCCTCCAAATGAATTAATTGTTGCTGCTGTTGCTCTCGCTCCAGCCGCAAAGCTTGGATGGTTTGATTAAATTGCTCTGCCTGCTGCTGAAGGTGGTGAGTGTGTTGCGTGCAGCTGTGCCATTCATGCTCCGCTTGGCCGATGCGCTGCTCAACGCTCGCCTGTGCCAGCAGTTTTTGCTGCGCTTGTTGCCAGAGCAGACGCTGCTCATTGAGTTTCGGCACTGCGGCACATGCCTCACTGGCTTGTTGGTTGGTTTGTGCCGCTTGTCGCTGATGCAGTTCACTTTGTTGCAACCACAGTTGCTGCTGCTCAACCCCACGCTCGGCTTGCTGTAACGCTTGTTGAGTCTGCTGCCACTGTTGATAGGCTGGGGTTAAATTGGCCGCTTTTTGCGCCTGCTGTTTGTGTTGGCGCAGCTGCTCAATGTGCTCCGCTTGCTGTTGATGCTCGGCAATCTCGATCGCGAGCTGCTGCTGGCGAGTAAAGAGCTGCTCAAGTTCTAAGCTGGTTTGATAGTGGGCTTTAGCGTGATCGAGCTGTTGCTGCTCAGTATGCAGCTTAGCCTGTGCTGCGGTAAGTAATGGCTTCACTTGCTCAAGATCTTGCTGTAATTGCAGTTCACTGGCTAAGCCGACGACATTGAGCGTCCCGGTGATCTGCTGATCAAACTGCTCTTTCTGTTTGCGGATCCCCGCCGCGCGCTCAAACAGAGCCTGTTCAATGCGGCTGTAAAGCTGAGTTTGAAATAGCTGACCGAAGATCTGCTCGCGCTCTTTGGAATTCGCGGTCAGTAACTCACGAAATTTACCTTGTGGCAGTACCATCACCTGGCGAAACTGTTTCACATCCAAACCGATCAGATCCACTACCGCTTTAGCGACCGGATTGGGCTTATTGGCGATCAGTTCAGTGTTGTCGGATTGCAGAGCCAGCAACAGCGCCGAGTGCGCTTTTTTGGTCATGCCTAACCCACGTTTTTTCGGGATCTCTTGATCTGGCTGGCGAGTGATTTGGTAACACTTGCCATTGAGTTCAAATTCAAACACCACTTCAGTGAGACAATCTGGCGCGGAAAAATCACAACGCATTTGATCGCCGGTGCGTTCACTACCCGTAGTCTCCCCGTATAGCGCGTAACAAATCGCATCTAAGATCGAGCTTTTGCCGGCTCCTGTAGCACCGTTAATCAAAAACAGCGGAGCCTCGCCCAGCTCGGTAAAATCAATCACTTCGCGCCCAGCAAAAGGGCCGAACGCTTGCAGTGTGAGTGTTAATGGACGCATGTTACTCCCCTTGCGCGGTTAGGCGTTGGATCACCTCAATCACCACTTGCTGCTGTGCTTCAGTCAGCGACGCGGATTGCGCTTCTAAGAAAAAATCACTAAACATCTCTAGCTCACCACGCGCTAAACGGGCTTTACCCATCGCTTGATCAACACCAATCAACATGCCGGGTTTTTCTAAATGCAGCACATTGGGGTAAACCTGACGCAATTTATCCATCGGATCCAAAATAGCGTGCTGGTCTAAAAGGCGTACCAGCAAATAATCATCAGCCTGTGGATCGGTGGCTCCTTGCGCCAAAATCGTCGCCAACTCCCCTTCAATAATGCGCATTTGATGTGGCGCTTGCAGTGGCACTAAGCTGGCGCGCACAAAACCGTGCTGATCCAGTTCAACTAACGTGGCACCTTTGCTTTGATGCTGCTCACCAAAACTGTATTTCATCAGCGAGCCAGAATAGCGGATATGCTCTGCCCCCTTAGTTTGCGGCTGATGTAAATGCCCGAGGGCCACATAATCAAAAGCTAAGAGGTGTCGATGATCGACGCGATCCGAGCCGCCAATCGACAGCGGGCGCTCCGATTCGGACTCCATCGCACCATCAACAAAACA
The DNA here is from genome assembly GCF_029635775.1 of Vibrio misgurnus. Taxonomy (NCBI): domain Bacteria; kingdom Pseudomonadati; phylum Pseudomonadota; class Gammaproteobacteria; order Vibrionales; family Vibrionaceae; genus Vibrio; species Vibrio misgurnus. Next base: position 59,880 of record NZ_CP113242.1, on the reverse strand, counting down.
GTGGCTAATTAATACATTGCGCTGCGTAGCATCCGCTTGCGCCAAGATTTTCTCACACAAAAATTGATGTGCGGCATCATGAGTGGTGAGCTGATTTTGATAGTGGTGACGCACCAATTCTGGGTCATGATACGGCATACCCCAAAAAGTGACGGCACCGGCTTGCGCGGAGTGTAAAGTGATCGGCTGCATCATCTGCTCAAAATCAGCAAAAATGTGTAAACCCGAATTTTTCATCTGTTTGGCAGCAAAACCTAAGCGTTTCGCACCATCGTGATTACCGGGGATCAGTAAGAGTGGCGTGTTCAGCTCACCACAAATCACACTCACCACCTCATCAAGCAGATCGATCGCTGCGGTAGGAGGTACCGAGCGATCATAAATGTCCCCGGCCACCACGACCGCATCAACTGGGTTAGCGCGTAAGTAGGCCAGCAATTTCCCAAGTACCGCCCGTTGATCATCCAAAAGGGAAACTTGGTGAAATTGGCGGCCAAGATGCCAATCCGAGGTGTGGAGAAACTTCATACATTACCCATGCAGCGAAACAAAACTGGTCAATATCATACCGTTATTTTGTTCAAGCACGCACTTTTAACTGACGTGGGATGAGTTCGATCCCAGTTTGATAACGTTTGGCCGAAGCATTGAGCGCCAAAGCTAACGCGCTATCGGCAATCCATTCAAATTGCTGCGGTAATGAGTTGACCTTGATCGGTAAAAAATCGAGCAGTCGGTGATCACCAAATGTAGCAAGACGCACTTTGTGCATCAGCTCAGGCTGCTCCAATAGCACATCGAGGATCCCTTCAAGCAAGGTATAAGAGGTTGCCACCACCGCATCCGGTAACTGTTTAGCCGCGACCCACTGGGCGAAGACTTTACGCCCCTCTTCGCGATTAAAGTGCTCGCCGTAGGCGATCTGGGTCAACAAGTGGTGCTGGCTCGCTGCACTCAAAAAGCCTTGCTCACGCTCACGCGACACATTTAAATCCGGCAACGCCCCAATTAAACCAATACTGCTAACTTGATCGCTCAATAATGAGTGAGTCAATTCAAATGCGGCACCAAAATCTTCGCTGATCACACAGCAGAAATACTCATCATCCAGTGCCCGGTCAATCGCGATCACTGGCGTGCCGGCTTGTTGTAACTGCAAGTAAAACTCACTGGCGTTGGGGATACTGCTGGCAACAAATAGTGCATCAATTCGCCGGCAGACTAACGCTTGCGCTGCGGCCATTTCAATCTCTGGCGAATCATCTGAGCAAGCGATCAAAATTTGGTAACCCGCCTGCCGCGAATTGTGCTCCAAAAGTTTGGCTAAACGCGCATAACTGATGTTTTCCAGATCGGGAATGATCAAACCGAACGAGCGGCTATTACCGGCGCGCAGTGCCGATGCGGCGTGATCGGGACGAAAGTTATACTGCTCCACCACCGCCATCACTTTTTGCTGAGTCTTGGCACTGATCCGATATTTTTGGGCTTTACCATTAATCACATAGCTGGCTGTAGTTTTCGAAACACCGGCTAATTTAGCGATTTCATCAAGAGTCATCATCCTCACCTTATTTTTGTGGGTCTGATCATAGAATGCGATTTTCGCTCCTAACTGAGAGTTGAATTATAAGCTGAATCGATTCAGTATTAAAGCTGAAAGGATTCAGCAAAAGTGCGATTGACTCACACTCTCGACTAAGAGTCTGCAATAAGAGTCAGCAAAGGATGGTCAATCAGATCGCACGGCAAAATCATGATGATTTAAGGTTTTGCTGAATTTTTTTGCTCTTAAAGCTGAACCGATTCAGCTTTAAGTCACACCAAGCTAGGATGACGCACTGCAGATGGCTCAGACGCCGCAAGGCAAGCCACCATTCATCCAGCTCACATAGGCAAACAGGGGTTAACGATGTTGGAACTCACCACACAAGATATTCAATTGCAGCAACAGTTTGAAAATAAACAGGCGGCGATTTTAGGACTGGCACAAGCACTGACCTCTAAAGGTTTGGTAGCCGAAGGTTATGCGCAAGGCATGCTGAATCGTGAAGCACAGCACTCCACCTATCTGGGCAATGGGATTGCCATCCCTCATGGCACCACCGATACCCGTGAGCTGGTCAAGCAAACGGGCGTAACGGCGATGCATTTTCCACAAGGTTTAGATTGGGGTGATGGTAATCGCGTCTATGTCGCGATTGGGATTGCCGCAAAATCTGATGAACATTTGGGCATTTTAAAACAGTTGACCAAAGTGCTATCCGCCGATGGCGTTGAACAAGCCCTGCAACAAGCACAAACTGCAGCGCAACTGATTGCGATTATTAAAGGTGAAGCACAATTACAGGCCGATTTTGATGCTTCGTTAATCCAGCACCAATTTCCAGCCAGCGATATGCTGCAAATGAGCGCGGTCGCCGGTGGTTTATTAAGAAATACCGGTTGTGCGGAGAGTGAATTTGTCGCGCAATTAGTGACCAAAACTCCAACTCATCTGGGCCGCGGTTTATGGTTAATCGCCAGTGATCGCGCGGTGAATCGCACTGGTATGTCGATCGTCACCACCGCTAATGATTGCGAATATCAACAGCAACCAGTGAAAGCTCTGATCGCATTTTCGGTCTGTAATGATGCCCATCAACCGCTACTGGATAAAATAACTAAATTAGTCTTTCAACAAAAACAGGATTTGATTTGGCAAGCCAGTGTTGACCAGTTACTCAATCTGTTTGTTAACACTGCAGGTCAAGCAACGAACGAAACCTCTGAGCCTCAGACCGCCGACACTTCGGCGCACAGTGCGATTTTCCGCATCAAAAACAGCCATGGCTTGCATGCGCGTCCAGGCGCAATGCTGGTGGCCGAGGCCAAGAAATTTTCAGCCAATATTCGGGTAGCCAATCTTGATGGTGATGGGCATGTGGTCAATGCCAAAAGCTTGATGAAAGTGATTGCGCTTGGCGTGAAACACAATCATCAATTGCAATTTAGTGCCGAAGGTCCTGATGCTGAAGCGGCGCTGCAAGCGATTGGCGCTGCGATCAAAGCCGGCTTAGGTGAAGGTTAAGGAGTCGATCATGACCAATAAAGTTGTCACCATTACATTAAATCCAGCGCTCGATCTGACCGGTAGTCTGAGCCAACTCAATGTTGGATCGGTCAGTCTGGTTGAGCAAAGCGCTCTGCATGCCGCTGGTAAAGGGGTTAACGTAGCAAAAGTGCTCAGTGAGTTAGGTGCCGAGGTAACCGTGACCGGTTTTCTTGGCCGTGATAACCAAGAGCTATTTTGCCAATTATTTGAACAGCTTGGCGTAAAAGATCAATTTATCCGTATCGCTGGCGCCACGCGGATCAATGTCAAATTAGTCGAACAACAAGGCACAGTGAGCGACATCAATTTCCCTGGCATCACGGTCACTGAGAACGATATTGCAGCATTTGAAGCGACCCTACTGCGCCTCGCGCAAGATCATGACTATTTCGTCCTCGCCGGCAGTTTACCACAAGGTATTTCGCCACAACGCTGCGCAGGTTGGATTGAGCAGCTACATCGCATGAATAAAAAGGTGCTGTTTGACAGCAGCCGCGATGCTTTGATGGCCGGTCTAGAGGCCAAACCGTGGCTGATCAAACCTAACGATGAAGAGTTGAGCCAATGGTGTGGCCGCGAATTAAGCACGCTAAGTGAATGCCAGCAAGCGGCCAACCAACTAGCTGCCAAACAGATTGAAAATATCGTCATTTCCATGGGAGCCAATGGCGTAATGTGGCTGCACCAAAATCAGTGGTTACATGCCAAACCACCTAAAATGCACGTGGTGAGCACGGTTGGTGCTGGTGATACGCTGGTGGCCGGCCTGTGCTGGGGACATATGCAAAATATGGAAAAACAATCATTGCTACGTTTTGCGACTGCCTTATCCGCCCTTGCGGTGACTCAGGTGGGCGTCGGAATTGGCGATCGACAACAACTCAATACTCTACAACAACAAATTATAGTATCCGCACTCCATCCCGTGATGAGTGCCTAAGGACAGAAGGTCGTGAATATGAAAATAGCCATCGTAACGGCATGCCCAAGTGGCGTTGCCAATAGCATCATCGCTGCAGGATTATTGCAACAAGCCTGTAAAACCGTCGGTTGGGAGGCTGCGATCGAGTGCCATTCAACCGTGATCGCCGGTCATACTCTGACTGCTGATGAAATCCAAGCTGCGGATCTGGTGATCTTGGCGACCAACAGCCCAGTGGATAGCCAACGTTTTGTCGGCAAAAAAGTCTACCAAAGTCCAATTTCAGCCTGTACCAGTGATCCGATTGCGTATTTGACTGAAGCGGCAGAAAAAGCGACTGAGCTCAGTGCCGCACAAGCCACTGCGGCAAGCTCGGTGACTGCAACGGCAACCACGACCGCGACTGCGACTGCGACTGCGAAGAAAATTGTCGCCATTACAGCTTGCCCAACTGGGGTGGCACACACCTTTATGGCTGCCGAAGCATTGGAAACTGAAGCGGCACGCCAAGGCCATCAGATCAAAGTGGAAACACGTGGTTCGGTTGGCGCTAAAAATCAGTTGACTGCGCAAGACATTGCCGATGCAGATTTGGTGATCATTGCGGCGGATATTGATGTGCCATTAGAGCGCTTTAACGGCAAACCACTTTACAAAACCAGCACCGGTTTAGCCTTGAAGAAAACCGCGCAAGAACTCAATAATGCGTTTACTCAAGCCAAACCGTTCTCGGCTGCCGCAGCAAGCACCAGCAGTGAAAACAGCGAAGAGAAAAAAGGCGTGTACAAACATCTGATGACCGGTGTTTCGCATATGCTGCCTGTGGTGGTTGCGGGCGGGCTTATTATCGCGCTCTGTTTCGTGTTTGGGATTGAGGCTTTCCAACAAGAAGGCACCTTAGCGGCGGCATTAATGCAAATTGGCGGTGGTTCGGCGTTTGCGTTGATGATCCCGGTACTGGCTGGCTATATTGCGTTTTCGATTGCTGACCGTCCCGGATTAGCGCCAGGTTTGATTGGCGGTATGCTAGCAAGCTCGACCGGTGCTGGCTTCCTCGGTGGTATTGTGGCGGGTTTCCTAGCCGGTTACAGCGCAAAACTGATTGCTGACAAACTTGAATTGCCACAATCAATGGCGGCACTTAAACCGATCCTGATCATTCCTTTTATCGCAACCTTGTTCACCGGCTTAGTGATGATCTATGTGGTTGGCGGTCCAATGTCGAGCATTATGCAAGCCATGACCACCTTCTTAAACAATATGGGTTCAACTAACGCAGTACTGCTTGGCTTGGTGCTGGGCGCAATGATGTGTTTCGACTTAGGTGGCCCAATCAATAAAGCCGCTTACACTTTTGGTGTTGGTCTGTTGGCTTCACAAACTTATGCCCCAATGGCGGCGATCATGGCAGCCGGTATGGTACCTGCACTGGGTATGGGACTGGCAACTCTGCTAGCAAAAGATAAATTTGAAGCGGCAGAACGTGAAGCAGGTAAAGCCTCTTTTGTTCTGGGCCTGTGTTTTATCTCTGAGGGCGCGATTCCGTTTGCAGCCAAAGATCCGATGCGCGTGATCCCCGCATGTATGGCAGGTGGCGCGGTGACTGGCGCGCTGTCAATGCTGTTTGGCGCGAAACTGATGGCACCGCACGGTGGTCTGTTTGTACTGTTGATCCCTAATGCTATCAGCCCAGTATTGCTGTATTTAGTGGCGATTGCCATCGGTACCGCCATCACTGGTTTTGCTTACGCGATGCTAAAAAAATCCGCATCAGCTCAAGCCGTTACCGCATAACTTTGCGTTGATATAATACAAAAGCCAGTGATTGATTCACTGGCTTTTTTAATGATTGAATATCAGATGGTTAAGTCACGTTAGATTAACGTTGACCTTGAATATAGTGGCGAGAAACATCCACTACCGCGACATCTTTGAAAAAACGACGCCCCAACAGTAATGGATACGCCAAATGAGTACGGTCAGTTAAAGTGAACTCTATCTCTTGCTTAAGATCACCAATTTGGATCCATACCATCACCACAGGTCGGCGCTGCGGCTCATTCACGTTTGATTGACGAATTCTCACCCAGCGCTCAACCGGCAAAGTGATCAGCTCACTACGCACACCCTCATGCTCAATTCGAAATTTCACCCAATCTTGGCCACTGCGCTCAAACGGGACAATCTCAACCGCGCTGATCGAAGAGGTGGTTGCACCGGTATCGATCCGCGCTTTAAAACTCTCTTTTAAACTGGGTAAATAGACCCACTCCTGATCACCGAGTACGATTTTGCCATCTGAAGTGTACTTGGCGCTGGAAAAATCATCCTGTTTATTCACTTCAAGCTCCAATGAAGACGCAGGTTCAAGCCGCAGTAAGGGCTCGACCAGTGGCTGATTGTCATTCATGGCCGCCACAGGTTGGGGAATAACCTCAGCGGCTGGCTCCTCAATAACCTTGCTCTCCGACAGCCAAGGAGGTGTAGCACACGCCATCAAGCCGCTACTTAACATTAAACACACCAATAATTTCAGTGGATGATTCATCGTTTCACCTAATCAAATACCCCTGTTCGAGGGATGATGTTACACGCTTGAGTTATGATGCTTGAGCTATGATGCTTGGATTATGACGCTTGCGTTACGAGACTTGGATAATCGCCTTCGCCACATAAGGAATGTCTTTTTCAGTCAAACCAGCAATATTAATTCGACCATCGGCCACGCCATAAATCGCAAACTCGGCACGTAAACGAGCCATCTGCTCACCACTCAAACCCAGCACCGTGAACATTCCTCGGTGGTTTTCAATAAAGTCAAATTGTCGCGTATTGTATTGATTTCTCAACTCATGACATAAATCTTTGCGTAGAGTTAACAACCGTTGCTGCATATCACGCAACTCTTGCTGCCAGATGCTGGTCAACTGCTGATCATTTAATACGGTTTTGACTAGTGCGGCGCCATGATCGGGCGGCATAGTGTAAGTAGAGCGCGCCAAGGTGAGCATTTTGCCGCGGGCGTTGGTCACTTCACGCTGATTTTTGCCAATCACCAGTGCGGCGCCAGTACGTTCACGATATAGGCCAAAATTTTTGGAGCAAGATGTGGTGATCAGCATCTCTTCGACACGTTTGGCCATATAACGCAGACCTTGTGCATCTTGATCTAAGCCATCACCAAACCCTTGGTAAGCAATATCAACAAATGGAATAAAGCCATTTTTCTGGGCCAATTCTGTGATCGCCTGCCACGCGCTAAAATCGATATCCGCTCCGGTTGGGTTATGACAGCAACCGTGCAATAAGACCACGTCTTGACTTCCCGCTTGCGCTAAATCGGCCAACATTGCCTCAGTATCGACCATTTTGGTATCACGACTAAAATAACGGTAGTAACGAACCTTAAGCCCCGCCGCTTCCATCACGGGTTTATGATTGACGTAACTGGGATCGCTGATCCATACCGTCGTATCCGGCTGCGCGACACGCATTAAATCCCCCAACATACGCAGTGCGCCACTGGCACCAGGGGTTTGAATCGCAATGGTACGCTCGGAATCCAGCGCCGAGTCCAAAACCAAGTGCATCATGCTGTGATTGAACTCTTCACATCCGGCAAGGCCAACATAAGATTTACTGGTTTGACTGGCGACAACCTTCTCTTGCGCCAAGCTGACTGCACGCATGATCGGGGTTTGACCGAGGCTGTTTTTGTAGACGCCAATGCCCAAATCCACCTTTTGTGGGCGTGGATCACTACGAAAAGCGACGGAAAGAGAAAGAATAGGATCTAAAACTGGTGCTGGTAAATCGGTAAACATGAAAGTCACAACCCTTTGAAATTCAGGTAACAACCCACAAAGTAAACCAGATAACACAAAATCGAAAGGGATTTTTTGCCCACAGTATACGGTCATGATAACCGTGCACTACGAGCAAAAACATTATCGCGTGAAACGGTGGATCACTTGATTGGCACTACCCCGCCACTCTAACCCCGGATCAGCTTGCTGCTGTATAAACTTGCCATCAATCAGAACATCGATATAAGGCAATAATGCTTGTTGTGCCACATCCAATTCTGCCAACTGATAGCCAGTCCAGAGCCAGATATCTTTACCCGGACATTGCGTTTTCACGCGCTGGATCAACTGTAACACCGCGGCTAAATTGGCGGGATGTAGAGGATCCCCACCAGAGAGTGATAAGCCACGGCGCTTGATCCGCTGATCATTCAGATCGGCAATAATTCGATCTTCCAGCGCTTGAGTATAAAGATGGCCAGATGACAACGACCAAGTACTTTGGTTGTAGCAGCCTTTACATTGATGGACGCAGCCGGAGACAAACAGCGTACAGCGTGTCCCCGGCCCGTTGACCACATCAATCGGATGGTATTGATGGTAATTCATATGCTTACAGATGTTTTACTCGCCGTTTAACTTCTTCTTGCTTACCGAAGTTAAATGGCCGTGCATCTGGACTGCCTAAATAACCACATACGCGGCGTGTGACAGACACTTTGGTTGGCTCATGATTGCCACAACGGGGGCAGACAAAACCTTTGCTGGTACAATCAAACTCACCGGTAAACCCACACTCATAGCATTCATCAATCGGGGTGTTAGTACCGTAATAAGGGACTCGGTGATAACTGTAATCCCAGACATTTTCTAAGGCTTCGACATTACGCTGCATATTAGGAAACTCGCCATAGCAGATAAAGCCACCACTCGAAATTTCTGGATAAGGCATCTCGAAATCAATCTTATCGTATGGATTAACTTTCTTTTGCACATCTAAATGGAAACTATTGGTGTAGTAACCTTTGTCCGTCACTCCTTCCACGACCCCAAACTGTTTAGCATCGATGCGACAGAAGCGACTGCACAAGTTTTCGCTTGGTGTGCCGTACAAACTAAACGCGTAACCGGTCTCTTTTTTCCATTGATCAACCGCTTTGCGCAGATATTGAATGATATCCACCGCTGCTTGCCGTAACTTGGCATCATCATAAACATGCTGCTGCTGACCAAACAGAGCGATGATGGTTTCATGCACACCAATGTAACCCAGCGAGATAGACGCACGACCATGTTTGAAAATATCCGCAATCGAATCGTTGGCTTTCAAACGCACACCACACGCCCCTTCCATATATAGGATAGGAGCGACACGAGCTTTAACATTTTCTAAGCGATTGATCCGCGTATCCAAAGCACGGCGAGCTAACTTAAGCTTCTCATCCAGTAATGCATAAAACTTGCTGATATCTCCTTGCGCTTTCAAAGCAATGCGCGGCAAGTTTAAGCTCACCACACCAAGGTTATTACGCCCCTCATGGATCAGCTCACCATTTTCTTCATAGGTATTGAGGAAAGAACGACAACCCATTGGGGTTTTGAACGATCCTGTTACCTCAACCACTTTGTGGTAATTGAGAATATCTGGGTACATGCGTTTAGAAGCACATTCGAGCGCCAACTGCTTAATATCGTAGTTAGGATCGTCCGCTTTATGGTTGAGCCCATCTTGAATTGCAAAAACTAATTTTGGAAATACTGCCGTTTTGCGATTTTTGCCCAAGCCGGCAATCCGGTTTTTTAAGATCGATTGCTGGATCAGACGCGATTCCCAACTGGTCCCCAAGCCAAACCCGAAAGTGACAAACGGAGTTTGCCCATTGGCGGTATGCAAGGTATTGACTTCATATTCCAAAGATTGAAAAGCGTCATAACACTCTTTTTCAGTGCGTGATTTGGCAAACGCATCGGGATTATGAATATCCCACTCGCGGGCGATCTCTAAATGTTTGTGGTAGCTTGCCGTCACATAAGGCGCCAGCACTTCATCAATCCGGTTGATGGTCGTGCCGCCATAAATATGGCTCGCCACTTGGGCAATAATTTGCGCGGTCACGGCGGTAGCGGTAGAAATCGATTTCGGTGTATCAATTTCGGCATTACCCATTTTAAAGCCGTGAGTCAGCATGCCTTTGAGATCGATCAGCATGCAGTTAAACATCGGGAAAAATGGTGCGTAATCGAGATCATGATAGTGAATATCACCCGCTTCATGGGCTTGCACTACATCACGCGGCAAAATGCGCGTTTTGGCGTAATGCTTAGCCACAATACCAGCCAGCAGATCACGTTGGGTTGGGATCACTTTGCCATCTTTGTTGGCATTCTCATTGAGTAGATCGGCGTTGCTTTCTTGGATTAACCCTTCGATTTCTTGGGTTAGTTTGCTCTGCTTCTCACGCGCGACGTCGCGATCATGGCGATATTCAATGTATGAACGGGCTAATGCTTTGTATGGGCCTTGCATTAACTCGTTTTCAACTAGGGTTTGGATTTCAGCAATATGTACCTCTGCGTAATCGTGCAGTTTCAGTTCTACCGCTAACGCGACATTGAGTGCGTAAATAGCGATTTCCTGATCCGCGTGCTCTGCAGCACTTTCCACTGCCGCTTGGATACGATCCCTGTTAAATGGCGCTTTTGAGCCATCACGTTTGATTACGATAGGTTTCACCTGCTCTCCTTACCCAGCATACTCACAGAGTTATCCACAAATACACTATATAGGGCGATATTATTCTGCCACTGACACTATATGTTGTGGCGTATTTAACGAAATGCGTCAAGGGAGAGTATTGATTTAGATCAACAAAAACCAAGCAACGTACAAGATCAATCCGATCTTATTGGGCAAGATCCCAAACCAGAAAGAAACCTTGAAAATCATCATTTTTGTGATTTTTGTTACTGAATTTAGTGCAACCAGACTCAACATCTTGCTATCACTGGCTTAGCGCTGATTCGGTTTTGTTAACGACCATCGCAGGGCAAAATTTAACATCACCGATACGGTTTTACATCGCATTTCTATTGTTCCAGCAGCGCAGAGTAAATAAGGTCATACGGTCGAGATTTGACCGATTGAGGAGAGGTTAGGCACCAGAACGTCGGATACAAAAAAGCGAGCTTAACCGCCCGCTAATTTTACTTTGAATCCCTTGGCTTCCAGCAGTGTTTTGAGTAGGTCTCGCACATCGCCTTGAATTTCAATGTCACCATCTTTAACGGCACCACCGCAGCCACATTTTTTCTTAAATTCAGCCGCCAATAGTTTTAATGCCGTATCATCAACATCTAACCCTTTGACTAAAGTTACGCCCTTGCCTTTACGGCCTTTGGTTTCGCGCGAAATTCGCACAATACCATCGCCTTTCGGGCGCTCAGTTTTCTCTGCCTCGGGCTTAATACGCCCCAGCTCGGTTGAATAAACCAGTGTCATATTATCCAATCTATCTTTTCTGTGTCGCTTGTTGCGCTGCTTGTTGTTTGGCTACTAAATAAGCTTCGATATGTTTTTGAATGGCAATTTTAGAACCTTTAATTAAACGGCCATTAAAAAAACAATACCACTGGTTGGCTTCACCGGTATCATTTTTAATGGTAAAACCATGGAACTGCTCTTGCACACCACTGGCCAGTTCACGCCGCTGACCAATCGATTCAAACTCTTTTGGGTTGATGATTGATGCGGTATCACAAAACCAATCAATACTTTTTTTTACGGCCGCTAAATTACCGGTCAGTAGATGATTTTTTATGGTGACTTGCCATGTATCGGTTGAATTGTCAGCCGACTGGAGATTAAAACCTCGGTAGATTGCAACAGCCATATATACCCTGCCTCTCATTGAAATTGGCTAAAGAATAATTCTATCTTTCAGCTTATCAAGCCGATTGCCACGAATCTGTTAACTTACCGTTCATTATACTGAAAAGCATCATCTTTCAATCCCTGGTGGCAACCTAATTGAAAGATGATTGACGGGTTTGTTAAGCGATCCTAGTTAGCGGCCAAGTCCGCGCGATATTAGCGAGCTGCCAACGTCGAGGTGACGCATTGTGCGAGAAACTCACTAAAACGATGCCCATTATTTTCCAGCATTTTCGGGAACATTGAAATCGGCGTCATACCTGGGAAGGTATTCACTTCATTTAGATAAATTTGCCCCTCTGGAGTGAGGAAAAAATCAATCCGCGATAAATGACGCAACTGCATATGAGTAAACACTCGCTCGGCACAGTGCTGAATTAACGCACGCTGCTGATCGGTCAAATTGTCTGCTTCAATCACAGTGCGCGAGTGGCTACTGGCACTGTATTTTTCCTCATAGGAATAAAAAGCATCCTCAGGTGCGATCACTTCTCCCGGTTTAGAAATATGCAGTTTGCCATCCATCTGGTAGGCGGCGACTTCCAGCTCGCGGGGTTTAACCGCTTTCTCGACCAACACTTGATCAGAATAGCCAAATGCTGCCTCAATCGCACTGGCAATTTTATCTTGCTCAGTCACCTTATAACATCCAACTGAAGAGCCTTGCCGCGCCGCTTTAACAAAGACGCTGCCCCAATTGATAAACGCTTGCTGCGCCTTCGCGACCGCCTCTGGCGTATTTTGGGTTAAAAACAGATAAGGCGTATTAGGAATGTCGAGTGCGTCATACCATAATTTGGAGGTGATTTTATTAAAACTATTGGCGCTGGCTTCGGGGCCACAGCCTAAATAAGGGATGCCAGCCAACTCAAACATCGATTGAATGTCGCCAGTTTCGCCAGGGAAACCATGAATACAAGGCACCACAAAATCAATCGAATAGCAGAGTTGTTCACCATTTAATGTCGCGCGGTTGGTATCGAGATAAACCAAATCACCCTGTTCGGTAAACCAGCCGTCTTGTTTCATTTCAACCCGAATCACATTGAATTCAGGGGTTAATTCCAATTGCTGTTGCAGATAATTGGCCGATACCAGTGAAACTTCGTGCTCAGATGAGCCACCACCACACAAAAGTAGAATTGTCGTCTTAGTCATTAATTGTTCCGGGACACTAAAGTAATCATTGCTGGCTATCATAGAGGATTCAACATCAACTTACAGTCAATGTTGATGTTTCTTCACTAGCGTTGATGCAACTGTGCAAAGATCCAACAATAAAGGGGCTTAAGCCCCTTTACGTCAGCCTCAATTTAGCTTGTTAAGCGTAGGAAATTCAGAGTTTTTAATTGAATCGATACTTTTTACGAAAGGTTTCATAGCGCGTAAATCACTTGGTAATTGAGCAATCGCTGCCAACGCTTCCTGACGGGTGGCATAGTCACCGAATAGAACGGTGTACCATTTAGTGCCATTAACCATTTTGTAATTTTCCCAAATTGGTTGGCCATTGCTCGGCAGTTTGGCAGCAAACTGATCAACCTTATTCTGCGCACCAACGGCAACCACTTGGATGGTAAAACCGTAGCGTGGATTCATCGCCACTTGTTTAGCGGTGGGAGGCGCAATTGAGACTTCAGGTTTAGCCTGCGGGCTCATCTTAACCACTTTTTTCTCGTTGTCGGCAGGGGCCATTTTCACCACGTTTTGCTCAACGTTTTGTTCTGAAATGCCGTCAGCTACCCCAACTTCTGAAACAACCGGTTGTTCTACTGCGGCCACCGAGAACTCTTCGCGATGACTTTCGGTCTTGACGTCTGTGGTGTAATCACCGGATGCACAAGCGGCAAGAAGGGTGGATAGACCAATAACTGCAATTTTTTTCATGGATTTCGATATGCCTTAACTACAAAGTGCTTTAAATCATGCACATTGCTATCGAGAGAATCAAGCGTAGTGCGCCAATATCTACCGCGATCCTGTGATTTATGGCACAAACTCATCAATAGCCGCGGTGACTCTGTCGATATCATGACCCTAGAACGAATCGCCGACTATTGCCAGTGCCAATTTTTTTTCAAATACTGGATACACCATGATTTGGCCTCGCCCATTTGGTTACGCCGCCACGCCAGCACCACCTCCATCGTCAGCGGCTGTGAACCACGGATCTCCTGCAATTGACCTTGTTCAATATAAGCTTTCGCCACCGCTTGTGGTAAGGTGCCGATCCCTAGCCCGGCAATCAATGCCTTGCATTTGGCATCTAAATTACTCACCGTTAAGCGTGGTTGGCGCTGTAAAATATTGACACTCATGGCTGGTTGCTCACGCGCAGTATCGGCGATCACAATTGCGCGGTATTTTTCTCTGGTTTGTTGGTTAAATTCCCCCACTCGCCGATGTACATAATGGAAAGGAGCCGCAACCCAAGTCATCGTCACCGAACCTAACGTTTCCGCTTTAACATCTTGCGGCAGAGCTTCCAATCGTGGGCAAATCAACAAATCTGCCCGTCCAGTAGCTAAGGCTTCCCAACACCCGGCCAAGATCTCCTCTTGGATACGTACTCGCGTTTTACTGATATTGCCGAGTGCATCGACCATCGCAAACAAGTTCGTCGCTGGCAAAATGCCATCTAACGCGATGGTAATCTCTAACTCCCAACCATTAGCCAACAGCGTAGCATCGTTAACCAATTTTTCGGTCGCCGCCAAAATGGCTCTGCCCTGTTCGAGGATCAACTTTCCCGCCGCAGTAAAATTGGCTCGATGACCCGAGCGATCAAAAATCATCAGATCCAAATCTTGCTCTAATTTTTGAATTTGATAGCTCAAAGAGCTCGGCGCACGATTCAGTTCATTAGCGGCCGCAGCAAAGCTACCTCGGCGTTGTATTGCATCCAAAATATGCAAGGCTTCAAGTGTGATCGGGCTTAGCAAGGTAGTCTCCCATCGGGTATTTACAGCAACACTCCGTGATGCAAATCACAATTGGCAGTGTTCGAACAATTAAGGTTATTTAAGTTACAAGATTGATTTTATTAGTTTTTCATTCAAACCGTCACAGTAATACCCATTTACGCAAATACAAATGATAGCAATTCTCATTAATATTCATTAGAATCACAGCGTTTTAGTCAACATGGAAATGCAGGTAGTTCAAATGTATAAGAAATCTCTACTCGCTAGTGCAATTGTTTTAGCACTAATGCCTTCAGCATACGCTGAACAACAGTCACAGTTCAATGAAGTGGTGGTCACCGCAACCCGCTCAACACAAAATAAACAAGATGTGGCAGCGTCGATTGATACCGTTAGTGCTAAAGATATTGATAATACGCTAGCAACCAACGCTAAAGATGCGCTCAAATATACCCCTGGCGTAGAAGTGAAATCGGGTAGCCGTTTTGGCATTTCCGGCTTTAATATTCGCGGGATGGAAGAGAGCCGTATTTTGACGGTGATTGATGGTGTGCAGCAACCGGTAGGTTACAACCCTGGCGCTTCAGAGCAACGCAAATACAGTAATGCAATTGAAATAGATACGCTTCAAGCAATTGAAGTCAACAAAGGCCCAGCGTCGACACTCTATGGCTCAGACGCATTAGGCGGATTAGTACAATTTCGCACCAAAAATCCAAGTGATGTATTAGTCGGTGATGCGGATGGTCACCGATTTGGTATTAAGTCTAGCTATACCTCCGTCGATGAACAGTTTAAAAATACCCTGACTTGGGCCATGCGTGATGGCAAGCTCGAAACGTTGCTGATGGGGACTTATGCACAAGGACATGAAACTCAATCACACAGCTCAGGTGCTGATGTTGAAGGCCCAGATCGCGGTTTAACCAACCCAGCCGATACCCAATTAGCCAACCTGCTCGCCAAAGTGCAGTATCAAGCCAATGAAAACCATCGCTTAGGTTTAACCGTCGAACACTACCGCAAAGACTATGACGAAGATGAACTCAACTATAATGGCTATGCTGTTATGCCGGGGTTCGTTTACAGCAATAACTTCAATGAAGATGTCAATCAACGTACGCGGATTTCGTTAGATCACCAGTGGCAGATCAATCGGTTACTGGCCGACCAAAGCCACTTAACCCTCAGCTATCAAGATTCTAGCTCACTGAATAAAAACTACGATACGACTCCCTCGAATGGTGAGCGAATGCGTGAGCGCGATGCGGCGGATAAAGCCCTACAATTTGATGCCCAATTTAATAAGTTAATCGACATCAATGGCATCACACATGATGTGACTTATGGCGGTAACTTCCTAAATAATGCCTTCCGTTTAGACAATACTGATCATAAATATACTGCGGGCACATCCAGCTCTGGCAGTACCGGAGTGCCTGATGCAGATGTCGTGAAATGGGGTATCTTCGCACAAGACCAAATGTATCTATTTGATGAGCAAATGATTTTAACCGCGGGCCTTCGCTATGATTCATTTGAAGCCAAACCCAAAACGGATGCTGGTTTTACCACCGTTTATCCAGCGAATAAAGACAATGCGTTTACTGGCAAATTAGGCGCAGTTTACCACCTGCAAGATAACCTAGCCCTATTTGGTCAAGTCAGTCAGGGCTTCAAAGCTCCGACCGTGTATGATCTCTACTACTTCTACAATCACGGGGCGATTGTTGAAGCCAATCCGGATCTCAAGGCAGAGCGCAGTCTCTCTTATGAAGTCGGGACCCGCGGTAATAATGCCTATGGCAATATGGAATTTGCAGTATTCATTAACGATTACAAAGACTTTATCACACAGACTAAAACCGGTGAATCAGGTGGCAAGGATGTGTTTAGCAAATACAATATTGACCGAGTCCGCATCTACGGTGCAGAGCTCAGCTCGACACTACGCTTAGATAGCATCTCTGCCTTACCGCAGGGCAGTTATGCTCGCCTATCCGTGGCTTATGCGCATGGTGAAGACCGTGCGACAGGCAGAGAAATTGATACGGTTGCACCATTAACCAGCGTGGTCGGACTAGGCTATGAACAAGCCAATTTTGGTTCAGCATTGAATGTAAAAATGGTGGCCAGTAAAGATGAGTGGCAAGTGGAAGACAATTTAGATGTGGCTGGCTATGCGGTGGTCGATCTCACCGCCTACTATGTTCCAGTAAAAGATCTCACCCTGCGTGCCGGCCTTTTCAACCTATTTGATAAGAAATATTGGCACTACTCTGATATTTCAGGAAAAACAGGCTCTGAAACATTCAGTAATGACTATTACACTCAACCAGGACGTAACTGGGGAATCTCCCTCGATTACCAATTCTGATCTTGAGCCAAACAAAGCCAGCTTCCCGCTGGCTTTGTGCTCTGTGAACACCATAAACACGCTATATACCAAATTAGTGCAATTTGAACTGTTGAATTTCTTGCTTTAAGCCACCGCTTTGTTGCGCGAGTTGATTCAGTGTCTCGCTGGTTTGCTTGGCTTGCTCCAATAGCTGTGCCGAGTCGTCTTTCACCGCTAATATACGCTCATTAATATCACCCGATACTGCGGCCTGCTCTTCTGACGCCGTCGCAATCATCGTGGTCATTTCTAATATGCTATCCAGTTCCTGGCGTAGTACCGTAAACGATTGGGCCGTTTCCATAACCAGCTCAACACTGGTCGCCCCCTCTTGTTGCAAACCACTCATCGTCTGACTCGCGGTATTCGCACCGCTAATCAGTTGCGAAATCTGACTACGGATCTGTAATGTCGCATCATGGGTACGTTTAGCCAGATTGCGTACTTCATCCGCCACTACAGCAAAACCTCGTCCCGATTCACCAGCTCGGGCGGCTTCTATCGCGGCATTGAGCGCCAATAGATTGGTTTGTTCTGCAATACTCTGAATCACATCTAAAATTGAGCTAATCTGCTCCGCTTCACGATTGAGGGCTAATACTGCCTGCCCGGCACCACCCAATTCCGTCAGTAATCGTTCCAGTAATGCGCGACTCGTCTGCCAGTTTTGCTCTGAATCTAATGAGACTTGATGCGCATTTTGTACCCCTTGAGCCGTTCGCTGTGCAATTCCGGAAACTTCCTCAATAGTGGTGCTCATTTCATGAATAGCGACGGAAATACTATCGGTGGATTGCAGTTGATTTTGAGTTAACTGATTGGCTCTGGTCATCCTTTCAACACAACTATCCGCCATGTTATCGGTCTGATACACCTGCTCCTGAACTGAAATTAAGGTTTGATTAAAATTAGCAACGAGGCGATTAAATGATTGACTTAATAAAGAGAGTTCATTATTACCTTGTTCATTTAAACTTAACAACATATTTTTGCTATCAGCAAATTCGTTCATAACCTCAACACAATCACTCAGTGGTTTAGTCATGCTTTTCATGACTAGCCAACAAAAAACAAGAATAAACATCAATAAAGCAATGCTACTAAGACTAACTAGCAAAACTTCATTATTCGCCTGATTAAGTTTGTTATCCCGAGTATGCTGTAATTGTTGTAAAACAAATTGTTTGATAATTGCATAGGCATTTGCTACTCGATTTTTTGCATTGGGCCAATCAGTATTGGTCACTAAAGATTGCTTATCAAGCACTGCGTATAAATTAAACACATCCCAATAAGTTTTAATTACCTGATCTAAGGTGTTTGCATTATTCATCTGTTGTGTAACAAGATCTTTTATATTATCAGTGGCATACTCCATAAATTGATGGCGATACGCATCCTCTATCGCTCGATAATGCATCAACTGGCCAAATTGATAACCACCAACAGGTTGTGAAAGAGCCTGATCAATTTGATCATTGAGTTGAGTACTGGCACTGCTAGCCTCCAATAAAAAGTAATAAGCATTAGCTAAATTTGCCAGCTGCTGATCCTGACTTGCATATACTGCAATTTTAGAAATAGATTTAAGTAAACTCTCGGCTAACCTAGCAATATCCACTCCAGTCCAGATCGTATTACCATCAAATGCTGCTCGATATTCATCTGAGCTGGCTAATTTCTGATCTGCAACTTGACGAATTAATTTTAATTGCAGTAGCTTACTATTCACCTGCTCTAAGGTATTATCCTCAAAAATCACTTTCAGGATTTTTTGTTCACGCTCGATAAATGCCATTAATTCAATAATAAATTGATCGCTTTCTTTTCTTGCCTTCAACATATTCGAATAAAAAATATCTGCCTGATTGGTTTGATCAGCATATACATATTGTTTAGTTATGTTCTGCTCTTGGGTCAATGCCGGCAATACAGGCGCGATGACCTGTACATATTCAATCGCAATAGCTAAATCATCCATAGTATTTTTAGTATGAATTGCCATGCTAAGACGCTGACCAGAAAAAACCACAATAGCCAGACAAGGAATAAAAATTAATAATAAAATTCTATGTTTAATAGATATAAATGATAATAATTTCATGCCGATATAACCTTAGGTATTAATCCACTAAACCACTTGACGACAATGCGGCTAGTTGTGAGGGGAATAAATGACATCAAAAGACCGGACAATTCCGGTCTAGCCACTACTTTTATTTGAGAGATGCGTTTATTCAACAACCGCAGAAGCTCGGTACAGCCATGTGTCTGATTGAGCGTGAATAATATTCACCTCTTCAGGACGCTGATAAAACGTGCTGCCCGCACCAGAATAATGTTGTTGGTTGGCTAACCGCACTTCACCGGATAATACCAACCAAATACAAGCGCCTTGTTCATCAGGCGTGGTGAGGGTTTGACCTTTAGCTAAATGATATTCACGTAGCTGAAAATCTTTGACGGGTACTCGATATTCAATCCCACCATCATTGGTCGCAACCCCAAGAACAGCAGCAGGCGTGATCGGTTCAAAATCAGTGATCGCCAACAGTTCAGTGACATCAACATGCTTAGCGGTCAGTCCGCCTCGGATCACGTTATCCGAGTTGGCCATCAATTCAATATTTTGCCCTTCCAAATACGCATGGGGCACCCCGGCAGCTTGATAGACGACTGATCCTTTCGGGACATACATCAGGTTCATGATAAAGATCATGATCAAACCAGCATCATGCGCCAGCGACTGGCGCTCAGCGCGTAATGCCGCACGCATAAACCAAAACAGTGATTGAGATTTTGAGATCTCATTTTGTTGATAAGCTAACCGATAGTGCTCAATGATTGGTGAGACTAAGCGGTGTAATTCACTCGGTGATAGCGCAAAAATCGCCGCGACAAACTCTTTTAAACTCCGTTGTTGATAGACATCGGCTAATGCTTCCGTCGATTTGTATTTTTTTAACTCTGCGATACTTTCCGTAACGTTACGGAATCCATGCAATAAATAAAAGTCGGATAATGCCAACATCAGCTCAGGCTTGTGATTATTGTCTTTATAGTTACGACGACTACTCTCGATCATCAGCTGATTTTCACGCGCAAAACCCTGTTTAGCTTGTGCTTGGGTTGGATGAACTTGAATAGAAAGCGGCTCACGGACATCGAGCACTTTCAGTAAATAGGGCAGACGGGAGCCAAACTGTTCAACCACTTTCTTACCTAAACGATATTCTGGCGCCGCATCGATCCAAGTGGTGAGCAGCGAACCATCAACCAAGGTTGAGGAGCCCGCTAAGTGATCCCCCAACCACAGTTCAGCAAAAGGCTGGCGAGCATCCTGACTATCGAGCAGCATCGGCAAATAATAATAACCACCCCAGTCATAGTGTTTAATCGCGCCTTTAATCTCAATCATCTTACTCTCCTCAATATAAAAAATAACTATTAATCAAAATCTTAAATAAAAAAACACCGTAGCTAAGTGACAAATTTATCCAGCTCTTGTTGCTGGGCTTGCGATAACGCCATCAAATGATGACTCCGTTGATTGACCTGCTGCAACGCATGAATATTGCCCTCTAGAGTGGCCACTACCATGGTTACTGAGTTGGCAATATGCGCACAAGATTGATGCTGTTCAGCCGCCGATCGACTAACGCTATCCGTCTCTTGCACTAGGCTGAAAACATGATCATCAATTTGGGTAATCGCGGTTTTGGTGGCAGCTAAATATTGGGTATTGCTGTGCATCTGCTCTGAACAAAACGACATACTTTGTACCGCTTGTGCACTAGCTTGCTGGAGGTTTTCAATTAAGGTTTGGATCTTATGCGTGGAATGGGTGGTCTGTTTGGCAAGGTTACTCACTTCATCCGACACTACCGCAAAGCCACGGCCATGTTCACCCGCTCGGGCGGCTTCAATCGCCGCATTCAAAGCCAGCAAATTAGTTTGATGGGCAATATCTTCAATCACACTGATGATTTGGCTGATATCTGCGGTTCGTTTGGCTACATCAGCGATGATCTGCGAGCTTTGGGCGATGAACTGATCTAACTGCTGGTTGCCAGACACATTCTGACCCACCGTATTGAGTGTTGTGGCAACAATGCTGCTGATCTGTTGGATATGACAGGTTGATTGAGCAATCGCTTGCTCGGTCTGATCACTGATGGTCGCTAACTGTTCGGTCGCGGTTGAAATACTGTGCATCGCCAATGTTTGCTGCTGACCAGATTGACACACCTCATCAATCGCACGTGAGTTTTGTTCACTCTGCAGGCTAAGATCATGGTTATTGGTTTTCACCTGATCGATCAGCGCTCGGTTGACTTGCATCACCTTAGCTAATTTCTCAGCAAGCAGTCTAAATTCACTGCTCCAACCAGTGGTCGTGACCTGCTGGGCATAATTACCGTCAACCAGTTGCTGAAGAATATTCAGTAGATAACCAATCGGGCGCTGAATGTGCAGTGCCAATACCGAACCCGCCACAACCAGCACCAGCACTGAACCCGCTAAAGTCATCCATTGTACCGTCACTATCGCATCTAATACCGCGGTAACATCCGCTTGCACCGTATGATTATTGGCCAAGACATAGTGGGCAACCTGGCTAATTTGTTGCGCGATTTGCTGGGTAAGCTGTTGATAATGCCCTTGTCGCTCGCTCAGTTGTTGATATTCGTTCAGTAATGCGACTTTTTGCGTGGCAAGACTTTGCTCAGAAAATAGAAATTGATTCAGTTTGGCATTGGCCGCTTGATAATCGAGCTCCTTGCTTAAGGCTGGAATTTCCTCATGTAGATAGAGCTCCTCCTCGGCTAATGTGCGCTGTAATAGTTGCAGTTGTTGCACAATCACTTGTGCGGGTTGGCGCTGATAAATAAATAACATGCGATTTGCCAGCGCAATCGCCGCATTACGTTTTTCTAAATAGGCCTCAATATCTTTTTGTAAAAACTCATCCGCGCCCACATTGCTGAGCACTCGTTTTAAGGTGATATCGACCGAGACGACTAAGTTGTCCAACTCTTGGCGATCGGCGGTGATACGCTGCTCTTGCTGTAAAATGATCTGCTTATGCTGCTGCAATTGCTCAAGAGTTATCGCCAATGCAGCCAGCAAAGGTTGCCATTGATGAGGCTCAACCATCGATAAGCGGATGGCTTGTGCCACCTCTTGCTGCAACTGTTGTAACCGGTCGTTGAGTGCCAACACAGTATCGCTATAGTCACGCGAGTGTTGCAATGCGAGCAAGCTGGCTAATTGCAGATCGAGCGCTTGGCTACGATGCTGTAGTTGACTAGAAATGTCATTTAAGGTTTGCGAGTGCTGGATCACTACCGCTAAGCTGTCTTTCGCGGAAGTCGCACGATAAAGCGTCAGCGCATTAGTCAATGAAAAAATCATCAATACGCTGACAAAAGCCACAATAATTTGGGTAACAACTTTCATAAGTTTCCCTTTACGGCTGGGAAAGGGAGAGAGCAAGGTGCTCTCTCCAAAGTAAGGACAATAAATTGGGGTCAAACGGGTTAGAACCACACCTCCGCTTGCACACCAAAGTTCAGCGTGTCAGTGTCGCCATTGCGTGTGTAGCCACTATCAATTTTTTGTGCTGCTTCATCATCCCATTTGGCGTAGGTAACAAAAGCACGCAGTTGTGGGCGCGCCCAGAAGCCGGTTTCCAGCATTAAGGTCGGCGCGATCGTCACTTTATACAGACCACCATCCGCACCACCTGCGGTATCTTCTTTGACATGCTCGTAGCCCAGCTCATATTGCATGGCGAAATTTTTGGTGATTTGGTTATGTGGACGAACCCCAATCGCGAAAATGTCACGATCGATGCCAGTCACGGTTCCTGCCCACGGTGCGAAATCAGAGTCATTCTGATAGAACGCAAAAGTAGAGACTTCCCATGATTCATTCAGGTTAGCGAGACCATCAAACACAATTCGAGCCGATTTAGCATCTTTGGCATTACCATAACCCCAACCATTTTTGCCCAGCGAATCGCCCGCAGCCATGCCTTCACCGTATTGCGCGGTAATGCGTGAATAACCATTGGTTAAGCCATAAAAACTACCTAGGTTATATACCGCAGTTAGACCAAAGCCATCGGTCGGCGCATTTTGACGCCAAGAGCTTTTCTCCATGGTGTGGCCGACCAATTGGACATCAAGCCCAGTTCCGGCAATTTGTTTAAACCAAACGTTGAGTGAGAGATCTTCAGGGTAGCCTTGAGTCGAGTTATCATCTGGATTGGCACCGTTTTCACCATTTGGCGTAAAGGCGTACACACCGACATCCATTTTGGCAAAGCCAACATCGATTTTATCGATACCACCACCGGTACCGTTATATTGGATGTACTCCCAGTCAAATTGATGGCTAGAAGTATTCGAAGAGCTGTAGCGTTTACCGGCCCAAAATACCGTTTCAGGTGAGAAAGCAAAGCCGCCCATTTCCACAAAACCTTCGCGGAACTGGATGTCATGGCCATCGCCATCCACACAGTTCCAGTCGGCAGTACAGTTGGTTTCGTGCGTCAAGTTGGCACGAAACTTCGCCCATGCTCCTTCATCGGTAGTAAATTTCACCGTTGGTAACAGTTCAATTTTGGTGTTCTGCTCATTACCTAAACGGAATGAACCATATTTAGTCAGCAAACCAATCGTTTGGCTACGTGTGCCATCCGAGTTCAGTAGCAAGCCAGATTTTAAGTAACCGTGTAGTTCAGCAGAAGTGTCTAACGCCAGCGCAGGAGCAGAGGCTACCACTAAGCCAAGAATGATACCTTTCGTTAATTTATTAAGTTCCATAGTGCTTCTTCTTATCGTTACTGTACAAAAAGTTTAAATACCCACTTAGTAAAATCCCTTTAATTACGGTACCTCACCAAGGACCAGCTCACTATAGCAAACCAACAAATGGTAACGTTACGATTTTGATCACTAATTTTAGAGCAAAATAAAAAATAGGCAATATTTGAGATCCCATTATCTTTTTGGGTAACAATCTACTCTCCATCGCCATTATTCTCGTTCTATGTAGGGCTAATTTATTATTTCGATCACAATTTTAATGCATAAAAAAGAGCGCCGTCAGGCACTCTTTTATTTATAATCTTAACAAAATGAAATTAGATTATTATTATCTCTCGTCATTAGTGATTTTTTTCAATTAACGCGATACGCTGTGCAACGCATTGTGCTGAGGTCAATGGATCTTCTGGAGTATTGATCACATAATCGACTAATTGCTCGACCGTGGTCGTTAATACATGACAACGAGTATCCGAAGAGGCGTAATAGATAAAAACCTCACCATTATCACGTGCAATTAAGCCATTAGAAAAGACCACATTCGATACATCCCCCACTCGCTCTACGCCTTCAGGAGCGAGAAAATAGCCGCCAGGACGATGAATAACTTGTTTCGGATCGCTCAATGAGGTCATAAAGCTGTACAACACATAGCGTAATCCCGCCGCCGTGTTACGCACGCCATGAGCAATATGCAGCCAGCCTTTCTCGGTTTTGATCGGTGCCGGCCCTTGGCCATTTTTCGACTCTTTAATGGTGTGATAGGTTTTCGGATCGATCACATGCTCGATCTCCACCTGCGCATTATCCATGCTGACGGTCAGCCCCATGCCAATGCCGCCGCCTTTGCCTGCTTCAATAAAGCTATCTTGCGGGCGGGTATACAGTGCGTATTGGCCATCAATAAATTCTGGGTGCAACACCACATTGCGCTGCTGGGCAGAACGGGTTTTTAAATCGGGCAAACGCTGCCAGGTTTTTAAATCGGTGGTACGCACAATACCGCATTGTGCCACAGCTGCCGATTCATCACCGGGAGCCGCATGCGGATCCTTACGCTCAGTACAAAATAAACCGTAAATATAGCCGTCTTCATGCTTAACTAAACGCATATCGTAAATATTGGTATCCGGCTCATCCGTTTCAGGGATCACACACGGTTTATCCCAAAAAGTGAAGCCATCAATTCCATTGTCGGATTCTGCCACCGCAAAAAATGATTTGCGATCATAACCTTCAACTCGGGCAATTAAATAGAACTTACCATTTAATTCAATTGCCCCTGGGTTTAATACTGCATTAATTCCTAAACGTTCCATTAAAAATGGATTACTCTCAGAATTAAGATCATAACGCCATGCCAGTGGAGCATGCTGTGCGGTTAATACGGGTTTTTGATAACGAAAAAATACGCCATTCCCCGGTGTAACCGGAGTGTTTTTATACTGGGTATGCGTGGCAAACTCTGCGGTTAATTGTGCCATTCTTTGTTTGAAAATTGACATATATCGCCTTAATCATCTTATTTGATATTGATCACTTAGCGAATTAAGAGTGAAGCAAACAAAAATAACAACGTTACGAAATCAATCAACTTCACTCTTAATCTGCACCTAAGTTAGAACACTTCTGATTTGGTTGTTAGCTCCGTCATCAGATCATCAATCGTGGTATAAGCCACTGCGGAATAGGTGTCGGCAGCACCATAATAAACCGCTATTCGCCCTGTAGCTGAATCGGCTAACGCAGCACATGGGAATGCAACATTAGGCACAAAACCAGTCGTTTCATAAGATTTTTCAGGGGTGAGAATGTAATCGCGAGTGCGATATTTCACCTTCCATGGCTCATCAATATCCAACAAAGCCGCACCAAAGCTATAGACAAAGCCATTACAGGTGCCAGACACACCGTGATAGATCATCAACCAACCTTCTGAGGTTTCAATCGGAATGGGACCTGCGCCAATTTTGGTACCTTGCCACCAGCCATTACCGCCTTTACCCATCACATGGCGATGTTTACCCCAATACTCCATATCATTGGAATGACTAAGGAAAATATCACCAAATGGGGTATGACC
Organism: Vibrio misgurnus; assembly: GCF_029635775.1. Lineage (NCBI taxonomy): Bacteria > Pseudomonadati > Pseudomonadota > Gammaproteobacteria > Vibrionales > Vibrionaceae > Vibrio > Vibrio misgurnus. The sequence goes on along the minus strand of NZ_CP113242.1, from coordinate 33,889 downwards.
TGAATCAGAAGGACGATTTAGCATCATAAATTGGCCATTCACTTTACGCGGGAACAACACGCCATTGCGGTTAAACGGTACACAGGCATTTTCTAACCGAGTGAACGTTTTGAAATCTTTGGTCATACCGACGCCTAAGGTCGCACCATGATCATCGGTGCACCAAGTGACGTAATAGACATCTTCAATTTTAACCACTCGGGGATCATAGGCGTAAGCAGGTTGGAATGGGTTACCTTGCTTGTCTTGCCATTGGATCGGCGCATGGTCAAATTGCCAATTTAAAGCATCTTGTGAGCGACCAACATGCAAATGTGGGCGACCATTTTTGTAATCGCAACGGAATACCCCAATAAAAGCGCCTTCAAACGGAACCACCGCCGAGTTATAAACTCGCGCTGCCGCTGGAAATGGGTTCCAATCAATAATTGGGTTACTACTGTGACGCCACATCACCCCTTCTTCACCCTGTGGGCGATCTTGCCAAGGCATGTTCGGAATTGCTTGACCAATAATTTTTACAGACATGTTTTACTCCAAGTTTTTGCTTAATCCCACATAACCGCGTGATGGTTAGCAGGCACCGATGGCAGATCGGTCTTAAGCTTCTAATAATGCTAAAATTTGCGCGGTTTTTTCTTCAACTAAAGATGGGTTCGCTCGGGATTCTACGTTCAAACGCACGACCGGCTCGGTATTGGATGAGCGCAGATTAAAGCGCCACTGTGCAAACTCCATACTAATTCCATCGGTAATATCGGTGACTAGTGCCTGATCAATAAACGCATTCCATACCCGCTCAACGGCGGCGTTGGCATCATCCACTTGACGATTAATTTCACCCGAAATCGGATAATGGCTTTTGGCTTTCATCACAAACTGCGACAAGCTCAAACCTTGCACAGAAACCAGCTCGGCAATCAGTAACCACGGCAGCATTCCTGAGTCACAATAAGCAAAATCGCGGAAATAATGGTGGGCAGACATTTCACCGCCATAGACGGCATCTTCTTGACGCATCCGCTCTTTAATAAAGGCATGGCCCGTCTTCGATTGGATAGGCACCCCACCTGCTTGCTTAACCAGATCAATCGTGTTCCAAGTTAAACGAGGATCGTGGATGATTTTGGCTTGAGGATCTTTAGCAAGAAACGCTTGCGCTAACATACCGACAATGTAATAGCCTTCAATAAAATCACCATTTTCATCAAACAAGAAACAGCGATCGACGTCACCATCCCACGCCACACCAAAATCGGCTTGATGTTCAATCACCGCATCGATGGTCGACTGACGGTTATCCACTAACAAAGGATTAGGGATGCCATTTGGAAAATTGCCATCTGGGGCATGATTAATCTTAATAAATTCAAATGGTAAATGAGCTTCTAGATTATCAATCATATGCCCTGCCGCACCATTACCCGCATTCACCACAATACGCAAAGGGCGTAATGCACTGCGGTTCAGATAACTCAGTAGGTGTTGGGTATATTCTCGTGAGATATCGTAACGTTGCGATTTTTGTTCATACAAAGCGAGATCCTGAGAGGGAATATAAGACTTGCTCGCCACCAAGGCTTTAATATCGTTCAATCCGCTATCACCACTGATAGGCTTAGATAACTCGCGCACTAACTTCATGCCGTTATACTGTTTCGGATTGTGGCTTGCCGTGATCATAATGCCACCATCTAAAGCTAAGTGACTGGTGGCAAAGTAGACCTCTTCGGTACCGACTAAGCCTAAATCCACCACTTCAACCCCGCCATCAATTAAGCCGTGCCGCACGGCAGCGGCCAACGCTTCACTACTTAGGCGAATATCGTAGCCCACCGCGACTTTTTTCGCGGGTAAATAGTCAGCATAGGCACGGCCAATGCGATAGCTAATCTCTTCGTTCAACTCATCTGGCAAGCGGCCACGAATGTCATAAGCCTTAAATGCCTTCACTAAATCCTGCATGATTTTCTCCAAAAATCGTAACGTTGCCATTTTTAAATCTTTAGGTCGTCATTTCAAGCACAAGTTGGAAATTTGCGTGATAAGTGTGATGCGGATTGAGTTTTGAATTTGGGCTGCGTTCAAAAAACCACGCCAGAGGTTGAACTCTGGCGTTGATCATCAGCAGTAAATGACAAGGTTACGATTTGTACTCAATAACATTGAGTCATTCTAACGTGGGTAGAACGTGGTCTTTTCAATGTAACGTAACGTTTTGGGATCGGCACCTTCCAGATATTTCACCATATAACGCGACAGCATATGCCCAATACGATGAAAATCTTGGCGCAATCCAGGGATCGGCGGGGTAAAAAAGCTCGGTAAATCACACGTCTCTACCGCGATAATATCAATATCTTGGCCGATCTTTTTACCAGCATCCTGAATGCCCGCCACAATGCCACAAGCACTGATTTCTGAGCCACAGATAATACCATCGGGTGGATTTTCCCCAGCCATTAAACGACGCGCATAATCACGATAGTTATCAACATCGGTATCGAAAATAATGTCGCTGTCTTTACAAAACTCAATCCCAAACTCCATTGAAGCGCGCTTCACACCGTAATACTTGTGCCACGCATAGGTGTAAATATGTGAGGAACTCAGCAAACGAATACGCTGACAACCTTTGTTATACAAATAGCTGGCGGCTCGATAACCAATATCATAGTTATCAATATCCACATAGGCGTGTTCAATACTCATCTCGGTCTGACCAAAAGTGACAAACGGAATGCCCTGCTCATGCAGATAAGTCACCCGTTCATCTTGAGTTTCGGTCAAGTTAAAAATAATCCCGCCCGCTAAGTTATTTTCAACCGCATATTTAACTGGGATCAGCGGATCTTGTCCTGGTTCAAGGGGTAACACGGTCAGATGAAATGGTGTCCCCTCCAACCCTGCGGTTAAACCGGCAATTAACGCTAAGCTACCGACATCACCGACAATATCTCCTGGTTTGGTGACCGGTAATATTGCACAAATGTTGTAATTAATGCCGGTACGCAAACCTAATCCAGAAAGATTGGGACGATAGCCGAGCTTTTCCGCCGCCGCTTTGACTTTATCTTTGGTTGGCTGCTTCACATCATCGCCGTCTTTAAGCGCGCGAGAGACGGTCGTCACTGACAGCCCAGTATATTCAGCAATGGTTTTCAGAGTCGCTTTCGACATAATTATTCAACTTATCGCCATATTCAAATTCGTAACGTTAAGAAAGTCTCGCATTGATGAGGGATTCACTCAAGAGAAAAGGTGAGTTTTTTAAGCCATATCAAAAAAAACAGCTGTGGATCATCAAGTTAAGCAAACTATGGGCATTACAATTTGCTCATCGCTCGATGTTGGCTCGGCGAGAGCCCATAGAATTTTTTAAAGCGATGAGTAAAGTTGTTCGGATCTTGATAGCCGAGTCGCAGGGCAATCATCGCAATTGACCAATCTTTATTACTCAATAAATCGACGGCTTTTTTCATGCGCAATGCCACAATATAATCACGTGGTGACATACCCACCAATTGTTTCACGACCCGATTTAATTGTTCGACACTAATGAAACTGCGCTCAGCAATGGTGGATATTTTCCAGTCGAGATGCAATTGTGATTCAACACTGTTAAATACGCTCAGCACTCGCATATGGGTATCGGAAATATTGGAATTGACATCGGACAACACTTTGACCAATTCACTCAGCATCATAGTGCGAAACGCTGAACGCCCACCGATTTCTCGGTGAAGTAGTGAAGCCAGCGACCAAATCGATTCACAACCATCAAAATGGATCACTGGACCATTAATTTTCGATAAGTTTTTCCAACTAAGGGTATCGTTTAATAACAACCAGACCATTTTCCAAGGCTGCTGTGGGTTCGCTAACTCGATGCGAAACGGCTGACCACTTGGCAAAATCGTGATGGTATTGGCTAAAATTTCATGACGACCTTGGTCAACAGTCAAAATGCCTGCGCCATCTAAGGTCACCAACACCGTATGCACCTCAGGGTTGACACGTCCAACTCGATAATTCTGTTTAAGATGCGCCAATCCAGCCATAAAAATATCGTATTGTTTCATCTCGGCGATGTCTGATCTGACCAAGAAACGCTCTTCACACTCAGAGGCAAGATACACCTCATCCACCCAGTCTTTATTCATCGCTTTCCCTACAACATGACGGATCCAAACAGATTTTTACCTTAATCTCACATTTAAAATGATGACAAGGTCACTTAAAGTGCGCGTATTACCTTCATTTAGATACTAAAACCCGATGAAAATGCTTCAATTTCGTGATAAAAATCAACATCTACTTGCGCAAACCATTAAAATTGGCATTCCGGTTGCACTACAGAGTGCCTTAGTAGCGATCCTCTCTTTAGCGGATGTACTTATGGTGAGCAGCTTTGGTACTGAAGCCACGGCTGCCGTGGGTCTGGCTTCTAAATGGCATTTTGTAGCGATTATGATCATGGCCGGTTTATCCAGCGCGAGCGGAATATTGATCGCCCAATTTTGGGGCAAAAATGATCGCTCTGCCGCGAAAAGCATCACCCTCCTGGCGATAAAATCGGGAGCGTTACTGCTACTGCCGGTCAGCATCTTGTTCGTGGTCTTTTCCAAACCGATCTTCCTTCTGCAAACCAGCGATGTGGATGTGATCAGACTTGGATCTGATTATCTGTGGTATGCCTCACCCGTCTTGCTGTTAACCCACTTGGTGATCGTATTTGAGTCAACGTTACGCTCAACCAATAATGCGTTAACGCCGCTGCTGATTGCGGTAATGACCATTGCGGTGAATATTATTCTCAATTATGGTCTGATCAGCGGTCATTTTGGTATGCCAGCGTTAGGTGTTGCCGGAGCAGCATTGGCCACTACGCTAGCACGAGCTCTACAACTGATGGTTTTCTGCGCCTACTTTCATTATCGGCAGCACTGGCTAAAAACCACCTTGCCGCTCAAAACTAGTCAGCTCACGTTAAAACGTAAGTACATCCGTTTAGCCATTCCGGCCGTTGCTAATGCGCTGCTGTGGGCGATTGGCACCTTAGCTTATCAAATGATTTTTGGTCATATGGGCACGCTGGAGCTAGCGGTTTATAGCACGCTTGGTCCATTTGAATCACTCTGCTATGCACTGTTTTTCGGGCTATCGGTGGCCTGCTCGGTGAGCATTGGTCAACATCTCGGTAGAGCAAATTATACTGAAGCACGTAGTACTTCCTTAATATTTATTAAGATGTTTGCGCTGCTCGGGGTTATCTCAACCACGATTTTACTCGCCATACAACCTTGGCTGCTCAAATTACTCGCACTAGATAACGCACAATTTTTACCGCTCTCTCAACCTGGGCTCACAATCCTGAGTGTGGTGATCAGCTTAAAGATGCTCAATATGGTGATCATTAACGGCATATTACGAGCCGGAGGGGAAAATACTTTCTGTTTACGCACTGATTTTATAGCCATGTGGCTATTAGGGCTGCCGATTTCGGTCATCGCTGCCTTTGTTTTGCACTGGCCTTTTCACTACGTCTATCCGCTGATGATCATCGAGGAATTGGTTAAGCTCACTCTGTGCTGGCGACGCTATCGCCAATATATTTGGTTACGCAATTTAACCGATGAAAGGTAGCTCCCAATAACTGATTCGTGTGCATGACAGATAATCGCTAAGTTGATAGGTTAAATGGATAATATAACCAGGCTAGGTTAACTTCATGAAATTAAAAACATATTTATCTTCGCTACCAACGACAGATCTTGCGCTTGAACAGCAGCAACGCGACCTGATCGCATTCGTGATCGAAAACTATTCAGCATCAGAGCGTCGTGCACTTTTTCAAGCCGTGACCAACTACCGCATTGAGCAATTGGTTGCACTATTTCCAAATCGACAACAGCACAGTTGGTCGATTTTATTTACTTTGATCGACTATCGCGATCTCATACAACGTTGTCCATACACTGCATCTGTTGAATGGGCTGTAATCGAAAACGCGGCAAGTCAGTGCTATGTTCATTGGCTGGAATTTTGGTGTCAATGCGAGATTGCGGCCATCAAAGCCAAATACCCGATTGATGCGAGTTCCCCGTTACAAGTGGATCTGCCCGCCAACGACGATGCGTACTATGGGGGAGTGATTAAGCACATTGAACAATCTGAACTTTTAGTACAAACACCCAGCCATCCGCAAGGCATGTCGCTCAGTGATGCGATTGTACTGAGTAATCTTGAAGTTTTGATACAAGGTGAAAAATGGTATGAGATGCTACCATTGTTGTCACTATCAGCGGCTGGACAGCATTTTATTTTACTCAAGCATCCTGAGGATACAACATTTCCCATCTTAGTCGCTTCAATGTTGATCCAAGATTGGTCAATCAATCACCGGTGGTTAAGCTACGCGACGCCCTTTAGCCACCAACAGTGGCAATACTGTTTACCCGATCACGCTTACCAAGAGTTAACCCGTTTACAAATCTTCTCTCCTCTCAGCCTGCCAAAATGTTATTCTCTGCCGCACTTTGATCAGCAATTCCAATCACTGTTATCTGATCAACACGCAGTCTGTGAAGTGCTACGGTTAACGGTTAGTGGTAATACGCAACAAAAACTCTATTTTCTCTATCTAGCCCAAAAAGAACTTATGAATCTATTACATCAGATGGGGTATAAAATTGGCCTCACAATTATCGAACAACCTTTTATGCTCAACTTTTATCAAACCATTGATCCCAAAGCCTATTTCCACGTTGGGCATTGTGACTTAAATGACAATGGTAAGCAGACTTATCGTGGCTTGTGGAATTTTGCCATGATGGCGAAGGTCTTTAGTCAAATCGATTTTGGCCAATATAAACGCGCCGTTCGTGAACATAAAAAACACTCATCATTAGCCAAGGGATAACATGTTTAATCTCCGTTTAGAAGCGCTGATCTATGCCAAAGCCATCACCCTTTTGGCTACCGTTGCCATCGTCGCAGTGTGGCTAATCTACTATTGCTATCGCCTTAAGCAAAAAAATGAAGCGATCATTGGCACGCACAATATGCCTTACATCGCTTATTCCGTGTGTATTGTCGCGTGGATCGCCAGTAACGCCTATTTTCATACCGATTTGCTGCCCGAGTTAGGGGCAGCGGCGGGTATATTCGCCGCCAAATTTGCCAATCTTGCCTCTTTCTTTGCGTTTGCGTTTGCTTACTACTTCTCTTGCCAGCTTGCGGCCGAGCAACGTAATGGTCAGGTTTATCGATGGCAACAAGCGATTTTTGTCAGCCTCTCCATCTATTCGCTATATATTAATTTCACGCCAGGTTTAACCGTTGAACATGTTGAAATTAGCGGCCCAAGTCAATTCGTTATCGAGTTTGGTCCGCATACACCATTCTTCTTTATTGGATTGCTCAGTTTTGTCGTTCTGACACTGGTTAACCTCGTAGCAATGCGCACCAATGGCAGTAAATTGACACTAGCCAAAACTAACTACATGATCTTGGGCATCTTGGTGTTCATGCTCTCTACCGCAACGATTCACCTTGGCATGACCTATTTTATGGGCGATTTCTCACTCACTTGGTTGCCTCCCGCACTCTCGATCAGTGAAATGATGTTTGTTGGTTACGCCCTACTCAACTCGCGTTTTTACAGTGGCAAATACCTTGCTTACCTTGGTCTTAATGCACTATTAGCTTGTACAATTTTAGCCATACCGTTCGGCGCAATTTTCATTCCTCTCACCGATAGCTACCAGTGGCTAGTTGTGCTACCCATCTGTGCCGTGATTGGCATTACTTGGGATCTGCTCTACAAACGTGTCAGCCGCTATGCCTCACTGTTTATCTATCGCAATCAGCAAACCCCAGTACAGCAAATTTTGGCGCTAGAAGAGGACTTCAAGCGCTCAATCGATGATGCGATGCAGCGCCTAGGTAACCTACTGCAAATTCCTGATGACAAATTGCGCTTGGTCAATAGCAACAACAATGAAAACTTCTATGAAAACTACCTGTCATCGAGCCAATCGGTGTTGGTGTTTGATGAGCTTTCCCAGCAATTGGATTACAACCTGGCGACTAAAGGCTCGATCAAAGCGTTATATGACCAGATGAGCGCTAACAACACCGCCTTAGTCATGCCATTATTCGGCCAAGGTAAGTCAGTCACCCATTTATTGGTCTCGCAGCATAAAATCAACAATCAAATGTTCTCTAACGAAGAGATCTCTGCATTACAGACTTTATTGACGCGAGTGCAAAGCACCATTGAAGCCGATCGACGCATTCGCCAAAGTCGAGCGCTGGCCCACTCGATTGCCCATGAAATGCGTAACCCACTTGCACAAGTACAACTGCATTTTGAAATTGTAAAGCAACACATCAATCATCAAGCTCCCACTCCACAAATCAAGCAGGATATTGAGAATGGCTTAATTGCCATTCAACGGGGACGACAACTGATTGACATCATTTTGCGCGAAGTCAGTGATAGCTCACCGGAGCATGAACCGATTGCCATGACGTCAATTCATCAAGCGGTCGGCCAAGCGGTAAGCCGCTACGGTTTTGAAAATGAGCAGATTATTGAACGAATTCATTTACCACAACAGGCTGATTTTGTGGCAAATCTGAATGAAACTTTATTTAATTTTGTGATTTTCAATCTGATACGCAACGCGACCTATTATTTTGACGCTTATCCAAACAGTCAAATTGAGATCACCACTCACATCGGAGCCTATGAAAACGTGTTGATCTTTCGAGATTCAGGACCAGGCATTGACGAAAGCATCTCACATAAGATTTTCGACGACTTTTTCTCTTACCAGAAAAGAGGGGGTAGCGGCTTAGGACTAGGTTATTGTCAGCGGGTGATGCGCTCATTTGGTGGTCGTATTGAATGTAAATCTAAACTGGGCGAATTTACTGAATTTCACCTGTTTTTTCCGATTGTGCCCAATGCCCCTAGCGCCGAGTCACTGCGAAGCGCCTATTGTAACGATTGGCCGCAAAATCAAACCAATACTGAATATCAAACGGAAACCACTCCACAACCCATCCCCATCAATCGCCAAGTGCCGACGGTGCTGATTGTTGACGATAAGCAAGTACAACGAGCATTGGTACAAATGTATTTACAACAATTGGGAGTAAACTGTTTACAAGCCAATAATGGCCAAAATGCGATAGAGATATTTAAAGCTCATCAGATTGATTTGATCTTAATGGATGTACAAATGCCAGTAATGAATGGTTTTGATGCTAGCCAAGTGATTAAATTTCACTCGCCCGATACCCCAATCATTGCACTATCAGGTGAATCAGGCGAACGTGAACTAGAGATGATTAATCAATTAATGGATGGCCGCTTAGAAAAACCCACTTCCTTGCAAGCGCTACGTGAATTGCTCAACCATTGGCTCGATAAAAATCAGTCAGATAAAATATCACCTCGCGCTGACCAATCAATTTTTACATCTTCACTAACTTAACACGACCCCAGCAAGGCTAGATCCGTTTGATCACCCTTGCGGGGTTACCACCAATCACGACATTGTCAGCAAAACTCTTGGTAACCACCGCACCCGAGGCTACGACCACATTATTGCCTAACGTCACACCAGGATTGATGGTGGCATGACCTCCAATCCAGCAGTTATCGCCGATCGTCACCGGTTTACCATACTCTAATCCACTGTTTCTTTGGATTGGGTCGATCGGATGAGTCGCGGTATAAATTCCCACCTGAGGCGCGATAAAACAGTTATTACCAATGCGCACTTCAGCAACATCTAAAATAACGCAGCCAAAATTAGCATAAAAGTTTTCACCGACATGAATATTGACGCCATAATCGCAATTGAACGTCGATTCAATATGAATTGACTGACCGGTACTACCAAATAGTGATTTAATGATTGCGACCCTTTGCTCGGCCTGACTAACACTGGTTTGATTCAGTTGTTCGGTTTGTAAACGAGCGTTGAGACGCAGCTTCACTAACTCAGCATCACTGGGATCATAGTACTCACCAGAGAGCATTTTTTCTTTTTCTGTCATTAATATTAATCCTAAACAATCACCACCTTAATGGCACCATACTAACTTTTTGTATTATTTAGCATAAAAGCGTAACATCGCGATGAAAAACTTCTATTTTTAATCGATTGCTGTCAGCAGCATCACGTTAGGATGAGCCATTTATGCTTCAAACCTCTTGGCTATTTTGGGCGCTACTTTCTGCCTTTTTCGCAGCACTTACGGCAATTTTTACTAAATTTGGCGTCAATACCATTAATGCCGACTTTGCCACTTTTATCCGTACCTGTGTGATCTTGGTTCTGGTCGGCGCTATCGCATTTTTTACCAAACAGTTTCAATCGATCTCCGCCATTTCCCCCAAAGGGCTCACTTTTTTAGTGCTATCTGGCATCGCTACTGGCGCTTCATGGCTGTGTTATTTCCGTGCCATGAGCCTTGGCCAAGTATCCAACGTCGCTCCGGTCGATAAACTGAGTGTGGTGTTAGTCGCCATTTTTGGCGTGCTACTACTCGGCGAACAGTTAAGCCGTACTAATTGGCTCGGTATCCTATTGATCACCGTGGGCGTGATCTTAGTCGCATGGCAAAAGTAGCTTAAGCCTGAAGTAACTTGAGCCAAAAGTAACTTCAGCCAAAAGTAACTTAAACAAAGGTGCTGACATACAGCGCCTCAACTTTATCTCTCGCCCATGGAGTTTTACGCAAAAATTTTAATGATGACTTGATCGATGGATCGTTGGCAAAGCAGTTAATCGCAATCTGTTGATGTAGTCTGGGCCAGCCATAATGCTCAACCAGTCGTGTGACAATTTTTTCTAAACTCAAACCATGCAGCGGATTATTGATTTGTTGATGCATCAAATGATTCTCGGTAGTGGTAAGCGCCATCGTGATACTTTGCACAGCATTGAAAGCGATGGCTTAATATGGCCAGCATTGTACCAGACAACCAAGCTTGGTATGACCATGATAGCGATATTTCCTCGCACAATAACCTCATACAACACACTGCTCACTCAGATTTGCGGATAGATATATAACTATAAGGAATATGAAAGCAGATAAAAGCTGTGATTTATAAATAAAGTGCATGTTAATTTATCGGAAACCGTTACCGATAAGGATATTTGATATGCGGACATTACTATTAACACTCACTGCGCTCACTTTTGCTCACATCGTCACCGCCAAAGAAATCACTTTGCTCAATGTTTCCTATGATCCGACTCGTGAACTTTATCAAGAGTACAATTCGGTGTTTACGGCTTATTGGAAACAGCAAAACCATCAACCAATCAAGATCAATCAATCTCATGGTGGCTCTGGCAAACAAGCGATTTCGGTGATGAACGGGATTGAATCTGATGTGGTGACGCTGGCACTAGCTCAAGATATTGATGCAATAGTTAATGCTGGGAAAATCGCCCAAAACTGGCAATCCCGCCTACCGTATAATTCTGCCCCATATACCTCAACCATTGTTTTTCTAGTCCGTAAAGGTAATCCCAAAAACATTCACGACTGGAGTGATTTAACCCAACAAAATATCGATATTATCACACCTAATCCCAAAACTTCTGGTGGTGCCCGTTGGAATTATTTAGCCGCTTGGGGCTATGCATTACAAACCAGCAATAATGACGAAAATTATGCTAAACAATTTATCAAATCACTCTACAACAACGTAAAAGTGCTCGATACCGGAGCAAGAGGTGCATCGAATACTTTTATTGAAAGAGGTCTTGGTGATGTTTTAATTGCTTGGGAAAATGAAGCGTTATTAGCCATTAATCGGCTCGGCAATAGCAATGTTGAGATTGTCATTCCGAGCATTTCCATCTTAGCCGAACCTAGCGTCTCTATTGTCGATAAAGTGGTTGATAAAAAAGGCACCCGAACCATCGCGGAAGCATACCTTAGCTATCTTTACTCCCCAGCCGGACAAGAAATTGCCGCTAAAAACTTTTATCGCCCCCGTGATAAAAATATCGCTTTAAAATATGCCCATCAATTTCCAGAATTAACACTATTTACTATTGATCAATTTTCCGGATGGGCAAATGCCCATGAAAAACATTTCACACAAGGTGGGATATTCGATCAAATAAGCCAACGCTGAGGCAATTCATCATCGATTGATAGGTGACCAAGGGAGCATTATTGTGCTCCCTTGGTTCTATGGTTAGAAATAATAATACTGTTAGTTTATTAATTTTGATTCACTACGTGATGACTTTGTACTGCTGCTCGAGATCGCTTAATGGGCGTGGACGACTAAAATAATAACCTTGTAAACCCATTAAACCAAACCCGCTCAGATGCTGGACATGCTCCTGAGTTTCAACACCCTCGACAACAATTTCATAGCCTAGACTACGCCCCATACCAATCATGTGCCCAACAAAATTCAGTTGAGCAGGATCGTCACCCAAATCAGAAATAAATGACCGATCAATTTTTATTTCATTGAGTGGCAGCATTTTTAACATTGATAACGAGGAAAAGCCGGTACCAAAATCATCCAATGATATCGTGACTCCCGCCTCCCGAAGCTTATTCAGTGACGAAATACAGAGTTCATACTGTTGTATCGCGGCGGTTTCAGTAATTTCAATACAGAACAGTGACAACGGCAGTTGATATTGCAAAATGGTTTGTAGTAACTCATCAGCGAAACTACGCCGGATCAACTGTTTAGCACTTATATTGATGGCGATATGCTTAAGCGATCTTAACCATGCCGAACTTTGAATATCACGACAGACGCGATGTAAAATCGAATCTCCCAATTTATTGATCATGTCTGAGTTTTCAGCGATTGAAATAAATTGTTCCGGTAATACTTGACCGAGTTGTGGACTATTCCATCTTGCTAAGGCTTCAACACCCATCACCTGTTGCGATTGACTGCACAATTGAGGTTGATAATGTACTTCTAGTTCATCCCTTGCGATCGCCAAATTGAGATAATACTCAACCTTGACGGTACTTTGAGCGTCTAGCTGCATTTGGTTACTGTACTGAACCACTTTTCGGCCACCGAGACGTTTCGCCTGATACATCGCAGCATCGGCACACTTGATCAAATCATCAATCTCATGACCATCTTCCGGATAAAAGGCAATACCAATACTAGCTTGACTGGTTAGCACAATATCCTCATGACACATCGGCTTTTCGATAGCCCGTAAAATTTGGCTAGCTAATTCAATCGCTTGGACTGGTCTCTCGATAGGGTAAAAGACCAAAAACTCATCACCGCCAAGACGCGCCGCACTATGTTGCTTTTCCAGCGTCGCCAATAAAGCCTGCGAGACATGGCATAACAGAGCATCTCCCACATGATGGCCAAAAGAATCATTAATCAGCTTGAAGCGATTTAAATCCATTAACATCAAAGCAAAACGCTGCTGAGGGAAATGACGAATACTGGTCGCAATCTCCTCGCGAATTTTACGCCGGTTACCAAGACCAGTCAGCGCATCGAAATACGCCATACGATGGATTTTTTCTACGTTCTCTTTCTGGTTGGTAATATCGGTCATTGAACCAATAAACTGCCTTACCCTTTGCTGCTCACTATATACAATTGCACCACTTGCCAACACCCACAAGTAACGTTGATCATGATGACGCAACCGAAATTCAATTTTAAATGGAGCATCGCTATTTAAGTGGCGATCAATTTGCGACTCAAAAGCCGATAAATCCTCTTCATGGATCAACTCAAATAAGCTTTCAACATCGACATCATGTTCTGGTGTCCACTGTTTATAACCTAACATATTGATTAAACGCTGGTTAAAGCGCACCACATGTTGGTTCAGATCCCATTGCCAAATCCCATCATTTGAACTATTAGAAACTACTTTTAGTTGCTGCAATAATTGTTTGGAATCCAACTGACGCAGGGTACTGGTTTTTAAAAGCGCATCCCGTTCAATAAACAGCGCCAACATATCTAAATAATTATTAAACACATATTGCGTTGCAATATGCTGTGGTTGGCTTAAATCATCCACCACCGTGATAAGCTGCCAGCTCTGCTGCCTGCCGGTAAAAATCGGGATCACCGTTGCCACAAAATGGTCATGGGTATGAATAAAAGGAAACTCAGTGATTGGACCAGCCGCATCCATAGTCGATAGGGCATGAACGGGTTTGGTCATGCCCTTTTTCACCCAGCTTTCCACTCGAATAAGCCCATTATCACTCTGTGCTAAACAAGCCCATTCCAGCTGATTACCGTACAAACTATGAGCATCTAAAATAGATTGAAAGCCATTCTGAGCTTGTGAATAAAAATTTTCGAACACTTCGGCTGGCGTGCGACCGTCTAAATCCAGTAGGTGATGCCTGATTGAAGCCACATTGTCCGGTGTTTGTTGTGCAGCATGACGATTACCACATGATTGACGAATGATGAGCTTTTGATCAACGAGATGAATATGACGAGAAAAAGGTGCACCGGAAATTCTTTGCAGCGCGCGCAAAAATGCCGTTTGGATCAGACATTCTAATTGTTGATCTAGGGTCGTGAGTGGCGGCGTCACTTGTTGACCCATAAAAATATTATCAACCCCAACCACCGCGACCTCGCGAGGCACATCGACATGTTGATGCTTAAGTTGCTCAATTAAACCGATCGCATTGTGGTCAGTGGCACAAATGATGGCGGTACATTGAGCCTTACGCCGCATAAACTCAACCGCAGCTTCTCGACCACCGGCTAACGAACAGTTGCTGACACAAAATAAATCATCGACATTAAACTGACCATGATGCTGATAAACCGCCGACTGATATCCTTTTAAACGAGAGCGGACATCATTCACGGAAAGGTCGCCACAAAAGCCAATTCTGCTATGTCCTTGTTCCATCAACCATTGGTACAGTAATACTACCCCATCACTCTGCCGGCTCTCAAATTGCTCAACCGCGAGCGGAGCATAACTGGCACCAATTGATAGCACTGGAATATCTTGTGCGAGAAAACGCTCTACCAAAGCAGAAGAAGCCGCGTGTAGCACCACAAGTAACGCGTCAAGGTGCTCAATGCCAATCGGCAGATCGAAATCGCGCTTTTCACCACTGCGAATAAAGAGCAGATTGACATTATGCTGCTTAGCCATACAACGTAAGGTAGCGTTGATTTCTCCCATATAAAAGCCACTTAGCATGGGTAAAATAACGCCAATCGTCGGGCGAGAACTGGGAACAACTGAATTGTATGATGTTTTCATATTCGCCATATCCATACTAATCCCTTATTTTATAAGGCATAACGTAGGGGGATCATAAAGTTCCATCCTACGTTCAGCATGACGAAAAAACAAATCTTCACTCGCAAAACTAAGATCAAGCTCTACCCTGGTGAGAACGTTTGCTTTTGCTACTGACTGCCTGACGTTTTAGTCCCACGAATAAAATGTTAAGATGATCACATCAATGCTGTTGTGCTGATAAGCGGTGTGCGAAATACCTTTGGTACCCAATAATACTTATTTTATTTTTTAGTACCCCACCTAATACCCCATCAGCTAACAACCAAAAATTAAAGGCAATAAATTCAAATGGTTAATAACAAAATTCAGTGGTTTCCTGGCCATATGCACAAGGCTCGTAAGGAAATTGAAGAGGCGATTCCACAAGTCGATGTGATTATCGAAGTGCTAGATGCACGGATTCCGTTCAGTAGCGAAAATCCGTTGATCTCACATCTGCGGGGCGAAAAACCTTGTGTTAAGGTGCTGAATAAACGTGATTTAGCCGATCCTGAGTTAACTGAACTGTGGATTGCCCATCTTGAGCAGGAGCAAGGGGTAAAAGCCATGGCGATCACTACCGCCAATCCACAAGAAGTGCATAAGATCCTCGATTTATGCCGCAAGCTTGCACCACAGCGCGAAGAGATTGGCAAAAATATTCGCACTATGATTATGGGGATTCCTAATGTAGGAAAATCAACCATTATTAATACCTTAGCTGGCCGTGCTATTGCTCAAACTGGTAACCAACCGGCGGTAACGCGTCGCCAGCAGCGGATCAATCTGCAAAATGGGATTGTGCTTTCCGATACGCCAGGAATTTTATGGCCAAAAGTAGAAAACCCACACAGTGGCTTTCGTTTGGCCGCCACTGGCGCAGTGAAAGATACGGCGATGGAATATGATGAAGTCGCCTTCTACACCGTAGAATATTTGGCGAAACACTACCCAGCAAAACTGCAAGAACGTTATCAGCTAGAAGAGCTGCCAGAAACTGATGTTGAATTGATGGAAGAGATTGGCCGTAAACGTGGCGCGCTACGCGCAGGGGCACGAGTTGATTTGCATAAAGCTTCTGAAATTTTATTGCACGAGTTACGTCAAGGAGTCTTAGGGCAAATTACCTTAGAACGGCCAGAGATGATCACCGAGGAACTCAAACAAGTTGAGCTCGATGAAGCACGTAAAGCGGAAGAAAAAGCTAAAAATAAAGAAGAACGTCGTAAACGTTATCTGCGTAATAAACGTTAACCGTCGAGCTTGATAGTAAGCACATAAAAGGCGAGTTTAAACTCACCTGTTATGCTTGTTTCTACACTGATTTTTTAGCGCAAAGTAACCTATACCTAAACAACTTGGAGTTGCAGGTAGACGGCAAGTGAGTGAGTCCCCATGAACATAGACAAACTATGTGATTGGGATGAACGAACGTCGCCAACACCGCTGCAACTTCAAGTTGGAAGGGGATATTAGGTTTGCGCAATACCCGCCAAGCGAAGCAGTATGCTTTCTAACTCATCCCACGGCATTGATTGTGAGTCAATCACTTCTAAACGCGATTCAAATCCCTCTAAGCTCATTTCAGTCACTGAAACCACGCGATTGGCCACATTAAAGGCATAACAGCCACGATCGGTATTCAATACGCCTTTCACTCGTTCAGCGGTTAAGTCATTGAATAATTGGAACAGCAGATCAAAGTTGAACTGGTATTCAGCGCCAAACAGCCAGCCACAACTGAAATAGCCCTGACCTCGATTCTCTTTGCGTACAAAAGCTTGCTGGGGCGCAAGCTGAAATTGCGGCTCTGCCGTGGCATGGTGGTGGTGATGGGCATCAATGTGGCTTGAAGCATGACCACTTAAACGCGGCATATCCAGTAATTCCATCGGAAATTGCGCTTGGCGGATCAACTGACTGAATGCTTTGGCTGGCTGCTGCTCCGTCACCCAATCATTAAACACCTCAATATCGTGGCTACAACACAAATCTACCTTATTACCCAAAATGATATCGGCACTGGCCAATTGATCATTAAAATTTTGGTTGCTGAGGTATTTATCCATACTCAAATGGCGAGGATCAAGCAAAGCAATGGTCGCTTTTAAATCGATATAATCTTGGTACTGGGCTGAAATTAATGTGGCAACCACCTGCTTAGGATGACCAAGCCCAGTAGGTTCAATAATTAAACGATCCGGTTTTTGACGCAGCAATGCATTTATGCCTACTGACATAGGCACCCCCGCGGTACAACATAAACAGCCACCAGGCACTTGTTTAATCATTACCCCCTGCTCACTCATTATTGCCCCATCAATGCCAATTTCACCAAACTCATTGACCAGTACCGCCCACTTTTGATCGGCAGGTTTTGTGGCTAACAAGTGCAAAATCGCGGTGGTTTTTCCAACGCCTAAAAAACCGGTAATAATATTGGTTGGTACTCGATTCATCATGCAGCTCCTTTGTTGGCGGCAGTATATCCAAAAGCCTAACCAGAAGCAGTGTGAAATTTATGATCTGGACAAACGGCAGCGTAGCGGGTTCAACACAATGGCTGATAAGCAGATGTAAAGGTAAACTGAATGCAAAAGGCGCACTGAAAAGCGCGCCTTTTTCCTCGTAAACTCAAACGTGAGTTTTTGCGAATTCGCTTGGCTTCGTGTGCAAGCGTCTCTTAGCCGAGGTAGTGATATGTTATTTTGATTCCGTCCAAATTGTCTGTAAGGCTCCATGTCCTCCATCTGAAATGTTCTCACTAACCTTACGCTTTAACTATGGCACATAATATTAGATATGCCATATCAGTTATTCATATTTTGCTATAAATCTTATTTTTATTAGAATAACTTATCAAATCAATTAGATGCATAGATCAATTCGGCAGTCTTATGATCGCAACACTGCAATCGGGTCAAATGCTCATTCAGCCAGCATCCTTACACATCTTGGCTTAGTGAACCAAGCAACCAATTTTTACTTATGCATCAATTCAATAAACAAACTTACTATAACCCACTCACTGCAAATTTAGCAGCATTGCACAGCAAAGCGTGATCAAACACACGAAGTTACATTTTGGAAACGAAGTCTCATTGATAACAAGGTATAATGCGAGTTTTATCATTAAAAACCAGCGCTGTGTACATTTTTGCCCGAAACTATTTAACTCAATTCTTGATTGTTGCGTTTGTACTGGCGTTCATACCTTCGCTGTATTTCATGCATCAAGTCAGCGAGCTTGAAACCCAAGCAGTGAGCAGCGTCGAAAAGCAAACTCGCTTACAACTTGAGTTTAGCCGACACGACCTACTGCAGATGTTGCAAAAATCTCATCAGTTAACACAAGAACTAGGTAAAAGTGACACCTTAGTAGCCGCCAATCAGACCTTGAATCGGACAAATCTCCAGCAATTAAAAACTTTATGGAATCTCACTCTCCGCTCTCAAAATATTTTCTCATCATTCCAGTTACTGGATTTACAAGGCAAAGAACAGCTACGCGCAATCTATGACGGCAATCACGTCAAATTTGTTGAATCAGCGCAAACCTCCGGTACTTTTAATCAACAAGTGCTCAATCACTACCGTCAGCAACCAAATCAACATGTTTGGGTCAGTGGACTAGCAATAAACCCTGAAGACCCTTCGGGTGCACTACCCACTTTCCGCTTTGCCACTCGAGTTGAGGCCAAAAACCAAGCCAGTGGTTTTCTGATCGTCACGGTAAAACTCCAGTCTCTCTATCAAAGACTTTCTTTTATTTATGATCAATTTGACTCACCGGATGTCTTCAATCTTGCCGGTAATTTATTACTAAGCGAGCGTGCTTTGCCCCCTTCAAGCCAACCGCTGGCCTACCCCAATTTTGCAACTCAGCACCCTGGTTTATGGCAAACCATCCAGACCGAACCACAAGGGTTTGCACTCTCAAATAAAACTTGGTTTAGCTACCTAAATGTTGCGCTCAATTCTCTACTCCCTGACACTAAACCCTTGGTATTGGTGCTCAGAGTCAATCAACAAGAAATTAAGCAAACTTATGCCGATGCACGCTGGTCATTAATCCGACAAGCCATCACCGTCTTCTCTCTGCTAGCAGTCATTGCGGCAGGATTTGTTGCGTGGAATATCAACCATCAAAAAAATAGCCTTGATAGTAAGCTGGCACGAGCGGCGATGGATGGCATGTCGGCGGTGATGATCACAGACCGTAATAATCGAATCATCAAAGTCAATAATGAGTTTACTCGTTTAAGAGGCTACTCATTTGAGGATGTACAAGGCAAACAACCCTCTATCTTTACCTCTGGATTGCATAAAACTGAGTTTTATATGCAGATGTGGAAAGCGCTACAAAGCAAAGGGGTGTGGGAAGGTGAAATCATCAATAAACGCAAAGATGGCACAAATAATACCGAAATTCTACGCATCCAAAGCATACGCGATGACAGTAATATAATTCAATTTTATGTAGCTTCTTTCGTGGATATTTCACGCCATAAAGAGTTAGAACATCGCCTGCGTGAATTGAGTGAAAAAGATGCATTAACCGACTTATGGAATCGTCGTAAATTTGATCAAACCATCGAGCTAGAATGTGCCAAAATCCGCCGTTACCCGAAGATGGCACAAAGTTGTCTAGCGATTGTGGATATTGACCACTTTAAACGGATTAACGATAAATTTGGGCATACCGAAGGCGACCATGTATTACGAACGGTGGCTAAAGAGATCCAAGATCAGCTACGGGAATCGGATTTTATTGCCCGAACTGGTGGTGAAGAATTTGCGATTATTTTCCCTTACACATCATTAGAGGAAGCCGAACGGGTGCTTAACCGGATCCGTCATTACATTGCCACCGTACACCATCAGCCAGTCACCATCAGTGCTGGGATCACCACGCTGTGTAAAAAACCAGAAAAATCCTACCAACGTGCTGATCTTGCGTTGTATGAGTCAAAAGCTTCTGGGCGTAATCAAATATCGGTGTTAACCGAAGCCGAAATGGATCACTTAGCGTAATGTAACGCGCGATCCAGTTACCATATAACTAAGATCCACCTCGCAGCTCAAGCGGGTTCAAGCACTCACCCTATTGTTGTACCGCTCACCACACCTCTCACTTGCCTATCTTGTACTACGCTTAAAAAGCGCCTTAGATCACATTTTGTGCCAAGCCAATATCCCACTTTGCCATCAATCTATTTCAGGGAGATACTCTATGCAGGACACTTTAGCGGTGATTTTGGCGGGCGGCATCGGTTCACGCCTTTCCCCACTCACTGATGATCGCGCCAAACCCGCAGTACCTTTCGGCGGAAAATATCGGATCATTGATTTCACCTTAACCAATTGCCTGCATTCGGGATTACGCCGCATTTTGGTGCTGACTCAATATAAATCCCATTCACTGCATAAACACCTACGCAATGGTTGGTCTATTTTCAATCCTGAATTAGGCGAATTCATTACCGTGGTTCCTCCACAAATGCGTAAAGGCGGCAAATGGTATGAAGGTACCGCCGATGCGTTATTTCATAATATGTGGCTGCTCGCACGCAGCGATGCCAAATATGTGGTGGTGTTATCAGGTGATCATATTTACCGAATGGACTATGCCGCGATGCTGGAGGAGCATATTGCCAACCGTGCCGCCCTCACCATTGCATGCATGGAAGTGCCTCGTCATCAAGCCTCAGCATTTGGGATAATGACGATCAATCAACAATCCCTTATCACCAGCTTTGTCGAAAAACCTAGCGACCCACCTAGCCTGCCCAATAAACCAGATTCTAGTTTAGCTTCGATGGGGATCTATATTTTCAATATCGATGTGTTGAAAAAAGCCTTAAGCGAAGATGCTGAGCTTGAGCAATCGAGCCATGACTTTGGCAAAGATCTCATCCCAAAATTAATTGAAACCAGTAACGTATTTGCCTATTCGTTCTGCTCCGATAAAGGACGTGTCGCTCGAGATTGTTATTGGCGCGACGTGGGTACAATAGATTCATTTTATGATGCCAATATGGACTTGCTCCAACCCGTGCCACCAATGAACTTATACCAAAAAAACTGGGCGATCCGTACTTATGAACAACAGCTCCCGCCCGCCAGAACGGTCTCCTCGGCCACGGGTAACGAAGGCGTGTTTATTAACTCGATTATCGCCAATGGTGTGATTAATTCTGGAGGTTCGGTGCAACACTCAATCATCTCATCCAATGTACGGATTAATGATGCAGCGCAAATCATTGATAGCATTTTATTTGACGATGTCGAAGTGGGCGAAGGTTGTAAGCTGAAGCACTGTATCGTCGACAAGCATGTCATCATCCCTCCCTATACTGAAATTGGGGTCAATCCCGATCAAGATGCCAAGCGGTTCCGTATTTCTGAACAAGGTGTGGTTGTGGTGCCGGAAAGCTACCAATTTTAAGAGTAAACGTCACCAAGATTGCTGCAGCTTCAAGTTAGGCAGAGTATAGTGATAGCAAAACAGCGAGGTGAGTAAAATGCATTTCAGTTATGTCAACCCAACCAAAATTCATTTTGGACAAGGCCAAATTGCCCAAATTGGTCAAGAGATCCCGAAAGAAAGCAAAGTATTAGTGTTGTATGGTGGAGGTTCCATCAAACGTAACGGCGTGTATGACCAAGTGGTCGCCGCTTTAAGTGAACATCAGTGGGTCGAATTTGCTGGGGTTGAGCCTAATCCAACCAAAGAAACTTTGGATAAAGCCGTCCAGATAGTCAAACAGCAGTCGGTCAATTTTATTTTGGCGGTAGGTGGCGGCTCAGTGATTGATGGCTCGAAATACGTCGCTGCGGCAGCATTTTATGCTGGTGACGGATGGGATATTTTGACCGGACACCACATAGTGCAACAAGCGACTCCGATTGGAGCGATTTTGACTTTGCCAGCCACAGGCTCTGAATCCAATACCGGCGCGGTGATCACCAAAGCAGAAACCCAAGATAAATTGGCATTTTTATCTCCTGCGGTTCAACCTCGCTTCGCGATACTGGATCCTGATGTGATGAAAAGCTTACCGGAACGCCAGCTGGTCAATGGTTTGGTTGATGCTTGGGTTCATGTATGCGAGCAATATTTAACCCTACCAAGTCAAGCGATGGTACAAGAAGGGTACGCCGAAGTACTGCTAAGAAACTTGTTGATTTTAGCTGGAGATTTTAGCAAACGAGATAATGATGCATGGCGTGCCAATCTAATGTGGACCGCCAACCAAGCCTTAAATGGTTTGATTGGAACGGGAGTAGCACAAGATTGGGCAACCCATATGATTGGTCATGAACTCACCGCTCTGTGGCATCTAGATCACGCACGCTCACTGGCCGTGATCCAGCCTTGGTTGCTACGTAATCAATTGGAACACAAAACCGCTAAACTCGAACAGATGGGCAAAAATGTGTTTGGGTTACCACCAACCGATGATCTTGCCCAACAAACCATTGCGGCGATTGAAAAGTTTTACCACCAACTCGGCGTTGCCACTCAATTTGGTGATCATGGCATGGAAAAAAGTGCCGCCGTTGCAGCGGTGATCGAGCAACTGACGGCACACGGCATGCTAAAACTCGGTGAACAAGGCACCATCACCTTGCAACAATCACGCGCAATACTCGAACAAGCCTTGTATTAACTATTGCTTAACTTGCGGCTGCTTTGCGTAATTTTCAGCAGCCGCTCAACAAAATGATCGTATTCACAGCCGAGACATAAAACCGTATCGCCCTCAAATACTAGCGGCGTTTTCAATAAAAGTAGTTGAATAAACATCAATTTTTGGTTATCAAGCCTTAATCCAAAAACACTAGGAAATCCGGTAATGAAAAAAACCACCCGCACGATGGCAGCGCATAAGCACGTTGCTCTTGTGGCTCACGATAACTGCAAAGGTGAACTACTGCGTTGGGTTCAAGAAAATAAAGAAAAACTGCAACGTCATTTTCTGTATGCCACGGGTACCACCGGTCATATGCTCAGTAAAGAGACTGGGCTAGCCATCAAAAGTATGATCAGCGGCCCGATGGGCGGCGATCAACAGCTTGGCGCATTAATTTCTGAAGGGAAAATTGATGTGTTGATTTTCTTTTGGGATCCACTTAATGCCGTACCGCATGATCCTGATGTCAAAGCTCTACTGCGTATCGCCAGCGTGTGGAATATTCCCGTGGCCGCCAATCGCGCCAGTGCTAAATTCCTGTTTTCTTCCTCTTTAATGGAGCAGCAAGTCGAGATTGAGATCCCTGACTACCCAGCTTATCTTGCCGAGCGTACTTAACCTAAATCACGGGTTTGCTCTCCACTTATCTGGCTATCACGCAAGATAGCCTTTTTTGATCACTTCACTGGCCCACCGTTAGCTCACCAATAGCTGTTGGGAGCTGATCAGCTGGCAGCCTGCGCTTTTCATCGCTTGCCATGCCGCAGCACAATCACCCGGTTTGAGCTCCACCCCACGACATCCATCTTGGATCACCCAGGTGTTAAAACCGAGTGATCTCGCATCCAGCGCGGTAAATTTGACACAATAGTCTGTCGCTAACCCCGCAATATACAACTCGGTAATCCCATGCTGGTGCAAGTAATCGGCAAGTCCGGTAGCGTGCTGACGTTGGTTATCAAAAAATCCGCTATAACTATCCACATCAGGATGAGTACCTTTCAGCACCGTGTGCGTGATCCGCTGACTCTCCAAACCCGCAATAAATTCTGCGCCATGAGTCTGTTGCACACAGTGATCTGGCCACATCACTTGTAACGTGCCATTAAGTTCCAACACTTCGCCAGGCATTTTCCCCTGCACTGAGGCAAAACTGGCGTGCGCGACAGGATGCCAATCTTTGGTAGCAATCACGTGGCTAAACGTGGGGATCAATCGATTGACCACCGACAACACCGCATCACCATCCGGCACAGGTAGCGCACCGCTTGGAGAAAAATCATTTTGAATATCAACTAATAACAGTGCTCTGTTCATGATGTTATTCCTATGCAACTGCCGTTAAGCAAATTAAACGTATATAATCGAGCGCTCTTTTTCACTGACTCAGCGAGTTCATCGCATGAAACACTCTCGTACTGGCTTAAGCCGTATTTTTTACGCCACCGGCTACTCGATAAAAGGTTTGATCGCCGCTTGGAAAAATGAAGCCGCATTTCGCCAAGAAGTGATATTAGCCCTACCACTCACTATTGTAACTTTCTTCCTACCGGTGACGAAAATTGAACAACTCTTACTGGTGGGTTGCTTAGTGCTGATTCTCATCGCTGAGTTATTCAATTCCGCGCTTGAAGCCGTAGTGGATCGGATCAGTACCGAACACCATCAATTGAGCGGTCGCGCCAAAGATATCGGCTCCGCCGCGGTATTTATTGCCTTGTGTTTTGCCGTGTTCACTTGGGCATGGATTTTGTGCTAACTCATCATTGATGACCCAATCAAGGTTTGTACAGGCAAGCCTTGCATTCTCTGCCGTCTATTTTTGTTTAATAACCGGATAGTCGTCATTGAGCAACTCTTGCACAAAGCAAGAACCATGACCGCTGTAGGTGACCCATACCTTCTGCTTGGCACGAGTTAGCGCCACATAAAAGAGCCGGCGCTCTTCAGCATACGGGAAATCATCATTCCCTTGGGTTAACGCTCTATCCAGATGTAAGGCTTTAACCCGTGCCGGAAATTGCCCTTCATCGACCGCCAGAATAATCACATAATCGGCCTCTTTACCTTTGCTGCCATGGCAGGTCATAAACTCTAGACTGAGAGAACGATACCGCTGTTGCCAATCGGGTAAAAGTTCAGGCTGATGGTAGTGATTACGCCCCAATAACAGCACGCTTTTAGGCTGTTTGGCTGCCCGGTTAAGATCATCGAGGATTTTTTCCACCGAATTGCTCGCTGCCAGTACCACCGCTTTGGATTTTTGCGTTTTAAAGCTATTGAGTGTTTTCGGTAATTGGTTCGGGTTATGCTGAATGAACTGATTGGCTACCGCACCAATCTGATCATTAAATCGATAAGTGGTATCAAGAAAATGCACCGTAGAGTGAGCAAAACGGGCAGCAAAACCGGTGGTCAAATCCACATCTGACCCAGCAAATTGGTAGATTGACTGCCAATCGTCCCCCACCGCAAACAAATTGCACTGGCCTTGATTCTGTTCACACAACGCTTGCAACAAACGTAAACGTGACGGCGAAATATCTTGGTACTCATCAACCATGATAAATTTCCACGGTGAATGAAATTTACCTTGCTCAACATACTCAGTGGCACGATTGATCATGATATTAAAATCAATCTGATTTTGTTCATTGAGCATCTGTTGCCATGCTTGGTAGCAAGGCCAACACAAGGCTAGCTCACTGTTTAAACGTGGAAAATCGTCACTCTCAACCAAACGTTGCTGTAGCTCTTTTTTGCTTAACCCCAGTTGTGCTAATTGATCGAGCTGTTTTTCCAGCCATGCGATCAGTTTGGGGTTTTCTACGTGGCTACCGAGTTCATCATCTCCTGCCAAATAAGCAATCGGCCAACTCGCCAAATGCTTTTGCCAACGTTTAAAATTGCTTGGCGTCAACCAGTGACGCTTTAACCAATCAATGCACCACGCTTGTTTAAGCTTACTGTCGCTTGCCAACGGCGACATCACCACCGTTTTGCCTTCCACTCGATTCAAAATACGTAGCCCCAACTGATGGAACGTATTCACTTGCAAGCGTTCAGCCTCTAAACCTATTTTATTGGTCAGCCGCTCAGCCATCTGCTGTGCCGCATCACGCGCAAAAGCGACCATTAAAATCTGTTCTGGCTTAGCAAGGTGACTTTGCAGTAAATAAGCGACTCGTGCGGTTAACACACTGGTTTTGCCAGAGCCCGCCCCAGCCAACACCAAATTATGATCATCATTAAGTAGTACCGCGTACTGCTGCGATAGATTGAGCGGTGAAGATTCGCACTGTGAAAAGAGCACCGTCCAGTTGAGGCGTTCTCGCTCTAACCAAGTTTGGTTACGCTCCGATAATCTCGCCGAGGTATCTAACAACCAAGGCAACAAAGGTTCAAACACGCTAGGCAAACGCTTTTGCGCCTCATGCAGCGTCATCTTGATGTGGGTTAAATCGGCATACACCTGCGCCACCCAAGCTTCAATCGCAGAGTGTGCTAAAAAACAAGGCAAGCGAGTCAGACGTGATAATTCCTGCTGCCAACGAGGCACATACAGATTGAGCTGTTCACACTGCCGCTGGTGCCAAACCTGATAATGCGCCACCAACTGCTGAGCAAATGCGCGGCATTGTGGCCAAGGTAAACCTTGCACCAACCAACTGCGTTGTACACCCGATTCCGGATCGGCGAAAAACTGCAAACTGCCCCAACATAAACCTCGTCGGATCTGCACTTGTCCATTCCAGACCGAAAAAGGGATCCGCTCCTCGCTACTGAGCGAAGTCAACACCAGCCACTCGTGCTCAAGCGCCACTTGATAGTATTCGTTGGCGATAAAAAACTGTGCAGTCTTATTGGCATTTAGCTGCATTGGTAGAAACCTACTAACAAAGGTAGAAACCCACTAACAAAATTGTCGCCAATCATACCCCAATCCCTCGAGCCAATAAAAAGATAATGTCAATATTCTGAACCAGGCAGACCCTGAGAAATAATCTCCAATCAAGACAATCAGTAGTGAAAGGTCAATATTTATTTGTTTTGATCAGCATGTGATGACTTCAATCTGCTAAACTGGCCGTTTTCAACCCTGACTGATGTGTAGCACCGTGCCAAAAATCAACCAACTACGCCTGTATTGGGCCAATAAAACGGTTAACTACAGTATTTTGATGTTGCTGACGCTGCTCGGTGTAGTGATCCCGGCTTGGTATTACCAGCTCAACACTTGGATCACCCCGTTGATTTTAGGCGTGATTGCAGCGGCGCTGGCCGAGCGCGATGACCGTTTTACGGGGCGCTTGAAATCCATCACGCTAACTTTGATCTGTTTTGCGATCGCCGCCTTTTCAATTGAAATTTTGTTTAAGACCCCGTGGCTGTTTGCCATCGGTCTATTTACGTCTACTTTTGGCTTTATCATGCTCGGCGCGCTCGGCTCACGCTATGCCAGTATTGCATTTGCTTCGTTACTGCTTGCGATCTACACCATGCTTGGTGCGCACCAAAGTACCACGATTTGGCTGCAACCTTTGCTGCTGCTAAGCGGCAGTGCTTGGTACTACTTCATGTCAATGCTGTGGCATGCATGTTGGCCGATGCAACCGGTGCAACAAAACCTCGCCAACGTTTTTCTACAACTGGCCAATTACTTAGAAGCCAAATCCTCACTGTTCCACCCAGTTTCGGATCTGGTGCCTCAGCCCTATCGGATACTTGAGGCCAATTTGAATGCTGCCACGGTAAATGCGCTCAATCAGTGCAATGCCATCTTTCTGACTCGATCGAAACGGGGTCACGTGGATAGCGCGAGCGACCGCTTCTTAAACATTTATTTTTTAGCGCAAGACATTCACGAGCGAGTCAGTTCAACTCACTACCGCTACCAAGAGTTAGCGGATCATTTTGGTCGCTCAGATATTCTGTTTCGCTTTAAACATTTATTGGAAACCCAGGCCAAAGCCTGTCGTGATATCGCGCAATCGATCCGTTTAGGGCACAGTTACCAGCATCAGGCAGGATCGATTATAGCGTTGGATGAGTTGCAACTATCGCTCAATTATTTACGTCAGCAAGATAGACGCGATTGGAAAAGTCTACTCGGTCAGCTCGGCTACCTGTTGAATAATCTTGCCACCGTAGAAAAGCTGCTCAATAACGTCAGTAATCCGGATGTCGCAAAACCAGAAGAGGGCGAATTGAACGATACCGAAGCCCATACTTTAGGCAGCATGTGGCAACGGCTACGCGCCAATCTTACTCCTGATTCGCTGCTGTTTCGTCATGCATTACGTATGTCGCTGGCGCTCACTGCCGGCTACGGGTTGATTCAAGGTTTAGGGATTGAACGCGGTTACTGGATTTTGCTAACCACCCTGTTTGTGTGTCAACCCAACTACGCCGCCACCAAACAAAAATTGACCGCGCGAATCATTGGCACTCTGGCCGGATTATTGCTCGGCGTACCGCTGTTAACTTTCTTTCCCTCCCAAGAAAGCCAACTGGTGTTTATTGTGCTCTCTGGAGTGATGTTTTTCGCATTTCGCTTGAATAATTACGGCTACGCGACCGGTTTTATTACCTTATTAGTGCTGTTTTGTTTCAATCAATTAGGCGAAGGCTACGCGGTAGTATTACCACGCTTGGCCGATACTTTGGTCGGCTGTGCGTTAGCGGTGGCTGCGGTAGTGTGGATCTTGCCCGACTGGCAATCCAAGCGTTTGCACAAAGTCATGGCCGATGCCATAGAAGCGAATAAACAGTATTTAGCCCAGATCATTGGCCAGTATCGTATCGGTAAAAAAGACAGTTTAAGTTATCGAGTGGCGCGCCAGCAGGCCCATAATCAAGATGCGGCGCTCTCCGCTGCAGTCACCAATATGTTGGCAGAGCCAGGCCGCTATCAAGCGGCTGCCGGTGACAGTTTTCGCTTTTTAACCCTTAACCATGCACTGCTCAGTTATATTTCGGCCCTAGGCGCACATCGTACTCGCCTCGAGGATGAGAGCGTGCATCAATTGGTACTGGATGCACATCGAGTGATCCATCAGCATCTTGATCTGCTTTATCAGCAACTGTTCCACCACAGCGCAGAGTCTCATGCTCAGCACATTGATAATACAGGACTAGAAACTCGCCTCACCGAATGGCGCGAAGATGATGAAGGCTCGGCACGCATGGTGCTACAACAGCTACATCTGATTTATCGCATGCTGCCAGAGCTGCATTCGTTAGCCAATAAATTTGCTGTGAAAGTCGTCACCCCCAGCGAAGCATAAAGGCCGCTGACCATAAAGCCGCCGGCTCACTCGGCGGCTGGTGATCAAGCCATGTAATGGGTACCGCAACTCAGTACCCTAACTCACCGAAAAGTATCAACCTTTACTCATTGATGAATATTCTCATTATGGAGATAACCATTTCTTGTAAAAATGCTTACACTTTCTGGACAAAATAGTCGCACCGCCGCGCTAATTTCTGACTATGGTTATTGTAGGATTAACGCGACACAAAGGAGCCAAGCGATGAGCACCGATTGTCGAGCACAACTTCATCAAGCACCGTTTTTTAATCCAAGCCCATTATGGTTAATAGCGGAACACCAAATGAACCCTCAACAATTTTCCGATTGGAAAGCTCAACTGAGCAAATTAAGCCCGCAGCAGCTGCGTACGCTACAAGGCGATATTGATCGCTCACTGCATCAGGCGCAAGCCTCGCTACTCACCGAAGAAGAGCGCGAAGCCATTGCCCATCTGTTCGCTTAACTTAGGTTTAACTAGGTTGGTTTATTTAAAACTTGTTGTGATTTAGCGTGAGCTTACAGAACCCGTCAAATCACGCTCTAGCTCTACAAGCTCAATGAGTCAAAACCACATCACGCTGTGACACACTGACCCCTTTGATTTGCGCAAATACTGGCATACCCACGTCAAGTGCCAACTCAGCGTAAGCCCATTCGGTGACCACCGCCCACAAATAACACCCAGCCGCTAATTCAAGTTTGAGCGAGACACTTTTTTTACTCGGAGCTTGATGTTCAATCGCCACAATCTGGGCGGGTAGAATGTTGCGGATCGAACTTGCAATCGGTTTTTGTAACGCAATCGACACATCGTTAGCGCGCACTTGCATCCGCACACGATTACCCCGTTGTGCTTCAATCTGCTGCACCCAAAGTTCCACCCCTTCCGCCAAACAAACTTGGCTCAAACCATACTGCGGATGCTGTTGGGTCACCGTTGCGGTAAACAGCGTACTTTGCTCGCTGAACGATTGCCAAGGTCGCATCGCCTTTGATGACCACACTTGCTCGATGGGCCCAGCACTGAGCACTTGACCCTGCTCTAACACCACCAAATGATCAGCCAAGCGTAAAATTTCTTGTGTGCTGTGTGAGACATACAAGATCGGTAGCTGAAAATGTTGGGCTAAGTTTTCCAAAAAAGGCATCACTTCTTTCTTACGTGGCATATCTAATGCGGCCAGCGGCTCATCCATTAACAACAAATCCGGTTTTGATAACAGTGCTCGCCCCAGCGCAACGCGCTGCTTTTCTCCGCCCGATAAATCACGCGGATAGCGATCCAATAGCGGCTGTAACGCCAACAAATTGGTCACGCTGGCAAAATAAGCCGCATCTGGGCAGCTCACCCCATAATTTAGATTGCCACGCACGGTATAGTGTGGGAAAAGCCGCGCATCTTGAAATACATAGCCAATCTTACGCTGCTCAATCGGCAGATTAATGCCTTGGGTTGAACTAAATAGCGTGTGACCGGCAATATGGATCTCACCTTGCTGTGGTGTACTTAACCCGCTGATCACATTGATCAGTGAGGTTTTTCCCGCCCCTGAGCGTCCAAAAATCGCACAAATCCCCGCCGCAGGTAAGCGCAAGTCGACCTCAAGACGAGTCTCACCTAACTGCTGCTGCACTTGTAAAATCAATTCGCCCATCACTGTACTCCCAAGCGCTGCTTAATCCGGCGACTTAGCCATTCCGAGGCGAACAGTGACCCAAGTGCAATCGCAATCGAAATCACACACAAACGGGCAGCTTGCATTTCCGAACCCGGCGTTTCTAAAAAGGTAAACATGGCCAGCGGGATGGTTTGCGTTTCACCGGGAATATTCGACACAAAACTGATGGTGGCGCCAAACTCACCTAGACTGCGCGCAAATGCAAGCATCACCCCAGTTAAAATGCCCGGTAGGGTCAGCGGCAAAGTGATAGTAAAAAAGACTCGCACGGGTGATGCCCCCAAAGTACGCGCAGCTTGTTCCAGTTTTCGATCCACACTTTCTAAACTCAAGCGAATTGAACGCACCATTAACGGTAGCGCAATCACCATGCAAGCCAGCACTGCACCACGCCAACTGAAGCTAAAGCTGATCCCAAAAACTTGATACAGCCACTGCCCAAGCCAACCTTTTCGCCCCATACTAATCAGCAATAAATAACCAACCACCACTGGTGGCAATACCAAAGGCAAGTGCACTAGGCTATCAATCAGCCCTTTGCCAACAAAAGAACTGCGTGCCAGCAGCCACGCCAGTAAAATGCTTATCGGCAATAACCATACTGTGGCGTAACCCGCCACTTTAAGGCTAAGCAGTAAGGCGGCCCATTCGTAATCGGTCAACACTATGCCTACTCGCTTACTGACTCAAAGCCAAAGCGCTGTAAGATCTGTTGCGCTGCCGCAGAGCGCAAAAATGCGACTAGCTCAGCATTAGCCGCTTTATCATTGAGTTGAACTAACGGATAACGTATCGCTTGATGTGACTGCTCTGGAAAATCGCTGACCAGCGCCACTTTATCACTCAATATCGCATCGGTTTTATACACAATCCCCAGCGGTGATTCCCCCCGTTCGACCAGCGCTAACACAATTCGCACGTTATTGGTTTGTGCCAAACGAGTCTCTAATCCTGACCAGACACCTAAATGCTGCAACGCCTGCTTAGCATAGACACCGGCGGGTACCGCATCAACCTGTGCCACCGCCAATCGAGAATCCGCCAAAGCAGCTTGCCATGCCGTGAGGTTTTGCAGATCAAATGCTTCAATTGGCTGCGCAGTAGGGCGAATCAATACCAAGCGATTTGCCGCTAAGGTGACCACCTGCTGTTTTTCTACCAACGATTTTTCAACCAGGTAATCCGCCCAGTCTTCACTGGCTGAAATGAACAAATCCGCTGGTGCCCCCACTTCGATTTGACGCGCTAAAGAAGAAGAACCACCGAACACCGTCACCAATTTGACATCATGTTGCTGTTGATAAGCGTCAACCAACGCTTCAACTGCATTGGTCATCGATGATGCCGCATAAATGCGTAGCGTCTCTTGCGCGCTAACCGGCAGCACATGAACCGCTAAACATAGCAGTAAAGTCATACGTTTAAACATAGAGATTTTCCTTATAAATCTGGCCATAACAGATCTAGATTAAGATGTTGTTCAATGGCATCGGCAATACGATTGATCGCCTGTTCTTGTATGGCTCGATGATCATACGGCTCAATACTGGCCGCACCCGCCCATTGACAAAGGCACTGCGCGGTTTCCGCCAAATCAAAAATACCATGTAAATAGGTGCCAAACAGTTGATTATCCTCACTAACTAGACCGTCAACATCACCATTATTCAGGATGATTGGACTAGGTCGTGGTTGCTGCCAATCAGAACGTCCGGCGTGGATCTCATAACCCTGCACCGCCACAGATTGACCATTGAGTGTCAACCTTCCTTGCACATTAGTAAGGCGTTTTTCCGCACTCAACTCGGTTTGCATCGCCAGCAAACCCAGCCCTTGGCTACTGCCCGCTTCACCTTCAATCCCGAGCGGATCATGCACCCATTCCCCCAGCATTTGAAATCCGCCACAAATCCCGATGACTTTACCGCCTAAACGCAAGTGACGCACAATCTCTTTATCCCAACCTTGGGCACGTAAGTAAGCCAGATCGGCCCGCGTCGATTTGGTGCCAGGCAAGATGATCAGATCCGCGCCGCGTAGTGATTCACCTTGCCTAACATAGCGAAAATCGATGTGCGGATTTAACCGTAGAGGATCAAAATCAGTGTGATTACTGATCCGCGTCAATACTGGGACCACAACCCGCAATTGGCTTTCTTCCGCCAACGTCTGATGAGCCGCAATTGCATCCTCAGCTTCCAGATCAAAACCGTGCAGGTAAGGCAACACACCAATCACTGGCTTACCGGTGGCTTGCTCTAACCAATCCAGCCCCGATTGCAGCAAGGCAATATCACCGCGAAAACGGTTAATTACAAACCCTTTCACTCGCGCCTGCTCCGACTCGGAAAGCAGCGCCAGCGTACCGTATAAATGAGCAAACACACCACCGCGATCAATATCCGCCACAATGATCACGGGGACATCGGCAGCTTCAGCAAAGCCCATATTGGCAATATCATTGGCGCGCAAATTGATTTCCGCCGGACTGCCCGCCCCTTCAATCATCACCGCTTGATACTCATTTTGCAGCCGCTGAAACGAATCCATCACCGTTTCCAGCGCCACTTTCTTATAGTCATGGTAAGCACTCGCTTCCATATTCGATAAAGCTCGCCCTTGCAAAATCACTTGCGCACCGGTATCTGAATTTGGTTTGAGTAGCACAGGGTTCATGTGCACACTCGGCGCAATCCCACACGCTTGTGCTTGCACAGCCTGAGCGCGACCAATTTCACCGCCATCAGGGGTGACGGCACTGTTCAGCGCCATATTCTGGGGCTTGAATGGCGCCACCTTGATGTTTTTTCTGGCTAAAACACGGCATAACCCCGCCACTAACACACTTTTCCCTGCATCAGAGGTGGTGCCCTGAACCAT